>CADAUZ010000028.1 GCA_902791215.1 Oscillospiraceae bacterium | reverse complement strand
GTTTTTCGCCGGGGATTTCTGCGCGTTTTCGAGTTGTTCCGCACGGGCCGCCGAGGGCGTCGGCCCCTACAATGTCAAGTGGTTTTTTTCACAACTCCTGTTTTCATTTATACACCACATCGAAGCAGCCGATGCGCTCCACCGTGAAGCCCGCGTTCAGGAATTTCTCCGCGGGGGCACCGTTCCAGAGTACATACGTGCCGTCCATGTCAAAGGGCGGCGCGGCGTCGTCGACATACACGAAACGCCCGAAGCGGCGGGGACTGAGATACTGGGCGGGGTAGTATTCGTATTCCACCGTGTCGTTGAATGCCTGCGGGCTCGTCTCCGACTTGAGCAGCAGCTTCGGGTAATGCAGCGCGCGGGTGACGTAGACTGTGCCGTCGTGCCGGAGGGCCGTGTCCAGCGCCTCGTCCCAGCCGGCGGTGAACTCCCCGTTCAGGGAAGGGGCATAGTCTGTAAAATAGTACCGCGCGAAAAAGCCGAAGAACGTAAGCAGCCCCGCAAGCAGCAGCGCCGCGCCGACGCGGGCGTAACGTCCCAGCAGCCGCAGGGCGGTCTCCGCGCCGAAGGCGACGGAGAGGGCGGCGGGCATGACGAGAAAGTTCATGCGGTTGATGTTCACCGAGATGAGCGCCGTGAGCCCCGCACCGGTAAAGAGCCAGACGAGCAGCAGCACCGCCGGGTCATAGCGGCGGTCGCGCAGGGCGGTAAAGCCGCGGTACAAAAGCGCACCAAGCCCCAGCAGGCCGAAGGGCAGCGCCGCCGGATAGAATAGCCCGAAGCTCCCGGCGCTGTTCCACTTGAGCCCGTCCGACTGGGTGAGCAGGATGCGCAGCATGGTTTTGAGATTGTCCGGCACATGGGAAAGGGAAATCTCTCCGGAGCGCATCTGCACCAGGCGCGGCACCGAGAAGGGGCCGACGGAAAATTCATCGACAAGGCCGTAGTTGACCGCGAGAAAGCCTACCAGCGGCAGGGCCAGCACCGCGAGGATCACCCCGGAGCAGAGCAGCCACCGGTCCGCCTTCGGCCGCAGGTACACCAGCATCAGCCCCAGCAGCAGCGGCATCACGGGCCAGATCGCGGAGTAGGCGTAAAGGGCGAGACCGTAGCACAGGGCCGAGACCGGCAGAAAGCGCCCGTCCTCTTTCCCTTTCAGAAAGAAGCACAGGCCCAGAAGCAGCAGATTCGGCGCCATGTTGGATTCCAGCGCCCAGCGGGAGAGCAGGATGTGCCACGGGCAGAGCGAGAGCACCGCGAGGGCACAAAGCCCCCCGCGCTTTCCGTCGAGGCGCCGCCCCACCGAAAAGGCGGCGGGCAGGGCGCACAGCGCAAGAAGGAGCTGCGGCAGGCGGATGACCCAGGTTTTCACGCCAAAGAGGGCAAGGAAGGGGATCATGAGATAGCTTTCCAGCGCGTTCATGCCGCTGCCCCAGGCGGTAAGATAGACCGGGAAGCGGTGCAGGGAGCTGTCGGCGCCGTAATGCAGCAGCGCCCAGGCGTCATAGGCGGCGAAGGCCTCGTCCTGGTTGAGCCCCGGCGGGGCCGAGCCGAAGCGGTAAAGCCGCACAAAGATGCCGAGCGCGAGCAGCAGGAAGAATATGCACTTTTCGGTTTTCGTGAGCTTCATGGGCTTTTCCTGTCGTGTTGATGATATATAAGAAATTATATGCCCCGATGCCGGAAAAGACAAGCGCGATTTGACGACCGCACCAATCGGGCATTTTTGTAATAGAAGGAAAAGAAAAATCTTGCAAAACGCTTTCTCAGGTGTTAAACTTTCTTTTCGTGTTGAAATGTACAAATCAAGGGAGTTTTGCTTTTATGGATAAGCTCAGAAACATCGCCATCATCGCCCACGTTGACCACGGCAAGACCACGCTGGTCGACGAGATGCTCAAGCAGTCCGGCGTCTACCGCGACAACCAGGAGGTCGTGGACCGCGTCATGGACTCCAATGACCTCGAGCGCGAGCGCGGCATCACCATCATGGCGAAGAACACCGCCGTCTGGTACGGCGACACGAAGATCAATATCGTCGACACCCCGGGCCACGCCGACTTCGGCGGCGAGGTGGAGCGCATTCTGAAAATGGTCAACGGCGTCATCCTGCTGGTGGACGCGGCGGAGGGCCCCATGCCCCAGACCCGCTTTGTCCTCAGCCGCGCGCTGGAGCTGGGCCACCGGGTCATTGTCGTGCTCAACAAGATCGACCGCCCCGACCAGCGCATCCACGAGGTCGTGGACGAGATCCTGGAGCTGCTGATGGATCTGGACGCCACCGACGAACAGCTCGACTCCCCGATGCTTTTCTGCTCCGGCCGCAACGGCACCGCGAGCTATTCCCCCGAGGTGGAGGGCACCGACTTAAAGCCCCTCTTTGAGACCATCCTCGAGTACATCCCCGCCCCGGAGATGAACCTTGACGCCCCCTTTCAGATGCTGGTCAGCTCCATCGACTATAACGAGTATGTCGGCCGCATTGCCATCGGACGCATCGAGCGCGGCGTTATCAAGCAGAACCAGGAGATCGAGGTCTGCAACTACCACGATCCCGATGCCCAGACCCTCAAGGCCAAGGCGGTCAGCCTCTACCAGTTTGAGGGCCTTAACCGCGTCCCCGTCACCGAGGCGGGCGCGGGCAACATCATCGCGATGTCCGGCATCGGCGAGGTCACCATCGGCGACACCATCTGCGCCAAGGGCTTTGCCGAACCTCTGCCCTTCGTCAAGATCAGCGCCCCGACGCTGGAAATGACCTTCTCCGTCAACGACAGCCCCTTCGCCGGGCGCGAGGGCAAGTTCGTCACCTCCCGCCAGATCCGCGAGCGCCTCATGCGCGAGACCCTCAAGGACGTATCCCTGCGCGTGACCGACGTGCCCGACAGCACCGACAGCTTCAATGTCGCGGGCCGCGGCGAGATGAGCCTTTCCATCCTCATCGAGACCATGCGCCGCGAGGGCTATGAGTTCCAGGTGAGCCCCCCGCGCGTGCTGTATCAGGAGATCGACGGGCAGCTGTGCGAGCCGGTGGAACGCGTCGTGGCCGACGTGCCCCAGGACGCCATGGGCTCTGTGATGGAAAAGCTCGGCGCGCGCAAGGGTACCTTCCTCGAGATGACCCCCGTGGGCAGCCGCATGAAGCTGGAGTTCCTGGTCCCGTCCCGCGGCCTCTTCGGCTACCGCAACGAGTTTCTCACCGACACCAAGGGAGAGGGCATCATGGCCTCCGTCTTTGAAAAGTACGAGCCCTACAAGGGCGACATCGCCCGCCGCAACACCGGCTCCCTGATCGCCTGGGAGACCGGCGAGGCCGTGGCCTACGGCATCTGGAACGCCCAGGAGCGCGGCGCCATGTTCATCGTCCCCGGCACCAAGGTGTACGCCGGCATGGTGGTGGGCGTCTGCCCCAAGCAGGACGATGTTCCGGTCAACGTCTGCCGCACCAAGCACCTGACCAACACCCGCGCCTCCGGCTCCGACGAGGCCCTGCGCCTGGTGCCCGCCCGTCAGATGAGCCTGGAGCAGTGCCTGGAGTTTCTGGCCGACGACGAGCTGCTCGAGGTCACGCCCAAGAACCTGCGCCTGAGAAAGAGCATTCTTGACCACAGCCTGCGCATGAAGACCGTCATGCGCAACCGATAAGGCAACACCGCACAATACGCCTGCGGCATCTTCCGGAAAATATGAGCCCTGATTTCGTCACTTTTTCTTGAGGTACACAAAGTACATCTGCGAAAAAGTGTCATCATCAGAACCCATATTTTCTCGGAATCTGCTCTTGCCGCATTGTGCGGAGTTGCCGTAAAAAACAATACCCTTACATGCGGGGAACCAAAGGTTCCCCGCAAAACCAATTAATTTAACACAGTAAATCATTGCAATTTTGAAATCATTCCTGTATAATACGTAATATCCGTTTTCAGCCGCGCTTTGATGCAGCGCCCGAGAGGCGTTCCCACAGCGCAGACGCACACGGCAGGAGGCTCCTATGGACGCAAAGTTTCTCACCTATACGATCAAAAGACTGCTGATGGCGCTGCTGACGATTTTCCTTGTCATTGCCATCACCTTCTTTGTCATGCACGCCATACCCGCCAGCCCCTTCAGCTCCGAAAAGGCGAAGAGCGACGCCGTCATCGCGGCGCTGGAGGCGAAGTACGGCTTTGACAAGCCCGTGACGGTGCAGTTTTTCAACTACCTGAAAAATATCCTGCACGGGGACTTCGGCCTGTCCACCGGGTGGGTGGGCAACACCGTGATCGAGCTTATACTCGGCGGCTTTAAATATTCGGCGCGCATCGGTTTTACCGCCGGTATCCTGGCCCTGGTGCTGGGGGTGTTCCTCGGCTCTGTCGCCGCCCTCCGGCGGGGCAAAACGCTGGACAAGATCATCCAGGTGGTCACGACGGCCCTGGTGTCCATGCCTTCCTTCGTCATGGCGACGATCCTGCTGCTGGTGTTCTCCCTGAAGCTGGGGTGGCTGCCGTCAATGGGCAACCAGCCGGGCGGCCTCATCCTGCCCATCATCTCCCTGAGCCTCTACCCCATGGCCTACACCACAAGGCTCCAGCGCTCGTCCATGCTGGACGTGCTGGGCCAGGACTACATCCGCACGGCGCGGGCCAAGGGCGTGAAAAACAGCAAGGTGATCTTCAAGCACGCGCTGAAAAACACCCTCACCCCCGTTATCACCTACGCCGGGCCCATGATGGCTTACATCCTCACGGGCTCGATGGTGGTGGAAAACATCTTCTCCGTGCCGGGACTCGGCAGGCTCTTCACCAACAGCATGCTGCGCACGGACTACATGATGATCATGGGCGTCACCATCTTCCTCGCCACCATGATCATCCTCATGAACTTCATCGGCGATGTCCTGTACAAGGTGGTCGACCCGCGCATCGATCTGAGCTGAGGGAGAGGAGAAAATAACATGTCAGAAAAGAAAAAAACCTTCAAAAATCCCATCAGCCTGCAGATCGACCCCAAGCTCTTTGAAAAGGCCGGGGACGAGGAAAAGGCCCAGCAGGTCACCATGCGCGAGTCTGTTTCCTTCATGAAGGACGCCATGCGCCGCCTGCGCAAAAACAACATCGCCATGATCTCCCTCGTCGTTATCATCCTCATCGCGCTCATTGCCTTCATTGTACCGGAATTTTATCCCTATACATACACCAAGCAGGATGTCACCGCCCAGAACCTCGCGCCGTTTCAGTACAGCGCCAAGGAGCAGGCCAAGCTTGACCGCGGCCAGAAGGTCTTCCCCCACATCATGGGCACCGACGCCCTGGGCCGCGACTACGCCATCCGCGTCATCTACGGCACGCGCATTTCGCTGCTGGTCGGCATCTTCTCGGCGCTGATCGTCATTGTCATCGGCATCATTTACGGCTCCATCTCCGGCTACTTCGGCGGGATGGTGGACATGGTCATGATGCGCATTGTGGATATCATCTATTCGCTGCCGGATGTTCTGATCGTGATTTTGCTGTCGGTGGCCATCAAGGACTGGGTCGCCTCCTCCAAGAGCAGCCTGGTCGCACGCCTCGGCGCGGGCATGGTGTCCATCTTCATCGTGTTCGGCCTTCTGTACTGGGTGTCCATGGCCCGCCAGGTGCGCGGTCAGATCCTGTCCATCAAGGAGCAGGAGTATGTCCTCGCCTCCAAGGCCATCGGCGCCTCCCCCGCGCGCATCATCCGCAAGCACATGATCCCCAACTGCATCTCCGTCATCATCATCGTCGCGGCCATGCAGATCCCGAGCGCCATCTTCACCGAGAGCTTTCTGAGCTTCCTCGGCCTCGGCGTTTCCGTGCCGATGCCGTCGCTGGGCTCGCTTGCGTCCGACGCCCGCACGGGCCTGCGCTCCTACCCGTATCAGCTGCTGTTCCCGGCGTTGGCCATCTTCCTGATCGTGCTGGCCTTCAACCTGCTCGGCAACGGCCTGCGCGATGCGTTCGACCCGAAGCTGCGTTCGTAAGGAGGGAAACGTATGAGCATGCTTGAAGTCACCGATCTGCATACCTCCTTCTTCACACCCTCCGGTGAGGTCAAGGCCGTCAACGGCCTGACCTTCCGCCTGGAAAAGGGCAGCGTCCTCGGCATCGTGGGGGAGAGCGGCTCGGGCAAATCCGTCACGGCTTATTCCATTCTGCAGATCCTCACCAACCCCGGCCGCATTGTCTCCGGCTCCATCAAGCTCCACGGCGAGGAGCTGGTCGGCAAGAGCGACGCGGAGATGCGCGAGATCCGCGGCAATAAAATCAGCATCATCTTCCAGGACCCCATGACCTCGCTGAATCCCACCTTCACCATCGGCAACCAGCTCATCGAGGCCATCACCCTCCACACAGACAAGCGCGGAGAGGAGGCCGAGGCCAGGGCTGTTGAGCTTCTGTCCCTCGTCGGCATCAACGAGCCGGACAAGCGCCTCAAACAGTACCCGTTCGAGCTCTCCGGCGGCATGCGCCAGCGCGTCATGATCGCCATGGCCCTGGCCTGTGAGCCGGACATCCTCATCGCCGACGAGCCCACCACCGCCCTCGACGTGACCATCCAGGCCCAGATCCTGGACCTGATGCTGGAGCTCCAGAAGGAGCTCGGCATGGCCATCATCATGATTACCCACGACATGGGCGTCATCGCCTCCGTCTGCAAGGAGATGATCGTCATGTACGCCGGCGGCGTGTGCGAGCGCGGCACCACCGACGCCGTGTTCTACCACCCCATGCATGAGTACACCAAGGGCCTCATGCGCTCCATCCCCGACATGAGCGACGACAAAAAGACCCGCCTTGTGCCCATCACCGGCACGCCCATCGACCTGCTGCACATGCCGCCCGGCTGCCCCTTCGCGCCGCGCTGCGACAACGCCATGAAGATCTGCCTGCAGGAAAAGCCGAAGGAATACTGGGTCGGCCACGACCACCTGGCCGCGTGCTGGATGAACGTGAAAAACGGCGCCTGCTATATCGAGCGCCCGGAAGAAGAGGAGGGCGAAGAGGCATGAGCGACAAGACCTTTACCCCCAATCCCAAATACCTTGTCCAGGTCCGCCACCTCAAGGAGTATTTTCCTGTCTCCACCGGCTTTTTCAACACCACCATGCTCAAGGCCGTGGACGACGTGTCCTTCGACATCGAGCGCGGCGAGACCCTGGGACTTGTGGGCGAGTCCGGCTGCGGCAAGACCACCGTGGGCCGCACCCTGCTCCAGCTCTACAAGCCCACCGGCGGCGAGGTCTGGTTTGACGGCAGGAAAATCGAAAGCAAGGAATCCCTGCGGGAGTTTCGCCGCCGGGCCCAGATGGTCTTCCAGGACCCGTACTCGTCCTTAAATCCGCGCATGACGGTGGCCGACATCGTGGCCGAGCCCATCGACGTGCACCACCTGTGCAAGGACAAGGATGAGCGCGAGGCGCGCGTGCGGGAACTGATGAGCATCGTCGGCCTCAATACCGAGCATGCTACGCGCTACGCCCACGAGTTCTCCGGCGGCCAGCGCCAGCGTATCGGCATTGCCCGCGCCCTCGCCTCCAATCCGGAATTCATCGTCTGTGACGAGCCGGTCTCCGCGCTGGACGTGTCTATCCAGGCCCAGGTCATCAATATGCTGGAGGACCTGCAGGCCCGGCTGGGGCTGACCTATCTCTTCATCGCCCACGACATCAGCGTGGTAAAGCACATCTCCAACCGCATCGCGGTCATGTACCTCGGCCACATGATGGAGCTTGCCGGGGCCAATGAGCTCACGCGCCATCCGCTGCACCCCTACACGATCTCCCTGATGAGCGCGGTGCCCATCCCCGACCCGAAGCTCAGCCGTCAGCAGAAGCGCATCGTCCTCGAGGGCGACGTGCCGAGCCCACTGAAGGTGCCCTCCGGCTGCCCCTTCCGCACCCGCTGCTCGCGGGCGACGGCTCAGTGCAGCGAGACCTGCCCCGCGCTGCGTGAGGCGGCCCCCGGTCATTTCGTGGCCTGCCACAATATTTAAGGCAACACCGCACAATACGCCTGCGGCATCTTCCGGAAAATTTGCGCCCTGATTTCGTCACTTTTTCTGGAGGTACACAGAGTACATCTGCGAAAAAGTGCCATCATCAGAACCCAAATTTTCTCGGAATCTGCTCTTGCCGCATTATGCGGTATTGCCTTAATCGTTGTTTACTGCCCCGTCGGGCGTGAACATAAATACTTACATTCCAAAAGGAGGAAAACCCATGAGAAAGACACTCGCAATCGTGCTTGCCCTGGCTATGGTGCTGAGCCTGTCCTGCTCCGCCTTCGCGGCCGAGCCCAAGGTTATCAACATGTTCCTCGGCGGCGGCACGCCCCTGTCCATGGACCCCGCGCTCAACAGTGCATCCGCAGGCTCCAACATCATCCGTTCCGCCTTCGCCGGCCTCACCGGCTTCCAGCTGGACGACAAGGGCGAGCCCGTGATGGCTCCTGAGCTGGCCGAGTCCTGGGAAATCTCCGAGGACGGCCTGACCTACTCCTTCGTTCTGCGCGAGAACCTGAAGTGGTCCGACGGCGCCGACTGCACCGCCACCCAGATCAAGGAATCCTGGGAGCGCGCTGCCTCCGCCGAGCTCGGCGCTGACTACGGCTTCCTGTACGACGTCATCGCCCGCAACGACGACGGCTCCCTCGCCATCGACGTCGACGACGCGGCCCGCACCTTCGTCGTGCACCTGCCCCAGCCCTGCGCCTATTTCCTCGACCTGTGCGCCTTCGTCCCCTTCTACCCCGTGCGCGTTGACATCGCCGACAATGACGGTATCTGGGCCACCAAGCCTGAGACCGCGATCGGCCTCGGCGCCTTCAAGATGACCAAGTACGCGGTCGACGACGTCATCTCCTTTGAGAAGAACCCCTACTACTGGAACGCTGACGCTGTCAAGCTCGACGGCCTCAACTTCTATCTCTCCGAGGACAACACCGCCATCCTGACCGCCTACGAGAACAACACCGTCGATTACATCCAGTCCATCTCCTCCTCCGAGTTCGACAGACTGAATGCCACTTATCCCGGTGAGCTCGCCTTCTGGCCGACGCAGGGCACCTACTACATCCTCTTCAACGTCTACAAGGACATGAGCCCTGCCGGCAAGCAGCTGAGTGTCCAGGAGCAGAGCAAGGCCCGCTTCGCCCTCGGCGAGCTTATCAACCGCTATGAGATCGTCACCTACGTCACCAAGGGCGGCGAGAACCCCGCCACCGGCTTCTTCCCCGACAGCCTGTCCGACGGCCTGAACCCCAACGTCCGCGCGGCTGAGGGCTACAACACCTGGTACACCGGCACCAACGAGTTCTCCGACGTCAACCCCGACTACACCGTCGACCAGGTTGAGGCTCTTCAGACCCTCATCGACCTCGGCTATGCCTACACCGGCAGCATCGAGGGCGGCGACATCACCTTCACCGACTTCCCCTCCATCGAGTTTGCCTTCAACAACAGCGGCAACAACGCCCTCATCATCCAGTACGTCCAGGAGACCTGGAACCAGTTCGGCATCACCGGCGTTGTCAACCAGGAGGCCTGGGCCACCCTGCAGACCAAGCTGAAGGCCGGCGACGCGGAAGCCGCCCGTATGGGCTGGATCGCCGACTTCAACGACGTTGTCAACTTCCTTGAGATCTTCATCTCCGCCTCCGGCAACAACTACCCGCGTCTCGGCCGCGAGATCGGCGATTACACCCGCAACAGCGACGTGACCAAGGACGCCGGTGTCGGCGCCTACTGGGGCCCCGACGGCAACCAGACCTGGGCGGACGCCTATGACGCTCTCGTCGATCAGGTCAAGGCCGCGACCGATCCCACCGAGCGCGCAAAGCTCGCCGCCGAAGCCGAGAACGTGCTGATGGCTACCGGCTCCGTCGCGCCTCTGTACTACTACACCACCGCCCAGATGCTCAAGCCCAATGTGAAGGACGTCATCCGTCTTGCCACCGGCGACGTGATCTGGACCTACGCAGACAAGGACTGATTTAAGTCCGCAATATCGCATAACTCCTTTACAGCGCAGGGGAAACCCTGCGCTGTTTTTTCGCACATTTTATGTTGACAACTCCCCGCCTTGATGGTAATATATCGAAGTACGCGCCCGCAGTCTGCGCTTCGGGGTCATGCCGCCGATGCGGCGTCCTTTCCGCCCCCTGGCCCGGATGCTGGGTATAGTAACATCATTTTGAAAGGAAAACGACACCATGATTACCAAGGAAGTCAAGACCCAGGTCATCGCCGAGAACGCCGTCCACGAGGGCGACACCGGCTCCCCCGAGGTTCAGATCGCTATTCTGACCCAGCGCATCCGTGAGCTCACCGCTCACCTGAAGAATCATCCCAACGACGACCACAGCCGTCTGGGCATGTACAAGATGGTCGGCAAGCGCCGCCGTCTGCTCGACTACCTTGCCAAGAAGGATATCGAGCGTTACCGCGCGATCATCGCAAAGCTGAGCATCCGCAAGTAATTTGCGCGCTCCGCTTCTCTGAAGGGTATGAAGGTATTAAAGTCCGGGGACAATTGAATACTGTCCCCGGACTCTTTTCATTTACCCTTGGCTCCCCCCCCCATGGGGGAGCTGGCACGGCCGATCTCCCGCGAGGCCGTGACTGAGAGGGTGTCCGACGTTTGCCCTCTCCGCCCCAGTGTACGCACTGGGGCACCTCCCCCAAAGGGGGAGGCAAGAATGTAGCACAAGCCTCCCGTTTGCTTGGTATTTGAAAAAACGCCCGGCTTGGCTCCCCTGAAAGGGGAGCTGGCACGGCGCGTCCCCCGCAAGCGCCGTGACTGAGGGGTCCCGGACCCTTTTTCAAGTACTGAGAGTCGGGATGCAAAAGATAAATCAAAATAAGGAGTATACACATGATCATCACCCACAAAGAATTTCCCAATTACCGCAAGTTTGAGATGATGTACGAAGGCCGCCCCCTGTCGATGGAAGTCGGCAAGATGGCGGAGCTGTGCAACGCGGCTGTGCTCGTCAGGTACGGCGAGACCACCGTCCTCGTCACCTGCACCGCCTCCGCCCGCCCCAAGGACGGCATCGACTACTTCCCCCTCGCCGTGGACTTCAACGAGAAGCTCTACGCCGTCGGCCGCATCCCCGGCAGCTTCATGCGCCGCGAGGGCAAGCCCAGCCTCCCCGCCGTGCTGGCCTCCCGCCTCATCGACCGCCCCATGCGTCCCCTCTTCCCCACCGACCTGCGCAATGACGTGGTCATCGCCTGCGAGGTCCTGAGCGTCGACCGCGACTGCAGCCCCGAGATCACCGCCATGATCGGCGCCTCCGCCGCTGTGTCCATCTCCGACGTGCCCTTCAACGGCCCCATCGCCGGCATCGTCCTCGGCTGGGACGGCGAGAAGTATCTCTTCAACCCCACCGCCGAGCAGAAGAAGACCAATCGCATGACCACCACCATCGCCGCCACCCACAAGAAGATCGTCATGATCGAGTCCGAGGCCGACCAGGTCCCCGACGAGGTCATGTATGAGGGCATCGTCCAGGCGCATGAGCACCTGCAGCCCGTGCTCGATCTCATCGACACCATGGTCAAGGAGATCGGCAAGCCCAAGTTTGAGTACGAGCACGCCTCCTTCGACGAAGAGCTCTTCGAGACGCTGGTCAACAACGAATTCGAGTCCATGGAGTACTGCATGGACACCGACGACAAGAACGTCCGCGAGGCCCGCGTCAACGACTGGATCACCATGGTCGAGGAAAAGTACGGCGAGGACCACCCCGACATGATGCAGTACATGGACGAGATCCTCTACAAGCTGCAGAAGAAGGTCGTCAAGAAGTGGCTGCTGGCCGGCAAGCGTGTTGACGGCCGCGCTATGAACGAGATCCGCCCGCTGGCCGCCGAGGTCGGCGTGCTGCCCGTGGTGCACGGCTCCGGCCTGTTCACTCGCGGTCAGACCCAGGTGCTCTCGATTGCCACCCTCTCCACCCTGGCCGACGCCCAGAAGCTCGACACCATCTGGGAAGAGGACACCAAGCGCTTCATGCACCACTACAACATGCCCAGCTACTCCACCGGCGAGGCCCGTGCCAGCCGCTCCACCAACCGCCGCGAGTACGGCCACGGCGCTCTGGTCGAGAAGGCCCTCGAGTCCGTCATCCCCGATGTGGACGACTTCCCCTACGCCATCCGCGTAGTCTCCGAGGTCCTCTCCTCCAACGGCTCTACCTCCCAGGGCTCCATCTGCGGCACTACCCTCGCGCTCATGGACGCGGGCGTTCCCCTCAAGGCCCCCGTTGCCGGCATCTCCTGCGGCCTGATTCAGGACGGCGACGACTTCACCACCTTTATCGACATCCAGGGCGTGGAGGACTTCCACGGCGAGATGGACTTCAAGGTGGCCGGCACGAAGAAGGGTATCACCGCCATCCAGATGGACCTCAAGAACGACGGCCTCAAGCACGAGATCGTCAAGGAGGCCTTCCAGATCACCCGCGAGGCCCGCTTCCAGATCCTCGACGAGATCCTGCTCAAGGCGATCTCCGAGCCCCGCAAGGAGCTTGCCAAGACTGCCCCGAAGATGATCCAGATGAAGATCAACCCCGACAAGATCCGCGAGGTCATCGGCTCCGGCGGCAAGGTCATCCAGAAGATCACCGCCGACACCGGCTGCAAGATCGACATCAGCGACGACGGCACCATCTTCATCGCCTCCTCCGACATCGAGGCCTGCCGCGCCGCCCGCAAGACCATCGAGGACATCTGCTTCGAGCCCGAGATCGGCGCCCTGTACTACGGCAAGGTCAGCAATGTCCGCTCCGACTTCGGCGCCTGGGTCGAGCTTGCCCCCGGCAAGGACGGCCTCGTCAAGATCAAGGATCTGGAGTTCAAGCGCACCGAGAAGGTGGAAGACGTGCTCAAGCCCGGTGACATGACCTGGGTCAAGGTCATGAACATCGGCCCCCGCGGCATCGACCTGAGCCGCAAGGACGCCCTGCGCGAGCGCGGCGAAGCCTGAGCAACCGAACAGAACCAACAAAAGGGAGGAGCCCATGGCTCCTCCCTTTTTGCAATGGGAAAATATTAAAACTCTTTGATTTCCGCAAAGCCCACCGGGCGGATATGCATGACCTGGCAGCTGCCGGGGCCGAAGACCGCGTCGATCTCCGCGCGGAAAGCATCGAGCAGATCGTCCGGCACGAAGGCCTGCACCGTGCCGCCGAAGCCGCCGCCGTGGATGCGGAAGGCGCCGCGATCACCCAATACCTTCTCGCACAGGGCGAGGGCCACCGCTGCCGCCTGGTCCTGCGTGCTGCCGCAGACCACCACGTTCTGGAGATACACCCAGGAGGAGCGGCCGGACTCGCGCACGACGGCGAGGAAGCGGTCAAAGTCGCCCGCGCGCAGGGCCTCGACGATGCGGTCCACGCGCCGGTTTTCGTTGAAGATATGCACAGCGCGCAGCACGGCCCGGTCGCCGGCCTCCTTACGAAGGGCGGGAAGTGCCGCGTAAAACGCCGCCTCGTCCACCTCGCGCAGGACCTTCTTGCCGAAGTGGGCGCTGATCTTTCTGAGCTCGCCGGGGATGGCGGCATACTCGTCGGAGAGATCCGCGTGGTCGGAGCGGAGGTTGATCATGCACAGGCTGTGCTTCGCGGAGGCAAAGTCAAAATCCACCGGCGTCACCACGGGCGCGGCGGGGTCGGCAAAGTCGATGGCAATGATGCCGCCCCAGGCCGAGGCCATCTCGTCCATCAGGCCGCAGGGCTTGCCATAGAAGACGTTCTCGGCCTTCTGGCCCATGATGGCAAGATCGGTGGCGGTGAGAGAACTGCCGCAGAACAGGCCGTTGACCACCGCGCCGATGAGGATCTCAAAGGCTGCCGAGGAGGAAAGGCCGCTGCCTTGCAGAACATTGGAGGTGATGCAGGCATCGAAGCCGCCGACCGCGAAGCCGCGGGAGGCCGCCTCGGCGCAGATGCCGCGGATGAGGGAGCGGGTGGTGCCTTCCTCGCTCTTGACGGGGGCGAGGGTGTCGAGGGAGAAGGAAATCATGTCGTAGCCCTCGGACTTGACGTTGACCGTATTGGTGCCGTTGGCTGCCGCCGCCGCCAGCATGTCCATGTCCACGGAGGCCGCCACCACCTTGCCCAGCTGGTGGTCGGTGTGGTTGCCGCCAATCTCGGTCCTGCCGGGGGCTGACCAGATACGGGCGTCCTTCTCGCCGAACAATGTATGAAACTGCGCGAGCAGCTTTTCGATTCTTGCTTCCATGTTGTTCTCCTTATTTTATAGTCTGGGGCTTTCATGTTCTGAGCATACCGCGAAAAAGGGCGTCTTGTCAACTCTAATTTCGGGTTGTGCGTTGCAAAGCAGAGGAGGCTGTGTTATGCTTGTCCAAACGGGAAGGAGGCCGATGCCATGCTGTATGTGCGGCCTGATTTTTACGATGACTTTCACTGCCTCGCCGCCGCCTGCCGTCACAGCTGCTGCGTGGGCTGGGAGATCGACGTGGACGAGGACAGCCTGGAATATTACCAAAGCATCCCCGGAGAGCTGGGCGAAGAGCTGCGGCGGCAGATCGCCCTTGAGCCGTCCCCCCATTTTCGACTCGGTACGGACGAGCGCTGCCCCTTCCTGTGCCCGGACGGCCTGTGCCGCCTGATCGTTCAGCTCGGAGAAGACAGCCTCTGCGACATCTGCGCCCTGCATCCCCGTTTTTTCAACGACTACCCCGGCAGGACGGAGATGGGCCTGGGCCTCTGCTGCGAGGAGGCCGCGCGCCTGCTGACGGAAGGCAAAGGGCCGCTGCGCCTGATAACCGAGTCCGACGGGGAGGGGGACGAGACGCCCGCGCCGCTTCTCAGGCTGCGGGAGAAAATCTTCGCCATCCTGGCCGATGAGACCCGCTCCCTCACCGCGCGCATGGACAGCGCCCTCGGTCTTCTGGGGCAGCGCCTGCCGGCCTTCGACGGCGAGGCTACGGCGGCTTTTTTCCTGACGCTCGAGCGCATGGACGAGGCCTGGACGGCGCTGCTGAAAAAGCTCGAGCCAGCGCTCAAACTGGAACCGCGCCTGAGCCGGATGCGTTACGCCCGCCTCGCCGCCTATTTGGTCTACCGCCACTTTGCGTCGGCAGAATCGGAGACGGAGGCGGCAAGACGCCTGCAATTCTGCTTTCACGCGGCGCGCCTGGTCTGCGCTCTGGAGCCGCACAGCCCGGATGCCCTGCGCCTTTTCTCCGCCGAGATCGAATACTCGGACGAGAACGTGGAGAAGATCTGTACATGGCTTGCAAATTAAATACGAAGTTTTACAATTCGGTAACAAAACTTGACTGTTCTCTGAAACATCTTTTTAGTATGATAAGCCTGCAAGCAAGAGATAACGTTTCTTCAAAATGTTCTCAATAACAACAAGCAGGCAGAGTGGTCAGGCACTCTGCTTTTGCTTTGCCACAGTTGCATCGACAACTGCATCCACACCTACGCGGGCGTGGAGCTTCGCGCGGAGTGCGCAAGGCAGATGGAGGCCCCGCGCCGCCCCTATGAGCAGCCCGCCGCCGAGATCGCCGTGCAGACGGTCACGGACTGTCAGGTATCTGTCCGGGGATAGTATAAAACAAAGACCCGTGCGGCGAACCGCACGGGCCTTCGTTTTGGGAGAAAAGAGAGGATTTATAGGAGAAAGAGAGGTAGCAAATGAATCATCAGGCGGGCCGTTCCTCGTCAAAGGTGACGGTCACGACGCGGTTTTCATCAGCGCGGTAGAGCGCGATATCCGTCGTCTCGCCTGCGGCGTGGTGCTTGATGGCGATGCGCAGATCGTCATAGCTGCGGACCGGCTCATCGCCGATGGCAGTGATGATGTCGCCCGCCTGAATGCCCGCAAGCTCGGCGCTGCTGCCGGCGTCCACGCTGTCGATGTACGCGCCCACGGGCCAGCCGTAGTACTGGGCGTACATCTCGTTATACTTGGAGTTGACCGACACACCCAGATGCGCCTTGCCGGTGACATAGCCGGTGGTCAGCAGGTCCTGGGCGATGCTGACGGCGTCGCTGATGGGGATGGCAAAGCCGATGCCCTCCACGCCGGAGCTTTTATATTTTGCGGTCACGATGCCGACCACCTCGCCCCGGGCGTTGTACACAGGGCCGCCGGAGTTGCCGGAGTTGACGGCGGCGTCGATCTGGAACATAGTGATCTCGGTGCCCTTGGAGTCGGTGGAGATGCTGCGGTCCTTGGCGCTGACGTGCCCGGTGGTCATGGAAAACTCCAGCTCGCCGAGGGGGTTGCCCACGGCGTAGATCGTATCGCCCACGCGCAGGCTGTCGCTGTTACCGAGGGTGGCGGCGTTGAGGCCGTTAGCGTCGATCTTGAGCACGGCCACATCGTTGTCCGCCTCCACGCCCACGATCTGGGCCGGGTAGCGGGTGCCGTCGTGTGTCATCACGTTCACATCGAGTCCCGCCTTGTAGGCATCCTCAATGACGTGGAAGTTGGTGAGAATATAGCCGTCGTCTGTGATGATAAAGCCCGAGCCGCTGACGGCGGCGGAAGTGCGCATGCCGAAGTAGTTCATATAGGTGACTTCGGTCGTGACGCCGACCACCTGCTCGCAGGCCATGTCGTAGAGGTCGCCCGCGCTCATGGCGCCGTTGTAGGCGGTCCCGGTCGCAGAGACACTGCCGGCGCTGCCGCCGGTGCTCTGCTTGATGACTGTGGGCTGGCGGACGCTTTCGCCGAGTTCCTCCACGCTCTGGGAGAGGGCGCTGAGTCTTCCCTCCATGCTGCGCCCCACAAGGGCCGCGCCGCCCAGACCGCCGAGAATGGCGCAGATAAGGCAGCAGGCGATCAGTGCGCCGGGGCTTACGCCCTTCCTGCTCTTTTCCGTCCGGCTCTGGCGCACGGGGCGCTCGGGCGGGGTGTAATAGCGCGGGGGCGTGGTGCTCTCATCGGCGCGGACATAGTGCGCGTCGGAGTAGATGCGGTCGGTATACGCGCTTTTATAGTGGTATTCGCCGTTGACCCGGTCGGTATCCGTGCCCTGCGGGTTATCGTTCACCGTTCTGAATTCGTCTTCCGGATCGAACATTGCTCTCAAAACCTTCTTGAATCTGGATTGATCTGCTTTCGGTTTACGCTGCTTACTATACGTGAAATTTGTGTCCCTGTCATGAACAAAGGAACAAGGATTTTTAAACGTTCGGACAGCGGCGCTCAGAGCGTGATCTTGATATTGCTGTAGCTTGCCCACTGGCCCTGCATGTAAAAGTCGATGACGAGCGGATCGGGAAGCTCCCCGACCGTGCAGTATTCGCCGAAGCCGGTCTCGTCCCCGAACCAGCGGTAGCCCACCTGGTAGGCTACCCGGTAGGTCCCGGCGGGCAGATTGGTCCGGCCCGTCTCGCCCTGGCGCACGTAAAAGGTGACCGACGGGGGATCAGGATTGCCCTCGAGGGCGGCATACTCGTCCGTCACCCGCACCAGCACCGGGCCGCTGAAGGCGTCGATCTCCAGCACGCCCCCGCCCTGCACCGTGAACGTGCGGGAGAGCTCGGTCCCGGTCTCCGGCTCCTGCTCCCTGAGAAGCTGATCGAGCCGGTCAAACTGCGCCTCACAGAGCTTGAGCGCAGATTCGTTGTCGCGATATTCCTCCTCCAGTTTCACAAGCGCCCGGAAGGCCTCGTAATAGCTGCCGCCGTCGATGAGTGCACCGATTTTGTCCACGTCGTCGGTGTCCGGCGTGGGTTCGGGCGTCGGCTCAGGCGTGGGTTCGGGCGTGGGCTCCGCGGTCAGATCGGGCATGGGGACCGGCATGGGCTCCGGCGCTTTCGCGCGTGCGCAGCCTGCCAGCAGCAGGACAAGCAGCAGCACCGAAAAGACAAGGCACAGGCGTCTGGTCATGAAGGACTCACTTCCTCAGAATGATCTGTTGTCCTTACCTTACCATATCGCGGCCGCTTTTTCAACAGCCTGTTCTTGCACCCGGGGCGGAGAAAAGCTGATTCGGATATTTAGAAAAATTTCTAAATACCTGTTGACAAGCCATGCGTGCTGTGCTACTATCTATTTAGAAAAAAATCTAAATATAGAGGTGAGGAGCCGTGGGCTTCAGTGAGACCATGAAGGCGCTGTCCGATCCCGCGCGGCGGGAGATCCTGAATATGCTCAAGTCCGGGCGCATGACCGCCGGGGACATCGCGGGGCGCTTCGACATGACGGGTGCGACGGTTTCCTACCATCTGTCACAGCTCAAAAAAGCCGGCCTCGTGTTCGAGAGCCGGGAGAAGAACTTTATTTATTACAGTCTGAACGCCTCCGTTTTGGAGGAAGTGCTGCTCTGGCTGCAAAGCCTGAAAGGAGTGGAGGAGCATGAAGAATAAGAAAACGCTCGTTATCACGTCGCTGATCTGCCTGCTGCCGATCATCGTCGGGGCACTGGTCTACAAGCGACTGCCCGAGACGATCGCGACGCACTTTGACCTCAACGGCAACCCCGACGGCTGGTCGAGCCGCGCCTTCGCGGTCTTCGGCCTGCCCGCGATCCTGCTGGCGGTGAATCTGCTGCTGCCGTTCATGCTGAGGGCCGACCCAAAACACGAGAACATGAGCGGCGCTCTTGTCAACATCACGATCTGGACGATCCCGGTGCTGTCCCTGATCTGCTCGGGGCTTACGCTGGGACGGGCGCTGGGCTATGATGTGCGCATCGAGCGGGTGCTGCCGGTGTTCATGGGGGTGCTGTTCATCCTCATCGGCAATTATCTGCCCAAGACCAAGCAGAGCTACACCATGGGCATCAAGCTGCCCTGGACCCTGGCGAGCGAAGAAAACTGGAACCGCACACACCGCCTTGCGGGCTTTCTGTGGGTACTGGGCGGCGTGTTCTTCATTGTCATGAGCTTCATCGGCTGGAGTGTCCCGGCCTTCGTGATCCCGCTTGTGGTGATGGTGCTGGTCCCGATGGTGTACTCGTACCTGCTGTACAGGAAAGGGATTTAATACAGAAAGCATTCTTTTATCTTGACTTACGAGTGAGTAAAAGATTCTTCGCTTCGCTCAGAATGACAAGCTGTTACCACTTCACTACCAGGCAGCGGCGCGAGCGTAAGCGAAGCCCTTCGCGGTCGGCGAGGCTCAGGACCGTATACCACCTGATAGCGCCCTTTTCTTTTCTTACACCGGGCGCGGCGCGTTCTTTTCTTTTCGGCAAGACGAAAAGAAAAGAATGGGGGGCGCAAACCGCAGGGAATGTCTTCTGAGCAGTAACAGTAAAAGCATAAAGCAACCCGCCTGCGTTTTACACGTCAGGCGGGTCGTTTGTCGTTATATGAACTTGTCAATGGCCTCGTTGAGCTCCTCCAGCGCGTGGTCGCCGCTGTCTACACCGGCGATGCAGTGCTCGATGTGATCCTTGAGGATGATCTTTGCCGTGCTGTTGAGCGCCGAGCGCACCGCCGCCAGCTGCACCAGCACCTCGGTACAGTCGCGCCCGTCCTCCACCATGCGCTTGACGGACTCCAGATGCCCGATGGCGCGGGCCAGGCGGTTGACCACCGCCTTGGTTTGGGTGTGGTCGTGGTGGTGGGTATGCGCCCCCTCGTGGGAGTGGGTGTGCTCGTGGCTGTGGGCATGCTCCGGCTCCAGCTCGTGGGCGTGGACATGGCCGTCGCCATGGTCGTGATAATAGAGTTGCTGTTCGTTTTCCATGGTGCGTGCTTCCTTTTGCGTAGTACCTGACAGTATACCACACCGTTTTCGCTTTCGTAACCCCCGTGGGGGGATATTATTTCAACGCAGCCTTGAGGGCTTCGACACGGTCGGCCTGCTCCCACTTTACGCCCAGGTCCTCACGGCCCATGTGGCCGTAGGCCGCAAGCTGGCGGTATATGGGCTTTCTCAGGTCGAGGTCGCGGATGATGGCGCTCGGGCGCAGGTCGAAGACCTTCTGCACCGCCTCACCGAGCACCGCGTCCGAAACCGTGCCGGTGCCGAAGGTCTCCACCAGTACGCTCACCGGGGAGGCAACGCCGATGGCGTAGGCAAGCTGCACCTGGCAGCGGCGGGCAAGACCGGCGGCCACCACGTTCTTGGCCACCCAGCGGGCGGCGTAGGCTGCCGAGCGGTCCACCTTCGTCGGGTCCTTGCCGGAGAAGGCGCCGCCGCCGTGGGGGGCGCTGCCGCCGTAGGTGTCGACGATGATCTTGCGGCCGGTCAGGCCCGAGTCGCCCTGCGGCCCGCCGATGACAAAGCGGCCGGTGGGGTTGATGAAATACCGGGTGTTCGCGTCGAGAAGCGCCGCCGGGACGGTGGTTTTGATGACCTTTTCGATCATGTCCGCGCGGATCTGTGAAAGCTCCACCTCCGGGGCGTGCTGGGTGGAGATGACGATGGTGTCCACACGCACAGGGCGGCGGTCCTCGTCGTATTCCACGGTGACCTGAGTCTTGCCGTCGGGGCGCAGATAGTCAAGTTCGCCGCTCTTGCGCACGTCGGTGAGCTTCTTTGCAAGCTTCTGGGCGAGCGAGATGGGCAGCGGCATGAGCTCCGGGGTCTCGTCGCAGGCGTAGCCGAACATCATGCCCTGGTCGCCCGCGCCGTTTTGCAGCTCGTCCACCTCGCCGCTCTTGTTCTCCAGCGCCTTGTCCACGCCCATGGCGATGTCGCCGGACTGCTCGTCGATGTTCAGGATAACGCCGCAGGTGTGGGCGTCAAAGCCGTACTTGGCCCGGTCGTAGCCGATGTCGCGGATGACGCCGCGGGCGATTTTGCCGATGTCCACATAGCAGTCGGTGCTGATCTCGCCCATGATGTGCACAAGGCCGGTGGAGACGGTGGTCTCGCAGGCCACGCGGCCCATGGGGTCCTTTTCGAGGATCGCGTCCAGCACCGCATCGGAGATCTGGTCACAGATCTTGTCGGGATGCCCCTCAGTTACGGACTCGGATGTAAACAGATAATGGCTCATATTCTCTATATCTCCTTCGCATGTATTATCTTTCAAATTGAACCGAAAAACGCACCCCGGTTCCGGGGTGCGTCGCAAGTCTTTTTTCAAGCCTCATCTTTCGTCTCACCGCCGGATTTGGCACCTTGCGTTCGCAGGTTGCCGGGCTTCACAGGGCCGTTCCCTCCACCACTCTTGATAAGGTGTTCAATTGTGTTTCACAGTATAGCAGAATTTTATGCTTTGTCAAGTTCCTTCGCCGATGATATCCATGAGCTCCCTGGCGATGGCGCTGACGCGGTCCTGGATCTCCTTGCGGCTGATCTCCTGACCCACGGTCTCCTTCTTGCGAGAGGGGTTCGGCAGCTCAGGCAGGGCCAGGCCGCTGAGGAAGTTGCGCCACTGCTCGTTGAGGAATTCGTTGGATTCCTCCTGACGCTGGCGGAGCTTGGCAAAGCAGTCGCCCACACAGCGCACGACGTATTCCTGCATCTCGTCCGACATGGCGGCAGACGTGCTCTCCTGCGCGGCCGGGGCCTCGTCGGGCGCTTCGTTTGCGGCGGCTTCGGGCTCGGCGGCGGAAGCCTCCCCGCCCTGCGCGGGCTCCTTGCCCGCCTGCTTTTGAGGCATCTCGGGAAACGCGGGAAGCTCCGTAAGCCCCTTCTCCTCCATGGCGCCGTGCAGAATCCAGTTGGCCTTTGCCTCGGCGTCGCTCTTGATTTCGGCGGCGTACTGCTCAGCGTCGCTGATGATCTTGTCAGCCCGCTTGTCGGCGCCGCTGTGGATCAAAGAGGCCTCTGCCTCCGCCTCCTCTACGATGCGGGACGCCTTTTCCTGGGCCGCCTGCAGCAGCTCATCGGGGCTGCCGTCCGCGCCGAGGCTGAACTGCCCGGCTGTTTCGGCGGCCTGCTCCGTGGCGTCGTCGGCGATCTGCGAGGCTCTCTCTACGGCCTCGCGTATGATCTGATCCGCCTTTGCCTCCGCCTCACGGGTGGTCTGATCCGCCTTTTCGTTCGCCTCACGGAGGGTCTCTGCGGCCTTCTCCCCGGCCTCGCGCAGCTTTTCCTCGGCTCCGCGGGCGATCTCAGCCGCCTTTTCCGCGGCTTCGCCGGTAATCCGGGCGGCCTCTGCCTTCGCCTCGCGGACGATCCGGGTGGCCTTTTCCTCTGCCTCGCCGGTAGCCTGCGCGACCTTTTCCTCTGCCTCGCCGGCAGCCTGCGCGACCTTTTCCTCGGCTTCACGCAGCTTTGCCGCGGCCTTTTTGTCGGCCTCGTCTTCGATCTGCGCGGCCCTCTCCTGCGCCTTGAGGAGCATCGCGTCGATCTTCTCCTGCGCCTGGGCGATCATCTGATGCGAAACGGCCCGCGCCGACATGAGGATATCGCCGATCTCCTCCTGCTCCTGCGCGCTCAGCCGAAACTTTTCTCTGTTCTCCTGATCCATGGTAAGTGCCCCCCCTTGTTTTTCCCGTATAAATCTATTATACCAGCTCGGTGCGGCTCTGGCAATTATTTTCCGACACAGAAGCGCCGGAAGATGCGGTCGGTCACATCCTCGCGCACACTCCGGCCGCTGAGCTCTCCCAGCGCCGCCATGGCGGCCTCACTCTCGGTGAGGACGATGTCGGGCGTGCGCCCCTCCTCCATGGCGGACAGCGCCGCGCGCAGACTCTCCAGTGCGCGGGAGACCGCCTCCGCCTGGCGGGCGTTGGTGAGGATCTCCCCCGCGGGGACCGCGGGCATCGGAAAGAGTGCCCGGATCACCTTCTCAAGTTCGTCGAGCCCCTCCCCGGTGCGGGCGGAGAGGACGACGACGGGCAGGCTCGTCTCGGGAAGCTCCGCCACCGTGCCGAGGTCGGACTTGCTCACCACCAGCACGGCGCGCGGGCGCTTCTCCGCCTCGCGCAGCAGGGCAAGGTCCTCATCCGAGAGCGCGGCGCTGCCGTCGAGCACGTCGATTACAAGCTCGGCGCGCTCCATGGCAAGGCGGCTGCGCTCCACGCCCAGGCGCTCCACCGTGTCGGCGGTGTCGCGGATGCCGGCGGTGTCCGTCAGGCGCAGCAGCAGCGAGTCCAGGCGCAGCTTTTCCTCAATGGTGTCGCGGGTGGTGCCGGGCACATCGGTGACGATGGCGCGCTCGTAACCCAGCAGGGCATTGAGCAGCGAGCTTTTGCCCGCGTTGGGCCTGCCTACAATGGCGGCGGGGATGCCCGCGGTCATGAGCCTGCCGCGCTCAAAGCTTCCCAGCAGCGTGTCAAGACTATGCTCCGCCCGGCGCAGATCGGCCTTGTAGCTTTCCAGGCGGAAGTCCTCGATATCCTCGTCCGGGTAGTCCAGCACCGCGTGGTAGTGGGCGCTGATGTCGGTGAGAAGCTCATAGACGGCCTCGGTCTTGCGGGTGATCGCCCCGGACAGCTGCCCGGCGGCGTTCTTTGCGCTCTCGGCGCTCTCGGCGTCGATGAGGTCCGCCACCGCTTCGGCGGCGCTTAAGTCCATGCGGCCGTTTAAGAAGGCGCGTTTGGTAAACTCCCCGGCCCGGGCCTGGCGCGCGCCGAGGCGAAAGCATTCGGCGAGGGCGGTCTGCAGCAGGATGGGGGAGCCGTGGCACTGGAGCTCGGCGGTGTCCTCGCCGGTATAGGTCCCCGGTGCGTGGCTGACAGTACACATGCACAGGTCCAGAAGCGACCCGTCTGCGTCATAGAGCCCGCCGTAGACGAGCCTGCGGTCCTCGTAGTCCAGCATTTTTTTCCCGGAGGCGGGACGAAAGAGCGTGTTTACGATCTCATGGGACTTAGGTCCGGACAGACGCAGGATGCCGATGGCGGCCACCTGGGCCCCGGTCGCGACGGCGGCGATGGTATCAGGCATGGCTCTCGCCTCCCTCCAGCCGCGCGATCAGCGCGGGCAGCTGCACCGGGGCGGCGGCGACGGCGTCCGGGTGTTCGGCCGTGCCGAAGCCGTAGGCGGCGTGAATGAAGGAGCAGCCCGCCTCCCGGGCGCTGCGCTCGTCCATGACGGTGTCGCCGATGTAGACCGGGGCGGCGATACCGTGGCGGGCGGAGATGAGGGAAATGTTCCCCGCCTTCTTCAGACCTGTCGAGCCTTCGCAGGCCCAGTCCCGAAAGTGTGCGCCGAGGCCGCTGCTTTTGAGAAAGCATTCAATGTAGCCGTCGAGGCAGTTGGAGACGATGAAGAGCGGAAAGCGCTTTGACAGCGTCTCGAGCATTTCGGGCACGCCGGGGTAGACATCCCCGCCGTGGTCGGCGATGTAGTCGTTCTCTCCGTGGATGCAGGCGAGGCAGATCTCCCGGAACTCTTCCCCGCAGCCGGTAAAGAGGGTGTCGGCGATCTCGTCCGCCGTCATGCCCATGATGGATTTGACCTGTTCCGCCGTGGGGCCGTGTTCGATGCCGTAGCGCCGCCGCAGGGTCTCGCCCCAGCTCTCGGACACGACGCGGCAGGAGTCCCAGAGTGTGCCGTCGAGATCGAAGATGATGCCGTCGATGTTCATGTACTGCCTCCCATAAAAAAGGGCTGTCTCAAACTGTTTTGAGACAGCCCGTCCGGTTTCGCGTTATTTCTCT
The DNA here is from genome assembly GCA_902791215.1 of Oscillospiraceae bacterium. Classification (GTDB taxonomy): domain Bacteria; phylum Bacillota; class Clostridia; order Oscillospirales; family Oscillospiraceae; genus Limivicinus. Next base: position 39,575 of record CADAUZ010000028.1, on the reverse strand, counting down.
TCCCTGGCCGCCTTCGCCGCGGCCTCGTCCCGGCGCTCGGCCACATAGTAGCTCAGCGACAGGAGACTGTCGGAGAAGTGGACGTTTTCCACGATGGTGCTGCTGCTCGGCTCCGTCAGCTCCACATTCGTGAAGTTCCAGATGGCGTCGATGCCGCTTTTCGTGAGGCGTTCGGTCACGGGAATGGCGGCGGCCTTCGACACGGTGAGCACCGCGATGTCCGTATGGTGCCCGGCGAGGTAGCTCTCCAGCTCGTCCATGCTGTAGATGTGCACGCCGTTATACTCGGTGCCGATGAGGGCGGGCTTGATGTCGAAGGCGGCGGCGAGCCTGACGCCCCAGTCGGCAAAACAGAAGTTCTCCATCAGCGCGCGGCCGATGTTGCCCACGCCCACGAGGATGGCGGTAAAGCCGCGCTCCATGCCCATGATGCCTGCGATCTGCGCTCTGAGTGCCGCAACGTTGTAGCCGTAGCCCTGCTGCCCGAATTCACCGAAGCAGTTGAAATCCTGCCGGACCTGAGAGGAGGTAAGCCCCAGCAGATCGCCCAACTGGCGGGAGGATATTTTGTCAACGCCGCTTTCACTCAGTTCGTCCAGCTTGCGCAGATAGCGCGGCAGACGACGGATCACGTTGTTGGACACCTTGACTCGCTTCACTGTTTTGACACCCCTGTGATGATAAATTTTTAAAAAAGTATAACATAGTGTGGAAAAAATATCAAGTGCGCCGCGGTGAGAAAAGGAGCGAATAATCCCGCTTATGCGGAGAATTTGCCCAAAAAAAACAGCGCATGCGTCCGAAAAGACGGACACGTGCGCTGTATAAGGCTCTACTGTGCGTCTGGTGTCTCCGCGGGGGCCTCCGTGGGAATCGGGCTCGGGGCCACATAGGGGTCCGGCGTCGGCGCGGCGGAAGGGGCGGGGGTCGCGGCGCAGGCAGTCAGAAAGCTGTCAAGCTCCCTGAGAGAGCAGTCGGCGCGGTAGGTCACGGCGCCGCCCTCCGCGGGGGAGAGGGTGCAGTAGACGAAATCGCCGTAGATGGCAATGTCCATCTTTTCCGCGCTGCCGTAGGCGTCTTCGGGATGGAAGGTCACATGCACCAGGCGCGTCAGCTCCGCCTCCTGCGGCAATTCGTCCCTGCTGCTGCCGATGAGGGCCAGAAGCTTTGCGCGCGCTTCATCGCCGTAGACTTCGACCTTCTCCTCGACAGGGGCCTTCGGCGTCGGCTCGGCAGGCTCCAGGGGGATGCTGCTGAGCGTAATGGCCGGGCCTTCGTCACCGGCAGGCTGGGGCTGCTCGGGCGCGGCGTCAAACACGGCCTGGTCGCCGGACGCGGAGCCGAACATGCTGATCATATTGGAGAAAAGGGAGAATTCCGCAGGGGCATTCTCCAATGCCTGCTCCGCAGCCTCCGGTATCTCAAGATCCATCTCCAGCGTGGAGCTGTTTTCGGTGCTCTGCTGCGCGGACTCTGCCGTCACGGAGGATGTGTTCGGCTCGGGCACGGCGCTTCCGGAAGCCTCCGGGACAGACGTGCCGCCGGCGGGCACAGGGGTCTCGGGCGCTGCCGGGGCAGCCTGGGGAAGAAAGGCCTCGGGCAGCTGGAAGGAAGACTCGGTCACTGTCGGGGCGGGCGTCTGGATTTCGGCGGGCGCAGGCGTCCAGGCAGGAGCCTCGGGCTGTGCCGGCGCGGGGGTCCAGGCGGGCAGGGGCGCTGCGGGCTGGTAATTGTCATTTTCGTAGCTGTTGTAGGTGTATGGCTCGGGCTGAACGGGGGTGTATGCCGCCGCATCGCTGCCGGTGTCGTAGACGGGGACCGGCGCCTGCGCGGGCGCGGGGGTCCGGGCGGGCATGGGGTCCGGGGTCTGTACGGGCACAGGTGTTGCGGCAGGGAGCGCGTAATCGGCCGGTGCGGGCGCCCCGGCTGCGGGAGACGGGGACGGGCGGAGCTGGGAAGCCTCCTCCGCGCGGATGCTGACGCTGTCGGCGCGCTTGCCGGGGTCAAAGGTGACGGCGGCGGCGAGGACCAGCACCGCGCAGGCCGCGGCGGTCATCGCCGTGCGCAGGCCGACCCTGCGCATGCGGTGGTTGCGCTTTTTGAGCTCGCTGCGCCTTATGCCCGCCATGATGTTTTCGTGCAGGCCCTCGGGCAGCGGTTCGGGCTCCTCGGAGAGAATATCGGACAGGTCGTGAAAGACCGCATACATCGCGTTGCAGCGGGAGCAAGTATTCAGGTGCAGCATCAGGGCTTCGTTTTCCTCGTCGCTCAGCTCGCCGTCAACGAGAGAGCTTATAAGCTCCTGATAATACGCGCACGAATTCATTGCTTCTCACCGCCTTTCACTTTACCTGACGATCGAAATTCGGGAATGTTCCCGTCCTCGATCAAAAATGTACACAATCTTTTCCTCGCCCGGAAGATCCGGGATTTTACCGTGCCGCTCTCAATGCCCAGCGCCGCGGCGATCTCCTCGTAGCTCAGGCCCTGAATTTCCCGCAGCAGGAGGATCTGTTTGTAATCCGGCGGCAGGGAGTCAAGCCCCCGGCGCACCGCGTCCCGTGTCAGCGCGCTCTCCAGCAGCAGCTCCGGGGACTGGCTCTCGTCGGCAATGTCCAGCTGCGTCTCCTCTCCGTCGTCGTCCTCGGTCGAGAGGGAGACGGTGGGCCTTCGGCTGCGGCTTCGCAGAAAGTCCAGGCAGACATTGTTTGCGATGCGGTAGAGCCAGACGGAGAATTTGCTGTCGCCGCGGAAGGAGGAGAGGGAGTTGTAGGCCTTGATGAAGGTCTCCTGCGTCATGTCGGCGGCGTCCTCGGCGTTGCCGGTCATGCGCTGGGCGATGGCGTACACCGCCCTTTCATACTCCGTCACCAGTTTTTCAAAGGCATTGACGTCGCCCTGCAAAACCCTGCGGACGATCATCGCCTCCTGTTCTCTTGTCAAGCTCTCACCACCTAACTATTTGCAGCCATTCACTTGCCTCCCCCTTTGGGGGAGGTGCCTCAGTGCGCACACTGGGGCGGAGAGGGGTGTGCGCAGAAATACACCCTCTCAGTCATGGCGCTTGCTGGAGACGCGCCATGACAGCTCCCCCAGAGGGGGAGCCAAGTGTGTGCTCTGTCTTACGTTATTTCAAATCTCTTTTAATCCCCTTGCACACCCTATGGATGTCCTCCAGGGTATTCACTTGCGTAAGCTCCTGCCGGTAGACGGAGGAATGGGGGATGCCGTGCAGATACCAGGGCAGCTGGTGCCGCGCTTCCATGCAGGCCCGGTGCTCGCCCAGACGCTCTGCCAGCGTCGCGATCTGGTTTTCCGCAAGCTCGATGCGCGCGCTCAGCGGCGGAAGCTCCGGGACCTCACGTCCGTCGATCGCGGCCTGACCCTGGGCAAAAAGCCAGGGGTTTCCGAAGCTGCCGCGCCCGATCATCGCAAGCTCGCAGCCCGTGTAGCGCAGGATGTGCGATGCGTCCTCGGGAGTGAACACATCGCCGTTTGCGATCACCGGGATATGCACCGCCTTTCGCGCTTCGCGGATGATGTCCCAGTCGGCCCGGCCCGCGTACATCTGCGCCCGGGTGCGCCCGTGTACCGCCACGGCGTCCGCGCCGGATGCCTCCATGAGCCTTGCAAATTCCACGGCATTTGCGCTGCCGTTGTCCCAGCCCTTGCGGAATTTCACCGTCACCGGGACCCTGACCGCCGCCTTTACGCTCTCGACAATTCTTGCGGCAAGCTCCGGCGTTTTCATGAGCGCCGAGCCGTCGCCGGACTTGACGATCTTCCCCACGGGGCAGCCCATGTTGATGTCCAGCATGTCCGCGCCGGAGATCTCCAGCGCCATGACTGCCGCCTCTGCCATGACCTCCGGCTCGTGGCCGAAGATCTGGGCGGCGCTGGGGTGCTCGTCCGGGGAGATGTACAAAAGCTCCTTCGTCTTTTCGTCGTGATACGTAAGGGCTTTTGCCGACACCATCTCCGTCGTGGTCAGGGCCGCGCCGAGGGTATGACACACACCGCGAAAGGCAAAGTCCGTCACCCCCGCCATGGGGCCGAGGGTCAGATTTCCTTTGAGTTCGACGCTTCCTATCTTCACCATGCGATGTCCAGCCCCACCGGGCAGTGGTCGGAGCCCATGATCTCCGGCAGGATGTAGGCGTCCTTGACCTTCTCGCGCAGGCGGTCGGAGATGACAAAGTAGTCAATGCGCCAGCCGACGTTCCGCTCCCGTGCGCGCATGCGGTAGCTCCACCAGGAGTAGGCGTCGGTTTTGTCTGGATAGAGGAAACGGAAGCTGTCGGTAAAGCCAGCGGCCAGAAGCTCGGTGAACTTGCCGCGCTCCTCGTCCGAAAAGCCCGCGTTGCCCACGTTCTGCTTCGGGTTCTTGAGGTCGATCTCCTCATGCGCCACGTTCATGTCGCCGCAGGCGATGACCGGCTTTTGCTTATCCAGCCCGCACAGGTACGCGCGAAAGTCGTCCTCCCAGCGCATGCGGTAGTCGATGCGCTTGAGCCCGTCCTGGGCGTTGGGAGTGTAGACGCAGACCAGGTAAAAGTTCTCATACTCCAGCGTGACGGCGCGGCCCTCGTGGCCGTGCTCCTCCACGCCAATATTATAGGAAACGGACAGCGGCGTGTGCTTTGTGAAGACCGCGGTGCCGGAGTAGCCCTTCTTCTCCGCGTAGCACCAGTAGCTCTCATAGCCCGGGAAGTTGAGCTCGATCTGGCCCTCCTGCAGCTTCGTCTCCTGGATGCAGAAGAAGTCCGCGTCCAAAGAAAGGAAGATATCCTCAAAGCCTTTTTTCTGCACGGCGCGCAGGCCGTTTACGTTCCAGGAAAGAAATCTCATGGCTCGCTCCTCCGGTTTGCCTCCTGGCTCTCCTCATAGCCGCGCGCGTCGGTGAGGGAGGCGTTGCGCAGCCGCGGCACCGCGCCCGCGGCGGTGGTTTTGGTATCTGCCGTCTTTGCCGCAACCAGACGGTTGATTTTCATGCCCTGCTCGTAAAACTTCGCCTCATAGTCGGTCATGACGCCGACCGGACCGTGCTCGTGCAGGTCGTGGGTGAGTTCCGAGAGCGTCCAGCCCTCGGCCTCGAGCTGCGTGATGGACCAGTCAAAGAGCGGGGTGTTGTCGGTTTTGAAGTGGATCTCGCCGCCCGCTTTGAGCATGTCGGCATAGATGCGCAGGAAGGCGGGGGAGGTGAGGCGGAGCTTTGCGTCCCGGCTCTTGGGCCAGGGGTCGCAGAAGTTGATGTAGATGCGCTCACACTCGCCGGGAGCAAACATGGTGCCCAGGAGCTTTGCGTCCGCGTCGATGAAGCGCACGTTCTCAATGCCGCGCCGGTCGATCTTCTCCATGGCGAGGATCATCGCGTCCGGCACCTTCTCCACGGCGATGTACAGGGTCTCGGGGATGGTCTCGGCCGTGTCGGCGGTGAAGCGGCCCTTGCCGCAGCCGAGCTCCACATACAGCCGTTCATGGCCGGGGAAACTCTCCAGCCACCTGCCGCGCAGGGCTTCCGGCTCTTCGATCAATAACCCGGCACAGCGCTCCATGCGCTTGTCGAGGTTGGCTCTCTTTCTCATTCTCATGTCTGCGTACTCTCCTAAGGTCATGTATATATCAGAATACCACAAGTAAGAGAAAACATCAATTGCAAAACGCACGGGAATTTGAATTGCATGTCAATATTGACTTTTCCATGCAGCTTGATGTAAGGTTAATAGCGTCATGAACGAAAATACCGTTTGCAGGAGGAAACAAAATATGAGAGTATTCGCGCACCGCGGCTACAGCGGGAAATACCCGGAGAACACCATGCTCGCCTTCCGGGAGGCGGAGAAGGCCGGGACCGACGGCATCGAGCTGGATGTGCAGCTTACAAAGGACGGACAGATCGTCATTATCCATGACGAAACCCTCGACCGCACCACCACCGGCACCGGCTGGGTCAAGGACCACACGCTCAAGGAGCTCAAGGCGCTGGACGCCTCCGTCATCAAGGGAGGCACCTGCCCGCCCGAGCGCATCCCCACGCTGGAGGAATACTGCGACTGGGTGAAGGGGACGAAGCTCATCACCAACATTGAGCTCAAAACCAGCATCATCTGCTACCCGGAGATCGAGGAAAAGACCGCGGAGATGGTCAGGGCTTTCGGACTTGAGGATCGTGTGATCTTCTCCTCCTTCAACCACCTGTCCGCCCTTCGCATGAAGGAGCTGCTGCCCCAGTGCCCGGTGGGCGCGCTGGTGGAAAACAACGACCTCCAGTTTGCGGGCTACTACTGCCACAAGTACGGCTTCGACTTCTACCACCCCGACTGCCATCTGCTGACGAAGGCCAATGTCGACAACTGCAAGGAGTACAGCATCGGCATCAACACCTGGACGGTCAACGACCTGGGGATGTTTGAGACCATGGTCGAATGGGGCGTGGAGGGCGTCATCGGCAACTTCCCCGGCGTGCCGAAGGCCTGGCTCAAGGCGCAGGGCTGAAACGAAAAGAACACCGCACCGGCTCGCTCCGAAAGGGGAGGGCCGGTGCTTTCGGTCCTCCGGTTTGTCAAGGGAAAGCGGCGTATGTCAAAGTGTTATCTTTCCCAAAAAACGAGGCTGCTTTTTGTGAAGGCTGCCAAAAAGGAAGGCAAAAAGGGCGTTGTTATTGACATTTCCATGCAATATGGTGTAAGTTACAATTGTCTTAACGGCTTGTTCACAATCTTCTGATTTCGGAAGACAGGGCGCCCTGTATTCGTCTTTGCAACTGCAAAGACGAATGAAGCTTGCCCTCTCTGAAAAATGACGGGGAGCGGGCAGCCGCATACGAAAAAATATAAAAAAGGAGATTCAGAACATGAAGAAAATTCTTGCCCTGGTTCTGACGCTGACGATGGTCATGGCACTGTGCGCCTTTACCCCCGCCGCCTTCGCCGACGATGCAGACGACTACTACATCGAGCTGACCTACTCCAACGTCTTTAACCCCAAAGAATGGAACTACAAGGCCGCCGAAAAGTTCGCCGAAATGGTGACCGAGCGCACCGAGGGCCACGTGAAGGTTACCTTCCACGGCCTCAACGAGCTCGACTGCTACCGTGACTCCGTCGTCCACGCCGTCAACGGCGACAAGTGGATCGGCCTGGAGGAGCCCTCCCTCTTCGCTGACTGGGTCGGTGACTGCGCCGTCCTCGTCGGACCGATGCTCTACAACAACGACGAAGAGTACAACTACGTCATGGACTCCGACATCGTCAAGGGCGTCAAGGAAGCCCTGGCCGAGGAGAACATCCACATCCTCGACACCCACTACTCCTTCGGCTACCGCTCTATCGTCACCAACCTCGACATCACCAAGCCTGAGGACCTCAAGGGCGTGAAGCTGCGCTCCACCACCGCGTCCCTGTTCATCAAGACCATCGAGTGCCTGGGCGCCACCCCTGTCCCCATGAGCTTCACCGAGTGCCTTTCCTCCATCTCCTCCGGCCTTGTTGACGGCTTTGAAGGCTCCACCTCCACCCTTGCCGGCGCCGGCGCTCCCTACGAGCTGGTCAAGAAGGTCGCCCTGACCAACCACTTCATCGCGACCCGCTGGCTGTTCATGGCGGAGGACGTGTATCAGGATATGCCCGAGAAGTGGCGCAACATCCTCGACGAGTGCGCGCTTGAGTGCGGCCTGTGGGAGCAGACCTCCTGCGCCGATGACGAGGCTGTCCAGATCGAGAAGATGAAGAACGAAGCCGGCGTGACCTGGAACGAAGTCGACATCGATGCCTTCACCGAAGCCTGCGCCCCCGTGTATGACTGGATCGTCGAAGAGTACGACGCCAATCCCGATCTGCACCAGCAGCTGGTTGACCTCATCAACAACTTCCGCGCCTCCAAGGCCGCATAAGCTGTCAGGCAATCGTATTACTAACACTGTCATTGGACTGCCCGTTTTTAACGGGCAGTCCATGTCCGGTATTATGACCTAAGGATTTTTGCCTATGAAAAAGAAAATCACGCCAAAACTGATATTTTCAAACCTTGACGCGATCATCTGCGGAACCACGCTGACCCTCTGCGTGATCCTGGTTAACGTGAACGTGATCTTCCGCTACTTCCTCAATAACCCCATCAGGTGGACGGACGAGGTCGTGACTTCGCTCTTCGTATGGACGGTGTTCATGGGCAGCGCCTACGCCCACCGCCGCCATGCCCATCTGGGCGTTGATATCGTGGTGAACCTCGTCAAGGGCCCCACAAAGACCGTGATCGAGGTCATTGTGGAAATCCTCGAAATCCTGATTCTGGCGCTGCTGACCTATATCAGCGCTCAGTACGTGCTGAACCTGATCTTCAAGCGCGGTATCCTGTTCACGATCAAGGACGGGGTGTTCGCCTGGGGCAAGGTGAAGCTCACCTACACCGACACCCTGCGCATTCCCAAGTGGTACACCGGCGTGGCCGTGCCGCTCGGCTTCGGCGTTTCGCTGATCTATTCCGTTGTGGCCTTCCTGCGCGACAGGCTGCACATCATCAAGAGCAAGGCCCCCGTTGAGGCGGGCAGCCAGGAAGGGGGAGCTTACTGATGACACTGAGCTTTGTAAACCTCATCCCTGTTTTCCTGGTCTTCATTCTGTACTTCATGGGCATGCCCATCGTGTATGCCCTGTTTGGCTCGACCTTCTTCTACTTCTACTTTATCAACAACGGCGTCCAGCCCTGGACGATCCTGCAGAAGGTCATGAACTCCACGCAGTCCTTCTCCATGCTGGCCATCCCCTTCTTCGTCATGTCCGGCTCCGTCATGAACTACGGCGGCATCTCAGACAAGATGATGGATTTCTGTGAATGCGTCACGGGCCATATGAAGGGCGGCCTTGCCCAGGTCAACGTCCTGCTGAGCATGCTGATGGGCGGCTGCTCCGGCTCTGCCAACGCCGACTGTGCCATGCAGTCGAAGATGCTGGTGCCCGAGATGGAAAAGCGCGGCTACTCCAAGGCCTTCTCCGCGGCCATCACCGCTGCCTCGTCCGCTGCCACGCCCGTCATCCCGCCCGGCGTCAACCTCATCGTTTACTCCCTCATTGCGCAGGCGTCCCTGGGCCGCATCTTTGCCGCAGGCTATGTCCCCGGCATCCTGATGTCTGTGTCCATGATGATCGTCGTGGCCATCATCGCTCACAGGCGCAATTACCCTACCACCCGCGACAAGTTCCCGCCTATCAAGGAAGTGCTCAAGCAGGCGTTTATCTCCTTCTGGGGCCTGTTCTTCCCCTTCGGCATCATCCTCGGCATGCGCTTCGGCCTGTTCACCCCGGCCGAGGGCGGCGCTGTGGCAGTCCTTTACTGCTTTGTCATCGGCAAGTTCGTGTATAAAAAGCTCAGCTTCAAGGAGCATTTTATCCCCATTCTGCTCGATACCATCGCCGGTACCTCCAGCGTCGTTCTGATTATGGTCTCCGCCTCCACCTTCGGCAACTACATGAGCTACGTGAACCTGCCGAAGATCGTCGCGGCGTCCATCACTAACCTCACCACCAACAAGTACGTCTTCCTGATGCTGGTGAACCTGGTACTGCTCGTGATGGGCATGTTCCTCGAGGGCGGCGCGGCGCTCATGATTGCGACCCCGCTGCTGCTGCCGGTGGCCCAGAACCTGGGCGTCGACACCATCCACTTCGGCCTTGTCTGCATCGTCAACATCATGATCGGCGGCATCACGCCTCCCTTCGGCTCCATGATGTTCACCACCTGCGGCATCACCGGCTGCCGTGTCGGCGACTTTATCAAAGAGGTCTGGCCATTCATACTATGCCTGTTCATCGTGCTGCTGCTCATTACCTTCATCCCGGTGCTTGTCACCGTGGTCCCGGATCTGATCTACGGCCCGATCAACAACTCCATCTCCATGTAGGAGATCCTGTAAACGCAAAAAACGGAACGCGTCGGCGTTCCGTTTTTTTAAGGCAACACCGCACTTCTTGAGGTACACAAAGTACATCTGCGAAAAAGTGCCATCATCAGAACCCAAATTTTCTCGGAATCTGCTCTTGCCGCATTATGCGGTGTTGCCTTAATATTCAGCGAAAGCGGTTCTGCTCCTCGTCGTAGGCAAAGCCGACGGCGGAGAGTTTCTCCTCCAGCTCCGCGCGCGAGATGTCCAGAGCCTCGCACAGGGCGTCGAGGCTCGGGTAATCGTCGCGCAGATGGGTGTTGACGTAGCTTAATAGAATCATGGGGTCTTTCGGCAGCATGGGCTTCACCTCGTTTCTCCCCGCCGCAGCAGCACAAGCAGCGCCGCCGGGATCAGGATCGAAAACCACACGGCGCGCACGCCGAAGGCGCGCGTCACCCAGTAGCCCACCAGCACCGCGCAGGCAAACACCAGGTCGATGCCGTAGTACTGGAGCGCCGTGTTGAGTTCCGTGCGGCTTTTGTCGGCAAAATAGCGGTTTAAGTGCTCGGTGGCGATGCGCAGATTGCCGGTACACATGGTGGAGGCAAAAGTGTTCTCGCCGAATTTGCGAAAGCTCTCCACCTGCAGGGCGCAGACGAAGGACACTGTCACCGTGGCGAGCATGTTGAGACTCCCTGTCGGGATGAGGCCCACCAGAAACAGCAGGGCGATCTCCAGCAGGAGGATGACCCTCTCCCAGTCCTGCCGCAGCCGCCTGAGCTGCAGCGACAGCGTCACCCCCGCCATGAAGGCGATCACCGGGATGAGATAGCGCAGCGTCAGCAGGATGTTCCCCTGCGCCAGGTTCAGACCCATGCGGGCGATGTTGCCGGTCTGGGCGTTGGCGAAGACCCCGTCGCGGGTGACGTAGGTGTAGGCCTCCAGAAAGCCCCCGACCGTGGCCAGGGCCAGAGACACGCCGTAGCGGCGGAAAAGTTTCTGTTCTTTCATGGCCTACTCCGGCCTGCGCCCTCCGCAGAGATAGAACACCGCGAGCAGTCCGGGCCCGCAGTGGGCGCCGATGACGACGCCGAGGCTTGAGATTGTGATCTCGCCAAGCTGGGGGTATACGGCTTTGACGGTGTCGCGCACATGCTCGGCATCCGCGAGGCAGTCGGCATGCAGGATGCAGATTTCCCTTCCCGTGGGATCGACGGCGCTGAGATCATGAATGATGCCGTCGGTGATGGCCCTGAGCGCCGCCCTGCGGCCCCGGGCCTTCTTTACCACATCCAGCGTCCCGCGGTCGGGCACATACAGCACGGGCTTAATGTTCAGCAGCGACCCCACGAGGGCCGAAGCGTTGGAGACCCTGCCGCCCGCCTTGAGGTAGTTGAGATCGTCCACGGTGAAGCGGTGGGCGATTTTGAGCTTGTGCTCCTCGCCCCAGACGATGACATCGTAGTAGCTCATACCGGCTTCGGCGCACTTGACCATGTTCTGCACCAGCACGCCCAGACCGCCGGAGATGCAGTAGGTGTCCATCACATAGAGCTGACGGTCCGGAAATTCGGCCCGAACCTTCTCGGCGGCGTTCGTGGCGTTGGCAAAGGAGACGGACATCTGTCGCGACATGTCGAGAAAGATCACGTCGCGGCCGGTCTCCAGCAGGCTTTTGAAGAAGTCGTAGTAGACAAACTCGTTGATCATCGAGGTTTTTAACAGGTCGCCGTTTCGCATCCCCTGATAAACCGCGGCGCGGGATTCCTCCCGGCAGTCGTCCTCATACACCTTGTCCTTCACCGTGTAGCTGTAGGAGATGAAGGGAATGTGGTGGGCCTCCAGCCAGGTGCGCGGCAGGTCGGCGGTGGAGGAGGTGGCTATGATATATTCCATGATTTACTCCTTAAAAATCCAGAAAATTCCGTTTCTGTAGTATAACACAGGCAAAACCGCCGGACAATGGACAATTTGCGCAAAAACGTAAGCGTTTCCTTGTTTAGTACGGCAATTGACAAGAAACGCTTTTATTTTTATAATACGATCATCAGAAAGAGCCGGGGTGTTGCCGCGGCTTTTTCAGCTTTTTCCGGAGGCCGTCATGACTCTTGCTCACTATCTCAATACCCAGTTTTCGCTGGCACAGAATCTGGACTTCTGTGTCCGGCTGCTGGTGGCCTGCGCCTGCGGCGCCGCCATCGGGGCCGAGCGCAGCCGCCGCTTCAAGGAGGCGGGCGTGCGCACGCACATCGTCGTGTGCTTTGCCGCAGCACTCATTATGATCATCTCCAAGTACGGCTTTGCCGATCTGACAAATCCGGACGGCTCCAACTTCCCCGGCATACGCGGGGCGGACTCGGCCCGTGTGGCGGCCCAGGTGGTCAGCGGCATCAGCTTTCTGTGCTCCGCCGTCATCATCAAAAACGGCGGCAGCGTCAAGGGCCTGACTACCGCGGCGGGCATCTGGCTCACGGCGGGCATCGGCCTTGCCATCGGGGCCGGGATGTTCGTGGTGGGCATATTCGGGACGGTGCTGATGAACCTCAACCAGTTTTTACTGCACAAGGTCGCCGTCGGTGCGGATGCCTACGGAGGCAACCGCCTGCAGTTCACGGTCAAAAACGGCTATGACTTCAACGGCGCGCTGGAGACGAAGCTGAAGGAATGGAAGGCCCAGGTATCGGAGAGCAAGGTCACCCGCCACAGCGACGGCACCACCGACTACGACCTCACCATCCGCCGCCGGGAGGCCATCAGCTACGCCGAGATCAAGGAATTCATGCTCAGCCGGGAGGATATCATCTCCGCCAGCAACAGCCCCCTGCAGCCCAAAATATACTGAAAAAAGCTGCCCCGTTTCCGAAAAGGAAACGGGGCAATTTTTTTACAGGATCGCGTTGATTTTTTCCTCGATGGCTTTGGCCACATCCTCGGGAACGATCTTCTTGCTGACTACCAGGTCGAAGATCTCGCCGCAGCTTTTCTTGTTGAAAAGCTTGATGGGGTACTTCATGATCTGGGGCGCAAGCTCCTCGATGATGGCCTTGCACTGGGGATTGGCAAAGCACTCTTTCACAGTCATGGTTCTGAACGTCATATCGCTGCCTCCTGATTTTAAATTATCCGATTGGGATAGCATTATTTTACCACAGCGGCGGGAAAGCGTCAATAAAAGCGGAAAGTGAAGATATAGAGTCCGCTGCGCGAACAGATTGAAAAGCAAAGGGGGAGTTCAGAGGGGGAAAACCCTCTGATTTTTCGCCTCGAAAGGCGAAAAACAAATTCAAATCATTTTTGGGGCAGCTTTGCCGCCCCAAAAATACCCTGAGCCGAGCATAGCGACGCGCGGGAAGCGCGCGACGATCCAAGCTTGTCTGCGAGGCCTCGCGCCGACCAAAGCGGGCCTTAGCCCGCTGCGATGAGCGCGAGTGCCCCTCGTTTCACAGACATGCTGTCCAAAGCATGTCTGTGAAACGAAACAATCAGGCGTGTGCCTCGAAGGATGCGTGGGGGTTGGTGGCCTCGGTCTGCTCGAGCATGGCGGCGGCCCAGTCGCTGCCGCCCTCCTTGGCACGGGTGTACCAGCGGCCCGCCTCGTCCAGGTTCTGGGTCACGCCGAGACCGTTCTGATACAGGTAGCCGATCTGGGCCTGACCCTCGGGGTTGCCCTGCATGGCGGCGCGGTTGTTCCACTCCATGGCCTTGGCGTAGTCGGCGGGCACGCCCAGGGCGTTCTGGTAGATGTAGCCTACCTGGGCCTGGGCGGGGGCGTAGTCCTCGTCGGCGGCGATCATGTAGGTGCTCAGCGCCTTGGCGTAGTCCTGGGCCACGCCGCCCTTGCCGTCGAGGTACAGGTCGCCGAGCAGCTTCGTGGCCGCGAGGTTGCCCGCGTCGGAGAGCTTCTGCAGGCCCGGCTGGGCGCGCTTATAGAGCTCCTCGGCCTTGGCGGCGTCCACCTTGCGGGCGGTCTCCACCTCATATTCGCCGGTCTGGTCGGCAGCGTTGCTGACGTGGTTGGGGGCGGGGCTGTTGTAGAAATCGGCAAGGCTCATCAGCTCAAAGGGCGTGAGGTTAGCCGCGCCGGATGCCTTGTTCGCAGCGTCCAGCGCCAGCTCGTGCTTCTTTTCCACACCGTGGCCCTTGGCAAAGCACTCGGCGAGATAGGTCATGCACATGCCGTAATCGGAGGAAGCGGGGTCCGTCTCGTCCGCCACGGCGACAAACTTGATGTAGCGGCGCGCGGCCTCGTCCTTGTCCATGCGGGTGCCGGTGCCGAAATCGGAGGCGTTTGCCAGCAGATAAGCGGCGCTTGCATAGCCGCCCTTGGAGGCCGTCTCCAGATAGGACTGCGCCTTGGCGTAGTTGACGTCGGTGCCGAGGCCGAGGTAATAGGCCTTGCCCAGCAGAGCGGCGACGGCGGGATCGCTTGCGTCCGCGGCGCTTGCCATACGGAAGGCGCCTTCGTAGTCGCCGCTGTCAAAAAGGGCGGTTGCCTCGGTGTCGGCATAGGCGCCGGCCCCGGCAAAGAGGCTCAGCATCATAACAAGCAGCAGCATGGCCGCAAATATTTTCTTCATATGTACAGTTCTCCTTCCGAACAGAAATTCGGTAATCTACATTTGTTTTGCCGGACAGCGGCGTTTATTATATAACGTCCCGGACACTTTTTCAACACCAATTCCCGGGAAAAAACAGAGAGAAAACAGGGTTTTCAGTCTGTTCATAAAAAGAAAGGACAGGCCGCGCGATGCGGTCTGTCCTTATTGACGATGAATTTCGGGAGAAGTTCCCGGAAAGTTTTACAGTCTCTGGCTCTTCTCGATGTCGAGGAAGTACTTGTAGGTGTCCACGGTAAGCTCGCCGCAGGCGGCTTCGTCGCAGGCGATGATCGCCGCGTTGTGCAGCTGCAGGGCGCTGCAGGTCCACTTCTGGCTCACGCCGCCCTCGACGGTGGCGGCCAGGGCGCGGGCCTTGTTGTGGCCGCTGATGAGCACCAGAACTTCCTTGGAATCGGTCACGGTGCCGATGCCGACGGACAGAGCGCGGGTGGGGACCTTGGAGGGGTCGTTGCCGAAGAAGCGGGAGTTTACCAGGATGGTGTCCGTAGTCAGGTCTCTGAGGCCTGTGCGGGAAGACAGAGAGGTGAACGGCTCGTTGAAGGCCAGGTGGCCGTCCACGCCGATGCCGCCCATGAAGAGGTCAATGCCGCCGTAGGAGGCGATCTTCGCCTCGTAGCGGGCACACTCGGCCTCGGGGTCCTCGGCCATGCCGTTTAAGATATTGATGTTCTCGGGCTTCATGTCCACGAGATGGTCGAAGAGATTGTCGTGCATGAAGTACCAGTAGCTCTGGTCATGCTCATGGGGCAGGCCCACGTACTCGTCCATATTGAAGGTGACGACGTTGGCAAACGAGAGCTCCCCGGCCTGATTCATGCGCACGAGCTCCTTGTACACGCCGATGGGGCTGGAGCCGGTGGGCAGGCCCAGCACGAAGGGGCGGTCTTCCTTGTGGGCGCGGATCTTCGCAGCGATGTAGTCGGCAGCCCACTTGCACATTTTATCGTAATTATCCTGAATAACAACTCTCATGTTGATTCTCCTTATTGTCATTCAGTGTAAGGCAGGCCTCTGTTGCAGTTTTGATTCTGCTTTTTGCTCCAGCCCTTTCGACCCACTGTGAGCCGTGACGGCATCCGCCGAATCTTTCGATCACCGTCAACCTCGTCAACCCTTGTTTGGTCCCGGCGCTAACAGATTCCCATAACCTCCCGTCGGGAGTCTGTTTTAAGCTGGGATTATTATATCCGCTTTTGCCTGTTTGTCAAGCAATGGGATGGATCGCCTTGTACTCTTCAAAAAATGCCTTGACAGACAAAAACAGCTCCAGTGTTACACCGTTGATGCCCGCATCTCGGTTATAGTAGGCGCACACATCCTCGATATCCGGCAGGTACGGCAGGGGAAAGATGTAGATATTCTTGAGATAGTCCTCCTGCAGCTCGGGGGAGAGCATGTCCCAGAAGACCCGGGCGTAGATGAAGACGCCGATGCCGGAGTTTGCCAGCTGGAAGGCGTTTTCGATGTTGGTCAGCTCACACACAAAACGCGGCGAAATGGCATAGTATTTGAGGTAGCTGCTGAGCGCTCTGCCCCCGGAGGACTGGCGCGGGATTTTAATAAAGGGCGCGGCCTCAAAGAAGCTCAGATCCGCGCTTTGGGAAAATTTCTCCACCAGCTCTTCGAGCCTGTCCCCCGCGAGGGAGGCCATGATGTCCTTCGGCACCACCAGCAGATGCTCCTTGCGGCAGAGCGGGATGGCCTCAAATTTCTCCGGCACGCTGCCGAGAGAGCCGATCACCAGGTCCACCCCGTCATAGGAGATGGACTTCTGCATCACGTCGGGCGACTCCTCGCTGAGCTTGATGTAGGTGTCGGGGTGCTCGCGCAGAAACTCGGGCAGCACCCGGGGCAGGATGGCGCGGGCGATGGTGTGCTCTATCCCTAAATGAATATAGTGCGCGCCGCTGAAGCTTTTGCTCGAACTCTCCTCAAACTGCTGCTTGAGCTGGATGATCTCCTTGGCAATGGGCAGCAGCCGCCCGCCGTCCGGCGTCAGCCCCAGAGGACGGGAGCGGATGAAGAGCGTGGTGTCCAGGTCCTCCTCCAGCTTTGCGATCTGCTTGGACAGGGTCTGCTGGGAGATGAACAGATTTTTGGCGGCGGAGGAAAAGCTCTTCTCCTCGGCCACCGCGATGAAGCTTTTTAAGAGAGTAAAGTCCATGATATCGTCTCCGAACAAGAGCGTAATCGCCGCCTGCGCGGCGTGGTATGATTTTCCAAAATCAGCCGTGATTGACAGCAAAAGGGAATTCCGACAGATTCTTTTATCGGATTTACATAAAATCCTGAAAGTAAATGAACGCGAAATTGTCAAATCGGCAAAAAAAGAAAAAGGGACTTGTCAAAATCAACTTTTGGTTGTAGTATAACACCACAACAGGCGTAAAACAAGTCCCGCCTGAAAAAATTTTCGAGAGAAAAGAAAATAACAATAGGAGGGTCCCAACATGAAAAAACTGATTGTTATGCTGCTTGCGCTCACGATGGTGTTTGCACTGTGCGCCCCCGCCGTCTCCGCGGCCGGCCCCGCCAAGCTCAACTACGCCACCGGCGGTACCTCCGGTACCTACTACGGCTTCAGCGGCGTTATCGCCAACGTCCTCAACGAGAAGCTCAGCGACACCCTGAAGCTGAAGGTTGAGTCCACCGGCGCTTCCAAGGCCAACATCCAGATGCTGGCTTCCGGCGATGCTGACATCGCCATCGTCCAGAACGACGTTATGTCCTACGCCTACACCGGCACCGACCTGTTCGACGGCACCGCCCCCATCACCAGCTTCTCCGCCGTCGCCTCCTGCTACCCCGAGTATGTGCAGATCCTGGCCAAGAAGGACATCACCTCCATTGAGCAGCTGGCCGGCAAGAAGGTCTCCGTCGGCGACGCCGGCAGCGGCACCGAGTTCAACGCCCGCCAGATCCTGGCTGCCTACAACCTGAGCTTCGACGACATCAAGGTCTCCAACCAGAGCTTCGCAGACTCCGCCGACTCCCTGAAGAACGGCACCATCGACGCGGCCTTCGTCGTGGCCGGCTACCCCACCACCGCTGTCACCGAGCTTGCCACCAACTTCGACTTTAACCTCCTCGCCATCGACGCCGACCACGCTGCCAAGCTCCAGAGCGATTACGGCTTCTACTACTACGGCGTGATCCCGGCCGACACCTACACCCCCGTTAAGGAAGACATCCCCGCTGTCGCCGTCATGGCCACCATCGTCGCCTCCAACAACGTCTCCGCTGACGTGATCTATGCCTTTGTCAAGGGCCTGTTCGATTACAAGGACGACATCTCCGCCAGCCACGTCAAGGGCAACGAGCTCGACCTGAACACCGCAATTTCCGGCGTTTCCATCCCCTGGCACGACGGCGCTGCGAAGTACTACACCGAGATGGGTCTTGACATCGGCTGATAAAAGGCCTTGAAAGCGTATCGTAAAACCATGATGATAGCCGCGGCGATCCTTGTGGTCGCTGCGGCTGTCGCATTGCTGTTCCTGTCGCAGCGGGAACCGAAGCTGGTTCTCAGCGAGCAGGACACGGGCAGGGTCTTCGCCCGCCTGCCGCTTAAAGATGGGGACAGCTTCTCCGTCACCTTCCGCCACAGCGTGAACAAAAGCGACGTGACGGAGATCTACCAGCGCCGCGGTAAAGAGATCTGGCTCACGGGCTGTGTCTACTACGGCTTCGGCGCGGGTGTGGCCGAGGTGCTCGAGCCCGGCTGGACGCTGGAAAACGGCGAAAACGGTGAAATGATCATCGGCAATATCGAGCAGAAAATGTACGACCTGACCTACATCGTGGGTACGGTCTACGATCATATCCTCGAAATAAACGGGGAGAAGATCATCCTGAACGAGCTTTGCGGCAAAAACGCGAAGGTCTGCTTCAGCATCAAATGATTCGGCTGCGTGTACGGTCCGCGGCCGGATCTGTAAGGAGAGTGTCCCAAAATGCCGGAATTTGAGAAGAAATACAAGAAAACCTCCAAAGAGCTGCACGATGACGAGCTCATTGAAAAGGACGACTTCGGCGAAACCCCCGAGGAGATCGAAAAGAATACCACCGCCGTGCTGGAAAAGTACGACCGCGAGGCCAACGTCCGCGTCTATAAGGGCTTTTCGCGCGTTTTCGTGCGCATCCTCTTTGTCCTGTTCTCCATGTACTCGATCTTTCTGCTGTTCTATCCGGGCGAGATCCGTATGGAGCGCGCCTCCTTCGTGGGCCTGATCGTGCTGCTGGTGTTCGTCAACTTCCCGGCTACGCGTAATCCGAAGCTCAAGAAGATCAACTTTATCCCCTGGTACGATCTGATCCTGATGGCTCTCGGAACGGCCTCCTACCTTTACTTTGTCATCAACTACCGGGCGATCATCAACCGCGGCATCATGCTCACCCCGCTGGAGGTGTGGCTGGGCGTGATCGGCATTCTGGTCACCCTGGAGGCCTGCCGCCGCGCGGTTGGCCTGCCGATCGTGGTCGTCGCCTCGGTATTCATCATCTACGCCATGACGCAGAAGTCTCTGCGCATGAACGTGTATAACCTCTTCTACACCGCCGACGGCATCATCGGCACCCCGATCCGTGCCTGCCTCAACTTCATCGTGCTGTTCGTCATCTTCGGTGCGTTTCTGGATAAGACGGGCATCACCCAGTTCTTTATCGAGCTTGCAAACTCCATTGCCGGCGCCTCCTCCGGCGGCCCGGCGAAGGTCGCGGTCATCTCCTCCGCCCTGTGCGGCATGGTGTCCGGCTCCTCCGTCGGCAACACCGTGACCACCGGCTCCGTCACCATCCCGATGATGAAGAAGACCGGCTACAAGCCCGAGTTTGCGGGCGCTGTCGAAGCGGCGTCCTCTACAGGCGGCCAGATCATGCCGCCCATCATGGGCGCGGCGGCCTTCCTGATGGTGGAATACGTCACCATGCCGGACACGGTCGTCAGCTACGGCTACATCGCCCTGCGTGCGATCCTGCCCGCGGCGCTCTATTTTGCGGGCATCTTCATGATGGTCCACCTCGAGGCCAAGAAAAACGGCCTGACCGGTATTCCCCGCGAGCAGCTGCCGAAGTTCTGGCCCCTCTTCCTGCGCAAGGGCTTCCTGCTCCTGCCGCTGGTGGCGCTGGTGTACTTCCTCATGACCCGCACCATGGCCTTCGCCGCCATCGCCGCGACCGGCCTTGCCATCCTGGTGAGCCTGGTCTTCCCGGATACCCGCATCATCCGTGTCACCTACACCGATGAGATGGGCTACCGCCTCGACCTCTACCGCCTGACCGACGCTCTGGAATCCGGCGCGAAGAGCACCCTGACCGTGGGCATCGCCTGCGCGGTCGCGGGCATCATCGCCTGCGTCATCACCACCACCGGCATCGGCTCCTCCCTCATCTCCATCATCATCGGAGCCTCCGGCGGCTACAAGATCGTGGCCCTGTTCCTCACGATGCTCACCTGCATCATCCTCGGCATGGGCGTGCCCACCACCGCAAACTATGTAATCATGGCCACCACCTGCGCCCCCGTGCTTATCCGCATGGGCATCCCCAGCATCGCGGCACACATGTTCGTGTTCTACTTCGGCATTGTGGCCGACATCACCCCGCCGGTCGCGCTGGCCGCCTACGCAGGCGCCGCCATCGCCCACGGCAATCCCATGAAGACCGGTGTCAACGCCACCAAGCTTGCCATCGCCGCCTTCATCGTCCCCTACATCCTCGCGCTCAACCCCGCCATGGTCTTTGTGGACACCACAGCCATCGAGGTCGTCTCCATCGTGATCACCTCTCTCGTCGGCATGTTCGCCCTGTCCATGTCCCTGGAGGGCTACTACCGCGGCGCGCTGCCCGTGGTATTCCGCATCGTCGCCGCAGTCGGCGGCCTGATGCTGATTTACCCCGGCATTGTGACCGACATCATCGGTGTCCTGCTGGTCGGCGCCGTCATTGCCTACCAGATCATGAAGGAAAAGAAGACCGCCGCGGCATAATACTGCGCACAATAAACATAAAAAATCTGCGGGTACGTGATGTACTCGCAGATTTTTGTATGTAAGGGCGCGTTGCAAAATGCTCGGTCATTGCGAGACCAGTTCTCAAACTGGTCGTGGCAATCCGCCCGCCGGAGGCACTGAACATCTCAGAAATCGTACCTGACCGCTGGGAGTTACGGATTCCCACACCAGTGACATCGGTCACTGGTTCGGAATGACGGGACAGGGGAATCCGAATGCTTACTCGAAGTCCAGCACTCTCTTCATGCGGATGAGAGTGAGGCGGTTGCGGATGGCGGCGGAGATGTCCAGCATCTCGTCGGCCAGCGCCGGGTCGATGCCGATGTGCTCGGGCAGGTACTTGCAGCCGCAGTCGGAATAGAGCTTCTCCATCTCCTCAACGGAGGGAAGCGCGTCGAGCATGGCCTTGATCTCGCCCCAGTGGTCGACGATGTTCTGGGGATCGAAGGTGCCGAGAACGTCGTTCTCGTTCTCCTTCATGATGCCGTCGGCCAGGCGCTCGCCGAACTTCTCCACCACCCAGTCACGAGTCAGCGGCACGAAGGGCTTGGCCTTGGGCTTCATGCCCGCCAGCTTGTGGTACTCGCGGATGCAGGCGAAGGTGCCCACGCCCACGCACTCGCCGTGGATGCCCTCGGCCTTTTCAAAGCGCGGCGGCTTCATCTCTACGAGGTGCGCCATCAGGTGCTCGGCGCCGGAGGCGGCGCGGGAGTGGTCGAGCAGCTGCATGGTCAGGCCGCTCTCCATCTGGGCCATGGTCATGGCCTCGTGGTCGGCAATGCCGGTGGCGGCGTACTTGTCGGCGGCGTCGCGCATGAGCTTGAGGGCGTGCTCGGCAAGGTCGGCGACCATGGGGCAGTAATACTCGCCGTCCACCAGGTGGGACATGCGCCAGTCGGCGAGAGAGGTGTACTTTGCCAGAATGTCGTTGATGCCGCTGGCGATCAGGCGCTTCGGCGCGCCGCCGATGATGTCAAGGTCGGCAACGACGAGAACAGGCGCGCACATGGGGGTGGACTTCTTCTGCCCGTCGATGATGGCGGAGCAGATATTGGCGGTGAAGCCGTCGGAGGAGGCCAGGGTCGGGATGGCAACGAAGGGGATGCCCAGCTTGTAGGCGGGATAGCGGCCGAAGTCCATGATGGTGCCCGCGCCGACGGCGACGATCACCTCGGGAGAATCCAGATCCTTCATCATCTTCTCAATGAGGATGTCTTCGGCTCTCAGGCCGTTGGGGTCAAGGACGATGTTCTGGTCGGCCTTGACGTGCTTGCCCTCGGTCAGCTTCCAGGTGATCTCATCGTAGACCACCGTGCGCTTGCCGGTAAGGCCCAGCTCCTGCATGTACTCCTCAAAATGGTCGATGGCCTTTTCGGCCACGACGACCTTGCGGGTCTCCAGGGTATGCGTGCGTCCGCAGACGCATTTGCCGGTATATTGTTCGCAATCCATGATCATGGGGCATTACCTCCGTTATTTTATAGTAATTACATTGAAAGTTTACCATATTCGGCAGAAGCTTACAAGTGGCGAAACGCTCAATCCGGGGACAGATTTTCCGGTCAAATTTCACAAGCGGGGCCGCCCGGCTGTCAAAAAGTTGGGGGAATCGTAAAAAATAAATGTCGGTGCTTGACAGCTTCGATTTGCTGTGCTAAAGTGATGACACTTTCAGGGAAGGAGAAGCGAAGGATGACCGCTCGTTTTTTGGCCGGTTCTCATACGAAGGACTCAAACGACGCAAGTTTTGAGTCTGCTTTCGCATGCGCTTTTTTCTTTGCTGCCCTTCTGCTTCTCATTGACACTGTGATCGCAGTGTCAATTTTTGTTTCCGCCGATATTGCCACCCTGCTTGTCGGCCTCGGTGTCGCCATTTTGGCGGACGTTGTACTGCTGCGCGTACTGCTTAAGCTATTGAACCTGGAACGATCAAAACCGTCAGCGGTTTCAGTCTGATACACAGATTGGCCCCGATCGTTTTGGTCGGGGTCAATTTTTGTATGATAAAGTTGTAATCCCAAATTTTGAAAAGGAGAAATCAACATGAAGAAAGTATTCGCATTCGCACTCGTTCTCGCGATGGTCTTCGCGCTGTGCGCCCCCGCCTATGCCGACGGCGCCATCAAGATCGGCGGCACCGGCCCTCTGACCGGCGGCGCTGCCATCTACGGCATGGCTGTCAAGAACGCAGCCGAGATCGCCGTGGAAGAGATCAACGCCAAGGGCGGCATCCAGTTTGAGCTCCGCTTCGAGGACGACACCCACGACGCCGAGAAGGCTGTCAACGCCTACAACACCCTGAAAGACTGGGGCATGCAGATCTCTACCGGCTCCGTCACCTCCAAGCCCTGCGAGGCGACCTCTGCCGAGACCTATGCTGACCGCATCTTCGCCCTGACTCCCTCCGCCTCCTCCGTCGCCACCGTCACCGGCAAGGACAACCAGTTCCAGATGTGCTTCACCGACCCCAACCAGGGCTCCGCTTCCGCCCAGTACATCGCTGACAAGAAGCTGGCCTCCAAGGTCGCCGTGATCTGGAAGAACGACGACGTGTACTCCAAGGGC
The DNA here is from genome assembly GCA_902791215.1 of Oscillospiraceae bacterium. Taxonomy (GTDB): domain Bacteria; phylum Bacillota; class Clostridia; order Oscillospirales; family Oscillospiraceae; genus Limivicinus. The sequence goes on along the minus strand of CADAUZ010000028.1, from coordinate 16,500 downwards.
ATCTACGAGACCTTCATGGCCGCCGCTCCCGGCCTCGGCCTTGAGGTCGTCAGCGACACCACCTTCAACGACGGCAACGCCACCGACTTCTCCGTTCAGATCGCCGATGCACAGAGCAAGGGCGCTGAGCTGGTCTTCCTCCCCATGTACTATGACGCCGCTTCCCTGATCCTCACCCAGGCCAGCGCCGCGGGCTACGCCCCCATCTGGTTCGGTGTCGACGGCATGGACGGCATCCTCTCCCTCGAGGGCTTCGATACCTCCCTGGCCGAGGGCGTTTACCTGCTGACTCCGTTCAACGCTGACTCCGATGACGAGGCCACCAAGGCCTTCGTTGCCAAGTACCAGGAGAAGTTCGGCGAGATCCCCAACCAGTTCGCCGCTGACGCTTACGACGTGGTCTATGCCTACGCCCAGGCCTGCGAGGCAGCCGGCATCACCGCCGACATGAGCGCCGAAGAGATCTGCGACAAGATGATCGAGCAGTTCACCTCCATGACCTTCAACGGCCTGACCGGCGAGGGCATGACCTGGGCCGCTGACGGCACCGTTACCAAGAGCCCGAAGGGCATGATCATCGAGAACGGCGCCTACGTCGGCATCGACTGATCCTTCCGGCAACAGCCGAAAAACGCATAAACTCCGCGGAGTGCGGGCAGGTTTCCCTGCCCGTACTCCGCCCATAAAACCGCACGAAACGCTGACGAAAAGATCAGGGGAGATCCTCTGGTTTTTTCGGGAGCGTTTCGTCCAGTACATACAGAGGTGAAACAATGAGCTTTCTGAACTTTTTGATCAGCGGCATCAGTCTGGGCAGCATCTACGCCATCATCGCCCTGGGCTATACCATGGTCTACGGCATCGCCAAGATGCTCAACTTCGCCCATGGCGACGTCATCATGGTGGGCGCGTATGTATGCTTCCTCGCAGTGTCGAAGAGCGGACTGCCCCCTGTGGTCGGCATCCTGGCGGCGGTCGTGGTGTGCACGGTGCTCGGCATGGTGATCGAGAAGCTGGCATACAAGCCCCTGCGTCAGGCTACATCCCTGGCCGTGCTGATCACAGCCATCGGCGTGAGCTATTTTCTCCAGAACGCGGCGCTGCTGCTGTGGACCCCGAACCCCAAGATCTTCCCGGCCCTTTTCGCCCGCACGGTGGACGGAAAGAAGGTCACCGGCTTCCAGCTCTTTGACGGTCAGCTGCGCATCTCTTATGTGACGGTCATCACCATCATTGCCTGCATTATCATCATGGTGGTGCTTACGCTTTTCACCAGCCGCACCCGCACCGGCAAAGCCATGCGCGCCTGCTCCGAGGATAAGGGCGCGGCGCAGCTCATGGGCATCAATGTGGATACCACCATTTCCATCACCTTCGCCATCGGCTCCGGTCTTGCGGCCATCGCGGGCGTGCTGCTCTGCTCGGCCTATCCGACCCTGGTGCCCACCACCGGCTCCATGCCCGGCATCAAGGCCTTCACCGCGGCCGTGTTCGGCGGCATCGGCTCCATTCCCGGCGCGTTCATCGGCGGCCTGCTGCTGGGCGTGATCGAGATTCTGGCAAAAGCCTATATCTCCACGCAGATGTCCGACGCCATCGTGTTTTTGGTGCTGATCATCGTGCTGCTGGTCAAGCCTGCGGGCCTGCTCGGCAAAAAAATCAGCGAGAAAGTCTGAGGTGCGCGTTATGAGACTGAACAAGACCTCAAAGAAAAATTACCTGACCTATGCCATCGTCATTGTTGCCTATGTCATCATGCAGATCGTGGCCGGCGGCGGGCACCTGAGCTCTTCGCTCAAGGGCATGCTGGTGCCGATCTGCGCCTACGTGGTCATGGCGGTGTCCCTGAACCTCACGGTGGGCATCCTCGGCGAGCTGTCCCTGGGCCACGCGGGCTTTATGAGCGTCGGCGCCTTCATGGGCACCACTGCCGCCATCGCCCTGCAAAACGCCATCCCGAGCGCTCCGCTGCGCCTGACGGTGGCGCTGATCGTGGGGGCTGTGTTCGCGGCGATCGTCGGCTTCCTGGTGGGCATCCCGGTGCTGCGCCTCAACGGTGACTATCTGGCCATCGTGACGCTGGCCTTCGGCGAAATCATCAAGAGCGTTTTCAATAACCTCTATCTCGGCATCGACGCAAACGGCATCCACATGAGCCTGCTTGAGGACAAGACCAACCTCCTTGAGGGCGGAAAGCTCATCATCGCAGGCCCCATGGGGATCGGCGGCATCAAGAAAATCGCAAACTTCACCGCCGGCTTCGTGCTCATCATGATCTGCCTTGTCGTGATCTTCCACCTGGTCAACAGCCGTCAGGGCCGCGCCATCATGGCCGTGCGCGATAACCGCATCGCGGCCGAGTCCGTGGGTATCAACGTCACCCACTACAAGATGATGGCGTTCGTGACCTCCGCCGCTATGGCGGGCGCTGCGGGCGCGCTGTTCGCGCTGAACTACTCCACGATCGTTGCCAACAAATTTGACTTCAACACCTCGATCCTGGTGCTGGTGTTCGTGGTCTTCGGCGGCCTGGGCAACATGCTCGGCTCCGTGATCGCGGCCGCCGCCCTGACCATCCTGCCGGAGGCTCTGCGCAGCTTTGCAAGCTACCGCATGCTGATCTACGCGATCGTACTGATCCTGGTGATGCTGGCGACCAACAACCCCACGCTCAAGGGCTTCTTTGCCTCTCTGCGCGGAAGGTTCGACAAAAACAGTGAGAAGGAGGCGAGCGCGTCATGAGTGAAACCAAAAAGCGCCGGGCGGGTCTGGAAACCGTGTCCCCGGTCGTCCCGGTACAGACCACCTACTATGTGCCGGAGCGTGACGTGGACAAATCGCCCATCCTCCAGTGCATCAACCTGGGCATCTCCTTCGGCGGCCTGAAGGCTGTGGAGGATTTTAACCTCACCCTCGGCCGCACCGAGATCGCTGGCCTCATCGGCCCCAACGGCGCGGGCAAGACGACCATCTTCAACCTTCTCACCAAGGTCTACCAGCCCACCCACGGCACGATCCTGCTTGACGGCAAGGACACGGCCAACATGACCACCGCCCAGGTAAACCGCGCCGGCATCGCCCGCACCTTCCAGAACATCCGCCTGTTCCACAACCAGACCGTGCTGGACAACGTTCTCATCGGCCTGCACAATGAGATGGACTATCTGATGCCCAGCGCGATCCTGCGCCTGCCCAACTACTGGCGGGCCGAGAAGATCGCACGTCAGCGCGCCATGGAGTACCTGGCCCTGTTCCACCTGGACCAGCATGCCGAAGAGCTGGCGGGCTCCCTGCCTTACGGTGCGCAGCGCAGGCTGGAGATTGCCCGTGCTCTCGCCACAAATCCGTCCCTCCTGCTGCTGGATGAACCCGCAGCGGGCATGAACCCCTCCGAGACGGCAGAGCTCATGGAGAATATCGTCAAGATCCGCGACACATTCCACATCGCAATTCTGCTCATCGAGCACGACATGAGCCTCGTCATGAACATCTGCGAGGGCATCGCGGTTTTGAACTTCGGCAGACTCATTGCCAAGGGCAACGCCGACGCCATCCGCAACGATCCTGTCGTCGTCGAGGCCTACCTCGGCAGAAAGGGGGCAAAGGAATCATGATGATGCTCAAGGCTGAGAATCTGAATGTCTACTACGGCCCCATCCACGCCGTCAAGGGCGTGAGCTTCGAGGTCAACGAGGGCGAGGTCGTCACCCTTATCGGCGCAAACGGCGCGGGCAAGTCCACGTCGCTGAAAACTGTGTCCGGCCTCATGAGAAGCCGCGGCGGCGCCATCGAGTTCATGGGCAAATCCATCGCCTCTACCCCGGCCCACAAGATTGTCGAGCTCGGTATTGCCCACGTCCCCGAGGGACGGCGTATCTTCACCAGCATGACGGTCGAGGAAAACCTGGACATGGGCGCTTTCACGGTGCGCGGCGGCAATATCGACGCCGACAAGGAGCGCGTGTTTGAACAGTTCCCGCGCCTAAAGGAGCGCCGCAAGCAGATCGCGGGCACCCTCTCCGGCGGCGAACAGCAGATGCTGGCCATGGGCCGCGCGCTCATGTCTCACCCGAAACTCCTGATGCTGGACGAGCCCTCCATGGGCCTTGCGCCCATCCTGGTTGAACAGGTGTTTGACATCATCGCCTCTCTGCACAAGGCGGGCACCACCATCCTGCTGGTCGAGCAGAACGCGGAGATGGCCCTCTCCATCGCCGACCGCGCCTACGTCATGGAGACCGGCCGCATCACCCTCAGCGGCACGGGCAAGGAGCTCGCCGCCAGCGAAGAGGTGCAGAAGGCCTACCTCGGCGGCTGAACCAAAACCAGATACACAGACAGGGAACGGCATGTACCGTTCCCTGTTTTTAGTTTCCGAGTTCTTTTTTGATCCGCCGTATCGCGTTTTTCTCCAGCCGTGACACCTGCGCCTGAGAGATGCCGACGGTTTTCGCAACCTCCATCTGCGTGCGTCCGTCGTAAAAACGCAGGGCGAGGATACGCTTCTCCCGCTCGTCGAGCCGCCGCACCGCCTCCTCCAGCGCGATCTGCTCAAGCCAGTGCTCGTCGGTATTGCGGCTGTCGCCGATCTGATCCATAACAGTGGCGTTTTCCCCGCCGTCGGAGTAGATGGGATCGTAGAGCGACACGGGGTCGGTGATGGCCTCCAGGGCGAAAACTACATCCTGGCGCGGGATGTCAAGCGCTTTGGCGATCTGCTCCACATCCGGCTCCCGCCCGGTCTCGGCGGTGAGCTTTTCTTTGGCCTGTAAAACGCGATAAGCCGTGTCCCGCATGGAGCGCGATACCCGCACCGCGCTGTGGTCGCGCAGAAAACGCCGCAGCTCCCCTGCAATCATGGGAACGAATATCGGATGGAGTAATTGGTTAGCTTGTTCCTGAAATCGTCGGATTTCAGGATTTTTCTTCACTTATGAGATAATTTCTGAGCTTGAGGAACACATCGATGTGTCCGTCCTTGTAGATCACGACCCGGTCGATCAGCCGCTGGCAGGTGCCCTGCTGCTGTTCCTTCGTCATCTCCGGCCAGGTGGATTTCAGCGTCCGCAGGATTTCCCGTGCTCGATTGACCTTCTTCTCGATGCTGGCATTTTCTTCTTCCTCGCGGATCTGCGCCTCGATGCTCGCCATGCGCTTCTTCGCGTCGAGGATTTTTTCTTTCAGCACGTCGTCAGGCTCGTCCTCATCCTCAAAGTCGTACAGGCGGCTCAGGCGTCTGCGCTCGGCGGCGAGCTCCTTCTGCAGGACCCCGATGGGATCGACCGTGCCGACAGCCTTTCGATCCTTGTCCGACACCAGATAACTCAGGCGGAACAGCTCATCTATGACCGCCTCCTCCACGTCGCTGCTCCAAAAACGCTCACTGTCGCAGCTTTCGGCTTTGCCGAAGCGCTCGTTGCTGGATTCCTGGGAAGTGTAGCACACCAGCTTGGTGCCTTTTTTGCCCCATTTCTGGTAACGCATCTTCGCGCCGCACTCGCCGCAGTAGAGCAGACCGGACAGCAGATAGACGGATGCAGTGCGGTGGACGCTTCGCCGCGCGATTTCGTCCTGCGCCTCCTGCCAGACGGACAGGGGGATGATCGCCTCGTGCATGCCGGGGTATTCCTCGCCGTTAAAGACGATGCAGCCAGTCAGGGATTTGCGCTGGAGGATCTGCGTAATGGCCCGGTCGCCGCTGAAATGAAAGCGATCCGCAATTTTCTGCGGTGCCATCTTCTCTTCAATGAACAGGCGGAAAATCTCTTTGACCACCTTGGCCTCTTCCGGGACGATCACAAGGGAAGAGGTCTCCTTGTCGTAGCGGTAACCGTAGGGGGCCCTGCCGCCGCCCATCCACTTGCCGGAGGCGACCCGTGCCTGCCGTCCGCGTTTGAGCTTTTCCACGATCTGGTCGCGGTCAAACTCCGCCAGCGTTGCAAAGAGCATCAGCAGGAACTTTCCCTGGGGATTCTCCTTGTCGATCCGACAGTAGTTTTCCGCCACTGAGACGAAATTGATGTCCTCTTTGTTGCGGTTGACGGCGCTGTTCTTGCTGTCCTTTGCGCTGACAATATAATCCTGAATGAATTGCAGCGTCCCCAGCAGCGTGCGGCCCAGTCGGTCGATTCGTGCGACCACGACTGCGTTGATGCGGAGATGGGATTTGCCGTCGTTAAAGTCCGTGATCGCTTTCGTGATCGCCTGCAGACCGGGGCGCTGCATATTCGTGCCGGTATAACCGTCGTCGATGTACAGCACCAGGTTTTTATACCCGTTCGCCGTGCAGTAGCGGACGATATCAGCCTCCTGAATATCCAACCCGAAGCCGAGATCTGCCTGCCGGTCGGTGGAAACACGGAGGTAGCCCACATTGACAAGGAAGTTGCCGTCCTCGTCCAGCTCAACGGCATCGTCAATGACGATCTTCATGTTTGATCTCAGTTCCAATATGTTTCTGAGATGGTAGATTCTCTCTTTCTTCATTGCCTCACCATCCTTCATCTGTATCATAGCAAAGATTTTCCTTAAAAACAATAGATTTTGCGTTTTTCTCGTGCGAATTGCGAAATGTAGGAACAGCGAAAAAACGGTATGGGCCCAAAGGGAACCCATACCGTGTATCTATAACTGCTCTGCTCATCTGGCTACGTCCCGGTTTTCCTTCTTGCGGGAAGCTTTCTTCGGCCTCGCCCTGACCTCTTCCTTCTTTTCCTCCAGAGCCTTGAGGACAGAGGGCTTCTTTGCGGGCGGCTCGTCGTCATCCTCTTCCATCGGAGGCGGCAGACCGTTCTCCAATCTCCAGCGGAGGTTTCGCTCGTAAATGTCGTTCACGATGCGGTCAATATCCTTGCAGTGGATATAAACCTTGCTGTAGTCGGAGGGGTCCAGCAGCTGATCGCCGAGAAACAGTCTCACCTTAAATTCCATACTCCAACCCCTCCTTTCTCTGGAATGATACCCAAGCGGGCATAAAAATAACCTCCGCATTTCTGCGGAGGTGTCCGACTTTGTTCTCCCAAGCGGGATTTTTCTGCATTCACTCGCTCCTTTCCTGTTCAGTAGTTTTGCCGGAGTAACGGAAGACGATCTCCAGCGGAATTTTCTGGAGCGTGCGCTCCAGTTCTATATAATCGGTTTTGAGCTGGGCCTCTGCCAGACGGCGTTTCATGTCGCCGTCTGTGGCTTCCTTCAAATCCTGCTTCAAATCTGCGTTTTCCGCCTTCAGGCTGCGAATCGCCTGGTCGTATTTCTTGGTTTTCGTGAGAAACTTCCCCAGCTCTGGGAAGAATTTCTTCAACATCGCTTCCAGCTCAGCAGCGGTTTTCTTTGCGTTGAAGGCGTTGATCTCCGACAAAAGCTCCAGAATCTCCTTGGCCTGTTTGTTCAGGTTTGCCGCCTGCTTGAAGATGCGCGGCGGGATATGCTCGCGCCCGGTCTTGCTGGCACTTTCCCCACGCTCCAAATCGGGATAAATGCTGACCATGTGCAGCCAGAAGCGATCCTGCCATGCGGTGAGTTTTTTGCAATTGCCAACGATGTCCTTTGCTGAGAGCCTCCCGTCCTTCGTGATCGGGACGAAAGAGAGGTGCATGTGCGGCGTCTTCTCGTCCATGTGGACAGGGGCGGCAATCAGCCGATCCTCTCCCAGCTCATTCTTCAGAAAGTCAACGGCGTGCTGGAAGAAAGCGCGGATCTCTTGCTCACTTTTCCCCTCAAAAAACTCCGGACTTGCGGTGATAAGGGTCTCCACAACTCTTACACTGTCGCTGCGGACTCTGGGGCAGCCATACTGTTTGATCAGGGCCTCGGACATTTTGCGGTAGCGGTCTGTCGGCTCAATGATGTGAAAATTGTGCTGCGTCCGACTCAGGTCAATGTCGGGATTACTGGCGTATACTTCTTTCCTTCGCTCATTATGGGCCTCGATTCTGCCGATCTCCGGCCCCTTGTATTTCTTAAATCGAAAAATGGCGTATTGGGCGTTATTACTTATCTTTCCTTCCTCCTTTGCCAAACAATGTCATAGCCCAGCACATCGGCCAGCTCCACGATCTCCCGAAAGCGGAGCGACTCCCGCCTGAGCTTGTTGGAAAAGTTGGAGACACTGTCGCTCCAACCATAGTCGTCATGCAGCCGGTCGCACACCTCCTGCATGGTAAACCCGGCGCGGATGATCTGCGCCTTGATTTCATTTCTTGTGTTGTTCATTTGAATCTCCTTTCTCAGTTAATCAGAATGAAAAAGCCCGATGGAGACTCCGCAGAGCCTCTATCGGACTTTCTTGTTTCGTGGGGCTCTTCACTATTCCACGAAAAGTCCCACATTCTCGTGTATGCTGTTCACCGTTTGGAACAGCGCCAAATGGTGAAGTTTCCGTATCTTTCGGAATCATTTTGCACGGAAACGTGAATGATCTGTTTTACAGGCTGTCGATGAAGTCTATCGCCGTATCCAAATCTCTTTCGATCGCCTTGGTATCCGGTGCGGACTGCACGTTCTGGAGCAGCGCGGCAAGGCTATTCAAGGGATTGGCCTGCGCACCGCGCTCCACGGTTTCGAGGATTCTTTGCAGGAAAGCATCCTCTTTCTCCCGCGTTTCCAGATAGGGGTCGTCGGCAAGCTGCCACTCCCGGTCAAAGTACCCGTTCACTGCCGTGATGATTGCGTCGCTATAAGAGCGGTATTTGGTCTTGTCCCGGCTTTTGAGATAACCCAGCGCCTTGCGCCCCTCGGGCGTATCGGTCTTGATGCGGAGCGTGGTTTTGAACATAGCGCTCATACCTTGCCTTCCAGCTTTCGTTCAGCCAGCCGCTCATAGCCCTTGGCAGTGGCACAGATATCGTCGTTGATCGTGACCCGGCCAGGGTCAAAGTCGATGAAGTTCTGGATCAGGCAGCCTCCGCCGCCCACCACATAGAGCTTCATGAGCGCCGGGTTATACTCATGCTCGCGCAGGCGGCGCATGATGCCGGCCGCGTATTCCTTTGCCGCCTGTCGGATCACGTCCAGATACTCCATGCCGATATCCGCCTCGCCATAACGAAGCACGGTCTCAATCACATCTTCGTCCACGGATACACCGCATTTGCGCATCAGCATTTCGCGCGCGGCAAGCGTGCACTGGTGGGTGCCGTATTTCTCGGTGAAGCTTTTGGTGGAAACCGGCTTGCCGTTGTTGATGTACATGATGCTCATGGTGCCGTTGCCGATGTCACACAGCATGTTCACCCCCTTAAACTCGCGCAGATGATCCGCCACGGCGGACAGGCCCTGCGGCAACACATCAGCCCCCACAAACTCCACATGAAAACTTTCACCCCTGAATGTGAAGTCCACCTCCTTGTTCTGGAGCAGGTAGGCTTTGAAGTCCTCCTTCTGTTCGCCCACCCAGGTAAGCGGCAGTCCTGCCGCCAGATGCACGTTGGCTTTGTTCAAGCCCCGAAGCTTGAGCTCCATCCCGACCGCCGCGAGGGTCAGAATGTAATAATCCTGATCACCCATTTTCGCGGCGGAAAATTCCTTGTGCTCGTCCCCGATGATGTAGTACTGATCCCGGTAGACAAGCAGATTGCCTTTGAAGATCGGCTCGGTGTCGCAGACGGTGACGCCGGTCTTGAAGATCGCATGCGCGGTCTTGATGTTGCCGTAACCATGGTCGATGCCGATGATCACGGGCTTTGTGTTGGTAAGATTCATTTTCGTTTTCTCCTTTCTTGAATTGCGCAGATATAAAGCACAAGCCGCCGGACACATGATTGATTCATGTAACCAGCGGCTTGCCTTATGCCACGCTATTTTATTTACTGGGGTTTAACCCTTCTATATATATTATACGGAAGGAAATGCAAAAATGGGCTTTTTTGACCACTTTTGCATTTGAAAGTGAAAAATCGGCGAGTCAAATGCAAATTTGCATTTGACTCGGAAAAGATAAAACCCGAAGCGCATGAAGCATGGCTTCGGGTCAGTTCTGCTCTTCATCAGGGAGATAAAGCACGATATCCGCAAGATCACAATGCAAAATCTTACAGAGCGCGTCCAGGGTATTTGTTGAGACAGAATCTCCGGCTTTGAGGCGGCGAATCGTGGAACTGCTGATCTGACCCTTGACCTGCAGCGTATAGGTGGTTGCTCCGCGTTCCTTCATCGTCTTCCACAACGGATCGTAGGAGATCATACAGCACCCTCCCTTCTCAAAGCACTTGCATTATCATCATTATTGCCTATAATGGCGATGAAGTGTTATAGGCAATAATGCCTATATAGAATAGGAGTGCTATTTATGGAGAAGAGCGGAAGCGCCTGCTTTATTCGGCATCCACGCACCATCGGCGATCTGATGCAGCCTCACTTGTATAAACACGAGCGAGAATACCGGATCGTGAAAACAATCGAGCTGGGAAAGATGGACTATGAGAATTTCATCACGGACATGCTGGCAGATCGTCAGTTTATTGAGGACAATGCTGGGCTGTGTTCGCAGGGCGAAGTCTGGCAATGTCTCCTGATCCGACAGCGTGGATGCAGCGATGGGGTATTGGTGATGCCGGAGAACGGATGCTTTGTCGGCTGGGCAGCATACTGTATTGGCTGATCAATTAGACTATGATGAGATGAAGGGATATCTATGGGGATTCTGCTGTCATGATCTGTTATAGTGCAGCACTATCCAAAAAAGTGAGCAGTTATTTTAAATCAAGAATAATTAAAAAAGAGTATACTCAAATACAGGGAGGTAACCAACTAATGGCAGGGAAAAAATATGTATATTCGGCAATTTTTACTCCGGAAGATGGCGCATACAGCGTTGTTTTCCCTGATCTGGAAATTGCAACGTCCGGCGAAACGCTCGTCGAGGCGATGGATATGGCCCAGGATGCGCTATTCCTGATGCTCTATGACATGGAAGAGCGCAAAGCGGACATTCCTGCGGCAAGCTCTATTACAGGTTTGAACTGCGAGTCCGGCAGCTTCCCAAGCCTGATCGCGTGCGACACCATGGAGTATCGCCGATATTATGACAGCAAAGCCGTGAAGAAAGAAACAATCAGTATTCGATAATGGCAGAGAAGGAAGATATCAACTGATAAGGTATTAAAAGCTGAATAAAAATCTCGGCGCCGGGATGTTATGATGAGATAACATAAAAAACTGACCTAAAACCGAGTATATGAACACAGCTTCGGGTCAGTTCAGTTCCTCATTAGGGAAATAAAGCATAACTTCTGCGAGACCACATTGCAAAATCTTACACAGATTGTCCAGCGTGTTTTTGAGCCGAAATCCCTTATAAGAAATATAGTATATTTGTTTGGAGCCCTAAGGTATTAATGTGTCAATAAAGTGGTGTTTATGCTTATGAGACAAGACTATACCCGAGTAACCCTTCTTGAACGATATCCAAAGAAGATAATTTGTTAATTCCGTTAAGGATCTCTTTTTCAGAAAAGCGTTGTGCTTTTTCTGGTGACCATTTTTCGAAGCCTTTGACAATCTCCGAAGCAGTCATACTACCTGATTGCTCAATTAAAAAACAAATTGTCGCCAAACACTCTAGTTCATGGTCTGATTCAATTGAATTGACAAGCTTACATGATTTTTGGATAGGAATCCAAAAATCGCTTATTTTTTTGTTAACGGAATTACTTACGATCTTATTATACAAAATTTTTTTCGCTTCCTCTGTCGATTCAGTATGATAATATGCCTGAAATTCGCGTATTTTCTTACTAATTATATCTATCGAATGATCATATGGACCATATTTATAAGCTTCAAAACGAAAATATTTTTTTAAGGAAAAAATATTGGCAAAATAAGCAGCCTTTTGTAGCCTAAATTTATCAAATGAATTCAGGTGCAATTTTATTTCCATCAAGATCAATGCTGATGCACTTAATGATGGCTCAACACTTGGGACAGCCTTAAAATTCCTAGATGGTTCATAAATATAGATATCTATTTGAGGTGCGAGGACAGTCAATTTGTCTACGATTAGGCGCTTAACCTCTGCCCAAGGTAACCCACCATTTCCACTACCTAAAGGCGGTATTGCGATACTTCTTAATTGTAATGATCTAACAAGAAGTACTAATTCATCAAGTCCAGAATCAATATATTCCATTTTTGATTTTTCTCGCCACTTATTTTTAGTTGGAAAATTAATAATATATTTATTTTTTTCTTTAAAATAATGCAGGCTACCTGGTGTAAGCTTGCCCGCTTTACAAGCCTTAACATAAGAATCGTTATTCTCAGGGAACTGGAGTTTGAATTGGTATGCAATGCCCTTTCCCATATATCCTTCACAATTTACAGTGTTGACTAGAGCGTCAACATCTGCCTTTAATAAATCTCCTGTAGTGAAAAAAAACATTTACACATCTCCTTGATTGGGAACGTGGCATTCATGGAAACATAAACGGCTTAACCTCAATGTTTACGAGGTGTGAATTCTCCATTCTCTGTATTTTCGCTTTTGCTGCTTCAGTTTTTACATATAATCCATAGAAATCTAAAGGCGAGATAGTACGATCAGCAACACATTCCGCCATACATGCCTTTTTGATTTCAGGATTATGATAGTCTCTGCCAACCTGCATATCCAAGATATCCCATCTTATTTTTTTCAAACCTTCTTCATATGGATAAATATCTGGGGTATCGCTATCTAATGGGTGAGAGGGAATAACCAAAAACCTATATTGCTGATGCAAGGCTCGAGGAATAGTTATTATTACCATGTTTTCAGCACCATTTGTTTTACACACAGCACCATCGTATGGGTTTTTTGCGAAGAAATGAAAAAGCACGTATTGAGATAGTGAATCCTTATAGTTTTCTCGTTTGTTAAGTATTTCTTGATCAGCAGTGTCTTTGAAGTAGATTCCAGTTTGCTCAAGAGTTTTTCTTGACATTAAGCCAAGAGTAAGGATTGAAGGAATATTGTCAATGTGAGTGATGTGATACAAGAGCTTTCCTTTGCTCGGCGGAGTTGCCATTCCAGACTTCCTTTCTATTTTGCTTTATTATTTAATTTTAAGGCATTTTGCCACTGTAGTCAATCATATTTTTGATATAGCTTATGTAATCACTAATAATGTAATCCTTTAGGGAAAAATATATTATACAGATTATAGCAAAAGACTGTTAATATAAGCAATTCAGTTCATACTCTTTAAGTAGAATCAGTTGATCCTTGAACTGGTGACCATATGTTGCTATACTTACTTCAGAAAGTGAGGGATGCCCCATGGCCGCGGGAGATAACCAGAAACTTAAAATGCTCTACCTTGTCAAAATCTTCTCCGAGGAGACGGACGACTCCCATGCCCTGTCCCTGCAGGAGATCGTTGACCGGCTCGAGGCTTACGGTGTGAACGCGGAGCGGAAAACCTTATACAAGGACTTCGGAGAGCTGGAGAAATTTGGCCTCGAAATCCTCAGTGAACAGTCGGGGCGGAATGTGCTCTATCATCTCGCCACGCGCCGTTTCGAGCTGCCGGAGCTGAAATTGCTGGTGGATGCCGTGCAGGGCTCCCGTTTCATCACGGAGAAGAAGTCCCGCCAGCTCATCAAGAAGCTGGAATCTCTCGCCAGTATCCACGAGGCCCAGCGCCTCCAGAGGCAGGTGTTGATCACCGGGCGCATCAAGGCCATGAACGAGAGCATCTTCTACAACGTGGACATGCTGCATGAGGCCATCAACGCCGACCGGCAGATCCGTTTCCAATACTTTCAGTGGAACGTACACAGAGAACAGGAGCTTCGGCACGGTGGGGAGTGGTATCGCATCAGCCCCTGGTGCCTGCTGTGGGACGATGAAAACTACTACCTCGTCGCCTACGACGCAAACGACCGAAAGATCAAGCACTACCGCGTGGACAAGATCCTGCGCCTGTCCATCACCGATAAGCCCCGCGAGGGCAAGCAGCAATTCAAGGAGTTCGACGCCGCGAAATACACGCGCAGCCTCTTCGGCATGTACGGCGGCAAGCTCACGCGCGTGACCCTTGAGGGACGCAGCGACATGGCCGGCCCTCTGATCGACCGTTTCGGCAAAGACATCACGATCCAGCCGATCGATGACGATACTTTCACCGCGTCGGTCGAGGTCAGCGCCAGCCGCCATTTTATCGCCTGGATCATCGCGCTGGGCGACGGCGTGCGCATCACCGGACCAAAATCGCTGGTGGAGGAAATGCGCGCCGAGGCAAAGCGCCTCACTGAATTGTATCCATAAACCTTATGCGGCTTCGTCTTCCATCATCTCGTAATAATCGCTCTCGCTGCTGAACAGCACATAGCGCCCATCCACATAACCGTAATACCCGTTTCCCGCATAATATCCTTTCATTTTTGTGCGCCTCCTTTTTTCTTTCTGTACACAGTCTAACATATAACTTGTCCCAAAAGTTTCCCCTGGTTGCCGAACGGCACCGAATTGAGGGAAACTTTTGGGACAAGTTTTCTTGTATAATAGAAGATGACAGCAGGATACTTCCGGCTGTCGAGAGGAGGCGAATCGAATGAAGCAGAAAACATATCTGCCTGGGAAACTCTGCGACCGGGTACGCGATTTGCGCGAGGAAAAGGGCCTGACGCGAAAAGAGCTTGCTGAACACAGCGGTGTCAATGAAAGTTTGCTTGGCCGCATCGAGAACAATAAAAACAAGAAGGTCTCGGACGAGGCGGTACAGGCCCTGGCAAAATTTTTCTCCGTGTCCACAGATTTTCTTCTCGGCCTGACGGACATTCCCGACCGGAAGAATTACGATATTGAAGAGCTGGGGCTTTCCATTCAGGCGGCCCGGAATCTTTACACCGGTGCTGTCAATGTTCAGGTGGTCAACCTGCTGTTGGAAGACCCACAGTTTGCAGTTCTGAGCAACCATGTCGCGGATTTCTTTGACGAAACCATGGCGGCCGGATATGCCGCACGTAATCAGCTGTATGCATCGGTCAGCGAGGTGGTGGGACGCATCGGAAAGGAAGATGCCAAGCTGCGGGGTGCAGCAAGAAAGACGAGCAAGATCGTTTCCGCCATGTCCACACCGCTGTATGAAACGGAGCTCACGCAAATGCAAGCGGAGTTTCGGAGCATCATTGTTCGATTGAAAAAGGAATTCCCGTCGCGGGTAGAGGAAATGAAGAAGCTGACACGGGAAGCTTTCCAAAACACAGTCGAGCATTTCACCAAGGGCGGCGAGGCTTCGCAGCTCATACAAGTTTCCGAGGAGGAATTTGCCGAGAGATTCAGACAGAGTCTTGCCTATCTCCCGGAGATCAGTGACCGGATTTCGGATGAGCTGCTGTCCGCTTTCATCAGCATCGCGCGTATAGCCGCACAGAAAAAAGAATGAAAGATCTGGAAATAAAACCGTATGTCCCGCCGGAGTGGAAGACGATCAGCAACGAGGCTCTGTGCGCGCTGGCACAGGCCGGCAGCGGGCATGCGATGGATGTATTGATCTGGCGTAATGAGGCTTTTCTCGCGGAGAGAGCTCGCAAAGTCTGGAACATAGCATTTAAGAATACACAGGAGTATTCTGTAGATTTGGACGATCTCATGCAGGCCGCGAGGGAAGGCATGTGGAGAGCGATCATTGCGTTTAAGCCTTCTTACGGGACGAAACTGCTCACGCTTGCCGGAAAATGTATTGAGAACAAGTTGGCAGATCTTGAGAGAGAATACTTTTCAGACATCAAAGAGGAAAATGAAGGTTTCCGCGTAGAGGAGGATAAGCAGGAAGAGGAAGAGCCCGCGCACATAAATCTGAAGCTTCGGCCTGATGAATATAAGAAACGCCCGGAACCAATGGCGCTTGCGCGGGAAACATCGGAGGAAATTTGCCGCTCGGTCAATTCTCTTGAACCGCGTGAAAAGAAGTACCTCTGCTATCGCTTTGGTTATCCGTTTGATGATGAAGTACCCCAAAGGAAAGCTGCTGAACACTTCCTTATAACCCGCACCCGCGCGGATGAGCTTGAGCAGGAAGCACTGCAACATTTCAGAGCTGGCCTGCACTGGGATACTCTTGATTACTGGATTGATGTCGAACATGATCAAGAATGATACCACCTTGGTATCAGAGAAGGCTCAGTCTGGTATCAGGGCCGCCTTGGTCAGGAAGCATGATATCCCAGAAGCTCAGTTTTGGTATCAACTGCCGGAAAACTGACACCAACAAGGGACATCTTTGACACCAACACGGGAAACAGTATGCGAGACCGGGGCGCAATGTCGCTGCGGCGGGACGGGGGCTTTATATACCTCCCGGCGCACCGTCCGGGGAACGATCTGACTGCGGTCAGATCATTCCCCGGACTTCATCGGGCGAAGCATTCTGCTCGCTGCGGCTCGCAGAATTCTCCACCCTGGCTGACGTGAAAGCTGGATGCCCATAAGCCGCATCCACCTTTCGCGCCAGCCGTGCGCCGGAAGGTATAACTCACTAGACCTTGCAAGCAAGGTCGTTCGCCAAAGGCGGGCTCTGC
>CADAUZ010000027.1 GCA_902791215.1 Oscillospiraceae bacterium | reverse complement strand
TTTAATGAATGACAATCTTTTGCTGAAAGTCATTTCTTGCTAATTCTGTTTTGCCAAGCCAACTTGGTAAATCATTCCTTTTTTATGAAACGCCCGTGTGCGGAAATTCATAAACGGATTGTCCCGAGACTGTTTCACTCGCCTCCGGGCAATCCGATTATCCTTATACTTGTGGTAAATCGACCAGCACTTCATTTGATTTCTTGTTCCAGAGCATCAAACTCAGGCGTGGAGAAGAACTCCGCGAGCGTGATGTCCAGCCCATCGCAAATCTTTTTTATGGTCAGGATTTTGGGATCGGTGCTTCTGCCGTAAAGGATATTCTTCACAGAAGACGGCGGCAAAGCGCACATCGTTGCGAGTTTGTTGATAGAAATATTGCGTTCTGCGCAGAGCATGAGAATTCGATTCTTAATTGCCGTGATCGTGTCCATACCATCGCCGCCCTTTCTCTTGCAAGCATATAGAATTCAGCTTGCAAAAGTAGGCTATGCGTGCTACTATTTAGGCTATACATAGCCTAAATTTACAATAGAGGGATAGCGTATGGACAACAAGGATTTGCTTATCGCGTCAGCGGCGCGGCTTTACAGCATGGGTATCGACCTGGAAGCCGCGCGGGATCGGCTCCGGCAATTGGTCGAGCAGGGCGTGCCCTATAACTCCAACGAAATGAAGCAGGCTGTTCAGGACTTCAAGGAGCTTGACCGGAAGTGGAAAGAGTTGGAGAAGCAACATTTGGAGTTGAGGGATGAAGTGACGAAAAAGTAAGTCCCTTCGCAAAATTTACAGCCCCTATAGTAGAGCACCGCTCAGGTATGGCCCGGGCGGTGTTCAACTATAGAAAGGGTGAACATCTTGGCACAAGCAACTTATGAAGCGGTGGGAATGCGGCTGCGCGCGGAGCTTGCTGCGCTGCGGCCGGAGGATCTGGCTGGCTTTCTTTCCCGCAATGCGGACGAGCTGATCCGCAGCGAGCATCCCTTCGCAGACTACATGCGCGAGAAATTCAAGGAGAAAGACATTTTGCAGCAGGACGTGTTCCTCGCCGCCGACCTGCCGGAGCGCTACGGCTACAAGCTGGTATCTATGCAGAAGCACACGACACAGCGCGACACGATCCTGCGCCTCTGCCTTGCGGCGCGGTTTGATCTCAATGAGACCGACGAGGCGCTGATCCTCTACGGCATGGCGCCGCTGCACGCGCGGCTCCCCCGCGACGCGGCCTTCATTGTGGCGATCCAAAACCGGGTCTATGACATTCACGACGTGGACGCGATCCTGCGGGAAAATGATCTCCCGCCGTTTCTCACATGAAAATCTGCCCCGTTGCCCCCAAACCGGGGTCAACGGGGCAGGCTGCATTTTGGTATACTTTGCATGATAAAATAATAAACAGGAGGTACATCATGAAAAGACTGTTATCCATGCTTCTCGTTTTTGTTCTTGCGCTGGCTGTCCTCTCGCCCACAGCGCTCGCCGATTCCGGGCTTCGGCAGTACAGCGACAGCGAGCTCCGGCAGCTCTATGAGGCCGTGCGGAAGGAGATGAAAAGCCGCGGGCTCAAGCTCCAGCAGGATATCACCCTGCGCGAGGGCAAGTACATCGTGGGCGATGACATCATGCCCGGCACCTACACGCTCAAATGCGCGGAGACCTCCGGCGACACTTACGGCGGACTGTACTCCTCGCTGGGCGATCTCTACGGCGGCAGCGACAGTCCCCTCGGCGGTCTGATGGGCTCTCTCGGCGGCATGATGAGCGACATCATCAACACCGAGGTTGAGATCATCGGCGACTACGGCACAGTGCTCAAATCCTACGAGCTCAAGGCCGGCGAATCTGTCCAGATCACGCTCTCCGAAAACACCGCCCTGAAAATCAGCGAGGGCACCTGCGTCCTGAGTGCAGAGTGAAGCCCAAAACCTGATACAAAGCACAGCGCCGACCGAGACAAGCCCGGCCGGCGCTGTGCTTTTTCATTGCCGATTTCTTGGTAAAATTTCCCTTTTCTAAAAATCGTATCTTGTATAACAGAACAAGCATTTTGCGCCTTATGCTTTACATCCCAATACGATCAACCCATGATTGCAAGTATCCCCGGTATGTGGTAGACTGACAAAAAAGAAGGATCAAATCTGTCGCGCAAATGAGAATCGAACAGCCAGGGCATCCCGGATCCGGGCACGTAGAAAATGAACGGAGGAAAAACGTATGAGCAGACTGTTTGAAGCAGCGAACCGATATATTGCGACCTGCGACTGGAAGATCATCGCAGTCCTGAAATTCTGCCTGATCTCCCTGGGGATGATGATCGGTATGCAGATCAAGCCTGCGCACAAAAAGCCGGTCTTCCTCGGTGCGCTGGGCGTATTCGGCGCTACCTATGTTCCCCTTATGGTCAAATTCTATCGGGTATTTACCGATAAAGAAGTATAAACGGACGAATGCCGCTGCGGGTTTTCCCGGAGCGGCATCTGAGGAGGCAATAAAATGATGTGGTTTTGGTTAGCTCTCGGGTCTGCGGTCTTTGCCGCGCTGACATCCATACTGGCAAAGCTGGGCATTGAAGGGGTTGGCTCCAATCTCGCAACTGCGATCCGCACGATGGTCGTGGTGGTCATGGCGTGGGGGATGGTTTTCCTTACAAATCAGCAGGGCGGCATCCGGTCGATCGACCAGAAAAGCTGGATCTTTCTGATCCTTTCCGGCCTTGCCACGGGCGCTTCATGGCTCTGCTATTACAAGGCTTTGCAGCTTGGAGATGTGTCCAAGGTCGTCCCGATCGACAAGCTCTCCGTCGTCATCACGATCGTGCTGGCCTTTGTTTTTCTGCATGAAAAAGTGACAACCAAGTCCGTGCTTGGCTGCATTCTGATCGGCGCGGGAACGCTGCTGATGGTTTTGTAATCTACGATTGTGAGGATAAAACGATGCACTATACCGGCAATATCTATCGTCCGCCCTTCGAGGCGCGGTCTCTGCTGCTGCAGGTGACAACGGGCTGCTCCCATAACCGATGCAGCTTCTGCACCATGTACCGGGACACGCCCTTTCACATGGAACCCATGGAGCAGATCGAACAAGATCTGGAGGAAGCCAGCCTGTTCTATCCGAATACCCGGCGCGTATTTCTGGAAAACGGCGATCCCTTCGTGCTGCCTGCGAACCGTCTGGCTGAGATTGCACGCCTGATCCACGAAAAGCTCACGGAGGTGGAGACCATTGCCATGTACGCCTCCATCAAGAACATCCGCGGCAAGTCGGATAATGAGCTGCGGAGACTGCGGGAACTGGGAATCAATGATTTGAATATCGGTGTGGAGAGCGGATATGGCCCTGCACTGAAGTACATGAACAAGGATCACACTGCCGACGAAGCGGTGTATGAATTGACACGGCTCAAAGAGGCCGGGATGGATTTCGGTCTGAATCTGATCCTCGGCTGTGCCGGTTCCGGGAACGGAGAGGCCAACGCCGTTGCTACGGCGGAACTTGTAAACCTGGGGCAGCCGAACCTGATTTTTACCGGCACCATGCACTCGGAGCCGGGCTGCCCGCTGGATGAAGACATCCGCAGCGGCGCTTTTGTGGAGAACACAGTGGCCGAATATCTTGACGAGACAGAGGCGCTGGTCAGCCGTCTGGAGCTTGATCACTGCCGCTACTTTGCCCTGCACCCGTCCAATATTGTCCGCGTGGATGCCATGCTGCCCCGCGACAAGGCGGAACTGTTGCGTGAGATTCGTCTGACGAAAGAACGCATGAGCGCGGAAACGCTCGCCTCCCGTCCACGCCGTTTCGGCGAGGGCGCGGTGCTGCTGTAAAAAAGAAGCTGTTTATTGCTCAGGAGGGCAGAATCATGGCCTTTGACTTCAAGAAGGAATACAAAGAATTTTACATGCCGAAGAACACGCCGGAGATCGTGACCGTACCCGCGGCCAACTATATCGCCGTCCGGGGGCAGGGCGATCCCAATGTGGAGGGCGGTGCCTATCAGGCGGCCATCGGCGTTCTCTACGCGGTGGCCTATACGCTTAAAATGAGTTATAAGACCGATCACCGGATCGAGGGCTTTTACGAATATGTGGTCCCGCCGCTGGAGGGCTTCTGGTGGCAGGAGGGTGTCCAAGGCGTGGATTACTCCAACAAGGCCGGGTTCCGCTGGATCTCCGTGATCCGCCTGCCGGATTTCGTGACAGAGGCGGATTTCCGCTGGGCCGTGGAGACGGCGGCGAAGAAGAAAAAGCTCGATTGCTCGGCGGCGGAGTTTCTGACTGTCGAAGAAGGTCCGTGTGTGCAGATCATGCACATCGGTCCCTATGACGACGAGCCCGCGACGGTGGCGGTCATGGATCGGTTTCTTCAGGAAAACGGGTATGAGAACGATCTCAGTGGCACACGCCTGCACCATGAAATCTACCTCTCCGACGCGCGGAAGGTCGAGCCCGCCAAGCGCAAGACCGTGATCCGACACCCGATCCGGAAGGTGCCGCAAACGGATTGTGCTATTTGAAAGAACAATCATCAGGAGGCCCGCCTTGGATCCAAAGGAATTTGAAAAACAATATATGCGCAGGCTGAATGCCCAGCAGAAGGAAGCGGTATCTACCGTCGACGGGCCGGTACTTCTGCTGGCGACGCCGGGCAGCGGCAAAACCACCGTTCTGGTGACCCGGCTGGGGTATATGATTCTTTGCAGGGGAATCGATCCGAAATCCATCCTGACAATGACCTACACCGTCGCGGCGACGAAGGACATGAAGAGCCGCTTTGCTGCCTTCTTCGGTGAGGCCGCCGCGGAAGGGCTCCAGTTTCGCACGATCAACAGTGTCTCCAAATCTATTATCGACTACTTTGGCCGCAGCCACGCAGGCCGCTCGCCCTTTGATCTGGTGACGGACGAGGGAGAGCTCAACCGCCTCGTCCGCGAAATCTGTCAAAGTGTAAACGATGGCTACCCGGAGGACAGTGAGATCCGGGAAGTCCGCCGTCTCATCACATACATCAAGAACATGATGCTGACGGAGGAAGAGATCGAAAAGCTTGACAGTGAGATCGACCATCTGCCCGAAATCGTCCAGCGGTACCGGGACGCCCTGCGGCAGCGGCACCTGATGGACTTTGACGATCAGATGGCCTATGCCTATACCATCCTGCAAAAATATCCCGTCGTGCTGAATACTTTTCAGGAGCGCTTTCCGTATATCTGCGTGGATGAGGCACAGGACACGTCCCGAATCCAGCACGCGATCATCCAGCTGCTGGCCTCTAAAAGCGAGAATCTCTTCATGGTCGGCGACGAGGACCAGAGCATTTACGGTTTCCGCGCCGCCTGGCCGGACGCCCTGCTGAATTTTGAAACCGACCATCCGGGCGCAAAGATTCTGCTCATGGAGGAAAACTACCGTTCCGGCGAGGAGATCATCGCAGCCGCCAACCGCTTTGTCTCGGCCAATCGCTACCGCCGCGAGAAGGCCATGATCCCCACCCGCGGGAAGGCCTCCCCGGTGCATGTCATCCACGCGAAGTCGCGGGCGTATCAATACGAATACCTTGTCCACATGGCAAAGCAATGCAAGCGTGAAACGGCAATTCTGTTTCGCAACAACGACACCGCCCTGCCGCTGATCGACTGCTTTGAGCAAAACGGCATCCCCTACAACTGCCGGAATATTGAGGACACGTTTTTCTCCAACCGCGTCGTGATCGATGTGCTGGACATCACTCGCTTTTCCTACGATCCCCGCAGTGAGGAACTTTTCCTGCGCCTGTACTACAAGTTCGGCACCGCAATATCGAAGAAATCCGCCCTGTATGCGATCGAGCGCAGCCGGGCAAGCGGAAAGCCGCTGTTTGAGGAGCTCATGCACGCGCCCGAAATCCACGGCGCAGTGCAGGACACCGTGCTTGATCTCATGCAGAATCTGCCGCAGATTCAGACTGACAACGCCGAAACCGCTGTCCATCGCATCTGGGAGGCCATGCACTACGGCCGCTTTGTGGATCAGCGAAAGCTGGATAAGGGCAAGCTCTTCATCCTCGGGATGCTGGCGAAGGGGATCGAAACACCCCTCCTGTTTTTGGAGAAGCTGGACAGGCTTCGCGCGACCATTGCGGAGCATCAGAACGCCGCGGGAAACAAGATCATTCTCTCGACGATCCACTCCAGCAAGGGGCTGGAATATGACTGCGTTTATCTTGCGGACATGATTGACGGGATCCTGCCGCCAAAGTCCGCGAACGAGGTGGAGGATCCGGACGAGATCCGGCAGTACGAGGAGGAGCGGCGGCTCTGCTATGTGGGCATGACCAGAGCCAAAAACGAACTGTACCTGTTCCAGTGCGGCGAAGCCTCCTGCTTTGTTTCGGAGATCACGAAAACCCTGCCGACACCGGTTTTGGACACGGATGATATTTTCGCGCCGTTTCTTCTCCCGCAGATTGGAAAGCAGTTTTTCGATGCGGCTCTGGGCAGAGGAGAAATCGTCGCGGAATGCCTTGACCGGAAGCTGGTCTCCTTCCCGGACGGTCACTGCGAACTGCTGACCGTCGAAGAGATGCTGCCGCGCAGAAGCAAAAAGCTGGAATACGCCATGCAGGCGGAGAGACCATCCGCGCCTGTCATCAACAGCGCCGCGCTGAAAAAAGCTGCTTCCGACCGTATTCTGTCGCAGCTTCGCGCCGGAGGTTTTGTACGTCACAAATCCTTTGGAAGCGGGAAAATTCTCTCCGTCAAGGACGACATTCTCACGGTCGATTTTGGGGAAAAGGGTGTGCGGAAGCTCGCGCTGTCCCTGTCCCTGCAAAACAATCTGCTGAGCGTATAAAAGATGGCTGAGACGATGCTTTTTCTTTTGCGCATAGCACATGAAAAATACGGAGATATTCTTTAGGAGGCGGTAAAACGATGGCGAGAAAAATCGTATCTTTATTTTTGTCAATCATGATCCTGACATCCCTGTCCTGTCAGGCTTTTGCACTGGAGGAAGCCGCACCGCGGCCGGAAGAGGACCCCGCCGTTATGCTGCCGGCGCATGCGTATACATTGACCGGCTCTGTGGAGGTCACGGGAAGGCAGGGCGTTTGCGCCGAGGAAGGGAATTACTGGGTAAGCGGTTCCGCCTCCTTGGCAAAGTATGATAAAGACTGGAATCTGGTTCTTAAAAACGATGATCCCTTCAAGGGCTATGAACTGGAAGTCAATCACATCGCGGATATCGACGTATATGAGAATGAACTGTACATCGGCGCGGAGTATTTCATGGACGGCGTCGGGAAAAACATTCAGATCGCGGTCTATGACGGCGATACGCTGGAGCTCAAACGCACCTTCCCCTTTGAGGCGGAAAGCGGACAGCTGGAGTGCTCCGGGATCGCGGTGGACCCGGATACAAAATCGGTGTGGATGTGTTCCTGGGTCGGTGAAGAGAGCGGCCGGTACCTCTACAGGTATGATCTGGAGACGGGCGTCTATCTCGGCAAGGTCCATATGCAGATGCCGCCCCAGTGGCTGCAGGGCGTGGCTTACTATGACGGCTACCTTTATATGACCGCGGACGACGGTACGGCAGACGATAACGAGCCGGATCATCTATACAGGGCAAAGATCATCGACGGCTGCACCTACTGCACTGTTACGCTGGAGCGAACGTTTGACGACGTGACAAAGCAGGGTGAAATCGAAGGGCTGACCTTTGACAAAGAAGCAAACAATCTGCTTCTTTTGTACAACAGAGGCGCGCGAATCGTCCTGGGCATGCCGAAAGGCTTTTATGACGGCTATGACCGGGAGATTTCCGAAGTGTTTATCTACAGTACCGCTGTTTGATAAACCATCATCCATCTTTCCTTTTACACGGCTCCCCGAATGTGCTATACTTCATTTCAAGGATGTGATGAAATGAACATAGACGAGCAAAAAACACGCTTTTTGAGCATCTGCCGTGAAACAATACATCGTGAAGGATTAGAAGAACTGCTTGATTGGCTTTTAAAAGCAGACTTTTTTACAGCTCCGGCCAGCACCCGCTATCACGGCGCTTATGCCGGCGGCCTTTGCGAGCACTCTTTGGATGTATATGATTATGCGCGAAAGCTTGCTTTTCTTTCGCCGACAACGCTGTCGGAAGAATCTCTTGCAATTGCCGCACTGTTTCATGATGTCTGCAAGGTCAATTTCTACACAACAGAGTATCGGAACAAAAAGATTGATGGGGTCTGGCAGGAGATTCCCTTCTACACAGTTGACGAGCGATATCATTTTGGCGGGCATGGGAGCAAGTCTGTGTACCAGATTCAGTATTTCATGAAACTGACACCGGAAGAAGCTGCGGCGATCAATTGCCATATGGGCTTTTCTGACGGGAACGCAGGAACAGTCCGCGATGTCAGCGATGCGTATGAGCAGTATCCGCTTGCATGGATTGTCCATGTTGCAGATGAAGCGGCAACATTTTTGCTGGAAAGATAACGCGGGACGATTTGATTTCCAGCTTGAAAATCTCTGAAGGTTATATTCTTATGTCCTCTCAATCAGAATGAGGTGATGCGTATGCCCTTTCAAATCATCCGAAATGATATAACAAAGGTAAAGGCTGACGCCATCGTAAATACCGCAAATCCGAAACCCCGGATCGGTCGGGGCACCGACAGCGCTATTTACGCTGCTGCGGGCGAAGAACAGCTGATAGCAGCGCGGGAAAAGATAGGCGACATTGCACCCGGTCAGGCTGTTCAAACTCCTGCCTTTGCCATGGATGCAAAATACATCATCCATACGGTTGGGCCGGTCTGGGTCGATGGCACTCATGGGGAACGGGATACTCTCCGTTCCTGCTATGAAAACTCACTGAACCTTGCAGACAGTCTTGGCTGTGAAAGTGTCGCCTTCCCGCTCATTGCCACAGGCACATACGGCTTTCCGAAGGATGAAGCCTTACATATTGCCCTGTCCGAGATCCAGCGGTTTTTGCTGACGCACGAAATGAAAGTAACCATTGTCGTGTTCGATCGCAAGGCACTGGAGCTCTCCGAAAGCCTCGTAGGCGGGATTGAGCAATTCATAGACGATCACACTGCCCTTAAATTGCATGCAAAAGAGCGTGACGGGAACAGATCCGAATTGTCTCGCCGCCGCAGAGCGGAGCGCGATGAAGAGCCCAGCCTGTACAGCAACATCAGCGGGCTGTCTGCACCGCTTGCTCGTGAGGAAGCAATCGATGCCGACGAAGAACTTGCTCTTGCACCCACGGCAGCTATGCCGGATCTTTCCGGCAAGAGTCTGGATGAGATCCTCGGCGACGCGGGCGACAGCTTTCAGCAGCGTCTGTTGAAGCTGATCGACAAGAGCGGGATGGATGATGTGACCGTGTATAAGAAGGCAAACATTGATCGCAAGGTATTCTCCCGCATCCGCTGCAAGCCGGATTATAAGCCAAAGAAGAAAACCGCCCTGGCCTTTGCCATCGCGCTGGAACTGGATATGCCGACGATGACAGATCTTCTATCCCGAGCTGAGATCGCCCTCTCTCCGAGCAGTACGTTTGATCTGATCATCACTTATTTCATCACAAACAAGAATTACGATATTTTCGAGATCAACGCCGCCCTTTTCAAGTACGGGCAGCCGATCCTGGGAGAATAGAATTAAAGTGGTCATTTGTCGCTTATGAGACGACCTTTTCTGTTTCAACTTGATGTATTATAAACTTACCAAATACAAGAGGAGGAATTGATATTGTCAGAGTTTAAGCTGTTCGAATTGGGTGCGAATGTCCACGAGCGGGTTCCGTCCCAAGTCGGCTTAGAAAAACAACTGCAGCACACAATCGAGCAGAACATGGAACTGTTCTTCGGCGTGCGTTTTCTGAAAAGTGAATATGTGATTACTCACGGCAGAATGGACAGCATCGGCATAGATGAAAACAATAGTCCAGTCATCTTTGAGTATAAGAGGAGTTCAAGTGAGAATGTAATCAATCAAGGGTTGTTTTACCTGGATTGGCTCTTGGATCACAAGGCGGATTTCACTCTTTTGGTGACAGCGGCCTTCGGAAAGCAAGTTGCCGATCAGATAGACTGGTCTGTGCCTTGCGTTGTTTGTATTGCCAACGATTTTACGAGGTATGATATCCATGCTGTCAATCAAATGCAGCGAAATATTAAATTGGTAAAGTATAAAAAGTATTCAGATGATTTGATTATGTTTGAGTATTTGAATACACCAACAGTAAAACAAGCAACGGATAGCACAGCACATTCTGTGCTGTGCGGCAGCAACACACAAAAGACACATGAAGAAAAAGTTGCGGAAGCAAGCACTCATTTTAAGACTATGTATGACTCGCTATGTGATTATATTGAGTCGCTGGGGGATGACTTGGTTCAGAATCAGCTGAAGCTCTATCTCGCATATAAAAAGGTTCAGAATGTGTTTTGTATAGAAATATACAACAAACAGATCATTGTCAGGACCAAACTGGATCCGGATACCGTTGACCTTGAGGAAGGATTTACCCGCGACACGAGACATGTTGGTCACTACGGAACCGGAGAGCTGGAAATCACGATTAAAACTGAGGCAGATTTTGAGAAGGCTAAGCCTCTGATAGATCGAGCATATAATGAGGCATGAAACTATGGATTTATTGAGGAGATAAATAACGCAGTACGCAGGCTGCTGGCATCTGAATGGTAGCAACCTTTTCAGTATCCCCTGAACACGAGAGAATCAGTCGTCTGTTTTGATTGGAAGTGGTCATTTGTCGCTTGGCAAACGACCACTTCTTTTTTCTTGCCTGCTATACTGTGACCAGAACACAAGAAGGAGGCATTTGCAATGTACGGAGCACTTTTGGGTGATATGATCGGTGCGCCCTATGAATTTGACAGAGGAGACAAGAGCAAGGAGTTTCCGCTCTTTTGCAAGTATTCTCATTTCACCGATGATTCGGTCATGACGATCGCTGTGGCAGAAGCACTGCTTGACTTCCGGTTCCGGGAGGACGAGGACATCAAGGCGGGTCTCGTGGAAAGTATGCGGAAATGGGGGAAGAAGTATCCCAACGCCGGATATGGCCGGAAGTTTTATCATTGGCTTCATGCCAGACATCCCGAGCCTTGCGGCAGCTATGGCAACGGATCGGCCATGCGCGTCTCTTCCGCAGGCTGGCTGTTTGACACACTGGCTGAGACCCGCCACATGGCACGGCTGACCGCAGAGGTCACGCACAATCACCCCGAGGGGATCAAAGGCGCAGAGGCCACGGCAAGCGCCATCTTCCTCGCCCGCACCGGCCACGGCAAAGACGAAATCCGGGATTACATCGTACGGGAATTCGGCTATGATCTCTCCCGTACCTGCGATCAGATCCGGCCGGGTTACTATCACAATGAAAGCTGTCAGAAGACCGTGCCGGAAGCAATCACTGCTTTCCTGGAGGGGACGGATTTTGAAGACGTCATCCGCACGGCTGTCTCTCTCGGCGGTGACTGCGACACGCTGACCTGTATTGCCGGCAGCATCGCGGAGGCCTTCTATGGTGTGCCGGCGATCCTGGCGGCTGAGTGCAAGAGCAGGCTCCCGGAGGATATGCTGTATATCCTCGGCCGCTTTGATATCGCCCGTGAACATGGTCATGACGTGATCCCCGACGATACGCTGACAGGCAACGTTCTGATTGAAGATGCAATCGTCCGTTATTATGAGGCCAGCACGCAGCAGAACCTGATCGGCGTTCTGGATGCGATCCTGCAGCGCAGCCGCGCAGGCGGACACTTCCTGATTCCCGTGATTCCGCCGCAGGCCATGTTTGATATGATCGACATTGAACACGTCAAGATCGGCGATACCGTTACCAGTCAGGAAGAAATGCATTTCAAACTGCATCACATTCAGACCAAGGACGGAAAGATGTGGCTCGCAGCCTTTACCTCTGACGAGGAGTATCGCAGAGGCGAAGCGGCCTCCATCATCGATAACTTTATCGGCAGCATGCTGGAAAGCTGTGCAGATATGTCGGACGAAGGCATCATCATAAATCCGTGGGGCCGGTCGTTTCTGCTTACAAAAGACTTGATCAAATTGATCATTCAAGTGGATAAGGAAGGGAGCGCGCAATGAGAACGATTCGTGTTACCGGCAAAGGCCAGATCAAAGTGAAGCCTGATATGACCCGCATCACCATGACTCTCGATGGGTTATTCAAAGACTATGGCGAAACGCTGCGGCATTCTTCCGATGAAACGGAAGCTCTGAAAGATGTCCTCTCCGCCTTCGGTTTTGAACGGGCCGATCTGAAAACGCTCAACTTCAGCGTCGATACCGAGTATGAGAGCTACAAAGATCGCGATGGCAGCTATAAGCAGCGCTTTTCCGGCTATCGTTTCCGCCACATGTTGAAGGTCGAGTTTCCGTCTGACAACGATCGTCTGGGCAAGGTGCTGTATGCGCTGGCCAATTGCAAGGTCAGGCCCGAGTTCCGGATCAGCTATACAGTAAGCGACCCGGAGGCGGCAAAGAACACGCTGCTTGGAAAGGCCGTTGCCGACGCGAAGGAAAAGGCGTCCGTTCTGACCCAGGCCGCCGGAGTCACGCTGAAGGATATCCAGACCGTCGACTATTCCTGGGGCGAGATCGATTTTGAGTATCGCCCCATGAACGGAGATGTTATGATGGAATGCTGCACCGCCCCGATGGCAGCCAAGAGCTATGATCTGGACATT
Organism: Oscillospiraceae bacterium; assembly: GCA_902791215.1. Lineage (GTDB taxonomy): Bacteria > Bacillota > Clostridia > Oscillospirales > Oscillospiraceae > Limivicinus. Next base: position 21,889 of record CADAUZ010000027.1, on the reverse strand, counting down.
GAGCCGGACGATATCAGCGTCTCTGATACTGTCACGCTTGTGTGGGAAATCGGATAAAGAAGCATATCCCCCCGCCGGCGGTGTTTTGAAACTGCCGGCGGGGGATATTTCCTACAATCTTCCTACAACGAGCAAAAATCAGCTTGAATTTTTAAAAAGTCAAGAACTGTCAGGATGAGGTTGGACTGAGATCCAAACCAAGGCTTTTTCCTACAATTTTCCTGCAAAGGCCTTTTTTAGGGGTGATTTTAGGGTCATTTTTACCAGTATATTCCTGAATTTCCTCAACGAAGATTGGTATTTAAAATCCCGCAAACCGTTGGTATCACTTGGTTTTTGAGGATCAGTTGGTATGAGCAGATACTCCCTGTCAAGGTCGCCAGTCGATTGGTAAGGATGAGGTCCCTAATTCGAATCCGGGCAGCCGCTCCAGAACTCAGTCGTCCCATTCGGGGCGGCTGTTTTTTGTTTTGCTGCATTCTTTTCCTATACTCCGGCAATTGGCCGCCAGCGCAGCGATTTGGCGCAGACACTTGTCCCGCGGTAATCGTCGAAATTCTCCGGGCCTATGTCGCCGCAGTCACACCAGCAGACAAGCCCGTTCCGGAGGAACAGGGCAGCGTCCAGAATCTCGCTGGTATAAGAAGGATCTGTCGGGTAAAGCCGCAGCTCCTGCAAGCCTGAAAACTCCAGCTCCAGTGCGGGCATCGTCTCGTCCTGCCGCTGGATCAACACACGCAGGCAGGCTTTATCGTTCAAAGGATACATGTTGAGGTTTTCGTCCACATAAGCGCCGCTGACATAGGAAAGCTCCTTGAGTACGCTGTCGTGAAAGCCGCAGACCAGGCGCATAAAGTCCGAGAGTTCTTCTTCGGTTTTCAGTTCAGTCCACATGATCGGTCTCCTTGTCATAGTTATGGTCTGTTATTGCCCCTTGCGGGATAAAGTGTTTGATCGTCTCTTTCAAAACTACTCTGCCCGATACCCCCGCGCGTACAGCTCAGTGTCGGTGATACCGTAGTTTTCGTCCAGGGTAGGAATGTCGACCGGCAGCCGTCCCTCCGCTCCGCCGACGCCAAAGCAGGCACACAGGGCCGCGGGCAGGTTCGGCGCCCAGGCGCTGCCCTCGCCGGTCTCCGCCGGCAGCTTGCGCATCATGGTGGAGCCGTAGGTCAGCAGCATGGCGTCCGCCTCCGGGAAGCGGGCCGCGTCATAGGGCAGCTGGCAGGACACGACGATGACGGTCTTTCCCGCCGCGTGCCGCGCCTCGATGATCCGATCGAACACCGCCGTGGAGAAGCCTTCGTCCGTGTCGGGATCGAGGCAGGCCGCGTTGTATACCCGGCTGACCAGCACCGCGTGATCCGCCTGCGCCGCGGCCTCCACGCAGCCCTCACCGTTCTCGGTGTCGTTGACCATGACGGTGATCCGCTCACCCTGCTCACCCAGCAGCTGCTTGGCCAGGTCGCCCGCGCAGGCGCGGCTGGCGCCGGAGTCCGCGAACAGTATCACCGCAGTCTCATCCGACCCCATGTCGATGGGAAAGGCACCGTTTTCGTTTCTTACCAGCGTGTTGGCCTTCCCGGCGAGTTCCCAGGCGAAACGACGGTTTTCGGCGCTGCCTGCGAGCGATACCGCTGCGGCCGCCTGCTCATCGGTGATGGTGAAATCCGTCTGCTCCAGCAAGCCGTACTTATGTTTGAGGGTCAGTATGCGGCGCACGGATTCGTCTACCCGGGCCTCGTCGATCTCGCCGCGCTTCACCATGTCGACCGCCAGGTCCACCATGCGCTTGTTGCGCTCGAACTGGTTGGTATCCTTAATGATCGGCATAATCAACATGTCCACGCCTGCATTGATGGTCAGCCGCAGCGTGTCCTCGTCGGTGAAATTTGCGGAGATGGCAGCCATGTCCAGCGCGTCGGAAACCACCACGCCCTCAAAGCCCATGTCGCCCCGCAGTATGTCCGTAAGTATGACCTTGCTCATGGTGGCCGGAAGAGAGATCTCCTCGCCCGTGGAGGCAGAGATGTGGGTCCCCGTCTCAATCTGCGGATACACGATGTGGGCGGTCATCACCGCGTCCGCCCCGGCGTCGATGGCCGCCTGGAAGGGCAGCAGCTCGACGGCCTTCAGCTCGTCGTAGCTCCGGTCGATGCAGGGCAGGCCTGTGTGGCTGTCCACGTCGGTATTGCCGTGGCCCGGGAAGTGCTTCAGCGTGACGATCGTCCCTGCGCTGTGCAGGCCGTCTATGAACGCGTCGCCGAATGCCGAGACCGTCTGAGGGTCGTCCGAGAAAGACCGCACGCCGATGACCGGGTTGTTCGGGTTGGCGTTGATATCCATCACCGGTGCAAAGTCGGCGTTGATTCCCAGCGCAGAGAGCTCTGCTCCGTAGATCGCGGCCATCGCCCGGGCGTTTTCGGGGTCGCCCGTGGCAGCCAGCGCCATGTTGCCTGTGCCGCTGGTGCCGAAGCCCAGGCGTGAGACGGTGCCGCCCTCCTGATCGGCGGCCACTAAAAGCGGCAGGCCGCCGCCCGCCTGGTTTTCAGCCTGGAGGTCCGCCACCAGACGCAGCACTTGCTCTGCGTCCCGGCAGTTTTCGGCAAACAGCGCCGTGCCGCCGAAGTGATAGTCGTGCAGGCACTGGCGGATCTCATCGTTCAGCTCGGTGACATTCACCTCCGGGATCTCCACTTCGGCGTTCTCCACCGTGGCATTGTCCTCGCTACCCGTCTCAGGCATTTCCTTCCAGACGCGAAAGGAGACGAGCATCATCTGGCCCACCTTCTCTTCCAGCGTCATGCCGTTGAGAATTGTCTCGATATACTCGCTGTTCGCGGCCTCACACATTGAGGCGGGCAGCGCAAGGGAAATGAACAGCGCAAGGGAAATGAGACAAGCAAGTATTATTTTCATCAGGCCCTCCTTTTGTACATTTTTTCATTTATTTGAACACGCAGGGACAATTCTCTGTGTTCTGTAACTATCTCCCCATACGTCCAGTCCCGTGTTCGATACTGCACCGCCTCGGCGATCTGCCCGTCGCCGATCAGGTCCACGCCGTCCAGTCCGGCGGCTGAGCTGTTCCGCGGCTCGCTGAAACGCCTTTCGGCGTTTCGCCATTATATAGTCATTATAATATAAGCACGGCGAAAGCACAAGACGGAGATATCTGCGTCACGCTTTCATGCGAAAGAAGAGTACAGTTTCATTCCCCTTACCACACAGGCACCCGGGGACTGCTGCAAGCAGCGGTTTTCCGTGTGCCTGATTGCGCAGGAGGGGATCCATTTCTCCGACTCAGGCTTGCGGTCAAGTACCGCACCTGCATAATCGAAATACCTGTTGTATATCCTGCTCACACCTGATATAATGAAATTACATCGGCGAAGTATGTTAAAAGTGGTCTGTCGCGGAAGTGATGGTATGGTATGCTTAAAGCGTCAGCAATACGGAGCAGCGTTGGACAGAGGAAAGGAGAGGGATCAACAAATGAAAAAGATCTGCGCGTTATTTCTTGCTTTGAGCCTTTTGATCGCGCTGGCGGCCCCGGTGTATGCCGAGACGCCGATCAGCGGCGCCTACGTGTATGAAGAGGGCGGAATGCCGAAATACTGGCTGGACTTTACGGGAAGCGTCGCCGACAATGTCGTGCTGCACTGCTTCTTCCAAACCGATTCATGGTACGAAACCTACTATGTTCTGGACTTCAAAGCCTCCGTACCGGAGTCGCATCAGGACACCTACCGCATCGAAACCGTATGGGACGCAAAAGGAAACGACATTTCGAACTGGTTCAAAACGGTATCTCTTACGATTCAAGAGAGCTGTGTGAGGCTCTATATAGAGCGGGACGACAAAACGCTGGCCGGCGGCCCCTCCAGCACGATCCTGACGGGACTTTATGAGATGACCCCGGCAAAGGCGGGCGTCGTGTATGAAGCATATTCCGACAACAAACTGCAGACATGGGTACTGCTGAACAAGGACTATGCCGAGCTGCATTTTGCCGATGGCACCGAATGGCACCTGCAAGCGGAGAGCAGCGACGACCATACGAAAAAGGCGGTCAAAATCATTTCAAGCGACAATACAGACATCGCTTTCGAAGCCGCCGAAATTTCCTATGAGCAGGGCCTGATCCTCCTGACGCTGAAAGGAACCGGGGAATATTCCGGCGACTATACGCTCCGGCCCAGAGCTTTTTTGCAGAGAGAGGCAGAGAGTGAAGCGGAGCTCAAACGGATGGCGCAGATGCATTATAAACGCATCAGCGGCTTTTATCCGCCGGAGGCCGATGTGGAAGACAACGGCGATGGGACGTACACCGTGCACCTCTATGAGATCGTGCCGAACGGAGACGGTACGTATCATACCGCGACTTCTGCGTGGTACACCGTCAACGCATCCGGTGTCGGCGTTCATGATCTCTTCGGTTACGCGGTCAATCTGATTGCGTGATCCGCTGCAGGTTAAAGCGCTCAAATTCTATTTGACAGGAGGCAGACATCATGAAAAGAAAAGCATTGCTGGCAGCCCTCCTCTGCGCGTTTCTGCTGCTGGGCAGCTTCCCGGCCTGCGCGGAGGCTGCGGGCGACGGACGGATGGCAGGGCTCCCTTCCCATGCGCAAAACAGCGGCATCTATGACGAGATCCTGCAAAAATATTACGACGTGCTCTACGCCGACTGGTACATGCCCCTGACGCCCGGGGACATTGAAGAGATGGGCCTGTGCTATATGCTCGCCTACCTGCATGAGGATGAAAAGGCGCTGGTGGGATACTATTTGCAGGACATCAACGGTGACGGGATCGACGAGCTTTTCATCGGCAACAATACCCCGTATTACATTGAGAGCATCTACCAGCTCTACACCGTCGTCGACGGCGAGCCCACCCCTGTCTTCACAGCCGGGGAGCGGGACGCGCTCTATCTGCGCGGCGACGGGACACTCCTGCGGGAGGGCAGCGGCTCCGCCTCCGAATCCTTTTCCCTGATCTACCGTTTGGACGACACGGGCTGGGCACGGGTGCAGGAGGGCGTGATCTACGACGACAATGCCGCGGGCGGGCCGTATTTTCTCCTAAAGGGTGAGGATGAGACCGCTGTCAGCGAAAAGCAGTTCACCGCCACGCAGCTTGCATATGAGAAGGGGAAAATCTTCGTCAATTATAACTCTCTCTATACCTGGCACAACGGGGAGACTGTGACCCCTGTCTATCCGGAGGGTACGGGTGACAGTGCCTCCCATCAGCAGCGGCCCGGCACGCAGAACGTCTCCCCCGCCCAGACGCAGAGCACCTCCGGGGGCGGGCAGGGATATTTCAGCGCCCAGACCCTCTATGATCCGCAGACCGGCGTCCCCACCGCCAAGGTTCTGGTGCCCTCCGGCTGGGATAGCTCGGTCAGCGTCAACTGGAGCTTCATGAGCACCTCCAGTCCCGGCGTCGGCCGTGTGACACTGCAAAGCCCGGACGGGAAGGCCGCGATCCTCATAGTCAGCAACCAGGCGCTGGCGGACATGACGTACAACGGCACACGCGTCGGCGAGGGCACGGATCCGGGCCTGTACATAACAACCCTCCACTATCGGGACGCGGACGGGGTGCAGCAGGTAGGGCTGCAGAACGAGGGCTACGGCGGGGCGGAGCTTATTGGCTCCTATCCCGTGGCGGATTCCATTCTCGCCATGGTGCAGGAGGCAGCCCAGGTCAAGCTCCGGGCAAACCTCGCCGCACTCATCACGCCCATCGGCTGTGAAGGCACCGCCGCGGACAATCTCTACCGCTATGGCAATACTTATATTGAGTATTATACCCTCGTCACCGCGGCAAGGGTCGACGTCAACAATGGCCGCGTGGATCTCGACTGCACTTACTGGAACGTGCCGATTTCCTTCATGTTCATCGCCGATTCCCGTGAGGCTTACGATCAGTACCGCCCCGTCTTCAACACGGTAGTTGCCAATTCCGACTTCACCTTTGAATTTCTCTATGTCAACATACGCTACGGCTCGGCCATCGACGACGCCATCCATGCCGGCCTCATGCAGAAATCCATGGAGTACATTCTGGGCAGCTCCGGCAGTTGGGTCACCGAGGCGGAGAACTCCCCGGACTATGATTCCAGCAAGTTTGCCGACCAGTGGAGCGACGTGATCTACGAGCGCGACGAGTACGAGACCACCGACGGCAGCCGCATCAAGGTCAGCACCCAATATGACACGGTGTACCAGGACGGCGACCGGCTCTACATGGGCCCCGACGCCTACGCCCCCGACGGCTGGACCAGGCTTGAGAAGACCTACTGACCGCTTTTGCTGCTTTTCAGCGCAGGAGGAGATACCGATCCGTAGGCTTATCCGAAGATCGGAAAAATCCGCCGAACCCAAACGCCCGCATGCAGAAATCCGCGCACGGATGGAAACGCCGGGGGAAGAACTTAAATTAGAATCAGAATAAGCAAAGCCTCACCGGATCAAAGCCCTGATCCGGCGGGGCTGATTGTTTTATTTAATCTCCTGTTCCAAAGTGTCAAACGGCTGTTTTCTTTTATCAGAAAGACGCCGGTGAGTCCGGGGCGGCCCCGGCTCCGCAGAGGATCGACAATGCGGGCACACGATAACGTCCTTATGGCGCGGCAGCGCACGGATATATCTTGTGACTCCGATATTGAAAAGCAAGCGCTTTTCAGATATAATCTCATTGACTGTTTCAAGGAAGACCGACCGGCAAATGATAAAAGGCTGTCTTCTTGATTTTGGCTATGGGCTTGAATCTTACGATTGAAAAGAGATACTGCCATGAAAGTTGTATTGGATCATCTGACCAAGAGGTTTCCCAGCCGCAGCAAAAAGGGCGGGGACGTGATCGCCGTCAACGATTTCACTTTTGAGATCCCCGACGGGCAGCTCATCGGCTTGCTCGGGCCTTCCGGCTGCGGAAAGAGCACCACGCTCAACCTGATCTGCGGCCTCGAGACGCCCACGGAGGGCAGGATTTTCTTTGGCGAGGACGACGTGACCCACCTCCCCCCCGAAAACCGCGGTGTGGGGCTGGTGTTCCAGAACTATGCGCTGTACCCGCACATGACCGTCCTGCAGAATATCCTCTTCCCGCTCCAGAACCTGAAAGGGGAAGCCAGGCCCTCAAAGGAGGACATGCGCAGGCGCGCCGAAGAGGCGGCCCGCCTGGTGCAGATCGACATGCTGCTGGACCGCAGGCCCGCGGAGCTCTCCGGCGGGCAGCAGCAGCGCGTCGCCATCGCCCGCGCCCTGGTCAAAACGCCGCGGGTGCTGCTGCTGGATGAACCGCTGAGTAACCTCGATGCCCGGCTTCGCCTCCAGACGAGGGAGGAGATCCGCCGCATTCAGCGCGAAACCGGCGTCACCACCATTTTCGTCACGCACGATCAGGAGGAGGCCATGAGCATTTCCGACCTCATCATTGTGATGAAGGACGGTTTCGTGCATCAGATCGGCAAGCCCCAGACCGTCTATGACGAACCCTGCAATCTCTTCGTTGCGACATTCCTTGGCACGCCGCAGATCAACCTCTTCGAGGGAAGGGTGGAAAACGGCAAGCTGTACATCGGCCAGGACGCTGTTCTGAAGGTCGACTGCGCCGACCGGGAAAAGCTCACGGTCGGCGTCCGCCCCGAGGGCTTCGTGCTGCAGGAGGACGGGCCCCTGTGCTGTGCCCTGCAGGCTGTCGAGGTCATGGGCCGCGACCACAGCGTGGTTTCCACGCATCCCGCCGCGGTCAGCACAACGATCCGTTCGATCATCCCCTCCGAGGAGACGCCGCAGGTGAAATCGGGCAGCGTGCGTTTTCGCCTCAAGCCCTTCAAGACATATCTGTTCGATGCCGGGACGGGTGAGCGCATCCCCTTCTCCGCTGTCTGACGGGAGGCGAGCATGCAGAAAAAGAACTGGAAAGCCTGGCTGTACCTGCTGCCGGCTATTGCGTTTCTGAGCGTGTTCATGGTCTACCCGCTCATCGACGTTTTTGTTTACTCCTTTGAAGAGGGCTATAACTCCGCCTCCCAGACCTTCTGGGGCACGGGACTCTACAACTATTCCTATGTGCTGCATGACCCCTATTTCCTGCAGGCGGTAAAGAACACCTTTATTCTGGTCATCATTACCGTGCCGGTTTCGACGGGCCTTGCGCTGCTGATCTCGCTGGGGCTCAATTCCATCCGGCGCCTGCGCGATTTCTTCCAGACAGTGTTCTTTCTGCCTTACGTGACCAATACGCTGGCGGTCGGCATGGTGTTCATGATTCTCTTTAAAAAGACGCCGTACTCCGACGGTCTGATCAATCTGCTGATCCAATTCTTCGGCGGGCAGTCGGTGGATTTCATCGACGGGCCCTACTGGGCCAAGATCCTGGTCATGTGCATCTACACGGTATGGGTCGTGATGCCCTTCAAGATTCTGATCCTCACCTCGGCCCTGGCCTCCGTGCCGCAGGATTACTACAACGCCGCCCGGGTCGACGGTACGCCGCCCCTGCGGATCTTTACCCGCATCACCCTGCCTATGATCGCGCCCATGGTCTTTTATCTGGTGATTACGGGCTTCATCGGCGCCTTCAAGGCCTACAGCGACGAGGTCGCCATTTTCGGCACCAATCTCAACGCCGCCGGTATGAACACCATCGTCGGCTATGTTTACGACATGCTCTACGGGGACAGCGGCGGCTATCCGTCCTACGCCTCTGCAGCGGCGCTGATCCTCTTTGCCATCGTGCTGACCATCACGGTCATCAACCTCATGATCGGCCGCAAGAGCACACAGTTCTGAAGGGAGGCGGCAAGATGGATTACGAAAAAGATTCGCTGCGCGTAAAACGCCGCGGCAGGGTCCGCAGCGTCATTACCTATGCGCTGCTGGGCCTCTGGGCGCTGATCGTCCTCTTCCCGTTCTACTGGATGCTGCTCACCTCGGTCAAAAGCTACAGCGCCTACAACGCCGAATACATCCCCAGCTTCTTCACGCTCTCCCCCATATTGCAGAACTATGTGGACGCCTTCACGACCGTGAATCTGGCGCGCTACTTTGTCAACACTGTCATCTTCACCCTTGCCACCACGGCCATCATGATGGTCGTCATCATCTTTGCCGCCTATGCTTTTGCGCGGCTGGACTTTCCCGGGCGGGATCTGGTCTTCGGGCTGTTTCTGTCCCTGATGATGATCCCGGCGGAACTCGTGGTGATCACAAACTTCGTGACCATCACCAACTGGGGCATGCGCAACACCTTCTGGGGCCTGATCCTGCCTTCGGTCACCTCGGTTTTTTACATCTATCTGCTCAAGGAGAATTTCGAACAGATCCCGGAGGAGCTGTACAAGGCCGCCAAGGTGGACGGCACCTCGGACCTCAAGTACCTGTTCAAGGTCATGCTGCCCATTTCCCAGCCCACCGTGGTCACGATCGTGATCCTGAAGGTCATCGAGTGCTGGAACAGCTATGTCTGGCCCCGCCTCATTACGGATGACGAGACCCGTTTTCTGGTCTCCAACGGCATTCAGGAGATCCGTGAAAACGGCTTTGGGCGCGAGAACATCCCTGCCATGATGGCGGCGGTGGTGGTCATATCGGTGCCGCTGATCGTCCTGTTTCTGATCTTCCGGAAAAAGATCATGGCAGGCGTCTCGAGAGGAGGGACGAAAGGATGAAAAAACGTCTCTTCGCCGTGCTGCTGTGCCTTGTGATGCTGTTTTCCCTCTGCGGCTGCCACGGCTCCAAGGCGCGTATCGCCTTTGCCGTGCCGGCAAGCTTTGATTCCTCCCGCCCGTATGAGATCAGCTTCTGGGCCAAGAACGACACCAACAAAACCCAGACCGCCATCTATCAGAAGGCCATCCGCGATTTTGAAGCCCTCTACCCCAACATCACGGTAAATCTGCGCCTGTATACAGACTACGGCAAGATCTACAACGATGTCATCACCAACATCGCCACCGATACAACGCCCAATGTCTGCATCACCTACCCCGACCACATTGCCACCTATATGACCGGCGCGGATGTGGTGGTGCCGCTGGACGATCTCTTCGCAGACCCGAACTTCGGCTTCGGCGGGAAAGAGCTGCGCTATGACGGGCCGGGGGCTGATGAGCTGATCCCGGAGTTCATGGTCGAGTGTCAAATCGGCGGAATCAGCTATGCCGTACCCTATATGCGCTCGACCGAGGCCTGCTACATCAACGAGACCATGCTGGAAAAGCTGGGGTATGAGCTGCCGGATATCCTGACCTGGGACTTTGTGTGGGAGGTCTCCGACCTTGCCGCCCAAAAGGACGCGGAGGGAAACTACGCGATAAACGGCCAGAAGGTCATGATCCCGTTTCTCTACAAGTCCACCGACAATATGATGATCCAGTATCTCCGGCAGAAGGGCGCAGGCTATTCCACCCCGAGCGGTGACATTCGGATCTTCAATGACGACACGAAGGATTTTCTGGACACCATTGCCGAACACGTCGGGCATGGCTCCTTCTCCACCTTCAAGATCTCGTCCTACCCGGCAAACTTCCTCAACGCCGGTCAATGCCTCTTCGCGGTGGACTCCACGGCCGGCGCTACCTGGATGGGCAGCGACGCCCCGCTCATTGACATCGCGCCCGACAAACTGGTCCGCTTTGAGACCGCCGTACGGCCCATTCCGCAGCTCGACCCCGAGAATCCTTCCATGATCTCACAGGGGCCGTCGCTTTGTATCTTCAACAAAGCCGATCCCCAGATCGTTCTGGCCTCGTGGCTGTTTACCCAGTTTCTGCTGACGAACGACGTGCAGATCGCCTATGCCGAAACCGAGGGCTATGTACCCGTCACCTTAAAGGCGCGGGAGAGCGCGGAATACCGGGATTACCTGTCCCGCGCGGGAGAGGACAACGCGGAGCATTACGATGTCAAGATCGCGGCGACAAAGCTTCTGCTCGAGAACACCGCCAACACCTTCACCACGCCGGTTTTCAACGGCTCGGCCTCGCTGCGGGATGCCGCCGGTCAGATGATCGAAGAGGTCACCAAATCCGTCCGCCGCAAGCAGAGCGTGGACGATGCCTACATGCAGAAGCTGTTTTCCAATATCAATTCCCTTTACCGTCTGGATCAGATCAGTGCCGCCGGTGCGGGCGGACCCGCCAGGCTCGGCCCGCTGCCGAAGACTGCCGTGGTGCTGCTCTCCTCCCTCGCCGCGGCCTGGGTGCTGATCGCGCTGTTTTTCCTCTACGATACCGTCCGGCGGCGGAAAAAGCAAAAATCGTCTGACAGCCCTTGATTTTCCTCGAACAGAGGATATAATAAACACATCACACCTTTATAAAGGAGAACCATGATGAAAAAACATCTTGCCCTGATTCTTGCCCTCGCCATGCTCTTTACGCTGGCCGCCTGCGGAAAGTCCGCTGCGCCCGCAGCGACGCCCGCCCCCACGGCTGCACCCGAGACACCCGCTGCCACTGAGGCGCCCGCCGCCACGGAAGCTCCTGCTGCCGAAGCCCCTGCCAAGCTCATGAGCTACGCAGACTATGCCGCCGCCGAAGTCGACAGCCCTGTCAACGCCGAGGCCTATGTCCAGGCCAAGCTCACCTGGTGGGACAACAAGACCTCCATCTACGCCGCTGACAAAGACGGCGCCTATTTCCTGTACGATGTTGCCTGCCCGGAAGCGGATTATGAGAAGCTGGTCCCCGGCCAGAAGATTGCCTTCCAGGGCTACAAGGGCGAATGGTCCGGCGAGGTCGAGGTTGTCGATGGCAGCTTCAGCTTTGTGGAAGGCGACAGCTTTATCGCCGAGCCTTTGGACATCACAAAGATGCTCGGAACGGATGAACTTGCCGCGCACATCAACCAGGCCATCAAGGTCTCGGATGCCGTTGTTGCCGACAAGGGCGACGGAGCGGCCTTCTTCTACAACTACGACAACTCCGGTGAAGACGGCAACTGCGACCTCTATTTTGACTTGCAGATCAACGGCGCCGTGTATACCTTTGTTGTGCGCCGCTACCTGACTGTTCCGGGCAGCGAGGTTTACGAAGCCGTGAAGAACCTCAAGGTCGGCGATACCGTCGATGTCGAGGGCTTCCTGTACTGGTACGAAGGACCCCAGCCGCATATAACCGCAATCACGGTGAAGTGATTCTTCTCCAGTCTCAGACAATGCAAAAGCAGTCCGGCTTCAGGTCGGGCTGCTTTTGTTTGTTTTTTCAGGATTTAATCGGATGTTTTCTTATTCGCTCAGCAAAAAGGATAATCGATGGGTTGCGTGATAGGATAATTGTAAGGGTCCTGGGTTTTCTGAAATGGAGCATACGGGTTGGCATTCATCTCAAAGGGAGCCATATTTCCTCTGCGGTCCTGGGGGAACGGAAGCGGACGATTCTCATTCAAAGGATTGAACGGGTCAATAGGAGGAATCCCGGGCCAAATCATGCCGCCGCCAACTTCTGCCATTTCCATATCGCCCAGTGCGTTCCTATTTTCAATGTTATTCATTTTGATAATCTCCTTTGCTTTTCCCTTTATATGATATGTGTTTTGTTGTCGTGTTTTGTTTCTGTACCGGGATTTATTTCTTTCTCTCCAGCACGGGCACAGTATAGCATCCGACGGTCACAGAAGTATCACAGCCGCAAGCTTTGATTTTATTTCCGGGCGATTTCTTTTTCATTTGCGGGAAGCCCGCAGTTCACGGACCTGCAGATTGCTTGACCGGCGGCAGAGCCTGTGGCTTGCGCCGCCTCCCAATTTGTGATATGATTACCAAAATGTGGACTTGTCTGCAGAAAACGGAAGGAGGCAGGGCATGAAGCCAATACTCTCTCTGATACTCATTATTGTAATTGCAGCACTCTGCGTCGGCTGCGGCAGTGCGCAAAGTGCGGCAACAGCCTCGCCGGAGCCGATACCGTCTCCCGAAGCGGTCACGCCGGAAGAAGCGCCCGGAACGGAACAGCCGCAGAACAGCACAGCAGAAAGTGAGGAAACGGAAATGATGCGCATGAAGATCGGCGAGACCGATGTCGAGGTTATCTGGGAAGACAACGAATCTGTTGCGGCGCTCAAGGAGCTCGCGCGCGACGGTCTGCACATTCAGATGTCCATGTACGGTGGATTTGAGCAGGTCGGTCCCATCGGTCAGAGTCTGCCCCGTGAAGACCGCCAGACGACGACCCAGGCCGGGGATATCGTACTCTACGCCGGAAACCAGCTCGTCGTATTCTACGGCTCAAATTCCTGGGCCTATACACGACTCGGGAAAATCGCGGACAAGTCCGCGTCGGAGCTGAGCGAGCTGTTGGGCAACGGCGACATTGCCATCACACTATCTTTGGAATAACAGCAGGAGGAAAACATGAAAAAAGTATTGATCGTATCGACAAGCCCCCGCGCAAACAGCAATTCCGAGGCGCTGGCGAAGGCCTTTGCCCGGGGCGCACAGGAGGCGGGACATGAGGCGGAACTGATCTCCCTGCGCGGCAAGACAATAAACTTCTGCCGCGGCTGCTTTGTATGTCAGGAGAAGAAGCGCTGTGTAATCCGTGACGACGCGGACGTGATCTGCCAAAGGGCGCTGAACGCCGACGTGCTGGTCTTTGCCACGCCGATCTATTACTACGAGATGTCCGGCCAGCTCAAGACGCTGCTCGACCGCCTCAACCCGCTCTTCCCCAGCGACTACGCCTTCCGTGACGTCTATCTGCTGACGTCCGCCGCCGAGGACGAGGAGACTGTGCCTCAGCGGGCCGTGAGCGGTGTAGAGGGCTGGATCGAATGCTTCGAGCGCGCGAAGCTTGCCGGGACCGCATTCATGGGCGGCGTCACCGCGGCGGGAGAAAACCCGTCGCACCCCGCGCTGGAGCAGGCTTACAGAATGGGCAAAGAAGTCTAAGGGGCTCTTTATAGCCCGGGCTTCCTTTTCTTGACCTGTGCTGCATCTTGTCTGCAGGTAAGCAGCGCAAAAAATCGCAAATTGCTCAAACTTCCTGTAAAAATCAACAAATACAGTCAAAACGGAGGTATCAAAACGCCATGATGAAAAGGACCGTCTGCATATTGCTGATTGCGGCGCTGCTTTCCTCACTGCTGAGCTGCGCTTTTGCGGAGACAGTCAGTGCTGATGCGCTTTCCGCCGAGGAACAGCGCGCCCTCGATTATCTGGGAGAGCAGCTGGCTACGCCTGCCGCAGCTCTGATGGAGTCCGGGGAGGATGTCGGTGATATCTATTCCGCGCTGAACTGGACATCTGTCGCGGATACCTTTCCGGAAAAGTTCGACCTGCGTGAGCGCGGCACGGTCACGTCTGTGAAAAGCCAGAGCCCCTGGGGCACCTGCTGGAGCTTTGCCACCATGGCGGCAAGCGAGGCCAGCATTCTCAACGCGCTCGGCATGACGGCGGAGGAATATCTTGCCCGGACCGGTGAAGAAATGGATCTCTCCGAAAAACATCTGGCGTGGTTCACAACGACGGCGCTTCCGCGTGCGGAGGATTACCCGGAGGGCGCATATCCCTACGATCTCAGCCAGGCGGGTGAAGGCGCCTATCCGGTGCCGGGTTCTGACGTGGCGGCCTACAACTATGGCGGAAACTATTTCTTTGCCGCCTCCAGTCTGGCCGACGGCATCGGCGTCGTGAAGGAATCGCTGGTCCCGTACGGCGACAGCGAAGGCCTGCGAAACAGCGACGGGGACTGGAGCCTCCCGGAAGAACAGCGGTACATGCAGAGCTTTGAGCTGAAAAACGCAAACGTTTTGCCGGCCCCGGCCTCGATCGACGCGGACGGTAACTACGTTTACCGGCCCGCGGGCACCGAGGCGATCAAGATTGAACTGCTGAAGGGCCGCGCCGTCGGCATCAGCTTCTGCGCGGATCTCGCCATGCCGATGGAGCCGGACGCAGTCCGCGGGCGTCTGATGAGCAGGTACGGCGACACAGACAGAGTGTCCAGGGAGGAGCTCTCGGATTACGTCGATCTCCGGGCGGGCATTCTCGATCCGGCTGCCCTGTCTGACGACGATCTGCAGCGTTACATGGAGATTGCGCTGAAGGTCAACAAGGTGGATGAAAACCCCTATGCCGATGCAGACCTCGACCGGGAGCAGATGATCCGGGTTCTCAAGTCCAGATACTTCGGCGATGCTTACGAGAACCTGGTTGCCGAAGAGGAACACGATGCCGCGCATACCTACCTGAATTTCTCCGGTGATAAATCGAATATCTATGCCCAGTATACCTTCGAGCCTGTGCAGGCCAATCATGCCGTGACTGTGGTGGGCTGGGATGACAGCTTCCCTGTCTCCGCTTTCCGGGAGGGACATCAGCCGCCGGAGCCCGGCGCCTGGATCGTCAAAAACAGCTGGGGCACCGACTGGGGAGCGGATGGCTACTTCTGGCTTTCCTACTATGATCAGAGCCTTTGCGGTATCGAAAGCTTTGAGTATGTGCTCGACGATGAAAACCGGCAGATGGACCACCTGAGCCTTCTCGGCTATGACAATATGCCCGCCTCGATCATCAGCTCCACCCTTTTTGAGCAGCCGGTTTATGCGGCAAACATCTTCACCGTGGAAGAGGACAGCGTGCTGCAGTATGTCTCGGCAATGACGGGTGACCTCAACTCCTCCGTCACGGTCTCTGTTTACCTCCTTCCGGAGGACGCCGTACAGCCGACCGACGGAAAGCTTCTGGAGAGTACGACACAGCAGTTTCAGTTTGCAGGCTACCATCGCATCGAGCTGGAGGAAAAACAGGCTCTGCCCGCCGGTTCCCGGATCGGCATTGTCATTCTGGAACGGGTCCCGACCGCGGACGGGGTGAGATATTCCCTCACCAACACCAGCAGTCTCGGTGAAAAAGCTCCCGAGGTCTTTAACGCACGCCATCAGGATGACGGCGTACCGCCGCTCAAGCGCTACTGCAAAGCGCTTGTAAATCCCGGCGAAAGCATGATCAGCTTCAAGCATGCCAACTGGATCGACTGGACAAGCGTGATTAAAAGCTTTGAGGACGACGGGGACTGCGCCTGCATGGCCTACGACAATCTGCCGATCAAAGCTTATCTGTACCCGCTCGACGAAGTAACGAAGCTCCACCATTTTGAAGCGCAGTCCGCAGACACCTCGATCTGCCCGGCGTGCGGCTATATTCTGCGCACAGTCGCGTGACATCGCTCATCCCGATCCTGATCCCCGCGCAGTAAACCTAACAAAGACGAAATATGGGAAAGCCTTTTACCGGTTTCAAGGGCCGGCAAAAGGCTTTTCTTGTTTCCTTGTGACGCCCTCACCGAAGACGGTCAGCCAATCGATTTTATGGAGATCGGCGTCCTTTTCATGCCCTCTCATACGCTACCCTCTATCCGATTTCAGGCGGTATCGCATCACGGTGTTTCGGCGGTGCGCAATACAAATTACAGGCTTTACGATATGCTGCGCAATGGGGTATAATCAAGCAGAAACAAGGTACGCAGGAGGGCCGCGCCATGACCATTGACGACTACATTCTCGCGCAGGACGAGGCGGTACAGCCCGTTTTGCGGGAAGTGTGCGAAACGATACGCGCATCCGTCGGCGAGGCAGAAGAGCGCATGAGCTGGCAAATGCCGACCTGGCGGCGCAGATATAACCTCATCCACTTTGCCGCGCAGAAAGAGCATGTAGGCATCTATCCCGGCCCGGAGGCTGTGGAGGCTTTTTTGCCGGAGCTGGACCAGAAGGGCTACAGGCACAGCAAGGGCGCCATCCAGATGCCCTATGGCAAGGTCGATCTCGAGCTTCTGGGCCGCATTGCCGCCTGGTGCGGAGAGCACAACGCAGAGTGAAGCGGGACACCGTCAGGCAATTCATACTTGAAATGAGTCTCCCGGCTTGCTATAATGCGACAGTGTTCAAATTCTATTGAACGCACAGACTTTCGCATAAAGGGGAGACTCTGCATGGCATGGTACGATGAAGCTGTTTTTTATCACGTTTACCCTCTGGGGCTGACCGGCGCGCCCAAACAGAACGACTACGGCGAACCGGTGCATCGGCTCAACACGCTGCTGCCCTGGATCGGGGAACTGAAAAAGCTGGGCTTCACGGCCCTCTATATCGGCCCGCTCTTCCAGTCGGTGGGCCACGGCTATGAGACGACCGATTACCGTCTTCTGGACAGCCGCCTCGGCACGAACGAGGACCTTAAAAATTTTGTCGCCGCCTGCCACCGGGAAGGCATCCGTGTCATCTTTGACGGCGTGTTCAACCACACCGGGCGCGACTTCTTTGCTTTCAAGGATCTGCAGGCCAACCGGGAGCGTTCCGCCTACCGGGACTGGTACTGCAATGTGAACTTCTGGGGCAACAACGAATACAACGACGGTTTTTCCTACGACAACTGGGGCGGCTTTAACCTGCTGGCAAAGCTCAACCAGCGAAACCCCGCCGTCCGGGACTATATCTGCGACGTGATCCGCTTCTGGGTCAGCGAGTTCGATGTGGACGGCATCCGCCTCGACGCGGCCGACGTGCTGGATTTCGAGTTCATGAAGGCTCTCCGGCGCACCGCAGACGAGGTCAAACCCGATTTCTGGCTCATGGGCGAGGTCATCCACGGGGACTACTCCCGCTGGGCAAACGAGAACACCCTGCACTCCGTCACGAACTACGCCCTGCACAAAGCGCTCTACAGCGGCCACAACGACCACAACTATTTTGAGATCGCCCACACCGTCCAGCGTACAAATGGTCTGGTGCCCGCCCACATCAAGCTCTACAACTTTGTAGACAACCACGATGTGGAGCGCATCCACACCAAGCTCATGAACAAGGCTCATTACCAGCCTGTTCATATCCTGCTTTACACCCTGCCGGGTATCCCCTCGGTCTACTACGGCAGCGAGTTCGGCATCGACGGGCGCAAGGAGCGCTGGTCGGACGATTCCCTGCGCCCGCACATTGAGCTGGACGATCACCTGGACGATTATAGAAACAATCCCTACACGCTTCTGATTGCCGCGCTGGGCAAAATCCACGAGGCGTATAAGCAGGACCTGGTCTGGGGGGATTACCGCCAGCTCGCGCTCACGACCCAGCAGTACGCCTTCGCTCGCGGAAAGCTCATCGTGGCCGTGAACAACAGCGACGGCGAGGGCTGGCTCAATGTCGAAGCCCCGGCCGGCGCCTATGTCGGGCTTCTGAGCGGCAGGAAGCTCGAAAGCGACGGCGGACGGCTCAACTTCAGCCTGCCCGGCTGCAGCGGCGATATCTTTGCACCCGCGGACGAGGCGGCCCGGCCCGAAATCCCGGTGCAGGAGGCCGTGCCCGCAAAGCCGGTCAAGAAGCCGGAGCCCCCCAAGGCCAAAGTGCCCGAGACAAAGCCCGCCGCCCCGAAGGCTGTAACACCCGCAGCGAAGGCCGAAACGCCAACGCCCGCCGAGGAAAAGAAAGCGGCGGAGCCCAGGCCCGAGGATATCGAGATCCCCGACATCCCCTACGACCTCATGACGGTGGAGCAGCTCCAGGCCGTGATCCTGAAAAAGATGGCGAAGAACGGCCCCGTCACCGAGCGTATGCGCCGCGATGTGCTGGAGAATGTCTGGCACAATTCCCTCGTCAACTGGGCCAACAGCTTCCGCTGAACGGCCTGATATGATAACATTCTCCCCTTCTGCACGCAGGAGGGGAGATTTTCAAAGATCGGAGAATGAATATGAAAGCCTTCTATCATCTTCCGGGCCTGTTTGAATTTTACGAATTCTACCGCGTCTTTCTGCCGCTGTTTTACGAGCACCGGGAATACTTCTATGACTGGTGCGAAATCGGCTCCGTCTACGGCGCGCCCGCGGACTGTCTCTGGGGCGGGGGCCGTGCCGGTTTCGGCGAGGACAGGCCGGAGGACGCCGCAGCTCTTACGCGGGAATACGGCATCTCTGCGCGCCTGACCTTCAGCAATTCTCTCCTGCACCCGGAGCACCTGGCCAACCGCAAATGCAATGCCCTGTGCGCCCTGTTTGAAAACAACGGCCCGGTTCAAAGCGGCGTGATCCTCGCCTCCGATCTGCTGCTGGATTATCTGCGTGAAAGATACCCCGGCCTGTATTTTGTCTCCTCAACGACAAAGGTGCTGACGGAGTTTGCGCAGCTTGAGACGGAGCTGAACCGGGAGGAATTTCAGTTTGTGGTACCGGATTTCCGGCTGAACAAAGCCTTTCACCGCCTGAACACGCTAAACGATACGCAGAAACAAAAGCTGGAGTTTCTGTGCAACGAGTGCTGCTGGTTTGCCTGCCCGGATCGGAGGGTCTGCTACGAGGCCGTCAGCCGCAAGAATCTCGGCGAAGCCTGCGAGCACATCTGCGCCTCCCCCACCGCTGGGCGGGGCTACCGCTTCTCCGACGCGATGGAAAACCCCGGCTTCATCGGCATTGGGGATATACAGGACACCTATCTGCCAAAGGGCTTTTCCCATTTCAAAATAGAAGGCCGCAGCCTGGGCAGCGCCCTGATCCTGGAATTTCTGCTGTATTACATGACGAAACCGGAGTATCAGTTGAAGGTCCGGGAAGAAATCTACCTCGACAGCTCGCTGGATCTGTTTTAGTAAAAACGCACAAATTGTTAACGTGCTGTGAATTTTTACCCCCGAATTGGCAGTTTTCCGGGGTGAAAATTTGACAAACGGATTCTTTTGTGGTATACCATCTCAAACTCATCAAAGGCAACACCGCATAATGCGGCGAGAGCGAATCCCGAGAAAATTTGGGTTCTGATGATGGCGCTTTTTCGCAGATGTACTTTGTGTACCTCAAGAAAAAGCGACGAAATCAGGGCACAAATTTTCCGGGAGGCGCGTGATCAGCGGATTGTGCGGCGTTGCCTTAAGAGAAAGAAGGGATAGGATGAGTTCCAACGAAACCATGATGCAATACTTCGAATGGTATTTGCCGAATGACGGACTGTGGTGGAAGCGCTGTGCCGCGAAGGCGGAGAATCTCGCCGCGCTGGGCATCACGCAGGTCTGGCTGCCCCCCGCTTACAAAGGCACCTCGCAGGAGGATGTGGGCTACGGCGTTTATGATATGTACGATCTGGGCGAATTTGACCAGAAGGGCACGGTGCGCACCAAGTACGGCACCAAGGAGGAGTACCTGGAGGCCATCCGCTCCTTCCACGCTCACGGGATCGGCGTCTTTGCTGATATCGTGCTCAACCACCGCATGGGCGGCGACGAGCTGGAGGACATCACCGCCGTCACAGACAACCCCGATAACCGCTGGGAGCAGATCGGCGACAAGCAGAAGATCCGCGCCTGGTCAAAGTTCACCTTCCCGGGCCGTAACGGTACATACTCCACCTTTACCTGGGATCACCGGCACTTCACCGGCACCGACTGGGACGAGAACGCCCGGGAGCAGGGCAACATCTACCGCTTCACCGGCAAGCACTGGGACCAGACGGACCCCGAGAAGGGCACCTTTGACTACCTCATGGGCATGAATGTGGACATGTCCAACCCCACCGTCGTGAAGGAAACCAAGAAGTGGCTCAAGTGGTATCTCATGGAGACCGGCATCGACGGCCTGCGTCTGGACGCGGTCAAGCACATCAGCTTCCCGTTTTACCGGGAGCTCTTGAAAGATATCCGCGAGCAGAGCGGTCTTGCGTTGCCCGCCGTCGGTGAATACTGGAGCGGCGATCTGGAGCGCCTGCTGCACTACCTCGACGCGGTGGACAACGAGATGAGCCTCTTCGACGTGGCGCTGCACTACAACATTTTCCATGCCTCGCAGGAGGGGGAGAATTACGACCTGCGCACGATCCTGGACAACACTCTTGTCAAGGCGCGGCCGGAGAACGCCGTCACCTTCGTCGATAACCACGACACGCAGTACGGGCAGAGTCTCGAGTCCTTTGTGGACGACTGGTTCAAACCCCTGGCCTACGCGCTGATCCTGCTGCGGCAGGAGGGCGTGCCCTGTGTGTTCTACTCCGACTACTACGGCAACCCCGTCAAGAACCGCCCGCTGGTGCCGAACCTCGGCAAGCTCATCAAGCTGCGCCGCGCCTACGCCTACGGCGAACAGGCGGACTGCTTTGAGAACGAGCACCTGATCGGCTGGACGCGCGGCGGTGACGAGGAACACGAAAACTCCGGCCTCGCGGTGGTCATGTCCAACAGCGATGAGGGCGGCAGCCTGCACATGGAAATCGGCAGCCGCTTTGCGGGCGAGAGCTTCCGAGACGTGCTCGGCAACTGCACAGAGCCCGTCACCGTCGATGACGACGGCTGGGCCGACTTTCGCACCGAAGGCCGCAATGTCGCCATCTGGGTCCGCGAAGGCGCGTTTGAAGATTTGGTTGTGAATGAGTAAGACGCTTGCCTCTCTCATTTATCGTTTATAGACCATAAGCTGCGATTTGTGCTGTATAGTTTGCAAGTCTTCACTCTTAGCATTCATGCATTACCACTTCACGACCAGACAGCGGCGCGAGCGTAAGCGAAGCCCTCCGCGGTCGGCGTGGCGCAGGACCGTATACCACCTGCGAGCGCCCTTTTCTTTTCTTACACCGGGCGCGGCGCGTTCTTTTCTTTTCGGCAAGACGAAAAGAAAAGAATGGGGGGCGCAAATCGCAGGTAATGTCTTCTGAGCAGTAAAAATAAACAGGCTCAATCACAAAATCTGTGGGATTTGGGATTGCGGTCATAGGTTCTGCGGCTGGCGTCGAATAGCTTGAGGAAGAAGTATTCGTCATCCGGGTATCCGTAACCGTGTCGCCGGAGGGTCTTGATCTTTTGGTTGATGCCCTCGACCTTGCCGCTGGTGATCTGGAAGGTGGCATGGGCAATGATCCCCTCGAAGTGCTCATCCAACAACTTGCGGAACCAGAGAAGA
>CADAUZ010000026.1 GCA_902791215.1 Oscillospiraceae bacterium | reverse complement strand
CTTGACGGTCGTGCCGAAGATGTTCTTACGGCCTGCGGCTGCCCACTGGTCCACGTAGTCCGCCATGGGGCTGGACGGGGTGATGGGGTAAATCGCCGCAACTTCGGTAAACGCATACGATACATGGGCGGCCGCGTTATTGCCGTCCATGGTTTTGTAGTGTCTCTCCATACAGTCATCTCCATATCAAAAGATTTCGCGTGGAACACTCTCCACATACACTATCATGATACCGCATTTTAACCGTTTTGTAAAGCATAACCGAAACGCCTGCATGAATTTTGTGTAGACTTAACGCATTTTCGGATGAATAATTGTACACTTTTTATTCCGTATATGCTATAATATGAGACATTAACCGAGTAAAGGAATAAAACACGAAAGCGAGGTGCATTTATGGCAGGCGCACCGGGCCCGCGCGGGCCGATCAAGTTCCTGTCGGAGGAGGAGAAGAAGAACGCGCCGAAGGTGACGAAGGAGCTGATGTTGCGCATCCTGTCCTACCTGCGGCCCTACTGGCTCCAACTGCTGCTGGTGCTGGCGGCGATCGTGCTGTCGGCAACGCTTGGGCTGCTGCCGTCGATCATCACGGGCCGCGTGGTGGACGAGGCCCTGGTGGGGAAGGACATGAAGCTGCTGGTGCAGCTGCTTTTGATGGCTTTCGTGACCCTTGCCGCCTCCCAGGTCATCAGCGTTCTGGAGAGCTACATCAACGCCTGGATCTCCCAGCGCATCATCTTCGACATGAAAAACCAGATGTACGACCATCTCCAGCACATGCCCCACTCCTTCTTCTCCACCGAAAAGCAGGGCGACATCATCACCCGCATGAATACAGACATCAGCGGTGTCAGCTCCGTCATCTCCGGCACACTCTCCAGCATCGTGAGCAACATTGCAACCGTGGTGACGACGCTGGTGGCGCTCTTTTCCATGAGCTGGAAGCTTGCCATCGTGGGCATCTTTGTCATCCCGCTGCTGATCCTCCCGACCCGCAGCGTAGGCCGTACCCGTTTTCAGCTTCTGAACGCGAGCCAGGCCAAGACCGACGAGATGAACCAGCTCATCAACGAAACCCTGTCCGTCTCCGGCTCGCTGCTGGTCAAGCTATTCACCCGCGAGCAGCGGGAGTATGAGCGCTTTGTCGCCGTCAATGAAGAGGTCACGCGCCTTGCCCTCAAGGAGCAGCGCAGCGGCAAGTGGTTTCGCGTGGTGATGGGCATGTTTACCCAGGTGGGCCCGCTGCTCATCTATTTTGCGGGCGGCTGGCTCATCATCACGAAGACCGACCCCACCCTCACCGTCGGCACCATCACGGCCTCCGTCGCGCTCATCAACCGGCTTTACCGCCCGGTGGAGTCGCTTTTGAATATCCAGGTGGACTTCACCCGGTCTCTGGCTCTCTTTACCCGTATTTTCGATTACTTCGACCGGGAGATCGCCATCGTCTCCCCGCCCCACGGGCGCAAGGCCTCCATGGAGGAGAGCTGCGAGATCCGCTTTGAGCATGTAAAATTCTCCTACATCCCGGAAAAGCCCCTGCTCCTGGACGTTAACTTCACCATCCCGACAGGGAAGATGTACGCCATCGTCGGCCCCTCCGGTTCCGGCAAGTCCACGCTGGTGAACCTCATCCCGCGCCTGTACGACGTGACCGGCGGCGCGGTGAGCATCAACGACATCAACGTCAAGAGCTATGACCTGACCTTCCTGCGCTCCAACATCGGCGTGGTGACGCAGGAGACCTATCTCTTCAACGGCACCATCCGCGACAATCTCCTCTACGCCAAGGAAAACGCGACGCAGGCCGAGCTCGAGGCCGCCTGTAAAATCGCGAACATCCACGATTTTATCATGCACCAGCCGGACGGGTATGATACCGAGGTCGGCAACCGCGGCCTCAAGCTCTCGGGCGGCGAGAAGCAGCGCCTGTCCATTGCCCGTGTGGTGCTCAAGGACCCGCGCATCCTGATCCTGGACGAGGCCACCTCGGCCCTGGACTCCATCTCCGAAAACGCCATCCAGGACGCGCTGGAGGCGATCATGAAGGGGAGGACCAACATCGTCATCGCCCACAGGCTCTCCACGATCCTCAAAGCGGACAGCATCCTGGTGGTCAAGGACGGTGTCATTGCCGAGCAGGGGACCCATGATGAGCTGCTTGCGCGCGGCGGCGTCTACCGCGAGCTGTACGAGACCCAGTTCCGCCAGGTGCTCGACTACGAGGCGGAACACGCCGAAAGCGGAAAGGAAGAAATTTCCGAAGAAAATGCGCAATAGCTATTGACATGTGCTGCTCTATATGGTATTATATCTAAGCTTACAGGAGCAAAGATGAATATCGCGGGGTAGAGCAGCTGGTAGCTCGTCGGGCTCATAACCCGGAGGTCGTTGGTTCGAATCCTTCCCCCGCAACCATATTGTCCGCCCGGAAAAGATATCCGGGCGGATTTTTTAGGCTTATCAAGGCTTTGCAGGCTTTCCCGCTGACAAGTATTAAGTGCAAATAAAAAGATATCCTTCTCGTGCGGGAGGGATTTGAACTACAGATATCCATCAGAGGCAGAAAAATGAACCTTTTATCCTTCCTTTCAAAAGAGAAGAAGAAAATTCCTGCGCCTCCTCCGCTGCCATCATGGAGTGAGGCGGTATCCGTGATGTATAATAAGCAGCTCAACTGTTTTGGGGATGAGTTGGTCGACGTTCTCTATACCCCGGACAAGACGAAGCGCTTTGTTTTGCTGAAAAGCGACAAGGGTTATTTCAGGTTTGTTTACGAAGAACTTCACCCCTTCACGGAGGAAGAGTGGATGTATGTCTCTCGGGGGAAAAACCCGGTTCCTGCAATATGGGAACCCCCGGCGGGCTGGCAGGGAAGCTCTCTGTTTGGCACGTTGGAAGATACATGGAAAGAATTGAAGCTGTCTCCGGAATACAAGCAATACTTTAAGGCAGCAGATGATCGGTGCGGCAACTGCCTGCAAATATGGGAGGAATACATCATGAGTGAGAACTATTCTGCCAAGCGAGTTCCGCTGGAGGCCGTGATCGGCGGAATTGAAATGGCGTCCGACTCGTATACGGTTTTTCTTGATTTGGAAACCATGGAGCATGTATCTGTGGCGGATGAACTGATGACCGGTATCGCCGATACCGAAACAGCGGAGATGATTGACGCGAACCCCGGACGTTTTCTCCGTCTCCCGACCCAGGGGGAAATCCATGAGTACAGCATCATGGAGAATTTCGTGTATTCGCTGGAGGACGGGGAAGCAAAACAATCTTTGGCGAGCGCGATCCAGGGGCGCGGCGCGTTCCGTCGTTTCAAGGATACCCTTGTTCAATATGGCCTCCGCGAGTGCTGGTTTGATTTCCGGGCCGCGGCCTATCGGGAACTTGCGATCCGCTGGTGCAGGGATCATGATCTCTTGTACACGGAAAACGGCGTCGCCCACATCGAGATCCAGATTCTGTGCAGCAGCTTTTCTGTCTGTAAGGTGAAGGACTATTCCGGAGTAAACCTGAACAGCGCGTTTTGCTTTATCGGAAAGACAGACGAGGAGAACTCGCTCGTATGTCTGACCGAGGATGTCCCGGGCAACACCATTGAGCGGGAGGACGGATGGCGTGCGTTCCGAGTCTCGGGTGTTTTGGATTTTTCCCTGATCGGTATTCTGTCCAGGCTCTCAGCCATATTGGCAGAGGCCGGGATCGGGATCTTCGCGGTCTCCACCTATAACACGGACTATATTCTCACGAAAGAAAAAGACTTCGACAAGGCTTTGGACGCGCTGACCGAAGCCGGAATTGTGATCTTATGAACAAGAGCCTCAGAGAAGACGTGATTTGATATTGTACTGGAGGCAAAAGCATCGGAACTGGCACGACATTATGAACGCGACTTTGGCGCGGTGAAACTGCCAGCCTATTCTGTTGACGCGCCGAGATTTATGATCGCAGATGATGCGGCTAAGAATATATTCTTTCGTTACCTTGAGTAGAACCGAGGAGGTGTTCAAATGATGGAAAACTTCAATCGTCCAAAATCTGATGCCGAATGGTATTTCCGAAAAGACCCGGAAGAGGAACGGTTTTACGAAATCTTCTTTCAACTCTGCCAGAAGTATGATGTTCGCTGGGGAAGCGCCAGTGAAAAAGAGCGTGTTTTCATCAACGAGATTACTCGTGTGACATACGAGCGTGACCGCGCCATTCGCTTGGGGCAGCCCCTTTCTGAGATTCGCCCGGCTTTTGCCTCCTGACCCAAACCGTGACCCAAACGCGGAGAGCGGCGAAGAGCATCGGAGAGAATGCAGGTTCCGAACGTTCCGGAAAAAGTGGACGGAAGAGGGGCAAACGGAGTCGAAACTGCCTTACAAATTCGACCACCGCAGCTCATAACCCGGAGGTCATTGGTACGAATCCTTTCCCCGCAACCAGAAAACCGCCTGATTCTTAACGAATCGGGCGGTTTTCTGCGTTATATCGTACCGGTGGTTTGGGAAAGCAGAGGGCGTTGGGGTATGGAATACGATAATAAATCTATTATGCCACTTGTAATCTGAAAAGAAATTGTATATAATCCCAGTATCAGCCTTGGCTCAGAAGCACGGGCCAAAATCGGGCAGGGGAGGGGAGCTTCCTCCGGATGTAGAACAGGCGGAGCCGACAGAGTCTTGCGTAATCCCGCGATACTCTGCGCGGCGTCTTTGTTGTGCGGAAACAAAAAGAACACAGACCCTGCTTTCGCAGGGTCTGTGCCTGATTCACCGATTGTCAGGATCGGCGATTTGATTCAATTGCGTGTCTGTCAGTTAGCTGAAATTAGTTCCAGGAACCGACATTGGGGAAGGTGTAGTAGTTAACATCGCCCCAAGGATTGATGGTCTTGAACTCGTAGCCGGCATCGGCCCAATCAGCAGCTGCCTCGAGGGAACCGATATCATAGTTGTAGCCGATTTCCAGCATCTTAAGATCGAACTCATCTTTAGCAGCATCCTCAGCCTTGGCATAAGCCTTGTCGAGGTAAGCGATTCTGTCAGCGTAAGTCTGCTTTGCTTCCGCGTGAGTCTGAACAGCATTCACGTACTTTTCGAGAGCTTCCGCAGACGGAGTGCCCTTGCCTTCAGCAACAGCCTTCTTATACTCAAGCTCTGCCTTGGCAAACTCGAGGTCAGCAGCAGCCAGAACATCTTCAGCAGCATTTACGTCGATCTTCTTCTCTTTGGCCAGCTGCTTGATTGCGGCATTGTAGGTCTTGGTGGCGAGATCGGTGCTGGTAGCCTTATTGGTCTCAACAGGCAGCATCAGAGAATCGAGAGCGAGCTGAGCCATCTCATTGTTCAGAGCCTTGTTAGCAGCGGTACCGAAGGTGTCGATGTACTCGTCAACCAGAGCGGTGTACTTCTTGGCGAAGTCGGCCTGGAACTTCTTGTCAACAGAGTCAGAGAAGTCCTTGCGGGCGTCCTTCAGGCTGTCGCGGGTGTCCTTGATCAGGGAAGCGAGAGCCCAGTAGGTAGCAACAGCTTCGTAGCCCTTCTGGAAGTCCTCGTCGGTCAGAGCGCCCTGGATGGAGTCAGCAACGAGCTGAGCGTACTTGATGGGATCGCGCTTGCCGTCCTTGTCGAGAGCCTTGTAGTAGTTCTCGCTGATCTTCTTGGCAACAGCGCCGTCGATGTAAGAGCGGACGTTGTCCTTGATACCGTCGACGTCGGCCTTCTTCATGAGTTCCTTCTCGATGAGGGTATCGCCGATACCGTCAACAAGACCGACGATCATGTCGTCCATGGCCTTTGCGGAGCCATAAACAACCTGGTCACCAGCAAGAACCTTGTAGGATTTCTCAATGCTGGACTTGGTGTTCTTGATCATGTTCTTGATCTGGGTAGCGTACTCAGCCGCGGAGTACAGGGGATTGTCGACCTTGACGAACATCATCACGCAAAGAATCAGTGCAAGCAGTTTCTTCATTTGAAAATGATCCGTGCCCGGCGTTCGGGATACGGCGCGCAGCTTTGCTCAAATACCCCGGAAAATACCCCAAATGCTTCCCCGCGCCTGTACATGCCGAATCCGTCGGATACAGCGCAAGGCAGAATGAGCCGCAGCGCCGCAGCGGGCAAGGCTGCCCCGCTGTGCTCTGCGAAATAAACGGGAGGAATAAAACATGCCGAGAATTCCGGCGGGTATGCGTAAAAGATCGGACGGCGGCTATGAATGCCGCTTTACGATTAGGGGCAGACGCTACAGCGTATACGGAAAAAGCGTGCGGGAGTGCACGGAAAAAGCGGAAGAAAGGCGCAGGGAGATCGAGGCGGGTATAAACCGCGAGGGAAAGGCACTCACACTTGACGAATATTTTCTGCGCTGGGAGAGCGCAAGGACCGGCTCTGTGCGCGACAGCACCCTGCGCACAGAGCGTTATATTTACCGTATCGCGGCGGACACCGCCGTCGACAGTGCCACGCCGCGCTTCGGCGCTCTCAGGCTCAATAACATCAGCCGCCAGCATCTCGTCCAGCTCCAGAACGGACTGTGCCGTGAGTACAGCGTATCGACGATCAACCGCTGCATGTCGGTCATCAAAGCCATCCTGGAATCGGCCCTGGAGGAGAGGCTGATCCTTTGGAACCCGTCAAAGGGGCTGCGCATGCTCAAGGAAACGAAGAAGCCCCCGCGCGAGACCATCCACCGCGCCCTGACGCCGGAGGAGACACAGGCGTTTCTTCGCGCAGCCGAACAGTGCGGCTCCTGGTATCTGCCCCTTTACCGCTTTCTGCTGAACACCGGCTGCCGCTTCGGTGAGGCCGGTGCGCTGCTGCCCGGGGATATCGGCGCCGACAGCATCTGCATACGCCGCACGCTGACAAAGTCTCTCGACGGAAAGCTCATCATCGGCAATGAAACCAAAACCGGTCACTCGGCCCGGACGATACCGGCCCGCAGGGCGGCCCTGGCCGCGATCCGTGAGCAGCGGGAGAAAAACGCGCGCTGCTTCGGCGGCGCGGAGGAGGACAAGCCGATCTTTCGCGCGCCGCGCGGCGGACTGCTCGGCGCAAGGTGTGTAAAAAAGGATATCGACCAGCTCTGCAAAGCCGCCGGGATCGAACGCTTTGCCGCCCACGCCTTTCGCGACACCTTCGCCACGCGGGCTGTGGAATCGGGGATGCAGGCAAAAACCCTGCAGGAGATCCTCGGCCATGCCGATATCGGGATCACCATGAATCTGTACGCGCATGTGATGGAAAGCACCAAGCGCAGACAGATGGACGCGGTGGAGGTCCTGCCCCGTGCCGCGCTCTCCATAATTTAATAAATGTTAAGGATTCCCCCGGATATTGGACTTGACGCGGAGAAGGGGTTGTGGTAAAGTGATGTCGCATTACGGTAGAACGAATAGGAGACATTAATAATATGAAAAGAATCGTCAGTCTGCTTCTGGTGTTATGCTTCTGCGTCGGACTTGCCGCCTGCGGCAAGTCGAACGCCTCTTCCGTTTCTCCCAGCGCCGACGCATCCCCGGCTACGCCTTCCGGGACCGCCGCTCCGAGCGCGCAGCCCACGGCCGCCGCGGCGCCTTCCCCCGAGCCCGTGAGTATTCAGGAGCTGGTAGACGCCCTCAACGCCGAGGAACTTGCGCAGCGCACCGAGGATGACCCTTACATTGCGGTGTTTGAGGTCGGCAAGGAGCCCAATACCATTCACTATAAGCTCGCCATGGATTACTTCCAGTACGTCATTTCGACTGCCATGACCGGCGAGGCGGAGTTTGTCGACGCCTACAACCGCATCCTCAATTCCATTCCCCCCATCGAAAACTCCCTGGAGGGCATGATCCATGAGACCTCGCCCGAGCTGAACGTGGTTGTGATCGTCATGTATGACCAGCTGTCCTCCAATGTCGCCGCGGTTATTGATAACGGCGGGATCATTTACGACGTGGTCAACGGTGTCGGCACCGAACCCACCGGGCTTGCCCCGATCGTCGAGCCTGAAGAGCTGCCCGATGACGTGAAGCAGCAGCTCGAGGAGTACGCCGCCTCCATGAATCAGGCCAACGCCAACGGCTGATTCCCCAATACATAAAAATGGCCTTCCGCTTAGTCGGAGGGCCATTTTTTGTGCCCGGAAAACAGTCGCGGAGCGCCTGTGTTTTGTGTTGACAAAACGCGGTGGGTCGGGTTAAAATTTGAACAGGGCAACGCCCCATCATACTATTGTTTAAAAGGAGGAAACGTCATGGACGCTGGCAGTACCGGCACAGCGGCAGGCCGAAGTCGGCTGCGGGATGTGTTCACGCGCGTTTCCGCAGCTTAGTAAATTGCCGTGCTTTGGCCTGCGTGTCGGAAGCCTTCCTGGACGGACACCCGAAAGGAGGAACCCCCGATGGCAGAGCAGTTTGTCACTCTCCAGAAATCCCTGAAAAAGCTGCTGGACGAGAAGAAGTATCAGACGCTCAAGGACGTGCTGGGCACGATGAACGGGGCGGATATCGCCGCCGTGTTCGAGGATCTGGATGAGGAGCGCACCCCGCTTCTCTTCCGCCTGCTGCCCAAGGAGCTCGCGGCCGAGACCTTTGCCGAGCTCAGCCCCGAGATTCAGGAGCAGCTGATCACCGGCTTTTCGGACAAGGAGCTCCGGGAGCTCGTGAGCGAGCTGTACGTGGACGACGCGGCGGATCTCGTCGAAGAGATGCCCGCGAACGTGGTCAAGCGCATCCTCGCCCAGGCAGATCCCCAGATGCGCAGCGAGATCAACCAGATCCTGCGCTACCCCGAAAACTCCGCCGGGTCCATCATGACCACGGAGTACGTGTCCCTGCGCCCGCAGATGACCATTGCCGAGGCCATCCAGCGCATCCGCCGCACCGGTGTGGACAAGGAGACGATCTACACCTGCTACGTGACGGTGGAGCGAAAGCTGCTGGGCACCGTGTCGGTCAAGGACATGCTCCTTGCGCCGAATGAGAACATCCCCGTCTCCGAGATCATGGACGAGCATGTCATCTCCGTCAATACCATGACCGACCAGGAAGAGGTCGCGCAGATGCTCTCCAAATATAATTTCCTCGCCCTGCCCGTGGTGGACGCGGACGGGCGCATGGTCGGTATCGTGACCTTCGACGACGCCATGGACGTTCTTGTCGAAGAGACCACGGAGGATATCGAGAAGATGGCCGGTATGCTCCCCTCGGAGAAGACCTACCTGCGCTCCACGCCCTGGGACCTGTTCAAGCACCGCATCCCCTGGCTGATGCTGCTGATGGTGTCGGCCACGTTCACCGGCATGATCATCACTGGCTTTGAGAGCAAGCTTGCCGCCCAGGTGGTGCTGACGGCCTTCATCCCCATGCTGATGGACACCGGCGGCAACTCCGGCTCCCAGGCCTCCGTCACCGTGATCCGCGCCCTGTCCCTCGGCGAGCTGGAGCTCAGGGATCTGCCGAGGGTGGTGTGGAAGGAGATCCAGACCGCCGTGCTGTGCGGCGTGGCGCTGGCTGCGCTGTGCTTCGCGAAGATCATGGTCTTTGACCGGCTCCTGCTCGGCAACACCGACATCACCGCCCTGACCGCCTTTGTGGTGTGCGCAACCATGGCCGTGACGGTGCTGGTGGCAAAGATCGTGGGCTGCACGCTGCCGATGGTGGCCAAGAAGCTCGGCTTCGACCCCGCCGTGATGGCAAGCCCGTTCATCACCACGATTGTCGACGCCCTGTCCCTGCTGGTATACTTCGGCATCGCGAGCGCGCTTCTGTTTTAATTCTTGCTATCTGTATGATTCTGTGTTAGAGTGGAAATAATCCAAGGAGGTGGAGAGAATGAACGTGAGTGAAGCTGCACGCATCATTCTCGGGCTTCGCGCCGCGGGATGGGGCGAGAAGGAAATCAACGACTTCATCCTCTATGTGGAGACCGGAGAAGAACAGTACAAGCCAAAAGAAAAAGACTGACAGGCACGGGGCCGGGAGACCGGCCCCGTTTTGAAAAAAGAAAACCTTTCTTTAAGGAGGAACAAACCATGTCCAAGAATCCTTACGCCGGAACGCAGACCGAGAAGAATCTGGAGGCCGCCTTTGCCGGGGAGTCCCAGGCCCGCAACAAGTATACCTACTTTGCCTCCAAGGCCAAGAAGGAGGGCTTTGAGCAGATCGCGGCCCTCTTCCTCAAGACCGCCGAGAACGAGAAGGAGCACGCCAAGCTCTGGTTCAAGGAACTGGGCGGCATCGGCTCCACCGCCGAGAACCTGGCCGCCGCGGCCGAGGGAGAGTACTACGAGTGGGTCGACATGTATGAGGGCTTCGCGGATACCGCCGAGAAGGAGGGCTTCCCGGAGCTTGCGGCCAAATTCCGCGGCGTCGCCGCCATCGAGAAGCACCACGAGGAGCGCTACCGTCAGCTTCTGAAAAACGTGGAGGCCCAGGAGGTCTTCAAAAAGAGCAGCGTCAAGGTCTGGGAGTGCCGCAACTGCGGGCACATCGTGGTCGGCGAGTCCGCACCCGAGATCTGTCCCGTGTGCAGCCACCCGCAGGCGTATTTTGAGATCAACGCCGAGAACTATTGAGGTCCGACCATGCATCAGATCGAACTTTTCTATTTAAAATCCTGCCCCTACTGCCGCAACGCGAAAAAGGCCATCGACGAGCTGACGGCGGAAAATCCCGCCTATAGCGGCATCGACATCACCTGGATCGAGGAAAGCGAGCAGCCGGAGATCGCCGAGGCGCGTGATTACTACAGTGTGCCGACGATCTTCTGGAAGGGCGAAAAGCTCTACGAGGCGCACTTCACGCACAGCTACGACACCATCAAGCAGAACATCCGCGCGGCCTTCGACAAGGTTTTAGCGGGATAAAGTTTCATAAACACATGGCCGCTGTCAGGAAAAAACTTGACAGCGGCCATGCTTGTTATTAAAATATAGGAATGATTTATATGCAAAGGGAGGCGCAGAAGATGATACGCCAGAATCTGCATTGCCACACGACATACGACGACGGCCGCGACGCCCCGCACACCATGGTGCTCGCCGCGTACAAGGCCGGGCTCAGCTCCATCGGCATCAGCCTGCACTGCCCCCTCGTGGGGGAGGAAAGCTGGACCTGCTCCGGCGGTGACGAGGCCCTGTTCATCGAGGAAATGCACAGCCTGCGGGCGATCTACGCCGGGAGGATCGAGGTCTGGTGCGGCCTGGAATACGACGTGGACGCGCAGCGCCGCTCGGTGCCGCCCTACGATTACATCATCGGCGCCTGCCACATGCTCGACGGCATGCCCATCGACTATGATCCCGAAACCGCGTCCCACCTCATCGCCTGGCACGGCGGGGCGGTGAAGGCCGCGCAGGCCTACTACGACCGCATGGCGGGCCTTGCCGCGATGCCGGAGGTGTCCATCGTCGGGCACTTCGACCTTATTACCAAGTTCAACGAGCGCGAGGCGCTCTATGACACCGCAGCCGTGCCCTACCGCGACGCCGCCTTCGCCGCCATGGAGAAGCTCAGCGCCGCCGGGAAGATCTTCGAGATCAACACCGGCGCCATCAGCCGCGGCTGGCGCAGCTCCCCCTACCCCTCGGAGGAGCTGCTGCGCCACCTGAAAAGCATCGGCGGGCGCATCCTCGTAAGCTCCGACGCCCACAGTGCCGACGCCATCACCTGCGCCTTCGATCAGGCCGAAGCCCTCGCCAAAGCCTGCGGCTTTACCGAGCTGTGGCAGTTCACCGGCGGCGGCTTCGAGGCGCAGAGCATATAATTTTGTATATTCCATTAATGAAATGAGGAACCCATATGAACAAGTATCTCAGCATGAACAAAGACGAAATGCGCGCCGAGCTCGACGCTCTCATGGCGCAGTACGAGGCGGTCAGGGGCCGCGGGCTCAAGCTCGACATGTCGCGCGGCAAGCCCGACCCCACCCAGCTCAACCTGAGCATGGATATGCTCAGCCAGAACCCCTATGAGCTGATCTACAGCCGCAAGGGCACCGACGTGCGCAACTACGGTGAGCTCGCGGGCGTGGACGAAGCCAAGGAGCTGTTCGGAAACCTGCTCGGCGTGCCGATGGAAAACGTCATCATGGGCGGGCAGTCCAGCCTCGCGCTCATGTACGACTGCGTCATCAAGGCCCTCGTCCTCGGCGTCTACGGCGGCGAGAAGCCCTGGGGCCAGCAGGGCACCATTCGCTTCCTCTGCCCCGCCCCCGGCTACGACAGGCACTTCCGCATCTGCCAGGAGTTCGGCATTGAGATGATCAATATCCCCATGACCCCCGAGGGCCCGGACATGGAGCTGGTGCGCCAGTTTGTTGAGTCCGACCCCTCCGTCAAGGGCATCTGGTGCGTCCCGAAGTACTCCAACCCCCAGGGCTACACCTATTCCGCCGACACCGTGCGCGCCTTCGCCGCCCTCAAGCCCGCGGCTGACGACTTCCGCATCTTCTGGGACAACGCCTACATCGTCCACGGCTTCCGCGACGAGGACGACGAGCTGCTGAACATCTTCGACGCCTGCAAGGAGTACGGCAGCGAGGATATGGTCTACGAGTACATGTCCACCAGCAAGGTCACCTTCTCCGGCGCGGGTGTCGCCGTCCTCGCGGCCAGCGCCAACAACGTCAAGTTCCTGCTCAAGCAGATGGGCGTACAGACCATCGGCTACGACAAGATCAACCAGATCCGCCATGTCCACTATCTCAAGGACGTGGAAGGCGTCAAGGCC
The DNA here is from genome assembly GCA_902791215.1 of Oscillospiraceae bacterium. Classification (GTDB taxonomy): domain Bacteria; phylum Bacillota; class Clostridia; order Oscillospirales; family Oscillospiraceae; genus Limivicinus. The sequence continues at coordinate 118,551 of CADAUZ010000026.1, read as the reverse complement.
CACATGAAGAAGCAGGCCGACTACCTGCGCCCCAAGTTCGACTACGTGCTCACCGCGCTGGAAAAGGGCCTCGGCGAGTACGGCATCGGCGCCTGGACCAATCCCAACGGCGGCTACTTCATCAGCTTTGACGGCCTGCCCGGCACAGCCAAGCGCTGCGTTTCCCTGTGTGCCGATGCCGGCGTCAAGTTCACCGGCGCGGGCGCGACCTTCCCCTACGGCAAGGACCCCGAGGACAAGAACATCCGCATCGCCCCGTCCTTCCCGTCCATCAGCGACCTGCACGGCAGCATGGAGGTCTTCTGCCTCTGCCAGCGCATCGCCGCCTTGGAAACCCTGATCGCACAGTAACATGAAAACCGTTATCGCCTCCGATATCCACGGCTCGGCGTATTACTGCCGCAGGCTTTTAGAGCGCGTGAAGGCCGAGAACGCCGACACGCTCCTGCTCCTTGGCGACACGCTCTACCACGGGCCGCGCAACGACCTGCCCCGGGACTATGCGCCCAAAGAGGTCACGGCTATGCTCACGGGGCTTTCGATCCCCATCTTCGGCGTGCGCGGCAACTGTGACGCCGAGATCGACCAGACCGTGCTGGGCTTTCCCATCATGGCCGACTACAGTCTCTTTATCGCTGGAAAGCACAAGATCTTCGTCACCCACGGCCATCTCTACACGCCGGAGGAGCACCCCACGCTCTGCGCGGGCGACGCCTTCCTCTTCGGGCACATCCATGTCCCTGTGTGTGAAGATCGCGGCGGCATCCTGATCTTAAACCCCGGCTCCACATCCATCCCAAAAGAGAACAGCCCCCACAGCTTCATGACCTGCGAGGGCGGCGTCTTTCGCTGGATCGACCTCGAGAGCGGGGAAGCGTACAAAGAATACCGCTGGGAGGAATGAGCCGTGTATGATCTTGAACGCTTCGTGAAGGCGCAGGAGTACGACTACGACACCGCCCTGCGGGAAATCCGCGGCGGGCGCAAGCGCAGCCACTGGATGTGGTACATCTTTCCGCAGCTCAAGGGCCTGGGCTACAGCTCCACCTCCCAGTATTACGGCATCCGCGATCTGGACGAGGCGAAGGCCTACCTGCAGCACCCTGTCCTGGGCCCGCGCCTTGTGGAGATAAGCGAAGCGCTTTTGACACTGGACACCGATGATGCCGGCGCCGTCATGGGCTATCCGGACAATCTCAAGCTCCACTCCTGCATGACGCTTTTTGAACTGGCCGCTTACGATCTGGCTTCTCCGGAAGCGCCGGTCTTTTCACGCGTACTGGAAAAATTCTTTGCCGGACACCAGGACCGCCGCACCCGGGAGCTCCTGGGAAGATAATGCGATAAACGCAAAAACACGCCGCCCGACCGGGCGGCGTGTGCTGCATTATGAAACGATTGACAATCCATGTCGGATTATGTAAAATGTTTTTGAGGCGTTGTCGAGTGAAAAAAGGCGGTTCCGCTACATCTCCGTAAAGGAGGTGTTGTTAATGCCGATTACATTAACGTTCCATATCCTCGGATATACCGTAACGATCCGTGTAACAAGCAGAAACCGCCACTCTGCACAGTGACGGTTTCTAACATAGCTTAGAAAGAATCATTGGGCGGAGCCGCTTTTGGCAACGCCTTTCTATGTGCTTATTATAACGGCGTCCGCGCGAAAAGTCAAGAGGGCATGCGGGTTTTCGACCCTGGCACATACCCCGATTTTTACCCCAGGTAGCTGTCGACACCGTTGGAATAGTAGATGCCGAGGGTGGAGTCCGCGTCCGCGTAAATGTCGTAGCCGGGGATGGTGTCGTAGTCGACGGGCGCCTGCTGTGCGGGGCGCGGAGCGGCGGGCTGCTGGGTCGGCTGAGGCGTTGCGGTGGGAGTCGGGGTGGCGCTGGGCGCGGGCGTTGCCTGCGCCGAAGCGGCGATATTGCCGCTTGCGTCGGTGGGCGCGGGCAGGCTCATCGAGGTCGCCACACCCTTGTCGGCGTTGGAGCCGCTGCCGCTGCCGGAGCCGGAATCGGTGCTGCCCGAGCCCGTCGTCTCGCCGACGTCGATCCAGTCCATGTCAAAGAAGTCCTCGTCCTTCATGGCGAAGCCCACCATCTGGATATGGGTCCAGTCCTCAAGGCAGGTGTAGCACACATAATCCGCGTCATTGTGGTGCCAGCCGCCGTCGGTATCGGTGATGCCGTAGCCGGTGTTGACGCCGTCGGTCGTGAATACGCACTCAAGCGTCACCATGCGGTCACCGGAGAGGATGTACGCCGCGTCCCCGACCTTGACCTCGGGGAGCTTGGCAAAGTCCTGATTGGAGTGGTCGGCGATGATGTTGCCCACGGGATCGTCATAGTACAGCAGGGCGCTGTCCTCCGCATCCACCACGTCCTGGCGCAGGACCTCGGTGCTCTTGTTCTGGGGATTCTCGCCCTCGTTGAAAAGCGCCACGTCAATGCCGACAGAGGGGATGAGCAGGCGGCCTTCCATGTAGGGGCGGTTATGCATCTCGCGCCAGACGGCCTTGTTCTCGTCGAGCCTTGCCTGCACCTCGGGGGAGACGGGCTTTTCCGTCGGCGTCGGCTCCGGCGTGGGGGTCGGCTCGGGCGTCTGCGTGGCGGTGGGCGCCGCGATGGCGGTCGGCGCGGTAGTGGGCGCGGGCGCGTTCTGCGCGCAGCCGCACAGCAGCAGGGCCAGAACCAGGGTCAGAATGAATAAAGCTCTTCTTTTCATGGCGTTCTCATTTCTTTCCTATCATATTTTATTTATTTTACATAATTTTTCCCTATTGTACCACACATTTCCCGCAAATACCATAGTAAATTCATTTTACATTTACGAAACAATTTCAAGCTTATTCATGTAACAATTGTCTGTTATATTAAACATGCAAGCAGCAAGTACCTCATTTATAAATGAATCCTTCTTAACTTTGCAGAGCGGTCAGGCGCTCTGCTTTGTTATTTTAAAAAATTATACCGGTTTTCCTCTCTGCCGCCCGGCGATTTCCGTCAATTATGAACGGCAAATTTTAAATTTGTAAAATCGCGTTTCCTATATATAGTGGGAAAAACCGGCACTATATACAAATAGTTGTGACTCATCCGACACATTTATGAATAGATTTTAAACGATTTAACAAATACGAAACAAATGCTTGACAAATGTGAAATGCAGCGATATACTGTGCCTGCACGAAGGGAAAAAACAAATGAAGAAACTGCTTGCACTGATTCTTTGCGTGATGATGTTCGTCAGCGTCATCCCCACCATGGCATTCGCTACGTCTGGTGCCACCTATGACACTTCCGTGGTTGCCACCAAAACTGATGTCACCCTGAAGAAAGAACTCGAGGCTGCCTCCGCTTACAAGAAGCAGGTCGAGAAGATGATCGAGAACACCAAGAAGAACGTTGCCACCGCTTACGGCGTTCTGGCTATGGACCAGGTTGTCTACAGCTCCGCCAAGAGCATGGACGACGTTATTGTCGGCCTCGTCGATCAGATTGCTGATCAGATCTCCGGCAAGACCATCAACGGCACCAAGTATGATGCTGCTACCCTGAAGACCTTCAAGGACGATCACAAGAAATCCGTCCGTGCCATTATCGAGGACATCGTTGTTAAGGAGCTCAAGGACAACGAGTACAAGTACAAAGACAAGGACGGCAAGATCGATCCTGTCAAGTACGGCCAGGCTATTGCTGACGCTGTCAACACTGCTCTGAACAACAAGGACTTCCAGGCCGGCTACCAGGCTGTTGCTACCTACTACGCTCTCGTGAATGTTGCTGACAGCATCAACGACGAGCTCAAGAAGCAGCGCGATGCATTCAAGGACAGCATCGACACCAGCTTCGACAAGGATTTCACCAGCGAATACAAGACGCTCGTTGGCCAGTACATCGATACTCTGAAGGAGCTGCCGGAGGGCGGCGAGTTCGATGATGACAACTTCCCCTGGACCGCTTACGTCACTCCTGCTGTTGGCGCTTGGTCCTGATCTGACGATCTGACTAATACGCAAACTGAATCAAATCGCCGATCCTGACAATCGGTGAATCAGGCACAGGCCCTGCGAAAGCAGGGTCTGTGTTCTTTTTTCGCAAGGATAGATTAAACTATAATACAATTTCCTGTAATAATAATGAAAAATTTCAAAAAATTCGAAAAGGAATATCGGAATCGGCTTAACACGGAATCATACATCTGGCTCACCCATCTCCGGGGGAGCTGTTGCCGGTTTGCAATCCGGTGAATGAGAGGCCGCATTCACGCCCGGTCCGACGCAAGACGACCCGTACAAGGGACATATATCGAAAAAAGCAGGAGCTGTGAAAAAAGCCCCCTTCATCAAGAACACAGTAATATCAACACCGTAGGGGCCGACGCCCCCGGCGGCCCGGCAGAGAGAATCCCGAATAACACATTGACCCCCGGCGAATCCGTAACACTGTACGTTTTCGCCGGGGACTTTCTGCTTTATTTTTGGACTGTACCGCTCGGGCCGCCGGGGGCGTCGGCCCCTACACTGTCAATTGACTTTTTTCACAGCCCCAGCCCTTTTGAACGTGTGCCTTTAGATTCTCGTAAATTTCACCGTGGATAAAAGCTCTCTGAGCGGCGCGTAATCCGGCAGGGTCGTGACCTCGTCGTCGTACGCCGGGGTCTTCTGCAACGTGACCAGCAGATAGCTGTGCTGATCGTCCGGGATGGGGAAGTGCATGGCGACGTTGTCCCCGTCGAGCACCCAAAGCCCGTCCAGCGCGCCGCAGCTGTAAGCGTTGCAGGCGCCGTACTTTTCCCGCAGGGCGGCGCTGTGGGCGGCAAAATCCTCGCCGCTGTAGTAGGCCGCGTACTCAAGCTGCAGATTGAACTCCTCGCCGTAGACGATGGCGACATGGGAGGCGCTGGAATAGTTCAAAAACTCATCCTCCACGATGGCGAAGCTGAACTTCTCGGGGTCGTAGTCCATGCTCAGCTCCACGGTGGCGGCATCCTGATAGCCGGAGATGAAGCTGTAGACGCCGGTCCGGAGATTTGCGGGCTTCGCCGCCGGGGCGGCCTCAGGCGCGGGGGCCGCGTCCTTCGGCAGCTTCTGCATCAGCACCGCAAGCCCCGAGACCACAGCGCCCGCGGCGGTCAGCGCCAGGGGCACGATCACTTTCCATTTTCTCAACATAGCGGACACTCCTTAAATTTTTAGTTCCCCTCGAGGCCTTCCTGATACACGCCTCTGAGGTAGTCAAAATCGTCGTAATAAATAAGAACATCGTCGCCGTCGGTGTTTTTGATGCGCACGGTGTCGTTGATGCGCCGGACAAGCGCGAACATCTCTTCGGCGTCGTCGGTGGTGAAGAGGATGCAGCCGAGCGGGCCGTAGGGCCGGATCGTGTCACCCACGCGGGCGAGGGAATCCACCGTCACGCCGGGCCAGCTCCCGACCTCGTCAAGCCCCTCGATCGAGCCGATGGTGCCGCCCTTTTCGTCTGTCCAGAGCATATAGCTTGTGGCGACGCGCTTGAAGGCCTTCTCCTGGGATTTGGGAAGCTCGGCGGGATCGTTCTTTTTGCCGAGGGCGTAGTCCACGATCCAGGCGATCGTGTCGAAGCCCAGCAGGTCCTTGAAGGGGACGAACATCATGTCGCCGTCAAGGCGGTAGCCCATCTCGATGATGTAAAAGTGTCCGTCCTCGTCCAGCATGGCCTGGGTCCAGGCGTAGCCCTCTTTGCAGCCCACACCCTGCAGGACCTTCTCGATGGCGGGATTGATGTCCCGGCAGAAGTCCTCGACATGGTTGGAAAGGGTGGAGGTGATGGAGTAGCAGAATTTGGGGAAGCCCGGCTGGGCGTACATGGCGCAAAGGCCCAGCAGGCTCACTTTGCCGTCCGCCAGGGCGTAAGCGCCGTACCACTCCTCGCCGTGCAGCATGCGCTCCACCACGAGCTTGCGGCTTTTCGACATGGAGCGCGCGTAGTCGCAGGCCTCCAGCATCTCCTTTTCGTTCTGACAATAGCTGATGCCGCGGTTGCAGCTTAAATCAACGGGCTTGACCACCACGGGGTATTTCACCCGGTCCAGCTCCTCGCGCGTGGGGGGATCAGAGAGAAAGTAGTCGTCGGCAAGCGGCGCGCCGAGTTTGGTCGCCAGGGCCTTGTAGTCCACCTTGTCGCGGGAGTAGTGCCAGGCTTCCGGCGTGCAGTAGCAGGGCAGGCCCAGCCGCGCGCACAGCGCCATGCACATTTCCAGGTTAAATTCGCTGATGCCGCACACCACGGCGTTCACGCCTTCCTCGCGGCACTTTTTTTCCAGCGCGTCCAGATCGCCGGTGTTGATCATCCAGTATTCATCCGCTTTGAGCTTGCCGGGGGAGTGCTCGGGCTCCAGATAGTCGGTGACAATGGTGTACACGCCCTGCTTCCTCGCGTAGTCCAGCATGAGCAGCGAAGCGTAGCTGGTGCCGAGCATCAAAAGTTTCTTCATGTGTGATTGTTACTCCGTTCTCTGTACATTTTATGAGACAATGACCTGATACCAGGAATCATCGGACATATACTTCTCCAGGGTCTCACGGTCGGGGAAGTTCAGCACCAGCGTGCCGATGGCCTTGTTGGCGCCGGAAAAGCGCTCGATCTCCTCGCCGGGCAAGACCCAGTAATCCTCCTGCACCACAAAGGGCATCACCGCGGGGTCGATCTGTACGGACTGATACACCCCAGCCTGCCTGCTGTGCAGAATGATTTCCGCCCAGTGACCCTTGTAGACGGGGTCGGACATGTCGTCCACCGGCAGGCCGACCGCGGCCCGCACCGCGTTCTGCACAAGCTTTGTGCCCGTCGCCATTTCCAGCACCTCGCTCAGACGGTTGCCGCCGCCGCGGGGGGTGCACTCCATGATGTAGGCCCGGCCGTCGGTGCCCTGGCGGGTCTCAATGTTGAAGACGCCGGTCGTGATGCCGAGCAGGGTCATGAGCCGCTGCAGCTCGGATCTGAGCTCCGCCTGGATCTCCTGCGGCATGCTGGACGGCCAGGAGTAGGCCGCCGGGGTATAGGGGTTTTCGGCCTCGCGGTCGAAGCGCTGCTCATCAAAGGAGCAGTAGCAGAGGACCCCGTCCTTTACGAAGCAGTCCGTGTCCGAGGAATAGCCCCGCTGGGTGATGAACTGCTCGATGATGAAGGCCCCGCTGTGGGAAAAGTCGAGGGCATAGTCGATGGCGCTTTCGAGCTCAAAGGAGCTGTCCACGCGCCTGACGCCCTTGCTGCCCGCGCAGTCCACGGGCTTGACGATACAGGGCCAGGTGAAGTTTTTGGCGTCAGCGAGCGCCGCCTGCCTGTCGGTATAGCTGTGGGCCCAGGGGACGGTGAAGCCGTTGTCCCGCAGGAAGGCGCGAAAGCGCCCCTTGTCCTGCAAAATGCAGGTGGCCTCATAGGAGCCGGGGGAGGGCAGGCCCAGCTTCTCCGCAACGTATGCAGCCGTCACGACGCCGGGATCGCAGGCAAAGCTCATCACGCCGTCGATCTTAAGCTCCCGCGCCGCATCCAAAACGGCGTCCTTGTCGAGGATGCTGATATTGAGGTATTGATCGCTCAGCTTGTGGGCGGCGTTGTCCGGCAGGTAGTCGCAGGTGATGACATGCAGCCCCAGCGCGTGGGCCTCCCGGATCACCGGGCGCAGATAGTGCGCCCCGCCGAGCAGCAGCAGTTTTTTCTGATTCATGCGGTTTCTTCCTTTCCGCGACGCAGTATTTTCTGTACGATCTCCCAGATATAGCGGAAGCTGTCCACCTTGAAGAGGATCGAGCCGCCCACATACAGGGCCGCGCCTGCCGGCACCATGATGAGAAGCTTCACAAGATCCGGAAGTCCCGTCCAGGTCACGGGCAGGATAAGCGCGCCCATCGCGAGCGACAAAAGCATCGCCGGGGCGGCGTCCCGGAGCTGCTGGGGGATCGTATAATGCAGGAGCTTTCCGTTGGGCCAGGCGTTGATAATGACGGACGCAAAGCCGTTGAACAAAAGCCCCAGCATGATCGCCATGACGCCGTAGCGCATCGTGACGAGCAGCACGGCGGTCTCCAGCACCTTCTTGATGATCTCGAGGTACAGGAAGATGCCGCTGTGCCCGGTGGCCTTGATGGCGTTGAGGTTTGCCGTGTGCAGGGGCCAGAAGGCGTAGTACAGGCAAAACAGCTGCATATAGGGCACCGACGGCATCCACTTTTCCGTCAGCAGCAGCCGCACCAGAGGCTCTGCGCACACGGCGAGTCCCGCCATCAGCGGCATCAGCACATAGGTGCTCACCAGGATGGCCCGGCGCGTCATCTCCCGCACGCGCTCAATGTCGTCCTGTTCGCTCGAAAGGACCGGCAGCAGCACGCTGTCAAGGGACGCGTTCACGTTTTCCATGATGAGGTTCGGAAACTGCTCGGCCCGGTTGTAGTAGGCGAGATCGGCGGTGGAGTAGCGCAGGCCGATGATGAACTGGTAGAGCTTTAAATAGGCCGTGTCCAGAAGCTGGGAAATCAGCAGCTTCCAGCCGTAGGAGATGAGCCCGCCGAGTCTCTGCCAGGAGAAGATGGGCTTGGGCCGCCAGCCCACCGTGAGCCAGAGGATGGCGGTGTTGACCGTGACGTTTACAAGCTGCTGGAACACCAGCGCCCACACGCCGTAGCCGAGGTAGGCGAGCGTAATGCCCACCACGGCGGAAAAGAGCGTCCCGCCGAGGGTGGCGAAGAAGAAGCGGCGAAACTGCATGGTCTTGGCCACATACGCCTGCTGCACGTTCTTGACGCCGGATACCACGATTGTAAGCCCCAGCACCCGCACCACGGGCACCAGCGACATGTCTTTATAAATGCGCCCGATGAGCGGGGCCGCGAGAAACAGGCCCAGGTACAGCACCAGACAGAACACAAGGTTAAAATAGAAGACGGAGGAATAGTCCAGATCGTCCGTGTCCTTTTTCTGGATGAGGGAGTTTGCCATGCCGCTGTCCACGAACACCTGCAAAATGGAGGTGATGGCCGTGACCAGGGCGATGCTGCCGTAGAGCTCCGGCGCCAGCAGCCGCGCCAGCACCACGGACACCGCGAAGTTTACCACATAGGTGCCGCCGCGCTCCATGAGCCGCCATATGAAATTGGTAATGACGGATTGCTTTTTATCCATAAGAGAGAGGTCTCCCCAATTTGCTAAGATAATAGAGGTCGGGCTGCTTCAGGTTATCATTGTAGGGGCCGTTCACGAACGGCCCGTCGGAGGGAAAATGGTTTTCCGCGTTCGCCCGTATTTGCAGGGTATTGGGCGTGCTGCCGGGCGCTTCATGAAGCGCCCCTACAGGAGCGGTTTTACACTAATTTTCATACCCGCGCTTTTTGCGGTGCAGGCGCTGGATGCCGGGCAGCGTGCATTTGACGAAATTCTTGAACTGATAGTCAAAGGGCTTGGCCCGGAGCAGCTTGTCGTAAGGGGCCCTGCGCTGTTCGCGGTCCCGGCCCTCGATATACATGAGCTCAAACTCGTAGTCGCGGATCGTGCGGTCGACAAGCTCCCGCACCTCCTGGGGCGCGTGGGGCCGGAAGGCGCGCAGCATCTCGATCCTGCCGGTGATGAAAAGCCGCAGCTTGTCGTACTGCCCGTCCACGCCGGTGCTCCAGGCGCTCGCGTTTGAATTGATGCGGTAGACGGACATGAAGCGGTCCAGGAAGTGGATCGTGCCGTTGAGACGCAGCCACAGCGCCTCGGGGTAGTCGCCGAAATCGTACTTGCAGGCGACCTCGTAAAAGTCCGTGGCCTGGTCGAGAATGTCCTTTCTGGCTACCAGAGAGCTCGTGTGATAGGCCCCGGGCATGCCGGGGACAATGTTGGAGAAGTCCACGCTGCCCTCGTAGCGGTCCAGCAGCGGTTCGATATGACCGTCGCCGCAATATTTCAGGACCGTGTTGTGCACGCACGCGGAGCACTCCGGGTGCGTCTCCAGCCAGTCCACCTGGCGCTGGAGCTTCGTGGGGTCGGTCCAGTAGTCGTCCCCCTCGCAGTAGGCGACGTACTTGCCGCGGGCGTTGGGGAAGAAGACCGTGCGGTAGACGTCGATCTTCTGGGAATAGAGGTTCTTTTCCTGATAGAAGGGGCGGATAATGTCCGGGTACTTTTCGGCGTACTCACGGATGATGTCGCGGGTGGAGTCGGTGGAGACATCGTCGTTTACCAGCACCTCGTAGCGAAAGCGGGTGCGCTGGTTGACAAAGCCGTCCAGCGCGTCGCGCAGAAAGGCCTCATGATTGTAGGCGGTGCAGAAGACCGACACCAGGCACTCGTCCGAGACGGTGGTGCCGGGATAGTCATCATAAGTCAGCTTCTGCAAGTTTTCAAGAGAGAGCGGCTGCATGGGCAGCTCGCCGAATCTCGCGGTGGTGTAGCCGCGCTTTTCGCGGTAGCGCCGCTGAATGGCGGGGAAGAGGGTCTTGAGCTCGTTTTTGGCGCGGTAGGTGAGGGACTTTGCCGCCAGGATTTCATCATAGGGCGGCTTGCGCTGGTCGGCGTCCCGGCCCTCGATGTACATGAGCTCAAATTCCTTTTCGAGGATCGCCCTGTCCACCACGTCGAGCTTATCCTTCGGGGCGTAAGGCCGGAAGGCGCGCAGCAGCTCGAGCTTGCCGATGATGAACTCCCGGAGCTTGTCATATTCGCCGTCCACCGCCGCGCTCCAGGAGGCGCTGCCCGAGTGGATGCGGTAGACCGACATGCACTCCTTGAGGCAGCGGATGGGGCCGTTGACGTACAGCCACAGCCCGTCCGGGTGGTCGCCGAAGCCGTAGCGCAGGCCCACATAGAAAAAGTCCTGCGGGTTTGCGATGATGGACTTTTTCGCCACGACGGAGCTTGTGTGGAAGGAATAGGACATGCCGTTGCACAAATCCTCAAAGCGCACGTCGCAGTCGGCGGCGTGGTTCAAGAGCGGCCTGTCCTTCTTCCCGTCGCCGCCGCAGTAGTGCAGCATGGTGTCGTGCACGCAGGCGGAGTACTCCGGGTGCGCCTCCAGAAAGTCCACCTGGCGCTGGAGCTTGTTTGGATGCGTCCAGTAGTCGTCTCCCTCGCACAGGGCGATGTACTTGCCTCGCGCCTGGGGATAGAGTACCTCCAGGCACAGGTCCTTGCCCTGGGAATAGAGGTTCACCGGCTGGTAAAAGGCGCGGATCAGCCCGGGGTACTTCGCTTCATATTCGCGCATGATCTCCGCCGTGTGATCGGTGGAGGCGTCGTCGTTGATGAGGATCTCGATGGGGAAGTCCACCTTCTGCATGAGAAAGCCCTCCAGCGTATCGCGGAGGTATTTTTCATGGTTGTAGGCCAGACAGCAGATCGAGACAAGGACATTGTTTTCCATAGCAAGCTCCAGAATAGTTTTCTTGCCTCCCCCTCTGGGGGAGGTGCCCCAGTGCGCACACTGGGGCGGAGAGGGTCTCCATCATTGTACCATGTCCGAAAGCCCTCTCAGTCATCGCCGCTCACGGCGCTGACAGCTCCCCCAGAGGGGGAGCCAAGGTCTATAAGCTTATTCTCCCAGCAGCTTTGCCGTCTGCGCTGCTACCTTGGCGTTGTTGAGCACCAGCTTGATGTTGGACTCGAGGCTGTCCCCGCCGGTGAGCTCCACGACCTTGGCAAGCAGGAAGGGGGTGGTCTCCTTGCCATGGATGCCCTGGGCCTTGGCTTCAGAAAGCGCCTGCTCGATGGCGGCGTCGATGGTAGCCTTGTCCATGGCGTATTCCTCGGGGACGGGATTGGTGACGAGCATGCCGCCCTTGTAGCCGAGGCCGCGCTGGGCGCGGAACATGGCGGCCAGCTCCTCGGGGGAGTCCACGCGGTAGTCGACCCCGAAGCCGGATTTGCGGGTGTAGAAGGCGGGCAGCTCGTCCGTGCCGTAGCCGATCACGGGCACGCCCTTGGTCTCGAGGTACTCGAGCGTAAGGCCGAGATCGAGGATGGACTTGGCGCCCGCGCAGACCACCATGACGGGAGTCTGGGCAAGCTCCTCAAGGTCGGCGGAGATGTCCATGGTCGTTTCCGCGCCGCGGTGTACGCCGCCGATGCCGCCGGTGGCGAAGATTTTAATGCCCGCCATGTGGGCGATGATCATGGTGGTGGTGACGGTGGTGGCGCCGTCGGCCTTTCTGGCGACCAGCGCGGGCAGATCTCGGCGGCTGGCCTTGGCGACTTTTCGCCCGGTCTTGCCGAGGTATTCGATCTCCTCATGCGTAAGGCCCGCCTTGAGCCTGCCGCCGATGACGGCGATGGTGGCGGGAGTCGCGCCGTTATCGCGTATGGTCTGCTCGACTAAAAGCGCGGTCTCCACATTCTTGGGGTAAGGCATGCCGTGGGAGATGATGGTGCTCTCCAGCGCGACGACGGGCTTGCCCGCGTCGAGCGCTTCCTTTACTTCGGGGGAAATGTCAAGATACTGATTCATAGTTTACTCCTGAATAATAATGATTTGACGGGAAAGAGGCTGTGAAGAAACTATTTCACAGCCTCTTTCACATGTCATTCTGAGGAGCAAAGCGACGAAGAATCTTTATGGAAGATCCTTCGCTGGCGCTCAGGATGACAGGATGAGGATTACTTCGCCTTGATATAGGGCTTGCCGTTGGCGGCGGGGACGCGGGACTTGCCCACGAACAGCACCAGCACGATGACCGTGACCACATAAGGGATCATGGAAATGAGGTGCATGTTCACGCCGGACGAGCCGCCCAGCACCACCTTGAGGCCGGAGCAGAAGCCGAACAGCAGGCAGCCCAGCAGCGCGCCCTGGGGGCGGAACTTGCCGAAGATGACCGCCGCGATGGCGATGAAGCCCTGGCCCACGATGGAGATGGGGCGGAACTGCGTGGACAGGGCCATGGTCACGCACGCGCCGCCGAGACCGGACAGGAAACCGGAGATGCACACGCAGGCAAAGCGCATGGCGATGACGTTGATGCCCAGGGTCTCACAGGCCTGGGGATGCTCGCCGCAGGCGCGAAGCCGCAGGCCGAAGCGGGTCTTGTAGAAGATGAACCAGACGATGATCACCGCCACGAACACCAGATAGGTGGAGACGTAGGTGGCGAAGACGTTGTCCATGAAGCGCCCGAACACTGTGGAGGTATCGAAGGTGCCGGCGAAGAGCTTGGGCATCTTCTGGCTGGCGGAGAGGGGGATCGTGTCGGTGGAATTGAAGAGCACCTTCGCAATCATAATGACGATGCCGGGGCCGAGCATGTTGATGGCCGTGCCGGCGATGGTCTGGTCAGCGCCGAGGCTGACCGTGGCGAAAGCGTGCAGCATCCCGAAGAACGCGCCCGCGAGACCGCCGCAGAGAAAACCGATCCAGGGGCTGCCGGTAAAATAGGCGATGACGGTGCCGGTAAAGGCGCCGGCGGTCATCATACCCTCAATGCCGATGTTGACCACGCCCGAGACCTCAGAGAAGCAGGAGCCGAGCGCGCCATAGAGGAGCGGGGTCGCGTAGACCAGGGTGGCAAAGAGGATGATGCCTAAGCTGTTCACAAAGTTTGTCATTTCTTACCCTCCTTTTCCGCTACCGCTTTTTTGACGGCGGCCCTGCCCTTAAGGCGCTTGAGGTTTTCAAAGATCACGGAGATGGCGATGAAGAAGACGACCGTGCCGACGATGACGTTGATGAGCTGGGTGGGCACGCCCTCCAGGTTCAGCTTGCTGCCGCCGTACATCAGTGCGCCGTAGAAGAGACCGGCCACCAGCACGCCGAAGGGGTTGGAGCAGCCAATCAGGGCCACCACGATGCCCGCAAAGCCGAAGCCCTCCTGGCTGGTGAAGATGGAGATGCGCTTGCCCATGCCCATGACCTGCAGGGCGCCCGCAAGTCCGGCCAGCGCGCCGGAGATGGCGAGGGCGGTGAGGATGGAGCGGTTGACGCTGATGCCGCCGTACTCGGCCGCAAACTTGTTGGAGCCGACCGCCTTGAGCTCATAGCCGAGGGTGGTTTTCTCGATGATGAACCAGATCAGCACGGTCGCCACGATGGCGGCGATAAAGCCCCAGTTCGCCGTCGGGGCGAGCCCGGCGCTCTTGATAAAGTCCTTAGAGAAGAGGAGGCTTGCGTTGTCAGCGATGTTCTTGGTTGCCTCGGCCGTCCCCTCGTTCTTGATGGCGGGGATGCCCGCGATGAAGTTGGAGAGATAGAAGGCGATCCAGTTGAACATGATCATGGACAGCACTTCGTTGATGCCCCATTTGGTCTTGAGAACGCCCACGATGATGCCCCAGATCGCGCCCGCCGCCATCGCGGCGAGGAAGCACAGAGGGATGAGCAGGGGCTTGGGGAGGGACGCGCCGAAGATGCTGGTCACGACCGCCGCCATGGAGCCGACCACAAACTGACCCTCGGCGCCGATGTTGAATACACCTGTCTTAAAGGAGAAGGCCACCGAGAGGCCGGCCACGATATAGGGCACCGCGTAGACCACCACATAGGAAAAGCCCTTGAGACTGGTCACGCTGTTGATGAGCCTTCCGTATGCGGCGCTCACGGAAAGATTCATGATCACAAGGAACACCGCACCGACAAGGAAGCCCAGCAGAATGGAAAGCAGGATGTGGATAAAACGGTTTTCTGAAATCACATCGAGAAAGCCTTTTTTCTTCGTCATTTCTTTTTCCCTCCTCCTGCCATCATCAGGCCGAGATCGTTCTCGTTGGCCTCCTTGCCGGGGATGGAGGCGACGATCTGGCCGTCGAAGATGACGTCGATGATATCCGAAAGACTCATGATCTCATCCAGCTCAAAGCTCACCAGGAGCACGGCCTTGCCCTTGTTGCGCTGGTCGACGATGTACTTGTGTACATACTCGATCGCGCCCACATCCAGACCGCGGGTGGGGTTGACGGCGATAAGCAGATCCTTGTCGTTCTGCACCTCGCGGGCGATAATGACCTTCTGCTGGTTGCCGCCGGAGAGGGTGCCCGCCGGACGCTTCTCGCTGCCGGAGGGGCGGATGTCATACTTCTCGATGGACTCGCTTGCGTGGGCAAAGATGGAATCGCGTTTCAGAACCCTCTTTTTAGCGAAGGGATCTTTTTCATAGTTCTGCAGGATGAGGTTATCCTCGATGGAGAAGTCCAGCACCAGACCGTGCTTCTGCCGGTCGGCGGGGATGGAGGACACACCGTGCTGAAAACCGAAGGCGGGGGGCTTGTTGAATACGTCCGTGCCGTTTACCAGCACCTGGCCCTTCGTTCCCTTGCGAAGACCTGTGATGACTTCGACAAGCTCGGTCTGGCCGTTGCCGTCGATGCCGGCGATGCCTACGATCTCGCCGCGCCGCACCTGGAGATTGAGACCCTTGACGATCTCGATGCCGCGGTAGTCCAGGCAATGCAGATCCTTCACGTCGAGCACGACCTCGCCCGGCTTCTGCTCGGGCTTGTCGACCTTGAAGGTGACCTTGCGGCCCACCATCATGGAGGCCAGGTCGTTCTCGTCCACCTTGTCCACATCCACGGTGTCGATGTACTTGCCCATGCGGATGATGGTGCAGAAGTCCGCCGACTCCTTGATCTCCTTGAGCTTGTGGGTGATGATGATAATGCTCTTGCCGTCCTTGACGAGGTTGTGCATGATGGCGATGAGCTCTGTAATCTCCTGCGGGGTGAGAGAGGAGGTCGGCTCGTCCAGGATCAGAATGTCCGCGCCGCGGTAGAGCGCTTTCAGAATTTCGACGCGCTGCTGCATGCCGACGGAGATATCCTCGATCTTCGCGTCGGGGTCGATGGACAGACCGTAGCGCTCGGAAATCTCCACCACGTTCTTGCGCGCGGTGGCCATGTCGAGCTTGACGCCCTTCGTCGGCTCGGTGCCGAGGACGATGTTTTCCGTCACCGTGAAGGGCTGGACCAGCATAAAGTGCTGGTGCACCATGCCGATGCCTGCGTCGATGGCGTCACGGGGATTGTTCATCTCAATCTTTTTGCCGTTGACCAGAATGTCGCCGGAGGTGGGCTTGAGCAGGCCGTAGAGCTGGTTCATCAGTGTCGATTTGCCTGCGCCGTTCTCGCCCAGGATCGCGTGGATCTCGCCTTTGTGGACGGTGAGGTTGATGCCGTCATTGGCGACAAAATCGCCAAAGCGCTTGACAATGTTGCGCATTTCAATGACGGGCGTGTTCATGTCCACATACTGTTTTGCCAAAGTGACCGCCCCCTATTAATAGATTTATCTCTCTCTTTTCTTTCTGCCGATTCCGTGCACAAGAGCCGGGGCAGGGGAACCGGACCTGGCACACAACCGACTGTGTATAAAATCAGACACTTTATTATAACACATTGACCGCTTCTTTTCTACCATTTCTTATTTGAATCCGATAAATAATATAAAAAACCCGTCACCGAAGGGTGACGGGCTGAGAGAATGACGGATAAATTACTTGTTGAGCGTGAAGGTGGGGCAATCCTCAACGGAGGTGGGGACAACCAGATCGCCCGCGATGATGGCCTCCTTGGCGGCGTTGACCTTCTCCAGCACGTCGGCGGGGATGTGGTCGCCGGTGGTGGCAAAGTCGATCGCGCCGTCAGCCAGGGTGTAGTGGTGCTCGCCGCCCTTGAACTCGCCGGCCTTGAGGTCCTTGGCGATGGCAACGCAGCCGGCGCCGGTGTCCTTCAGAGCGGAGGAAATGATCCAGTCGTTGTTGAGAACAGCGGCCTGGTCGGCGTCAACGCCGATACCCCAGATCTCCGCCTCGGCGCAGGCGTTCATGACGCCGACACCGGTGCCGCCGGCAGCGTGGTAGATAACGTCGGCGCCCTTGGTGATCATGTCCTTGGCAGCGGTGTTGCCGCCGGCCGTGTCGATGAAGGAGTTGGCGTTGTACTGGAGGACGGTGGCATCCGGGCAGGCCTCAAGCACGCCGGAGATGTAGCCCACGCCGAAGAGGTTCATGGTGTCGGAGACCATGCCCTGGACGTAGCCGACGGTCTTGCTCTGGGTCATGTAGCCGGCGATCAGGCCGACGAGGTAGGAGCACTGCTCCTGCGCGAAGGTCAGGCAGGCGACGTTCTCGAGATCGGCGTTGGTGGCGTCGTCAACGATGGCGAACTTCTGGTCGGGGTTGTCGAGAGCGGCCTCGCGGGTGGCGTCAGCCAGCATGTAGCCGACGGTGATGATGAGGTCGTACTCTTCATCGATGAAGGTGTTGATGTTGGTCTGGTAGTCAGCATCGGTCTTGGACTCGAGGTAGTTGACCTCAAAGCTGGGGTCTTCCTCGGCCAGAGCCTGGAGACCGGCCCATGCGAACTGGTTGAAGGACTGGTCGTTGACGCCGCCGACGTCAGTGACCATACCGATCTTGATCTTGTCGTCAGCGTGAGCGGTGACGGTCAGAGCGAAGATCATGCACAGAACGAGAGCCATTGCGATGATTTTTTTCATGTTCTTTCCTCCATAAAATAAATTTTGGACGAATGCTGTATGTGCGGAAAACCCCGCGAAAAAATTATATCATGGGGAAGGGAGAAAAACAAGGGCAAGTTTTGGGATTTAAAGGCAACGACACGGCGGCGGGTTTCCCCGCCGCCGTGCGTTCATACAATTCTCTTGTCTCTGACCTGGGCGTCGTAGTGCTTGTTGAGGAAGGGGCGGATGACGTAGTAGATCAGCTTGTTTTCGCCGTTGGTGATGTAGAGGGCAAAAGTCGCGGCAAAGAGGATGAGCGCAATCAGTACCAGCTTGCCGAGGGCTTTCAGCAGGAACGCAAGTGTCTTTTTCATATCTGCGTTCTCCTTTCTCAGTATGCCTGGGAGTCGTCAAATTCGACGATGGTGGGATCGAGGGGCTTTTCATTAAGCACGACGGACATGTAGTTGTTCACGCAGTTGCGCATGTCCTGACGGGAGACCGTGCGGCTGTCCTCCAGGTCATGCTCGATGAAGATGAAGTGGAAGCCGAGGTCGCGGGCCTGCTCCTCCATCATGGCGTGTACGCCCAGCATGCCCTTGCAGGCGATGTTGTCGTTCATGAGCACCATGTCGCAGTTGAACTTCTTGGCCCAGTCCCAGACGGCGTTGACGTTGTCCCAGCCGCCGACGGCGTGGTGGCGCATGGTGGCGCGCTGCTCCAGAGCGGTCAGATCGTCCAGGGCCTTCTCGCGGTCGGAGGTGTCGATCTGGTTGTAGCCCATGGTGGAGTCCATGTTCAAAACGATGGTGATGCCCCAGCAGTTCTGCGTCCAGGTGGGGAAGTCGGTGTAGTAAACAGCCGAGGGCCCCCACAGGAAGGCGCGGTGGCGGGTCTTGCCGCCGAAGGGCTGGTACTTGTCCTCATAAGCCTGACGCATGATCTCAATGACCTTGCGGTCGATCTTGTTGAAGTAGGGGTCGGCGCCGTTGGCGGACTGCCACTCATAGAGCTTGTAGAGGGTCTCTGCGATGCCGGAGAGGGCGGAGTAGGGGGTCTTGAAGATCTCCCACTTTTCAAGCTCGATGGCGTTCTGCTCGTTCATGATCTCGGCGTATTTATAGAAGGTATCCCAGTCGTACTTGACGCCGTAGTGCTCCTCCACGAAGGCGATGGCGTTGAGAAGCTCCTGACGGGAGTAGGGGATGGCCTCCTTCTCGGCGTGCTGCATGGCCATGGTGACGGGGAAGTCGGGCAGGCCGATGCGGCGGCGCTGGAACATGGAGGTCGCCTCGGACGCGTTGCAGGGCATGTTGGTCGAGAGCATGACCTTGCCGAGGATGGGGAAGGCGTCGTCAAGCGCAACGCCCGCCTCGGCCGCGCACCGCGAGCATACGTCGGCTGCCAGACCGAAGGACTCGGCCACGTCGATGTAGTATGGCTCGATGTGCTGGTCGATGTCGCAGATGATAAACTCCGGCAGGGTCTGCATCGGCACGGGGGTCAGGCCCTTGAAGCCCTTGAGGAAGAGGGGCGGGATGGTCTCGTCGAAGGGGATGCACTTGTCGCTGTCCGGCCCGCCGCCGAGACGCTTGTCGTTTGCGAGGATGAAGGCGATCTTCTTGGTGAGGTTCTGGACGATGCCGTACATGTTCATGTGCGCGATGCGAAGCTCCGTCCCGCGGTAGCCCTCAAAGAGTCTGTCGATGAACATGAAGGTGCCGAGGTAGGAGCCCATCCAGCGGTATTCCCAGAAGCCCTTGAGGATGGGGAGGGGAGCGGAGGCGACCATGCCCGCCATGGCGGCGAGGTTCTTGAGCCACGCGGAGTAATCGTAGAAGGTGTCCTTCACGCCGCGCCACTCGCGCCATTTGGCGACGCCGGTCTTGTCGTAGTAGCGGCTGCGCTGGCCGCCGACGCCGTGCTCTGCCTGCCACAGGGGGTCGAAGCGCTCAAGCTTTTTGTCGACGGCGTCTATGAGCTTATCGGTAAACTTCATCGTTATTTCCCTCCGTGAATCTGCTTGATTTCCAGCGACTCGATAAAGGCCTGGAAGCGGGTGCGCAGCTGGCCCACCGCGCCGAGGGCGTATTCCTTCTCGATGGTGCAGCAGGGGATGTGAAGCTCGTTGGTGAAGATGTGGTTTGCCAGCACCTTTTCATAGCTCCAGAACTCGCAGAACTTCATGTTCTCGTAGATGACGCCGTCGGCCTTGAACTCCTTGACCAGGCGCTCGACCTCATGGTGGCGCTGGTCGATCTTCATGCCGTCCATGAAGCGGGCGCACTGGTTCCAGTGCAGATAGTGGCGGCACACGGCGTCGAAGGCGGTCTCGCCGTCGCGGACGGTGATCTGCTCGCGGCTCGGGAAGGAGCCGAAGCAGTAGCGGTCTGCAACCACCATGGCGCCGCAGGACTCGATGAGCTTGGTAAAGTCGGGATCGTCGACCTCGGAGCCGACGAGGGCCACACGTGCGCGGAAGGGGAACTTCGGCTCCGGCTCGCGCTTTTCAAGCTCCCACAGGGTTTCCCGCAGGTAGGGGAGGATCAGCTCATGCGGGCAGACCTGGCTTACCAGCTGGATGACGTGGAACTCATAGCCCGTGATGTTGGGGTTGGCGGCCCGGCGGTGGTCGCCGATGGCCTCGATGATGGCGCTGACGGCGTTGTGGTCGTCAATGGCCTTGCGGATGGCCTCGTCGGAGATGTCCACGCCGTAGTGCTCCTGGAGCGGGAGCAGGATGTTTTTGCGCAGCTGTACCTTGTAGTATTCAAGGTTATTCTTGTCGCCCTTCATGGGCGGGTCCATGATGGTGGAGAAGAAGCGCTCGTTCTTCACCGGGTGCAGAAGCTCAAAATGCTCCTCCATGCGCTCCATGGTGGCGCAGGACTCCGCGCCGAAGAGAGCGTTCAGGTAATTGTAGCCGCCCTCGATGGCGCGCTCGAGGATGGAGCGGGCGTAGGGACATGTGCGGTTGGTCATGTAATAGCCCGCCACGTCCGTGGATGTGCAGCGCGGCGCGCGCAGTCTGGACGAGAAGCAGCCGGGGAGGTTCAAAAGCGTCTCGGGGATGTAGTAGCAGTTATATCCCAGGGCAAGCTTTCCGTCCTCGATGGCTTTGGTCACAAGCTCGTTCTGCGCGTCCTGCAGCAGGTTCTCGAAGTAGATCAGATGTTTCAGATCCTTCAAGCAGGTACACCTCTTTTCTGTTTATTAAAACCGATTGAAAACGTATGTGCTGATGAAAAGTTTATCATATCCGCCCCATACAGTCAAGAATCGGAGCGGGAATGAGAACGGGAATTTGCGCTATCCCCTTGGCTCCCCCTCTGGGGGAGCTGGCACCAGTGCTCACACTGGTGACTGAGAGGGCTGCCGGACGCGGCAGCAAGTCGAAGGACCCTCTCCGTCATTCGCCTTGCGTGAGACGGCGAATGCCACCTCCCCCAAAGGGGGAGGCAAGGTGGCTGCACCGCCTTTAGATCTCATAAAACAAAATTTACCTCACTTTAACAACTCCCCCCTTGCGTCCGAGCGGGAAAGATGGTAAGCTAATACCAACAGTATCCCATTACATACTTTACTGAAAAAGGAGTGCATGTCATTATGCTTAAAATTATCATGGGGCTCAAGGGCTCCGGAAAAACGAAGGAACTGGTCGGCCTTGTCTGCAAGGCTGTCAGCGAGGGCGAGGGCGACGTGATCGTCATCGAGAAGGACCGCAAGCTCACCTACGACATTCCCTATCAGGCCCGCCTCATTGACGCCGGCAGCTACGACATCGGCACCTACGAATTTTTCAAGGGCTTCATCTCCGGTATCCACGCCGGCAACTATGACATTACCCACTTCTTTATTGATAACTTCTATAAGCTCGTCAACGACCGCGACGAGGCAAACGTCGTGGCCTTCATCCTGTGGCTGGCTGACTACGCCGAGCGCGAGAAGATCGAGTTCGTGATCTCCATGAGCTCCGACCGCGAGAAATGCCCCGAGGAACTCAAGCAGTATTTGATCTGAAATAGATTCATATAACAGGAAAACCACCTGCTCCGGCAGGTGGTTTTTGTTATGTGCGTAAAGCCGGGATCCACTTTTCCAGCAGCCCGCGCACGGCTCTGTCAAGCGGCTTGATGATCCGGTCCGCAAGCTGCGCCAGCACTGCCGCGCCGAGAAAGCTCAGAAGCCCCACGGGCAGCATATACCAGAACTGCGTGTTCAGATCCGGCACCGCTGCCTTGAACCGGGGGTAGATCAGCGCATCGGTGATCCAGGACAGCAGATAGATGGACAGCGAAAGCGACGCAAAGTACTTGACCGCGGCCTGCACCTTCTCGGGGAAGCGGTCCGCCCCGGCGTTCTGCAAAATCACAAAGCACAGCACCGCCGTGACATAGCCCTGGTAGTGGTCGTGCTTTGTTACCTCGATGGTCCATTCGCCGCCCGGCCCGAGCAGCAGCACATCGATCCCGACAAACGCCGCCACCAGCACCAGCAGCAGACCGAGAGCCTTCTTCGCCGACACCTGCGGGCGCGTCCTGTGCAGATACGCCCCGGTAAAATAATACGCGATGGGGGAGAGGTTTTTCCACCACACGGTCATGAGATGCACCGGGCGGTGCAGCATGCTCGGCAGGATGGAGAGATACAGAAAGGTCCCGATCAGCACCAGCCGCTGCTTATTCGACTCCAGACCGTTGAACGCGAGATTCAGAAACGGGATCATCAGGAAAAGCCCCAGGTACATCAGCAGATACCAGGCGTACTCGATGCTCTCGAAGCTGATGAGCTCACTGACCATCCGGTGCAGGCCCAAAGGCTCATGCAGGAGGAAAGCGCGGGCAAGCCAGGCAAAGGCGCTGCACACGAGATAGGTGATATAAATGCGCACAAAGCCGAGGTAATACCGTGCCGAAAGCTTTTTCTCGGAACAGAGATACCCGGTTAACATAATAAACATCGCAACACAGGTGCCCACGATCATTCTGAGGCCGATGGAGGCGAGCTTGATGGGAAAGGCGGTGTCGAACTCGTAAAGCCCCGTGTTGTCGAAAAAGTGGGAGAACACGATGAACAGCGCCGCCACGGCCCGCACAAAGTCCAGATTGATGTCATGCTTTTTTGCCATCACTTCACCACCACATTCTCTTTTCCGAGCCGTTCCTCCAGCTCCAGCACCAGCCCCTCGTGGATGAGGCAGCTTGCGCCGATGCGTTTTTTCTCCTCGGCGCAGTAAATGATCATCTGCTGCGTGCCGGGGAACATGGTCAAAATCAGTTTGATCCGCTCAAGCTCGGGATCGGACGCGCTTTTGAGCTTGACCCAGAGCTTGGCTTCCTTCGGCGGGGCACTCTTCTCCGTCGGGAGGTTTGCGTCGGAGAGCGGACGGATGGTCTCCACCATGAGCTGCGGCTCCTTCTCGTCGCGCACGGAGATACGCCCCTTGACAAGCAGGGCGGCGTTATCCTTGACGTAAGCCCCGCCGGAGTCCAGCGCGCGCTGGAAGGCCATGAGCTCCATGGAGCCGGTGTCGTCCTCGAGCATGATGTAGCTCATGAGGGTGTTGTTTTTCGTCGTGCGCGTGCGGGCGGATTCCACCACGCCCGCCACGGTGATCATCTGGTTGTCCTGGAAGCGGCGCGGCCCGTCCTCGGCGGCAAAGTCGCCCATCACGGCCCCGATGGGCACCGCGCCGATACGCCGCACCGCGTCCCGGTAGCCGTCCATGGGGTGGCCGCTCAGATAAAGGCCCGTGGTCTCCTTCTCCATCTGCATCTTCTCCATGGGGGAGTACTCCTCCACATCCGGGATGGGGATGACCGCCGGGGCCTTCTGCCCCTCGTCGTTAAAGTCGCCGAAGAGGTCGAGCTGTCCGGAGATATTGTCCCGCGCCGACTGGGCAATGGAGTCCAGCACCGCGCCCGACACCTGCATCAGCGCCCGGCGCTTATAGCCCATGGAGTCGAAGGCCCCGGCCTTGATGAGGTTTTCGACCGCCCGACGGTTTAATTCCTTGCCGTTCATGCGGCGGCAGAAGTCCTCAAAATCCGTGAAGGACCCGTTCTCCGTGCGCTCTGCGACCAGCTGGTCGATGGCGCCCCAGCCGATGCCTTTGATGGCGACAAGGCCATAGCGGATGTTCTGCCCGGCCACCGTGAAGTTTGCCCCCGAGGCGTTCACGTCCGGCGGCAGGAGCTTGATGCCCATCTCCCGGCACTCGGCGATGTACTCGGCGACCTTGCCGCTGTTGCCGAGGATGGAGGTCAGCAGCGCCGCCATGTACTGCTGGGGGTAGTGCCGCTTCATGTAGGCCGTGCGGTAGACGACGATCGCGTAGGAAACCGCGTGCGCCTTATTAAATGCGTAGCTTGCGAAGTCCAGGATCTCGTCATAAATGGAGTTTGCCACATCCTCCGGGATGCCGCGCTTCACCGCGCCGTCGATGCCGCGTTTTTCGTCGCCGTGGACGAAGGCGATGCGCTCGGCGTCGATGACCTTGTGCTTTTTCTTGGACATGGCGCGGCGGATGTTGTCGGCCTGCCCCAGCGAAAAGCCCGCGAGGGAGCGGAAAATCTCGATGACCTGCTCCTGATACACGATGCAGCCGTAGGTGACGGCGAGGATGGGGCGCAGGCTCTCGTGCTTGTATTTGATCTTCTCCGGATGCTGGGACCACTCGATGAACTTCGGGATGGAGTCCATGGGGCCCGGGCGGTAGAGGGCGATGATGGCGGTGATATCCTCGATGCTCTTGGCCTTGATCCCGGTACAGACGCTCGTCATGCCCACGCTTTCAAGCTGAAACACGCCCGAGGTGTGGCCCGCCGCCAGCATGTCGAAGGTCTCCTTGTCGTCCACCGGCGCGTCCGCCACGCGGAAGTCCGGCTCCTTCTCGCGCACAAGGCGCTCCGCGTCGTCGAGCACCGTGAGGTTCCGAAGCCCCAGAAAGTCCATCTTGAGAAGCCCCAGCTCCTCGAGCGTCGTCATCTGGTACTGGCACACCACAGACTCGTCGTTCATTGCCAGCGGCACATATTCGTAGACCGGCCTGTCCGTGATGACGACCCCGGCGGCGTGGGTGGAGGCGTGGCGCGGCATGCCCTCGAGGGCCTTGGCCACGTCGATGAGGCGCTTGACTTTCTCGTCCCCCTCATACATGTCCCGCAGGGGCTTGGATAATTTCAGGGCCTCGTCGAGCGTCATATTGAGGGCCATGGGCACCTGCTTTGCCACCGCGTCCGTCTCGGCGTAGCTCATGTTCAGTACCCTGCCCACGTCGCGGATCGCGGCGCGCGCCGCCATCGTGCCGAAGGTGACGATCTGGGCCACATGGTCGTGGCCATACAGACGGTTTACATAATCTATAACCTCGCCCCGGCGGTTGACGCAGAAGTCTACGTCGATATCCGGCATGGAGACGCGCTCGGGGTTTAAGAAGCGTTCAAAGAAGAGGCTGTATTTGATGGGGTCCACATCGGTGATGTGCAGGCAGTAGGACACCACGCTGCCCGCCGCGCTGCCGCGTCCGGGTCCGACGGGGATGCCGTTTCGCTTGGCATAGCCGATAAAGTCCGAGACGATGAGGAAGTAATCCACAAAGCCCATGCGGTGGATCATGTCCAGCTCATAGTCAAGCTGTTTGTGGATCTCAGGCCTGTTGGCAAAGCGCTCTTGAAAACCCTTTTCGCACAGCTTCCGCAGATACGCCCAGCTGTCCGTCTCGCCCTGGGGGAGCTTGAAGCGCGGCAGCTTGTAGTTGCCGAACTCAAAATGAAAGTCGCACATGTCGGCAATCTTCTGGGTGTTGTCGGCGGCCTCGGGCAGCTCGGGAAACAGGGCGCGCATCTCGTCTTCGGACTTTAAGTAAAACTCCTGGGTCTCAAAGCGCATGCGGTTGGGCTCGTCCACGGTCTTGCCGGTCTGGATGCACATGAGCACATCCTGGTAATAGGCGTCGGACTTGTCGATATAGTGCGCGTCATTGGTGACGGCGAGCGGGATGCCGGTCTCGCGGCTCAGACGGATGAGCCCCTGCGCGGCCCGTTCCTCGTCATGAATGCCGTGGTTCTGGATCTCGAGGAAAAAGTATTCCTTTCTGAACAGGTCCCGCAGCTCCAGCGCCTTGGCCTTCGCGCCCTCGTAGTCGTCGTGAATGAGCATCTGGGGGATGGCCCCGGCGAGACAGCCGGACAGGCACACAAGGCCCTCCGCGTGCTCATGCAGCAGCGCCCAGTCGATGCGGGGCTTGACGTAGAAGCCCTCGGTAAAGGCGGCGGACACCATATAGCAGAGGTTGCGGTAGCCCACCTCATTGCGGCACAGGAGGATCAGGTGGGAGTACTCGTTGTCCACGCCGTGCACGCGGTCGGTGCGGCTGTGGGGGGCGACATAGACCTCACAGCCGATGATGGGCTTGACACCCGCCGCCTCGCAGGCCTTATAAAACGCGACGGCCCCGTACATGACCCCGTGGTCGGTGAGCGCGACGGCGGTCTGGCCCAGCTCTTTGGCGCGCGAAGGGAGCCTCTCCGTCCGGCACGCGCCGTCGAGCAGGCTATACTCGCTGTGAACATGTAAATGCACAAAGGCCATGGCTTGTCTCCTTGTGACAGTCTTTTTGAATAATTACAGTACTTAAGGTGCTTCGGGAAGCGCAAGCTGCTGGACACATTTGTCCGCAAGACCCGCCAGGACCCAGAACAGCGGCGTCACGATCGCGATCGAGAATACGAAGAAGGAGTAGATCAGATACCCCGCCATGCCGCCGAGAAAAATCAGCATCACAGGGCTGCGATAGGCCGCGCGGATGCAGCGCAGCGCCAGCGTGATCAGAAACGCCAGGTACAGCGCAAGACCGACCAGCCCCGTGCAGGCCGCGACAGAGAGAAAATCGTTATGCGGGAAGTCAATGTCGATCTTTTCATGCAGAAGCTCATGATAGCCGGGATTGTACGGCGTGAACAGGCTGTTGAAGGAGCCCGGACCGCCGCCGAATATGGGATGATCCCGGATGATCAGCAGGGTGCGCTTCCAGATATAACCGCGAAGCGAGCCGGCCTGGTCTGACATGTTCCCGTGCAGCAGGTCCGAAGCTTCGCGCAGCAGGCGGTTTTCCCCGCGGTAGCCGTACAGCACGATCAGCAGCACGATCAGCAGCACCAGCATGACGGCGTACGCAGTGCGCCGGACCACAGCCGGGGAGACAGACCAGGTCCGTTTCCTTTTGCGCATGAACCACGCCGCACCGCCCAGCGCCGCAGCAAGCAGCAGCAGGATCAGCGTCCGGGTGCCCGGGTCAAAGCTGCGGTCACGGTGGTAGCTGAAGCCGAGGGCGGCGCCCAGCAGGATCGGGATCAGCCCGACGAGAAGCTCCTGCAGGCGCTCACGGCTCTCGGCCAGGCAGGGCAGCAGCACCGCCGCGGCCAGAAAGCCGAGCTTTGCGGTGTCCACATCGGTATATACGGCAAGATAGGTCATCAGGAACAGCACCGGCATACCCAGCCACCGCCAGTGGCTTTTCAAAATCACAAAGCCGCACAGCAAGGTCGGGATCAGAACGCAGATGAGGCAGGCAACACAGTCCTCGTGCCCGATGGTGGTGAGAAAGCTGGAATTCCAGTAGTTATAGCTTTCGGGAAAAAGCAGCGGGACGCCGAAGGTCTGGAGCAGCGCGATGAAGCCGGTAATGATTCCCATGATGCCGAGGCCGTAGGTATACGCGTCGGTATACTCCCCCCAGAAGGAGAGCAGCAGAAAAGCCGTGCTGTACAGCAGAATGGAGAACAGCCCTTCATACCGGCTCTGCCCGATCCAGAGGTGATGATAGGGAGACAGCAGGGTACACAGCACCGCCCACAGCACATAGGCGATCAGGATGATCTGCGGGACGGTCAGCTGCGGTTTCATGCGTTTCGGCGTCATGTCCCCGCTCTTCCTGTCAGGCTGCCGGATAAGAACGACCATCAGACAGAGGACGGCGTACACGCAGGTAAAACCAGAAAAAAACCAAAACTTTGTGCGGGTTATGTCTAAATAGGTGTCGCTGCCCACGAGAAGCGGGAAGAGCGTCAGAATGACCAGGGCATAGCTCTGGCTGATTCTTTCCCACAGGGAAAAGCCCCGCCGCACCTGCAGGGGTGCACCCGTACTGTTGAGGCAGAACAGGGACTGTATGCCGTTTGTCTTTTTTGCAGCTTTCATACGCTTATCTCCCAATTGAATGTTATGCCTCCGGCGTATATGTCATCAGTTTTTTCAGCCGGTGGCTCAGACAGCTCTTGCTGACCTTGGGGAAGCTCAGCTCCGCGAGATCGGCAAGGCTTGCCTCGGGGTTGGTAATCCGCAGCAGGGCCGCGTCCTTCAGCGTCTCCGGCAGCACGTCGAGACTGCCGTAATCCTTCACAATGCGGCGGATAGCGGCAAGCTGCTCCTGGGCGGCGGCGACGGTTTTGTCGGCGTTTGCGCTGTCGCAGTTGATCTGCCGGGTGACGGTGTTGCGCATCTCCTTTTCCACCTTGGCGGTCATGACGCCCATGGCGGTGCTCGGCGCGCCGATGGCGGTGAAGAAGTCCGCGATGGCGTCGGCCTGCTTGAAATATAAAAGGGCGTTGCCCGCCCGCTTCGTCTCACGCGGCGAGAAGCCCATGTCTAAAAGCAGCGTGTATACCTCGCGGCTCACGCTCTGGTGGGGGGTGGCAAGTTCCAGGTGGTAGCGCTTCTCGGGATCGGTGACGCTGCCGCCCGCTAAAAACGCGCCCCGTATGAAGGCGGCGCGGCAGCTCTCGTCTTCCAGCACGCCGAAATTCACATGGTGGGAGAGGGTGCCGCCGATTTCCGCGCCGAAGGCGTCAAAGATCAGCGCAAGCTTTTTGGGGTCGGTGACGGCAAAGCTCTGCTTGCCGCCTGCCCCCTCGGGCGGGAGCTGGTCGAAGCTGACGGAAAAGGCGCGTTTGAAAAGCTTCGGCAGGCGCTGGGCAAAGTCGGGACTTGCGGTGATGATGCGCACCTCGCGTGCGTCAAAGCTGTGGCAGTACAGCAGCACGCCGTAGCTCTCGGCCACGGCGGCGTCGCGTCGCTCCAGCCGGTCCCGGCAGAGCTCGCGCTTGGCGTCGGATGAAAATGACATGGGCGCACCTACTTTTTGATGTCACGGTTGACGTTCTCGGCGCTGATGCCCTTGGCCTTGAGATACTCGGTCAGGGCCGCGGCGATGGCGACGCTGCGGTGCCGTCCCCCGGTGCAGCCCACAGCGACCAGCAGGCTCAGCTTGCCCTCCTCCACATACAGCGGCAGCAGGAAGTCCAGCAGATCTTCCACCTTTGCCATGAAGCTGCGGGCATCGTTGCTGTCGAAGACATACTGGGCAACGGGCCGGTCAAGTCCGGTGAGCGGGCGCAGCTCCTCAAGGTAGTAGGGGTTCGGGAGAAAGCGCACATCGAACACAAGATCGGCGTCGAGCGGGATGCCGTGCTTAAAGCCGAAGGCCTCCACCGTGACCTCGAGCTGACGCTTGGCGCCCGCGGGGGCGATGAGCTCAAAGAGCCTGCTCTGCAGCTGCCCGAGCGTGAGGGTGGAGCTGTTGACGATAAAGTCCGCCCGTTCCCGGATGGGGGCCAGCAGGTCCATCTCCTGGTAGACGGCCTCCTCGATGCTGCCGCCGCGTTTGGCCAGCGGGTGGGGACGGCGCGTCTCCTTGTAGCGCTTGACGATGGTAGGCACGTCCGCGTCCATGTACAGGATGCGGCAGGCGCAGTTCATGTCCTTGAGCTGGTCGAGGGTTTTCAGCAGCTCGTCAAAGCCGTTCTTGGCGCGCACATCGGTCACCAGCGCGACCTTTTCATAGCGGCCGCCGGTCGCGATACACAGCTCTGCAAATTTCGGCATCAGCGCCACCGGCAGGTTATCCACGCAGTAGTAGTCCAAGTCCTCCAGGACGTCCGCCGCGCGGCTCTTCCCCGCGCCGGAAAGCCCGGTTATAATCAAGAAATCCATAAGTTACCTCTGTCTCTTTGAAAGTGTAAAGTGGAAAGTGAAAAGTGGAGATATGGTGTCCGCTTTGCGGACAATTATAAAGGTGCCGAAGGCACACCTTCACTTCACTTTCCACTTTTCACTCTTCACTTTCCGTTCCGCCCCAAACGCGATGTAATGGCACCTGGGGGCCGTGGTCCTCGAGTTTGTAGTCCGGCGGGAGGATGATCATCTCCGGCTCGAGCGCGACCTTGCTGTGCTCCCAGACCGTGCGGCGTATGTGCATCATGAGATCGTACACGTCGTGGAACGTGGCGGAGCCCGTGTTCACCACAAAGCCCGCGTGCTTTTCCGAAACCTGCGCCCCGCCGACGGTATAGCCCTTTAAGCCCGCCTCGTCGATGAGCGCGGCGGCGAAGCCGCCCTCGGGGCGCTTGAAGGCACTTCCGGCGGAGGGGAGATCCAGCGGCTGCTTCTCGCGACGTTTGGCGTTGAGTTCCCGCATCTTCTCCGCGATCGTTTCAGGTTCGCCCTTTTGCAGGTGAAATACCCCGCTCAAAACCACACAGCCCGGCATCTTCTGGAAAAAGCTCGAACGGTAGCCGAAGGCGCACTGTTCGTTTGTGAGTTCATACAGCGCCTGCTCGGGCAGAAAGTGGATCACCACGCTCTCCACCGCGTCCTTGAGCTCCCCGCCGTAGGCCCCCGCGTTCATCATGAGGCCGCCGCCCACACTGCCGGGGATGCCGGAGGCAAACTCCAGCCCCGTCAGGCCGTTTTGCTGCGCGAAGCTTGCAAGCCTGGAAAGCGAGACCCCGGCCTCGGCGTAGATCGCGCCGTCCGGCAGCAGGAACATCTTTGTCAGCTTCTCGGTGGAGATGATGAAAAGGTCCTTCAAGCCCTCATCGGGGAAGAGAATGTTGGTGCCGTTGCCGAGAATGTAGGGGGCAAGCTCGTGTTTTTTGAGCAGATAGCAGAGCCTTGTCAGTCCCGTCACGTCCTGCGGCGCGGCCAGAGCCCGCACGGGCCCTCCGATGCGAAAGGAGCAATGGCCGCTCATGGGCTCGTTTTCCTTAAGCTCCAGCCCCGGCATCTCCTTTTTGATCTCCTGAATAGCAAGTTCCAGCTGTTCCATGTTGTTCTCCTGAAATAGTTTTTGTCATTCTGAGCGAAGCGAAGAATCTTTTACCCCCTCACATAGACCGGGGAAAGATCCTTCGCTTACGCTCAGGATGACGGTAGTTATAGTAGCCCCGCATCAATGGCCATGTCGTGCTCCATCGCCAGTGCCTCGGCGGCGTTGTAGCCCATCTTCTTCTGGCGGTTGTTCATGGCGGCAAGCTCCATGATGACGGCGAGGTTGCGCCCGGGGCGTACGGGGATGGTGACCTGCGGGATCTCCACGCCCACGAAGCTCGCCGTCTCACTGCTGAGCCCCAGGCGGTCATAGGCCTTGGTGTTGTCCCAGGGCTCCATCATGATGACCAGATCCACATTGCTCTGGGGCTTGACGGCGCCCATACCGAACAGGTGCTTGACGTTGACCACGCCGATGCCTCTCAGCTCCATATAATATCTTATGAGCTCGGGTGCGCTGCCGATGAGGGAATGGCGGCTGACGCGCCTGATCTCCACTGCGTCGTCTGCAATCAGGCGGTGGCCGCGCTTGATGAGCTCCAGGGCCGTCTCGCTCTTGCCGATGCCGCTGTCGCCCATGAGCAGGATGCCTTCGCCGTAGATCTCCACCAGCACGCCGTGCACGGTCACGCGCGGGGCGAGGTATTTCTGCAGCGAGTGGATCAGGTCCGCCTGGAAGGCCGAGGTGTCCTCGTCGGTGATGAAGACGTTGCGGTCATATTTGCGCGCCATCTCGATGCACTCGGAAAAAGCGGACACACCGTGGCAGATCACCAGCGCCGCGATCTCGTGCTCCATGAAGCGCTCGAAAGTCTTGAGCCGATCCTCGGGGGAGAGGGTGTCGAGGTAGGTGCTCTCGACCCGGCCCATGATTTGAATGCGGGTGGGGTCGAAGTAGTCGTAAAAGCCGGTCAGCTGCATGGCGGGGCGGTTGACGTCGGAGTTGGAGATCAGGGCCTCTTCATAATCGGAGGAGAGGTTCAGCGGCTCGAGCCCGCCGTGCTCCTCCACGAGCTTCTTGAGCTTGACGGAATACTTGCTGCGCATAGTCGTTCACGCTTACCCTTTCTGTGAGTTGTCTGTTATGATCGTATTCTCTATATTACCCATTTTCCGCGGATTTGGCAAGCTCTTTTCCACACATCCGGGCGTTGACCGCATGAAAAAACTTTTTCACGCAAACTGCAAAATTTTCCTTGCATTTACCCGGCCCATCTGCTATTATAAATGAGCTGTCTGCCTGACAGCCAACACATGCAAGGAGGTGCTTCATCCATGGCGAAGTGCGAATTCTGCGACAAGGGCGTTACCTTCGGTATCAAGGTCAGCCACTCTCACAGACGTTCCAACCGTACCTGGAAGCCCAACGTGAAGCGCGTCAAGGCCATCGTCGACGGCTCTCCCAAGCACGTCTACGTGTGCACCCGCTGCCTGCGCAGCGGTAAGGTCACCCGCGCTGTGTAATTCAAATAATTACCGAAACGAGCCTGTCCCCAAAAGGGACGGGCTCTTTTCGGTTCTTGCGGGAATCTTTCTTGCCTCCCCCTCCGGGGGAGGTGCCCCAGTGCGCACACTGGGGCGGAGAGGGTCCACCGGCTTTATCCCGTGTCCGAAAACCCTCTCAGTCATCGCCGTAAACGGCGCTGACAGCTCCCCCAAAGGGGGAGCCAAGTAATACAAAGAATGCGCAGCTTTCGCCGCGCATTCCTAAAAGATTCACTCAGTATGCGACGCCCCAGAAAATCATATGCTTTGCAGGCTTGCCGCAGCAGGCGCAGACCTCGTCGAGCTTCTCCTGCTTGAAGGGGATGCAGCGGGAGGACATGCCCGCCTGCTCCTTCATCTTGAGCTCGCATTCCAGATCGCCGCACCACATGGTCTTGATGAAGCCGCCGTTCTTCTCCTGCAGCTCCTTGGCCTCCTCGATGGAGTGGGCCGCGTAGATATGCTCGTCCAGGTTCTTTTTGGCCTTGTCGTAAAGCCCCTGCTGCACGGCACTCAGCAGCTCCGGCACCTTTGCGGTCAGCTCTTCGAGCTTGACCTGGGTCTTCTCGCCGTTGTCGCGGCGCACCGCCACGCACACGCCGTTTTCGATATCCTTGGGGCCGAGCTCCACACGGAGGGGGACCCCCTTCATCTCATACTGCGCGCACTTCCAGCCGAGGCTGTTGTCGCTGTCGTCGAGCTTGACGCGGATGCCGGAAGCCTTGAGGGCCTCAAACAGCTCGTTTGCCTTCTCCAGAACACCGGGCTTGTGCTGCGCAACCGGCACGACCACCACCTGGATGGGGGCCACCATCGGGGGCAGGACCAGACCGTTGTTGTCGCCGTGGGCCATGATGACCGCGCCGATCATGCGCGTCGTGGAGCCCCAGGAGGTCTGGAACGGGTACTGCAGCTTGTTGTCGCGCCCGGTGAAGGTCACGTTGTAGGCACGGGAGAATTTGTCGCCGAAGTAATGGGAGGTCGCACCCTGGAGAGCCTTGCGGTCCTTCATCATGCACTCCACGGTATAGGTGGCCTCAGCCCCTGCAAACTTCTCCTTGTCGGTCTTTCTGCCGCGCACCACGGGGATGGCGAGGACCTTTTCAAAGAAATCGGCGTAGCAGTTGAGCTGCTGCTCGGTCTCGGCTTTCGCCTCCTCGGCGGTCTCGTGGATGGTGTGGCCCTCCTGCCACCAGAACTCGCGCGAGCGCAGGAAGGGACGGGTGGTCTTCTCCCAGCGGATGACGGAGCACCACTGGTTATACAGCATCGGAAGCTCCCGGTAGGAGTGCAGCACGCGGGACCAGTGATCGCAGAACATGGTCTCGGAGGTGGGACGGAAGGCAAGGCGTTCCTCGAGCTGCTCGCTGCCGCCCATGGTGACCCATGCCACCTCGGGCGCAAAGCCGTTGACGAGCTCGCCCTCTTTTTTCAGAAGGCTCTCCGGGATGAGCACCGGCATGGCCACATTGACGTGCCCGGTCTTTTTAAACTCTGCGTCCATGATCTGCTGCATATTCTCCCAGATGGCGTAGCCATAGGGGCGCAGGATCGTAAAGCCCTTGACGGAGGCATACTCCACCAGCTCCGCCTTGCGGCAGATATCGGTATACCACTGGGCAAAATCGACCTCCATATCGGTGATCTGCTCAACTTTCTTGTCTTTCGCCATAAAACTACCTCTCAATCGCCAGGGCCCTTGCCCCGCCGTAATGTCGGCTCAATGCGCCGTGTCTTCGTATTTTATAGCGGTAAGGAGTGCTTGTCAAGCCTTACAAAAAAGTCATTTGACGAAGCCGGTCGAAAATTTTTGTCTTTTTTTTGTAATATTTATCTTGACCAAACGAACAGGAAAAGGTATAATCACGATGAACACCGGTTGGAGGTGACCCCTATTAACAAACAGAGATTTCTGGCAGAGCTCGGGAAACTGCTGACCTTCATGCAGGAGGACGACAGGGCCCGTGCGCTCGAGCTGTATAATGAAATATTTGATGAGGTAGGCAACGAAACGGCTGTGCTCCAGCTGCTGGTCTCCCCGACGCGCCAGGCGGTGAACCTCGCCCGCGCCTATGATTCGAGGGACCGCAAGTACCAGACCGACGACGGGCAGGAGCCCGCTTATCAGCTGGTGATCGAGGACCTGCGCCGCGACGCACTCGCGCTCGTTCCCGCAGAGCAAAAGCCGGAGGAGGGGCAGAGTCCTCTCTTCAACGACCCGGCTGCCACGGAGAATGTGTTTGAAAGCCTCAACCTCGGCATCCTGCCCGAAGACCATACCGAGAGCGCGGAGCCTGACAGGCCGCACACCCATGAGTCCGCCTTCTACCCCGATGAGGACAGGGAAGGCGAGAGCGCACCCCTTACGCCGCCGCCCGCTGTCCCCGTGCCGCCCTCCGAACCGGTAACCCCGGCTGTGGAGGAAGCCCCCGCCCCGGAGGCGGACAAGCTCTCCGATGTGGACGCCTTCCTCAAGGACTTTACGATCAATGACGATTTTGCCGCCCCTGTGCAGACGGCAAGCACCCCGACGGAGAGCCCGTCGATCCCGGATGAGGACGCTCCCCGGCCGCTGCCGGAGCGGGCCGCAAAGAAGGAAGAGCCCGCGAGCGCACATGTGCAGGAAAAGCGGCATCATGTGGATGTCAGTACCCTGTCCCTGGAACCGGAGACGCATCCGGCGCGTGTCCAGGTACAGGAGGAGTATACGCCGCGTACGCAGCCGCAGCGCAAAAAGCCGACCGCCGTGAAGGACGACCTGCCGGACCTGACCGGCCCTGCCGAGCGGGAGGCAAACGTGCCGCTGCTGATCCTGTTCATTATAGTGGCGATCCCGCTGGGGCTTCTGGTCCTGGGGCTGATCCTGTCGGCGGCGCTGTTCACGCTGAGCATGGCTGCTGTCTTCGGCTGCGTCGGCATCAGCGGTCTGATCGCGGCCTTCGGCTTCACGGTGTTCGCGGATATCCTGCTGGTGTTCGGTCTGTCGCTGGCGTCCACGGCCATCGGCCTGCTGCTGGCCTGGACCTTCATCTGGCTGCTGATCGGCGCGATCCCCGGCTTCATCCGCCGGGTCGTGGCGCTTGGGCGCAAGCTGTGCTATAAGGAGGTGTCGGCGTGAAAAAGGGCTGGAATATCATCCTGGTCATCGTGGTCATCTGCATTGCCGTCGGCGCCGTGTGCGCCGGTGTCGGCGTGCTGACGGGCGCGGACTTTGACCGCATCGGCTCGACTCTTGAGGAGTACATCGCCGAGCAGCACAATGTGGACGCGGAACTGTTCATCCACGAATGGATTCCCGAGGTGGCGGGCATCGTCCAGGACGGGATCAGGAAATAACGACATAACATGAAAGACTGCCGTCTCAGTATACCGTGTCATTCTGAGCGCAGCGAAGAATCTTGACTTGCAGCCCGGCGATCAAAGATCCTTCGCTCCGCTCAGGATGACAGGGAGGACTGAGGCGGCTTTTTATGAAAAGCTCTTGCTTTTCGGCAGAGGATTCAGTAAAATCAAAAAGAAATAAGCCGGGAGGTCCGAACGATGCAGGAAAAGCTGATACGCCGCCATCTGATTTTCACCGGCGTTGTCCAGGGCGTGGGCTTTCGCTGGCGGGCAAGGCAGGCGGCCAATGCCACGGGCTGTACCGGCTGGGTGCGAAACGACTATGTCGGCACCGTGTCCATGGAGCTGCAGGGGACGGAAGCCCAGCTTGACCATGTGCTCCGGACGCTTGAGCGCGCCCCTTGGATACGCATCGAAGACATCAACAGCCGCCTGATCCCGGTCGAGCCGGACGAGCGCGGCTTCGTCACCCGGGACGATGAATGGTAAAGTGAAAAGTGTAAAGTGTAAAGTGGAAAGTGAAAATTAAAGTCGATACTCATAATTGGAAAAATAACAGGAGGATAAAACCATGAACCTGCACGAGGAACTGATTTTGCACGACTGCCCCTACTGCGGCGGGGCCGGGCTTCTGGAGGAGGAGCAGGGCTGGTGCTGGTACGCCATGTGCCTGGACTGCGGCGCGCAGACGGCGCAGATCGAGTATAAAAAGCCCGAGGACCGCGCGGAAGCGGCCCGCAGCGCGGCACGGCTCTGGAACTTCGGCAAGATCATGCGCAGCGGCATCGGCGACTAAGATCGTTTTGACAAAATGCCCGGATGGCATTTTGTCAAAACGAGGAAGGTCACTCGCGCTTATCGCAGCGGGCGAAGGCCCGCTTTGGTCGGCGCGAGGCCTCGTACAACTCGGCTCAGGGTGTTTTTGCCGAGGCAAAGCCCCATCAAAAACGATTCTATTTGTTTTTCGCCTTGCGAGGCGAAAAATCAGAGGGTGTTCCCCCTCTGAACTCCCCCCTGGCCGGAGTGTGTGAAACGACCGTGCTTGCGGCATATTTTGGGATTGAAAAAAAGCGTGTCTTATGCTAAGATATTTTGTCGAAAGGTTGACAATACAAGACATGCTGTGCTTTGAAATCTCAGGAAGGAAACACACCCATGATCGGATTCTATGACTATACCGTGATCCTGACCTATTTCTCGCTGCTGTCGGCGACAACGGGCATCGTTGTGTCGCTCTCCGGCGGCGGGCATCCGTATTACGGCTGCTTCTTCCTGCTGTTCTGCGGGCTGTGCGACGCCTTTGACGGCAAGGTCGCGCGCACCAAAAAGGGCAGGACCAAGATGGAGATGGACTTCGGCATTCAGATCGACTCCCTGTCCGATCTGGTGGCCTTCGGCGTACTGCCCGCCTGCATCGGCGCGGCGCTCATCCGCGTGTCCCCGTACCTGACGAACATGCTGGAGGGCCTGCCCGTGCGTTGGGAGACCGCCTCCTGGAAATTCGTGCTGCATGCTTTCCTGGTGCTGTACGTGCTGGCGGCGATGATCCGCCTGGCCTACTACAACGTGACCGAGGAGGAGCGGCAGAGCAAAGAGAAGACCGCCCGCAAGGAGTACCTGGGCCTTCCCGTGACCTCGGCGGCGCTGATTTTTCCCTTCGTGCTGCTGCTGCAGTACCTGACAAAGGCGGACATCACCGTCGTCTACCTCGCGGCGAGCATCCTGACGGGGGCGCTGTTCATCACGCCGATCCGGGTGGCAAAGCCGGGACTTCGCGGCATACTCATCATGGTCGGCATCGGCGCACTGGAGTTTTTCCTGCTGCTGTTCTGGAAGGTGATCGGAAAATGAAGCGTCAGGGCATCGCGCCGCTCCCCGCCGGGGCGGCGCTGCGTTTTTTATACGAAAAGAAGGCGGGACGGGCCTTGCTGAAAATCGCGGCGTCCCGCCCGGTATCAAAGCTTGCGGGCAGATTCATGGACTCGCCGCTGTCGCGTCCGCTCATTAAGCCCTTTGCCCGCGCCGTCGGCATCAATATGGCGGACTATCTGCCGGTGAGGTACGACTGCTTCAACGCCTTTTTCTGCCGCCCGATCCGCAAAAGCCTGCGCCCCGTCCCGGACGATGCTGAAAGCTTCATGGCCCCGTGCGACGGGCTTCTGAGCGCCTATCCCATCACGGACGGTCTTGTGCTGCCCATCAAGCAGAGCCGCTACACCATCGCGGATCTGCTCGGGGATGATCCCGCCGCCGCGGATTTTCAGGACGGCGTGTGCCTGGTCTTCCGCCTGTGCGTGCAGCACTACCACCGCTACGCCTACCTGGACGACGGTGTGATCGTGAGCAAACGTTTCCTGCCCGGGGAGCTTCACACCGTGCGGCCCATTGCCCTCGCGGCTCTGCCGGTCTTCACCCGCAACTGCCGGGAGTATACGATCATGGACACGAAAAACTTCGGCCGCCTTGCCCAGATCGAGGTCGGCGCCATGCTGGTCGGGCGCGTGGAGAACTACAAGGGTGCGGGCGTCACGTTCCGGCGCGGCGAGGAAAAGGGCCGCTTCCTCTACGGCGGCAGCACCGTGGTTTTGCTTTTGCAGAAGGACCGCGCGGAGCTGGACAGAGAATTATTTGAAAACACCGAAAACGGCCTCGAGACCCCGGTCAAGCTCGGGGAAGTGCTGGGGCAATGCCTGTAAACGAATGGGACTGTGAAAAAAGTCCCCTTCATCAAGAACACAGTAATATCAACACCGTAGGGGCCGACGCCCTCGGCGGCCCGGCAAAGAAAACGCAATAATTACACGCCGGCAAAATCCGCCACATTTGTGCGTTTTTCGCCGGGGATTTCTGCGCGTTTTCGAGTTGTTCCGCACGGGCCGCCGAGGGCGTCGGCCCCTACAATGGCAACCGTTTTTCCTTCACAGCTCTATTACGTTTCATGTGACCAGTTTTCTCAGTCCCGGCACTTTCAGCATGACCCAGCTTATCCCGAGCGGGATGAGCAGGAAGCAGACATAGCAGAGCGGGTAGAGCCACACGGCGCTGTACCGCGTGAGGTCAAAGTGCCGGCTGCGCACGGCGTCGAGGAAGATGGGGTGCATGAGATACATCCCGAAGGAGCAGGCCGAGAAGGTCTTGACAAAGCCCCAGAGCTTCGGCGGCAGGGTCTCGATGCGCTTGCACAGGCAGAAGAGAAAGGCCGCCGTGAGCGCGGACGAGATCGACAGATCCTCATACAGCGCGTCCGAGGCCGCGCCGATGGAGATGGCATAGCGCCGGTTCAAAAACGCGATCAGCAGCGCTGCCGCAAGAGAGGCGCAGCCCAGGGCCGTGAGCTGCTTTTTGGAGAGCGTCTCCTTGTACAGCACATAGCCCAGCGGCATCATCACAAAGTAGCGGTAGTAGCGAAAATCGTAGGGTGCAATGAGGGCCGCAAGCCATTCGGGCTTATCGGGCAGAGCGTTCAAGGTCGCCTGCACGCAGACGATGGCGGCAAGCAAAATTGCGCCTTTTCGCACGTTGTCGTGATTGCCGTGGAGCATCCCGTGCAGCAGCGGCAGTGCGCAGTAGCACATGGCCATCGTGGGCAGGAACCAAAGGTGAAAGTAGCCCCGCAGCACCAGCGGCAGAAACGCCTCGCCCGGTGTATGGTAGTGGAGGAACAGGGCGTCAATGCCGTTCAAGATCAGCGACCAGACATAATACAGGACCAGCATGTGCCCGGCGCGCTTGAGATGCTTCTTGAAATCCAGCTTCTCGCGCCCGAGGAACAGCGTGCCGCTGACCATGAAAAACAGCAGCACCGACGAGCGCAGGAACACGCACAGCAGATTGTAGGCGGCCCAGGCGGGGGCAGCGGGATCAAAGTCCCAGAACAGCATTCCCGTGTGCCCCAGCACCACCATCATGCAGGCCAGCACCCGGCACACGTCAAGACTCGCTTTTCTCATGCGTCGGCCTCCTTGTCGGAAAATTTGACCGCGATCACGTCTCCCATGCGCTGCACCGAGCCGTCATAGGGGTAGACGGGCATGCCGTCCGTCTCCAGCGCCGCCGCCTCTTCCTCCGAGGCGAAGGGGATGTCACAGCCCAGATACTGACTGATGATGTCCTCGGCGTAGGCCACGCTCCCCAGCTCCAGACTCGGAAGCTGCAAGGGCGCGTCGGTGAAGTGCCGGTCAATGTCATAGCGGAGCGTGGGGGCGTCGCCCACGAGGGCAAGGCGGTCGCCCTCAGCAAAGCCGGGGGTCTCCATGACGCGCGTAAGGAGCGTCGTGTAAAAGCTCTTGAGTTCCTCAAAGCGCAGATAATAGCGCAGATACAGGGCGTTTGCGTAATAAATGTTCCCGCAGAGGATCACCGTGAGCGCCAGCGCCGCAAGGCGCCTGAGCGCCGGGGCCGGAGCAGGCTTCCACCCGTCCAGCAGCGCCGCGCACAGGACATACAGCGACGCAAAGCTGTACAGCGACAGAGAGTGGATAAAGCCGCTGTCCGCCAGCAGATACAGGCAGTAGCAGCTCAACGGCCAGAGAAACAGGCACAGCCCCGCAAGCCCCAGGGAGGGCAGGTCGCCCTTCTTCCGAAGCTGCGCGAGCATCGTGACGCCGACGACCAGCAATAATGCCAGGTGCATCACGCGCGAGACCTTGTTCGGCACATAGCCGAAGCGCCCGTCGAAGAAGGTCATGAGCCAGGATTTGTACACCACCAGAAAGCGCCGCGGGAAGCTCAGGGAATCGTTGACGGCCTCCTGCAAAAGCGGAAGATTCAGCAGCTTCAAGGCCGCCAGCAGCGCAAGACCGTAGAGCGCAAGCGAAAGCAGCAGCATCGCGAGCATCATCACGCCCTCGCGGAAAACCGCGAGCGCAGTTTTCTTTGTGCGGCAGAGCTGCACGATCATATAGATCACGCAAAAGCTCGCGGCGATGGAGAAGTAGCCCTGATAGATGCTGCACGAAAAGCCGATCAGCAGGGGAGAAACGATCCAGCGTCCCCGTCTGCCCGTGATAAAATACCACACGCCCGTCACGGTCAGCAGCAGAGAGACGGCGTAGGGCGCGGCGGTGAAGGTATAGAGCATGGTGCCCGCCTGGGCGGGGAAGGTGGCGAAGGCCCCGGCAAGCAGAATTTGCAGAACCGGGCTTTTGATCTCAAACAGCCGCACCGTGACGCACACCGCCGCCGCGAGCAGCACAATGCTCATCAGCCCGTAGATCCAGGGCATGGACACATCAGGCATCACAAAGCGCAGAAGCTCCAGCCCGTAGCGCCCGGAGGGCGTGGTGATCCCCTTGCCGAAGAGGCCCAGGGGGTTCAGATCATCCCCCACGGGGATCTTGTTCGTCATGCAGAAGCCGTAGGCCAGCAGCCCAAAGCCCAGCGACGCAAAGAAGGGCAGGCGGTTTTCGTTGTAAAGTCGTTTTATGTTCATATGAGTCGAAAAATGGTTGACAAACCTCAAATCATTATGTAAACTAAACATGGGGCGTTGCCACGCGATAAAGGCGGTTCCGTCACATCTCCGAAAGGAGGTGTTGCAAATGCCGATTACATTGACCTTCCATATCCTTGGATATACGGTTACGGTCACGGTAAAAAGCAGAAACCGCCACTCTGGCCAGTGACGGTTTCTAATATTTTGTAGAAAACCTGACGGGCGGAGCCGCATTTAGGCAACGCCTTTTATATTTTCATTATAACGAGTGCAAGCATCCTTGTCAAGAAAAACATAGGAATGCAGGGGAGGCAGTTAATTTCTCAGACTGTGCAGCGGGGCCGGGATGCGCCCGCCGCGGGCGATGAACTCACTCGCGCTGCCGCGGTGCAGCGGCATGATGGGCGCCGAGCCCAAAAGCCCGCCGAAGTCCACGCTGTCGCCCACGGTCTTGCCCTTGACGGGGATGATGCGCACGGCGGTGGTCTTGTTGTTGACCATGCCGATGGCGGCCTCGTCGGCGATGACGGCGGAGATGGTGTCGGCGTCCGTGTCGCCGGGCACGGCGATCATGTCAAGGCCCACAGAGCAGACACAGGTCATGGCCTCAAGCTTGTCGATGCACAGTGTCCCTTCCTTGGCGGAGGCGATCATGCCCGCGTCCTCGGATACCGGGATAAACGCGCCGGAGAGCCCGCCCACGTGGGAGGACGCCATCACGCCGCCTTTTTTGACCGCGTCGTTGAGAAGCGCCAGCGCCGCCGTCGTGCCGTGCCCGCCGCAGCGCTCCAGGCCCATGATCTCGAGAATCTCCGCCACGCTGTCGCCGATAGCGGGGGTGGGGGCGAGGGACAGGTCCACCACGCCGAAGGGCACACCCAGGCGGCGGGAGGCCTCCTGCGCAACAAGCTCGCCCATGCGGGTGATCTTGAAGGCGGTGCGCTTGATGGTCTCGGCCACCACATCAAAGCTCTCGCCCCTGCATTCTTTCAGAGCGTGGGCAACGACACCGGGGCCGGAAACGCCCACGTTGATGACCGTCTCCGGCTCGCCCACGCCGTGGAAGGCGCCCGCCATGAAGGGGTTGTCCTCCACGGCGTTTGCAAACACCACGAGCTTGGCGCAGCCCATGAAGCCGCGCTCGGAGGTCTCCTTGATGATGCGCCCCATGAGGGCCACGGCGTCCATGTTGATGCCGGCCCGGGTGGAGCCGACGTTGACGCTTGCGCACACAAGCTCGGTTTCGCTCAGAGCCTCGGGCAGGGAGCGGATGAGCCGCAGGTCGCTCTCGGTAAAGCCCTTGTGGCAGAGAGCCGAGAAGCCGCCGATAAAGTTGACGCCGGTCTCCTTCGCTGCCTTATCGAGGGTGTGGGCGATGGGGGCGTAGTCGCTCCCCGCGCAGGCCGCCGCTACCAGCGAGATGGGCGTCACGGAGATGCGCTTGTTCACAATGGGGATGCCGAACTCGTCTTCAATGTCGCAGCCGGTTTTGACGAGGTTCCCGGCGCAGCGGCAGATTTTGTCATAGATCTTGCGGCAGCAGGCATCCGTGTCCGTGTCCGCGCAGTCTAAAAGGCTGATGCCCATGGTGATGGTGCGCACGTCCAGATGCTGCTGGTTGATCATCTGGATGGTCTGCAAAATTTCGCTGCTGTTGAGAAGATAGCTCATAGCCTCACCTCAGACCTTGTGCATGGCATCGAAGATGTCCTGACGCTGGATATGGATATCGAGGCCGCGCTCCTGCCCCTTGTCGGCAAGGTAGCGGCTCAGCTCCACAAAGCTCATGCCGCAGTCGGTGAGATCGACCAGCATGATCATGGCGAAATATTCCTGCAAAAGCGTCTGGCTGATGTCCAGGACGTTGATATCCTTTTCCGCAAGCAGCGCGGTCACATAGGCGATGATGCCCTTGCTGTCGCGGGCAAATACACTGACGATAGCTTTCATTTCGACTCTTCCTTTCAATATGGATACCCTCTCCGCCCCAGTGTGCGCACTGGGGCACCTCTCCCAAAGGGAGAGGCAAGGCTTGGCTCCCCCTATGGGGGAGCTGTCACCAGTGCGCACACTGGTGACTGAGAGGGTCAGCCCGAAAAGTGCTGGCACAAATGTCTTACGCAGCATTTTTCGCATTCCGGCTTTCTCGCATCACACACTGCCCTGCCGTGCAGGACCAGACAGTGGCAGAATTCGGAGGAGCGCTCCGGCGGCAGGATCTTTCTGAGCTCCATTTCAATCTTCACCGGGTCCTTGAGATCATCCACCAGGCCCATGCGGTTGGAGAGGCGGATGCAGTGGGTGTCCACCACCGTGGAGCCCGGCACGCGGAACACGTCGCCGAGGATGAGGTTTGCCGTCTTGCGCCCCACGCCGGGAAGGGCCGTCAGCTCCTCCATCGTGCGCGGGAGCTCTCCGCCGTACTTTTCCAGCAGCACCTGGGCGCATTTGACGATGTCCCTCGCCTTGGCGCGGAAAAAGCCGCAGGAGTGCACGTATTTCTCCACTTCCTCCACATCGGCCTCCGCGAAGGCCTCAAGGCTGGGGAAGCGCGCAAAGAGCGCCGGAGTGATCTGGTTTACGCGCTCGTCGGTACACTGGGCGGCAAGGCGCACGGAGAACAAAAGCTCATAGTCCTTGCCCCAGTCAAGCGTACAGCTTGCCTCGGGGTATTCCTCCAGCAGCAGCCGCACGATCTCCCGTACCTGTTCGGGTGTCCGCATATCTGTCTACCTCGCTTTACCGCATCAGGTCGATCGCGCCGCCGCATTCCACGGTGTCGATCTCCTGGCGGAAGTAAGTGCCGCGGAAGAGATACTGCACCTGCACCGGGAAGCTCTTCTGCTGCCCGGGGGCGAGGTTCAGCACATGCTCGGTCGTGGCGATGAGGCTTGAATGGATGCTGGCGTTGTCGTCGATGTCAAGAGAGGGGGTGTCGGCGGTCTGGTAATTGTCGCCGACAGAGACGTTCACAGCGCCGCGGGACTCCTGGATCTGGATCGAATAGGACTCCAGATAGACCTTGACGCGCACGCCTACGTGCTGCTCATCCAGCAGCAGCGCCTCCCAGTCGGCCCGGATGTTCATGGGAACGCCGGTGTTGGAGACGAAGGAGCCGGTGCCGATGACCTTCCCCACCG
Organism: Oscillospiraceae bacterium; assembly: GCA_902791215.1. GTDB lineage: Bacteria > Bacillota > Clostridia > Oscillospirales > Oscillospiraceae > Limivicinus. The sequence continues at coordinate 74,643 of CADAUZ010000026.1, read as the reverse complement.
GGACCGGGGTGGGCGTGGGCGTCGGCGTGGGGGTGGGCACCGGCGTCGGCGTGGGGGTGGGCGCGGGCGTCGGCGGCACGGGGGTCGGCATGATGGTGGAGACGGGCATGGGCGTCACCGTGGGCGCAACCGTCGGCGCGGGCGTTGCGCGGTAGGGGTCATAGCCCAGGCTCTCCACCTCTTTCTTTTCCCGTTCCATATCCAGCAGCAGGGTAATGGCGGTCGCCATCACCAGCAGAAAAACGACAATAAATAAAATTGCTTTGATTTTCCCTTTACGCATCGTTGTACTCCTTTACGCAAGTATTGGCATTATACAGCACAGAGCCGAAAATGTCCACACGAAGCTTGAACATCTTCCATGTTTTGCCAAAGCATAAGACGAACAAAAGAAAAAAGTTCGCTGATTTTATGATTGTCTGCGAAGCAGACACCATAACTTCACTTTCCACTTTTCACTTTATCAAAGAATTTCTTTTACAAACGCGCCGCAGGGTGATATAATTCTTATATTATGGTTTACGAAGGGGGGGCGCGCCATGTATCAGCCGCTTGCGGACGAGATCCGCCCGGACTCTCTTGACGATGTGGTGGGCCAGCGGCACATCCTCGGCAAGGGCGGGCTTCTGCGCCGCATCGTGGAGAGCGGGCAGATCCCGAACATGATCTTCTACGGCCCCTCGGGCACGGGCAAAACAACAGTAGCCCGCATCATCGCGCAGCGCACCAACCGCTCCTTGAGAAAACTCAACGCCACCACCGCGGGCATCGCCGACATCAAGAAAATCATCGACGAGCTGGACACCTTCCTCACCCCCGGCGGCGTGCTTTTATACCTCGACGAGATCCAGTACTTCAACAAAAAGCAGCAGCAGTCTTTGCTGGAGTTTATCGAGGACGGGCGCATCACGCTTATTGCCTCCACCACCGAAAACCCCTATTTCACCGTTTTCAACGCCATCCTCAGCCGCTCGACCGTCTTCGAGTTCAAGGCCATCGGGCCGGAGGATGTGAAGCTCGCCGCCGGGCGGGCCGTGAACATCATGAACGCGCGGCGCGATGAGCCCCTCACACTCGAGGAAGGCGTGCTCGACCACATTGCCGCCGCCTGCGGGGGCGATGTGCGAAAAGCTATCAACGCCGTGGAGCTTCTCTTCTCCGCCTCCGAAAACGGCGTCATCACCCTCGCGGACGCCAAAGCCATCACCCAGCGCAGCGCCATGCGCTATGACCGGGAGGGGGACGAGCACTTCGACATCCTCTCGGCGCTGATGAAGTCTCTGCGCGGCTCGGACCCGGACGCGGCCCTGCATTACCTCGCGCGGCTTCTGGAGGTGGGGGACCTCATCGGCGCGAGCCGCCGCATCCTCTGTTCTGCCAGTGAGGACGTTGGCCTTGCCTGGCCCATGGCGGTGCCGATCGTGAAGGCCTGCGTGGACTCGGCTTTGCAGCTCGGTCTTCCCGAGGCAAAGCTTCCGCTGGCGGAAGCGTGCATCCTGCTTGCCACCGCGCCCAAGTCCAACACGGGCGTCATGGCCATCGAAAAGGCCTGGGCGGATGTGCGCGCCGGAAGGACCGGGAATATCCCGCGGGAGCTCCAGAACGTCCACGCCGACGGCACGGGCTTTGAGCGGGAGCAGGGCTATCTCTACCCCCACGACTTCCCGAATCACTGGGTAAAACAGCAGTACCTGCCCGACGCCCTCCGGGACGTGAAATACTACGAATACGGCGACAACAAGACCGAACAGGCTGCGAAGAGGTACTGGGAGGAAATCAAGAAATAATGGATATACAGGTCGGCGACATCCTCACCATGAAAAAGGAACACCCCTGCGGCTCCAAGCAGTGGCAGGTGCTGCGCACGGGCGCGGACTTCAAGCTCAAATGCCTCGGCTGCGGGCATGAGGTCATGGGCGCGCGCAGCAAGTTTGAAAAGAATATCAAGCAGGTGCAGCGATGAACGTGGTCTACATGCTCCGCTGCTCGGACGGCTCGCTCTATACCGGCTGGACAAACGACCTCGACAAACGTCTCAAAACCCACGCGGCGGGAAAGGGCGGCAAGTACACCCGCGCCCGCCTGCCGATAGCGCTCGCCTATACCGAGCGCTTTGAGACCGAACACGAGGCCAGAAGCCGCGAGTGGCACATCAAGAGGCTTACGCGCGCGCAGAAGCTTGCACTTATTAAGGAGGCGGAACATGCGAAGAACGGAGCTTGACCTCTGCCGCATTTTTGCCTGCCTGCTGATCCTGATGATCCACGCGGCGGCGGATATCTACCACGAGCTGCCGCTTGGCGGCGCGGCCTTCTTCGCCGTGACCTTATTAAGCACTCTGAGCCGGGCCGCTCTGCCGCTGTTTTTCATGCTCACGGGGACCCTGCTTTTATCGCGGGAGAAGCTGGATATTAAACAGAATTTTATTCACCGGGTGCTGCGCTTTACGGGCATGTACTATCTCTGGTCGCTCTTCTATGCCCTGGCCCGCGCACTCTCGGGCGCGTTCGAGGGGCCGTATGACTTCCTGTACGCCGTCGTCGCCGGGCACTATCATCTGTGGTTTCTGCCCGCGATGGTGATGGTGTGTCTCTTCCTGCCGGTGGTGCACGCGGCGATCCACGGGGGGAAGCTGGACGGGCGGTATGTCGTCGGCCTCTTCCTCTTTCTCGGCGTTTTCCTCGTCAACTGCAACCTCACTCCCGACCCCGCGCCCGTTCTTTATCGCTTTACACAGAATTTCAGCCTTGACTACCTGCCGTATCTGGGGTATGCTGTCTGGGGCTGGTATTTGTCGAAACGGGCGTATTCCCGTCGAACGCTGCTCGTGGCCCCCCTTGTCTTTCTCGCGGTGACTCTGGCGGCAAGTATTCTGAACCGCTGGTATTCGCTGTATAAAAACACGGCGGACGGGTGGCTCTTCCACTTCTTCTCTCTGCCGACCTTTTTGCAGTCCACGGCGGCTTACTGCTTCTTCCTCGCCCTGAAGGGGAGGACATTTCGCCGCGTGAAGCTATTAACGGAGCTCTCCGCCTGCACGCTCGGCGTGTACCTTCTGCACCCGCTGATGATCAACGTGCTTGAGCGCTTTGGCCTTGCCCCGACGCCCGCAGCGCCGGTATCGTCCCTGCTGGTGTTTTACCTGGCCCTCGCGGCTTTGTGCTTTGCGCTTACATTTGCGCTGCGCAAAATCCCGCTTGTGAAGCGCCTGTTTTGAGATATTGAGATACAGAGTTTTACATAGATAAGGATAGAGACATGAAAAATTTCCTGAAGATCGCCTGCCTGGTGCTTTTGATCGCGGAGCTGCTGCTGTTGGAGAAGCTGCGCATCGAGACACCCATGACCACCGTGTCGCGGGTAAAAACCGCGGGGGAGACGGTGCAGACCTACACCCCGGCCCAGCAAAACCCCAATCTCATCACCTACACGCCGAGCCCCTACACGCCCGCGCCGGTCAATACCGCTGCGCCGACGCCGGAGCCAACGCCCGAACCGCCGCAGGAGTACGTCATCTCCTTCGTGGGCGACTGCACCCTCTGGTCAAACCAGAACTACCAGGCTCACCCCGCGGGCTTTGCCGGGGTGCTGAACGGGAACTATGCCTATCCCTTCTCGAACACCGTCCAGTTTTTCAAGGACGACGAGCTCACCCTTGCAAACTGCGAGTGCACGCTGACGGATAACCCCAACTTGACCTACGACTACACCCAGGTGGTCTTCCCGTTTAGGGCGCCGACCGAGTACGCGGAGATCTTCAACGAGGGCGGCGTGGACTTTGTCACCACCGCCAACAACCACATGATGGACTGCTACCAGGCTGGCGCGGACAGCACCTACGCCGCCCTTGAGGCCCACGGCGTCCCCTACGGCAAGGAGGGCGAGGCCCAGATCATCACCACGCCCCACGGCCTGCATGTGGGCATCTACTGCTCGGGCACGGATCTTGCGCCCAACCGCGACAAGGCGGTCAGCGCCGTGCGGCAGATGAAAGGCGAGGGCGCCGACTATGTAATATGTGCCTTCCACTGGGGCCAGGAGCTCTACTATTCGCCCAACCAGGCCCAGATCGAGCTTGCCCACGCCTGCATCGACGCGGGGGCGGACATGATCTACGGCAGCCATTCCCACTGCCTCCAGCCCATTGAAAAGTACCGCGAGGGCGTCATCCTCTACAGCTGCGGCAACTGGGTCTTCGGCGGCAACACCATGCCCTCCGACCCGGACACCGCCATCTTCCAGATCCGCCTTGTCCGCGCCGACGACGGCAGCCTCACCCCCGTGGGCTTTGACGTGATCCCGTGCTGTGTCAGCAGCAACATCGAGGGCGCCAACACCAAGGCCCAGAACTACAACGACTACTGCCCGACCCCCTATGAGACGGACTCGCAGGAGTACATGCGCGTCATGTCCAAGCTCTACGGCGAGTATCAGCCCGCCTCCCAGGGCGCGGACTACTCCGACTATTACGCAAGCCTCGGCTGATTTTTACTGCATAACAGACATGCGCCGTCGGGAGACCCCGGCGGCGTATTCCATGACAAGGAGCAGAAATGAACGGCTTTTCCGACGACGGCTACATCATCGATCAGGACTACTTCGACGAATACGAATACCGCACCATGCAGGCCAGCATCAACGGCTGCGGCTGGATCGCGGCCTACAACATCCGGCACTTCCTGGGCCACAGTGTGAGCTTCCAGGCGGTGATGAACGAGATGGACTACATGCACTCCCTTCGCATCCCGGGCCCGACTACCATGCCCGTCATGCGGGGCTACCTGAAAAAGTACATCCCCGCCATGACCGAGCACATCGGCAGGGAGGCGGCCTTTGAAGCGGCGAGGGGGAGCGAGGCGGGCATCCTCCGCTACACGGAGGAGGATGTGCCGCACTTCATCTCCTACATCCGCAAGGGCGAGGCCTACCGTTTCTTCAACGTAAACGACGGCCTGGAGGATTACGTTTCCAGCATGGACATGTTCTTCAAAACCCACGTCCTCCCGCCGCACTACGTCTCGATCTTCACGATCTGAAGACGTTTTCTTGCCTCCCCCAGCCGCGAAGCGGCGAAATGGGGGAGGTGTCACGAAGTGACGGAGAGGGCCTGAGCGTCGACCGATGACCCTCTCAGTCACGGCGCTTGCGTGAGACGCGCCGTGCCAGCTCCCCCAGAGGGGGAGCCAAGGGGGACGCGCGTTACATGCCGCTCTTTTGGCAAATACACAAACTTCACCCCGCAGCCGCAAACCCCATTGACCACAAACAATTTACCTGTTAAAATACTTTGAATACCTTCCCATATAAGGAGCAACCCCCATGAAAACACCCGTTGAGCTCAACGGCAAAACCATCCTCGTCACCGGCGCGCCCGGATTTATCGGGACCTATCTGGTCATCCGCCTGCTCAAGGAGCTCAAAAGCGGCACGGTGGTGTCCCTCGACAACATGAACGACTACTACGAGGTCAGCCTCAAGGAGTGGCGCTTAAAGCAGATCGAGCAGGCCGCCGCCGCGTCGAAAGCGCGCTATGAATTTGTCTGCGGCTCCATCGCCGACAAGGCGCTGGTAAACGGCCTGTTTGAAAAATACCGCTTTGATGTGGTGGTGAACCTCGCCGCCCAGGCGGGGGTACGCTATTCCATCGACCACCCGGATGTGTACATAGACTCGAACATCGTGGGCTTTTATAACCTTCTCGAAGCCTGCCGCCGTTACCCGGTGGAGCACCTGGTCTACGCCTCCAGCTCCTCGGTCTACGGCGGGAACAAGAAGGTGCCGTTTTCCACCGACGATAAGGTGGACAACCCCGTCTCCCTCTACGCCGCCACCAAGAAATCCGATGAGCTGCTGGCCCACGCCTACTCCAAACTCTACAATATCCCCTCCACGGGCCTGCGCTTCTTCACGGTCTACGGCCCCGCGGGGCGCCCGGACATGTTCTACTACAGCGCCACCAAACGCCTCGCCGCCGGGCAGACCATCCGCATCTTCAACTTCGGCAGCATGATGCGCGACTTCACCTACATCGACGACATTGTGGAGGGCATCGTGCGCGTCATGAAGGGCGCGCCCGAAAAGCAGACCGGCGAGGACGGCCTGCCCCTGCCGCCCTACGCGGTGTACAACATCGGCGGCGGTCAGCCGGAAAACCTGCTGGACTTTGTCGCCACCCTGCAGGAGGAGCTTGTGCGCGCCGGGGTCCTGCCCGCGGATTACGACTTTGAGGCCCACCGCGAGCTTGTGGGCATGCAGCCGGGCGACGTGCCCGTGACCTACGCCGATTCCGCAGCCCTCGAGCGGGACTACGGCTTCACCCCGCGCATCACCGTCCGCGAGGGCCTGCGCGCCTTCGCAGAGTGGTACAAGGACTATTACAAGTGCTGACCGGCCAAGCGCCGGAGAAAGGATAACACTATGAAAATCACCGTTGCGGGCGTGGGCTATGTGGGCCTGAGCCTTGCCGTATTGCTCTCGCAGCACCATGAGGTCACCGCCATCACCACCACCGAGGCCAAGGCCGAGAAGCTCAACAACTGGCAAAGCCCCATCCAGGACGACGAGATCGAGCGCTTCCTGGCGGAGGCGAAGGCGGGCAAGCGGATACTGAACCTGCACACCACCACCGACAAGGCCGCGGCCTACGCCTCGGCGGAGCTGGTCGTGATCGCCACCCCCACAAACTACGACAGCCAGAAAAACTACTTCGACACCTCCAGCGTGGAGGACGCTATCGAGCAGACCATGGCCCACAATCCCCACGCCCCCATGGTCATCAAGAGCACCATCCCCGTCGGCTACACCGCCTCCGTGCGCGAAAAGTACCGCACCGACCGCATCCTTTTCAGCCCCGAATTCCTGCGCGAATCCAGGGCCCTCTACGATAACCTTTACCCGAGCCGCATCATCGTCGGCTGCGACGAGGCTTCCCGCCCCGTGGCCGAGCGCTTTGCGGAGCTGCTGATCGAGGGCGCGGAAAAGGAGAACATCGACGTGCGCTTCATGGGCTTTACCGAGGCCGAGGCCGTCAAGCTCTTCGCCAATACCTACCTCGCCCTGCGTGTCAGCTACTTCAACGAGCTCGACACCTACGCCGAAATGAAGGGCCTCAATACCCGTGAGATCATCGACGGCGTGTGCCTCGATCCCCGCATCGGCAGCCACTACAACAACCCCTCCTTCGGCTACGGCGGCTACTGCCTGCCCAAGGATACCAGGCAGCTTCTGGCAAACTATGAGGATGTGCCGCAAAACCTCATCCGTGCCATCGTGGACTCCAACAGCACCCGCAAGGACTTCATCGCCGACCGCGTGCTGGAAAAGGCGGGCTACTACACCGCAAACAGCATCTGGAACGCTGAGAAGGAGCGGCCCATCACCGTCGGCGTCTACCGCCTCACCATGAAGTCCAACAGCGACAACTTCCGCCAGTCCTCCATCCAGGGCGTCATGAAGCGAATCAAGGCCAAGGGCGCGACCGTCATCATCTACGAGCCCACGCTGGAGGACGGCCAGACCTTCTTCGGCTCTCTGGTGGTCAACGATATTGACAAGTTCAAGGCCGGGTCCGACGTGATCCTCGCCAACCGCTTCGACGAGCAGCTCAGCGACTGCGAGGACAAGGTCTACACCCGCGACCTCTTCCGCAGAGACTGAGCCGGGCGTGTGTGACTGTATTGTGACAAAGCCTGTGATAGGATAGACCCGTAAGCTAAAGAAACCAGGTATGTGCAATAAAGAAAGGAGATCGGTAAAAATGTCCAAAGAAATGAAAGCCCTTGAAGATTTGACCATGGAAGAGGTATCCGGCGGCGTGATCGTCGACGACGGCGACGGAAAGAAATTCTGGCTCGTGCGCCAGAACGGCACGGTCATTTCCCCGGTCCCGAGCAGGGAGAAGGCCGTTGAGTTTGCCGCAGCCTACGGCATCAGCACCCAGATCATGACCAAAGAGGAATATGCCCGCCATTTCGGCAGAGAGCTGGTCTGGTAACGGCCGCCCTCCCTGTCAGTGTGAGGCGCATCATGGACAGAAAAGCAAACCCCGTTTCCGACAATCGTCGGGAGCGGGGTTTGCGCATCCGGCGAAAAATACTTGCGCAAAGCCTGTCGCTTTGATAAAATAATAAGGTTGAATGAGCATACGGTTATTAATTATGTAAACTAATATACGTAAACAGAAATATGTAAATTAAATTTCGTTAACAGTAATATGTATAACATATTATGTAAATCATTCGGAGGGCTTGCGGGTGAGGAGAAGGACAAAACGCGTTCTGGCCGTCGTGCTGGTGCTGCTGCTTATGGCGCTGCTCGGCATGGTGGGATGGCGCGTGTGGAAGGAAAAGCAGCATGATGAGGCCATAAGCCGTGCGGCAGCGTATCAGGCCGCGGGCAATTACGTGGAGGCGCGGGATCTCTATCGCTCTCTTGACATGGAGGCGGAGGCCGCCGAATGCGAGGCTTTGCGCGTACAGCAGGAGAAGGAAAACGCCTATGCCGCCGCCGAGGCACAGCTCAAGGCGGGGGAGTATCTGGACGCGAAGGACGCCTTCCTTGCCCTCGGGGACTATGAGGACGCGAAAACGCGCGCGCTTGAGTGCGACTATCGCCGGGCGGAAGCCTACGCGGACGCTGACCGGCTCTCTGAGGCCATCTCCCTGCTCGGCACGCTGACGGATTACCCCGGGGCGGAGACGCTCCTGAAAACCTGCCGCGACAGGCTCTATGACCAGGCTCTCGAGGCGACCTACGCCTGCCGCCTGGACGAGGCCGTGCAGCGCTGGAACGAGCTGGGGGACTACCGCGACAGCATGAAGCTCAAGCAGCGCTGCCTGGACCGCATCGTCGCCATGGCGGAGGGGACCGACGAGCCTGTGAACTACTCGGAGTACGCGGGCTATGATCTCGGCAAGGGCATCCTGTACTACCACCGCCTCGGCCTCATCTACGTGCCCAAGGACGCGGGGCCGGAGACAAAATGCCTGATCTTCTACCCAGGCGGCTACGACGAGGCGCTTGCAAACAACTACCTCACCGAGTACGTCTACGCCCCCGACCCGCCGAACGCCATCATGCTCCTCTGCTACGCAAACGGCTACGGCCATGTGGCGGACAAGGTGGAGGACTCCTACCGGGCGCTGGAGCAGGCGGCGATCGAGAACAACGTCTTCCTGCACGATCTGGTGCTCTGCGGGGCCAGCATGGGGGCCTACACCGCTTGCCAGGGCGCGGCGATCCTCTGGGAAAACCACGGCCTTGCCGCAAAAACGGTCATGACCTTTGATGCCGGCATGCACTGGGAGGTGGAGAGCCACGTCATGAGCCCCGAGCAGTGCGACAGCACGGCGAAGGCGGGTACGCGCTTTTACCTGTTCGAGTTCGGCGGCGTGGGCATGAACAAGCGGGCCATCGAGCTCATGGTCGCCCACGGCAACGATGTGACCATCGTCGAGTGCGCGGGCGGCGGGCACTACGGCATCATCACCGATGCCATCGAATACGGCATGATCGACTGGGCCCTGGGCCGCGGCGAGCGCCCGGTCAACAGCAACTATAAATACTACCCGCTCGACCGCAGCTCCACCTACCCCTACGGGGTGGGATAACATATCAAAACCATTGAAGAGAGAAACAGCCATGGAACAAAAAACCGTCAAAAAAATCGTCCGTTCAGCCCAGCTCAAGATCTACGCCATCGCCTTGCTTATGACCGGCGCGGTGAGCGAGCTTGTCTGGGCCGTGTTCAATGCCGTACATCGCAACAGGGAGCTGCCCTTCAACATACTCTATGCACTGGCGCTCTTTGCCGGCGCAATGCTGCTTTACCGCCGGCTCAAAAAGGACATGCCCGAAAAGTCGGACGTGAGCGAGGAGGACAAGGAATATCTCTGCGCCCTGCACGACCAGTACCTCAAGCGCCTGCTCCACGCCATCGCGCTCTTTGTCTCAGCCTTTGCGGTCTTCATCGGGGCGGAGCTGAGCTTCTATTTCTTCGGCAACTCCAAGGCGGCGGAGCTGGGGGAGAACATGGCGTCCAACATCATGCTGGTCCAGCTGCCGATGTATCTGCTGTTCAAAAACAGCCTCGGCCTGCGCCTTCTGAACCGCTGGGTCGGCAGCCGTGACGAAAACCTCACGAAGCGCCACCTGTGGGGCATGGCGCTGATCTCCCTGCTGTACTGGGCTCTTGTCCTCGCTTTCACGGTCATCTTCCGGGATAAGCTCCAATACCCGGCCAACGCCATGATCGCCGCGGGCATCGCCTTCCTGCTGCTGGTGTTCGCCTACGATGTCACGCTCAGAAAGAACATCGCGCGGCGAAACCATGTCTTCAACCGCCTCTCCGTCGCTCTATGGACCGCCACGGCGATCCTTGTCCTGCTCTTTGTCGTCCTGCGCCGGGAGACCTGGTACACCCAGCCCTACATCAATTCCATCCCCGTTGTCACGCGCAATCCCTGCCCCATCGAATACGACGACGAAAGCGGCGTCTATACCATCACCGCCCGGGACGGGGATTTCAAGATCCTCCACCTGACGGACATCCACCTCGGCAACTCCCTCTACTCCTATCATAAGGACATCAAGGCCCTGCAGGCCTGCTACGACGAGATCAATTACACAAAGCCGGACCTCGTGATCGTGACGGGGGACCTGTGCTTCCCGCTCGGCATCATGTCCATGTCGCTCAATAACTCCGCCCCGGTCAACCAGTTTGCGGCCTTTATGCGCAATGTCGGCGTGCCCTGGGCCTTCACCTACGGCAACCACGATACCGAGAGCATCGCCTCCATGGACCGGGAATCTCTCAACGATGTGTACATGTCCCTGTCCTTCAAGACCTCCGGCGTGCTGCTCTACCCCTACACCCAGCCGGAGATCACCGGGCGCAACAACCAGCTCATCGAGCTGAGAAACGCCGACGGCACGCTCAACACCGGCCTCTTCCTGCTCGACTCCAACGCCTACACCGGCGAGGGCATCAACGTCTATGACTACATCCACGACGACCAGGTGGACTGGTACGCCGCCCAGGTGGAGCGTCTGAATAAAGAGGCGGGGCACACGGTCCCCTCCATGATCTTCTTCCACATCCCCCTCCAGCAGTACCGCACCGCCTACGAGCTCTACGAGGCGGGCAGCGACGAGGTCAAATATTACTTCGGCGAAAACGGAGAGCAGATGATCGACAAGGTCTGCTGCTCCGACTACCCGAGCAAGCTCTTCGACCGCATCCTCAAGCTCGGCAGCACCAAGGGCGTTTTCTGCGGGCATGACCACTACAACAACATGTCGCTGGAGTACAAAGGCATTCGCCTGACCTACGGCATGAGCATCGACTATCTCGCCATGCCGGGCATCGAGAACGACACCGCCCAGCGCGGCGCGGAGCTCATCACCATCCACCCGGACGGGGCCTGGGATCTCAAACAGATCCCGCTCACGTCTATACAGGGAGAAGAAAAATAAAGGGATTTTCGTTGTACTTTCCCATGCTTTTGTGGTATTCTAAAAGTGAGATTTGACTATTATTCCGGAGGAAGGGAGCGTGAAGCGTTATGCCTGAACTGAGCCGATTCGGGGGAATGGTAATCTATATGCTGTTCCGGGACATCGGACAGCACAACAAGCCCCATGTCCATGTTTACTATGGTGATTATGAGGCGGCAATTGCGATCGACGGCGAGCTCTTGGCCGGGTCTCTCCCGCACAAACAGTTGAAAATCGTAGCGGGCTGGCTTGCGTTCCATGAGGAAGAAGCCTATAAAGCGTGGAACCTGGCGGTCAGAGGCGAACATTTCGATAAGATTCCGCCGATGAATTGAGGGAAGTTTATGTACATTCTCAATGGTATTTGTTATGCAGGTGGGATGCAGGACGGCATTCGGGTCACGGAGGCAAAGCCCCTGCGCGGCGGTATGATGCTGGTGACGTTCTCCACCGGGGAAAAACGTCTGTTTGATACAACATTGCTTGAAGGCCCGGCCTTCGCGCCGCTCAGAGACGAAAAAATATTCCAAAATCCGGTACTGTTCCATGGCATAATCACATGGAACGACGGAGAAATCGACATTGCCCCGGAGACCGTTTACCGGGACAGCTACGCCTATGACAGCATGGCAATTTAACAGATAAACAACAACAGCGCCGCACGAATTGTGCGGCGCTGTCTGCGTCTTATCGTCTTAAATTCTCTTCCACTTGGCGCCGTGGGGGATGTCGGTGACCTCGATGCCGGCGGCCTTGAGCTCGTCGCGGATGCGGTCGGCCTCGGCGAAGTTCTTGGCCTTCTTCGCGTCCTGGCGGGCCATGATCTTTGCCTCAACCTCGGCGTCGCTCTCTCCAGACTCGGACACAACGGTGAACTGTCCCGCTGCGACCTGCTGGCGCTTGAGCTCCTCGCGCTTCACAGCTGCTTTCTCCAGCAGGCTCAGACCCAGCACGGTGTCAAACGCGCCGATGGCCTTGAGCTTGGTTACGTCGTTGGTCTTGGCCTTGAGCACATCGTACAGCGCCGTGACCGCAAGGGAGGAGTTGAGGTCGTTGTCCATCGCGGCGCGGAACTTCTGGTCAAGCTCATTGTAGGCCGCCTCGTCGACTTCCCCGTCCTCGGGCTTCAATGCGGCGATGCGGGCGATGAGCTTATTGTACGCGCCCTGGGCGTTGTCGAGGTTTTCCCAGGTGAACACCAGGCTCTTGCGGTAGTGGCTCTGCAGGCAGAAGAAGCGGTAGGCGAGGGGATCGTAGCCCTTCTGCTCGAGCAGCGACACGGTCAGAAACTCGCCGCTGGACTTGCTCATTTTTCCGGAAGTGGTGTTCAGGTGGAGGACATGCATCCAGTATTTGACCCAGGGATGGCCCAGATAGGCCTCAGACTGGGCGATTTCATTGGTGTGGTGGGGGAAGGCGTTGTCAATGCCGCCGCAGTGGATGTCGATGTTTTCGCCCAGGTGCTTCATGGAGATGCCGGAGCACTCGATGTGCCAGCCGGGGTAGCCGACGCCCCAGGGGGAATCCCACTTGAGGGCCTGGTCCTCAAACTTGGACTTGGTGAACCACAGCACAAAGTCGTTCTTGTTGCGCTTGTTGGTATCTTCCTCCACGCCCTCGCGCACGCCGACGTTCAGGTCCTCTTCCTTGAAGTCGTTGAAGACGTAGTAGCGCTCGAGCTTGGAGGTATCAAAGTACACGTTGCCGCCGGCAAAGTAGGCGTAGCCCGTGTCCATGAGCCTGGTGATGATCTTGATGTAATCGTCGATGCAGTGGGTGGCGGGCTCGACCACATCGGGGGTCTTGATGTTGAGCTTTTTGCAGTCGTCGAAGAAGGCGTCGGTGTAATACTGCGCGATCTCCATGACGGACTTGTGCTCGCGCTTTGCGCCCTTGAGCATCTTGTCCTCGCCCTCGTCGGCGTCGGAGGTGAGGTGGCCGACGTCGGTGATGTTCATGACGCGCTTGACGTTGTAGCCCGTGTAGCGCAGGTACTTCTCCAGGATGTCCTCCATGATGTAGGAGCGGAGGTTGCCGATGTGCGCGAAGTGGTAGACCGTCGGGCCGCAGGTGTACATCTTGACAAGGCTGGGATCGTTGGGAACGAACTCTTCCCGTTTGCGCGAGGCGGAATTGTACAGGATCATTGATATTAACTCCTTTATATGCGGTAGTGGTTTCAACAGAACTATATTTTTTCAGGTGGTGGGAAGCGATGCCTCCCTTGCCTAAAGGGAGGTGGCAGCGAGCCTGCGAGCTGACGGAGGAATACAAGAACGCGCGTTTTTTGAGCGCTTCCCAAGAACTGTATCCCCCAGTCACAGCGCTTGCGTGAGACGCGCTGTGCCAGCCCCCTTTAGACCCATAAAGGGCCCAGGTGCAAGGGGGCCGATATGCAAGCTGGCTTTTGCCGAAATGTCAATCCGCGTCCTTAAATACGTCCTTGTTCTTCATAAAATACTCGACGCCGGAGTAGATCGTCGTAATCAGGATCACAGCGGAGACGAGCATGTTCAGCCACTCGAACTGCGTGAACACCAGCACGAAGCACAGGCCCACCATCGTACAGGTGGTCTTGACCTTGCCGGACCAGGCGGCGGCGATGACGCGCTGGCGCTCGGCGGCGACAAGGCGCAGGCCGGACACCGCAAACTCCCGGAACAGCACCACGGCCACGACCCAGCCGGGCATCTGCCCCTTCTCCACCAGAAAGCACATGGCCGACAGCACCAGCATCTTGTCTGCCAGCGGGTCCATGAACTTGCCGAAGTTGGAGATCTGGTTGTAGTGCCGGGCGATGTAGCCGTCCAGCAGGTCCGAGAGGCTTGCGAGGATAAAGACGACCGTGGCGGCGATGCGGTGACCGGTGTAGCAAAGCACCAGGAATACCGGGATCAGCGCGATGCGCGCAATGGTGATTTTGTTGGCAGTAGTGTTCATGCTCACTCCTCCTCCAAATGCCCAAAGAGCAGGCCGTCGTCGGTGTCGTCGATCACGACGCGCTGCATTTCGCCCTCACGTCCCGGCCCGTCAAAGAAGACCTGCCCGTCGATGTCGGGGGAATCGGCGTAAGAGCGGCCATACCAGCTCCGGCTCTCCTCGTCGAAGCCCTCGCACAGCACGTCGATGGTTTTGCCCACAAAGCTTTGACAGAAGTCCTCCATGATCGGGGCCTGGAGCTCGAGGATCAGATCGGCCCTGCGCTGCGCTTCCTCAAGGTCCACATGCTCCATCTGCGCGGCGGGGGTCCCTTCCTCGGGGGAGAAGGGGAAGACGCCGACACGCTCGATACGGGCATCTTTCAGAAACTCGCACAGCTCCTCAAACTCGGCCTCCTCCTCGCCGGGGAGACCCGCGATCAGGCTTGTGCGCAGCACCAGACCGGGGATGCGCTCGCGCAGCGTCTTGAAGAGCCTGCGGATATCCGCGCCCGTGCCGCGGCGGTTCATGCGCTTGAGGATCGTATCGTTGATATGCTGGATGGGGATATCGAGATACTTGACGATCTTGGGGTTGTTCGCGATCTCGTCGATCAGTTCCTCGTCGAACTGATCCACATACAGATAGTGAAGCCGCAGCCACCGGATGCCCTCAATCTCCGAGAGCTTCTGGCACAGCTCCGCGAGACAGCGTTTCCCGTAGAGATCAGTGCCGTAGCGGGTGATGTCCTGGGCGATGACGATGAGCTCCTTCACCCCGTGCGCGGCGAGGTCCCGCGCTTCCTCCAGGATGTTCTCCATGCTCCGTGAGCGGTAGCGGCCCCGGATGAAGGGGATGGCGCAGAAGGCGCAGAAGTTGTTGCAGCCCTCGGCGATCCGGAGATACGCCCAGCCCGGCCCGGTGGTCACGACGCGGGGGATCTCGTCCACCGGCGCGCTCTGGTCGGAAAAGAGGCTGCACGCGCGCCGCTCGAGGACGGCGTTTGCCGCAAAGACGATGTCTTTAAAATTGCTGATGCCGAGCACCGCGTCGATCTCGGGCAGCTCATTGAGGATCGTGTCCTTGTAGCGCTCGGACAGGCACCCCGTCACGATGATGCCGCCGAGACGCCCCGCCTTTTTGAGCTCCGCCATCTCGAGGATGTTGTCGATGGCCTCGGATTTCGCGGCGTCGATGAAGCCGCAGGTGTTCACGATCACAAGGTCGGCCCCGTCCGGGTCCGGCAAGAGCGTGAAGCCCGCCTCGCTCATCAGATACAGCATCTGCTCGCTGTTGACCAGGTTCTTGGCACAGCCCAGGGAAATCATTGCAAAGCTTTTATTCGTCGCTTCCATAGCTTATTCCTCATAGTCAAAAGACGCTCTTGCCCGCTCCAGCGCCTCGCGGATCTCCTCGCCGCTGTAGCCGCGGCGGCAGAGGGAGGCGGAGAGCTTTCGCACCGCGTCCCGGCCTCCGGGATCGCGCAGCTTCGACGCCACCAGGCGGTCGAGCCTGGACGTGTCCTCCGGCATCTCCGAAAGGGCGTCGTCCCATAAGTCGCGCGGCACGCCGCGGCGCATAAGCTCCTGGCGCACGCGCCCCTCGCCGTAGCCCTTCGCGGCGTAGTGGCGCACAATCGCAGCGGCGTAGCGCTCCTCGTCGATCAAACCGCGTTCGAGGATCCACTGCACGCAGTAATCGGCAGTCTCCTCGTCCGCGCCCTTGTCGCGCAGCTTTTTATTCAGCTCCCTTGCCGACATCTGCCGCTGCGACACAAGCTCCAGCGCCTTTTCCCGGCTGAGGGCCTTCTTCGACTCCCGCCGCAGGATGTCCATGTCGCGGTCCGAAAGCTCCCGCCCGGCGAACAGCCGCAGCTCGGTCACGGTGCCGAGGGTCGTCTTGACCTCACTTTCGTCCTCCAGCACCACCGTCACATGCTCGGCGGTGGTCTGTTTCAGGGATGTGATGCGCATGGGCAGGGCTTAGTCCTCCTCAAAGTCCGCCGCACTCACGTCGAGAGCGGGGGCGGGGGCGGCGCGGCCGGAGGCCATGGCGGCTTTCATGGCCTGGGGGCTCATGAGCTTGTGGGCGTTGTCGCGGATCTCCTGCTCGATCTTGTCGCAGACCTCGGGGTTGTCGGCGAGGTATTGCTTGACGCCGTCGCGGCCCTGGATGCGGTTGCCGTCCACGGTGAACCAGGCGCCGGCCTTGTCGATGATCTCAAGCTTCACGCCGAGATCGACGATCTCGCCGATCTTGGAGATGCCCTCGCCGTACATGATGTCGAACTCCGCCTCGCGGAAGGGGGGCGCAACCTTGTTCTTGACGACCTTGGCGCGGGTGCGGTTGCCGACCATCTCGCCGTTGACCTTGAGGGTCTCGATACGCCGCACGTCGATGCGCACGCTCGCGTAATATTTGAGGGCGAGGCCGCCGGGGGTGGTCTCGGGGTTGCCGTACATGACGCCGATCTTCTGGCGCAGTTGGTTGATGAAGATGACGGTGCAGTTATTCTTGGAGATCGCGCCCGCAAGGCGGCGCATGGCCTGGCTCATGAGACGGGCAAGCGCGCCGACCACGGTGTCGCCCACCTCGCCCTCGAGCTCGACGCGCGGGATGAGGGCCGCGACGGAGTCGATGACCACCACGTCCACAGCGCCGGAGCGCACCAGGGACTCGGCAATGTCGAGGGCCTGCTCGCCGGTATCGGGCTGGGAGATGAGAAGGCTGTCGATATCCACGCCGAGGGCTCTCGCGTAAGCGGGCTCGAGGGCGTGCTCCACGTCGATGTAAGCGGCCTCGCCGCCCGCCTTCTGGGCGGAGGCGACCGCGTGCAGGGCCAGGGTGGTCTTGCCGCTTGCCTCGGGGCCGTAGATCTCAATGATGCGGCCTCTGGGGATGCCGCCGATGCCGAGGGCCAGGTCCAGGGCCAGGGAGCCTGTGGACAGCGCCTCGACGTTTACGTTGATATCGTCGCCCAGGCGCATGATGGTGCCCTTGCCGTAGTCTTTTTCAATTTTGGCGATGGCGGTTTCCAGCGCCTTCTTTTTGTCGGCGTTTGCCGGCGCGACAACCGCGGGAACCTTTTTCTTTTCAGCCATTGTTATTCTCCAATCTGCCGCAAGAGCGGCGATGTTTATAATACTTGCCTCCCCCAGCCGCTTGCGGCGTTTGGGGGAGGGGGACCGCTTCAGCGGTGGAAGGGGTTTGCCCGTCAACCGACGACTCCCTCAGTCACGGCGCGGACATACACGCGCCGTGCCAGCTCCCTCTGGGAGGGAGCCAAATTCTACATTCTCCCGACTACCGCTCTCAGCACGCCTCGTGTGTCCTTATGCACAGTGCTGGCGGCAAAACCCGCGGCCATCATCATGTCGGCGACCGTGTCGGCCTGGCCCTCGCCGACCTCGAAGATCAGCAGGCCGTCCGGGCGCAGGAGGGACTTCCAGTGCTTGATGATGCCCTTGTAAAAGCGCAGCCCGTCCTTGCCGCCGTCGAGGGCCCAGATCGGCTCGTAATCCTTCACCGAGCGGTCGAGCGTCCGGATTTCATCGGTGGCGATATAGGGGGGATTGGACACGATGAGGTCAAAGCTTCCGATCCCCAGCGGGGGAGAGGCGAGGGCGTCGGCCTGCATGCATATAACGCGGGTGGTCAGGCGGTTTAAGTTCACGTTCTGGCGGCAGACCTCGAGAGCGCTTGCGCTCAAATCGACCGCCACCAGCTTTGTCGCGGGCAGCTCGTGGCCGACGGCGCAGGTGATGCAGCCGCTGCCGCAGCAAAGGTCGAGAACACGCGCGTCCATCTTCCGGCCGGTCAGCGCTTCCTTGGCGAGGTCGACCAGCAGCTCCGTGTCGGTGCGCGGGATCAGCACGTCCTTCGTCACCTTCATGGGCAGGCCGTAAAACTCCCAGTCCCCGGTGATATAGGCCACGGGCTCACCCTTGAGCCGCCGCTCGGTATACTCCTGCACCAGTGCCTCCACCTTGTCGGTGGTGTAGAGGTTCAGGTCGCGCAGAAGCTGCTGCACGGTCTTCCCGGCGGCAGAAGCCACCAGGACCCGCGCCTCGAGGGCGTATGCTTCGATCTCAGCGCGCTTTAAGGTGTTGCGGGTATTGATGTACAGTTCGTTGTAGGTTTTCAAAAGCGTTCAGCTCCCCCAGGCGTCGCTGCCCTGTTGGTCCGGGATGACAAGCTCGATGGCGCGGATGGCGCACTCGATCATGCTGTCGTCCGGCTCGTTGGTGGTGATGCGCTGCAGCCACTTGCCCGGCGCGGACAGCGCGGCGGACAGCCAGTTGTCGTGCAGACCGCACCAGCGGTTGATCTCATAGCTGATGCCCACCACGACGGGCAGAAGCAGCAGGTGAAAGCCCATACGGGCGAAGGTGTTCTGCACGCGCACCACGGAATTTACCAGGATGCTCACCACCACCACGACCAGCAGAAAGCTGGTGCCGCAGCGGGGGTGGAAGCGGGACTCGGGCCGCACGTTCTCGACCGTGAGCTCCTTGCCGTGCTCATAGCAGAAGATGGTCTTGTGCTCGGCACCGTGGTAGGAAAACAGGCGCTTGACATCGGGGGTGAGGGTGACGAGCTTCATGTAGGTCAGCAGAATGATGACGCGGGTGAGGCCCTCGGCGATGTTGCGGACAAAGAGGCTCTCGGTCAGGGGCTTGATGAGGCTCACGATCAGGGCGGGCAGGAAGATGAACAAAAACAGGCTCAGCGCGATGCCGAGCACCACCGCCACGCCGATGATGATGTTCTTGGCCTTCTCCTCGGAAAAGTGGTTGTTGATCCACTGGTCGAGCTTGTCGGGTTCGCCCTGCTCCTCGAGCGGGACGAGGCTTGCCGAGTAGGTGAGGGCCTGCATGCCGTTGATCATGGAGCTGAGGAAGATGGCGCAGCCGCGAATCAGCGGCCAGCCGAGGATGGGGTAGCGGTCCTTGATGAACTTGAGGTCCTCGGTCTTTTCCACAAGCCCGTCAGCCGTGCGGCAGACGATGGCCTGTTTTTTCGGTCCGCGCATCAGGATGCCCTCAATGAGGGCCTGACCGCCGATGGATGTCTTGAAATTGCAGGAACTTGGATTTTTCAAAATTGCATTCTCCTCTGTATGTTGCGATAATGCGGGGGGATTAAATCAACAATTATGCGTATCGGCTTTAGTCAACAAGGACAAGCTCCCCGCCTGTCATTGCGAGACCAGTTCTCAAACTGGTCGTGGCAATCCGTATTCCCAGCGGCCAGTTCGGATTTCTGCGTGTTTTATGTGCCTCCGGCGGGCGGATTGCCACACCAGTGACATCGGTCACTGGTTCGCAATGACAAACGGCAAGCTGTTCCCATGCCACTTTACTTCCCATTCGCGTTCAGCTTGGCGCCGATGGGAAGCGTAACGGTCACCTGACATCCGCCCTCCTTGCCGGGGGCGTTGGCAATGTCCAGGGTGCCGCCGTGGCGGGTGACGATCTCGTCGCAGACAGCAAGGCCGATGCCGGTGCCGCGGTTTTTGGAGCTGCCCTTGTAAAACTTCTCCTTGACGTGGGGAAGCTCCGCCTCGGGGATGCCGTGGCCGTAGTCGCGCACGCGGATGCGCACCGCGCCGTCAATCTGCTTGAGGTCTACGTCGATGCGTCCGCCCTCGCCGCCGTGCTTCATGGCGTTGTCCAGCAGGTTCAAAAATACCTGCTTCAATCTCTCGGAGTCGCCGGGGATGAGCGGGATCTCGGATTTCGGGCCGCGGTAGTTGACCTTCATGCCGCCCTGCTTCATGAGCTCCCCGTAAGTAAACAGCGCGTCCTCGAGCTCGGCGGCAATGTCGATAAGCTCGATCTGCAGATTGAAGCGCCCGTCCTGGATGCGGGTAAATTCCAGCAGCTCCTTGACCATGTTGGTCAGCCTCTCGGCTTCCTTGGAGATGATCTGGATGCCGCGCAGGGAGTCGCCCTGCACAGCGGGATCGTAGGCGATGGTCTCGGCCCAGCCGGTGATGGCGGTCAGGGGCGTGCGCAGCTCGTGGGAGACCTGGGAGATAAACTCCGTCCTGGTTTTCTCAGCCAGCGCGGTTTTTTCGGAGATGCTGTTGATCTCCTCGGCGAGGTAGCCGATCTCGTCGGGCTCAAAATCCTCGGTCTTGAGCCCAAAGCTGCCGGAGGAGATGCGCTTTGCAAATTCCCGCAGCTTCTCGAGCGGGGCGGCCACGCAGCACCAGAACCAGATATTGACCGCCAGCACATACACGCACAAAGCGATGTAGATGGCGGTGGCCCAGTTCATGAGTCCGTGCGTGGAGGCCCAGGTGCCCATCAGCAGCAGCGCCAGCGCCGCGATGCTCGACAGCAGCAGCTGTGTTCGTAAGTTGCCAAACATGAAACGTACTTCCTAATGATGATACTTGCCCACGGGGAGCGCTTGGCTCCCCCTCTGGGGGAGCTGGCACGGCGCGTCTCACGCAAGCGCCGTGACTGAGAGGGTGTTCGTTGACGCACAACCCTCTCCACCCCAGTGTGCGCACTGGGGCACCTCCCCCAAAGGGGGAGGCAAGGGGCTGGGTGCAGGTCTCTCAGTACCCCCACTTGTACCCGTAGCCCCACACGGTGGTCAGGTACTCCGGCTCGGTGGGGTCGTTTTCGATCTTGATGCGAAGCCTCCGGATGTTCACGTCCACGGTCTTGAGTTCGCCCGTGAAGTCGCTGCCCCAGACGGCGGAGAGAATATCCTCACGGCTCATGGCCTTGCCGGGATTTTCCATAAAGAGCTTGATGAGCATGTACTCGATCTGCGTAAGCTTGAGCCGCTGCCCGTCCTTCTCCAGCGTGCGGTTGCGGGTGTTGAGCAGGAAGGGCCCGCTCACGATCTCGGTGGAGGACTTCTCCGCGTCGTCCACGCCCAGGCGGCGGATGAGCGCGTCGACGCGGGCGGTGAGCTCGGCGGGGGAGAAGGGCTTGGTGACGTAGTCGTCGGCTCCGGTCATAAGGCCGGTGACCTTGTCGATCTCCTGGTTCTTCGCCGTGAGCATGATGATGCCCATCTTCGAGCCCGAGGCGCGGATGCGGCGGCAGACCTCAAAGCCGTCGATGTCCGGCAGCATCACGTCCAGCAGCGCAAGACAGATGTCGGGATTGACCTTCCATTTCTCCAGCGCCTCCTCGCCGGTGCCGGCCTCGATGGGCTCAAAGCCGCTGCGGCGCAGATTGATGACCACAAAGCTGCGGATATTGGACTCGTCCTCCAAAACCAGTATTTTCTTCATCTCGTGTGTACCCCTTGTTTTATATAGTAGAAAATTCAAAGTCAATGAGATTGCAATATACTCTCTAATTATAACATGACTCTGACAAAAATAATAGACAAAGTTTCAGAAAATTGTATTTCTTTTTGCATGCAATGTGCAAAAGGTTACATAACACCATTTATATGCTCAACTTTTGCATTGATTCTTTCGGGAAAAGCTGGTAAAATGTGCCTATGGAAAACGAAAAGAATGTGGTACTGGGCATCCTGGCCCACGTGGACGCGGGCAAGACCACGCTGAGCGAGGCCATGCTGTACCTCACGGGAAAACTGAAAAAGCTGGGAAGGGTCGATCATCGCGACAGCTTCCTCGATACCCATGCCCTGGAGCGGCAGCGCGGCATCACGATCTTCTCCAAGCAGGCCGTCCTGCCGCTGGGGGAGGGGAGCCTGACCCTGCTGGACACCCCGGGCCACGTGGACTTCTCCGCCGAGGCTGAGCGCACGCTTCGCGTACTCGACTGCGCGGTGCTGGTCATCTCCGGCACCGACGGCGTTCAGGCCCACACGGAAACGCTCTGGAAGCTTTTGGAGCGCTACCATGTCCCGACCTTCTTATTCATAACAAAAATGGACCTGCCCGGCCCCGGACGCGACGCCCTGATGGCGGAGCTGACCGCCCGCCTTTCCGAGCGCTGCGTCGACTTCGGCGGCCCCAAGCGCGACGACGCCGTTGCCATGTGCGACGAGGGGGCCATGGAGGAATACCTGGACGCGGGCAGCATCGGGGACGAGACCCTGTGTGACCTGATTCAGTCCCGGCGGCTCTTCCCGTGCTTCTTCGGCTCGGGACTCAAGACCGAGGGCGTGGGCGAGTTTCTGGACGCGCTGGAAAAATACGCGCCGTGTCCCGCCTATGGTCCGGACTTTGCCGCGCGTGTGTATAAAATCTCCCGCGATGCCCAGGGAAACCGCCTGACCTGGCTCAAGGTCACGGGCGGGAGCTTAAAGGTGCGCACACTATTAAAATATAACGACGCCGAGGGAAATGGCGTCGAGGAAAAGGTCAGCGGGCTTCGCATCTATTCGGGCCAGAAGTTCGACACTGCCGAGGAGGTCAAAGCGGGCTGGGTCTGCGCGGCCTTAGGGTTAAGCGCCACAAGACCCGGACAGGGCCTCGGCGCCGCCGCGGACGCGGAGGGCCCGGTTTTGGAGCCGGTCATGAGCTACCGGGTGCTGCTTCCCAAAGGGACGGACCCGATGCTCCTGCTGCCGAAGCTCATGCAGCTTGACCAGGAGGACCCGCAGCTGCACGTGGTCTGGAACGCGCAGTCCAAGGAGATCAGCGTCCAGCTCATGGGAAAGATCCAGGCCGAGATCTTCAAAAGCATCGTCCGCGACCGCTTTGATACCGAAATCGAGCTTGACACCGGACGTATTCTATACAGGGAAACCATCAAAAATACCGTGGAGGGCGTAGGCCACTTTGAGCCCCTGCGCCACTATGCCGAGGTGCATGTATTGCTTGAGCCCCTGCCGCCCGGCAGCGGAGTGAGCTTTGACAGCATCGTGCCCGAGGATGTGCTGGACCGCAACTGGCAGCGCCTGATTTTGACGCACCTTGCCGAAAAGCAGCACAGGGGCGTGCTCACCGGCTCACCCGTCACCGACATGCGCATCACGCTGGCAGCGGGCCGCGCCCACCTCAAGCACACCGAGGGCGGGGACTTTCGCCAGGCCACCTACCGCGCCGTGCGGCAGGGTCTCATGCAGGCGGATTCGGTGCTGCTCGAGCCCTGGTACAGCTTTGTGCTGGAAGTGCCCGCCGAGCAGATCGGCCGGGCCATCACCGACATCCGCGCCATGAACGGGGACTTCTCGTCCCCCGAGGAGCAGGGCGAGTACCTGCGCCTGGAGGGCGCGGCCCCGGCGGTGAAGCTGAATAATTATATGGAAGAGCTGGTCTCCTGGTCCCATGGCCGGGGCCGCCTGAGCCTCACGCCCTGCGGCTACCGCCCCTGCGCCGAGCAGAAGCGCATCGTGGAAGAAATCGGCTATGAGCCCGAGCGGGACGAGGAAAACCCCGCCGACTCCGTCTTCTGCGCCCACGGGGCGGGCATGAACGTCAACTGGAAGGAGGTGCCGGACTACATGCACCTCGAGAGTGTTTTGAAGCCGAAGCAGGAGGAAGCGCCCGCAAAGCCCATCCAACGCTGCCGAAGTCTGAACATCGACGACCGGGAGCTGGAGGCCATCATGGAGCGGGAGTTCGGCCCCATCCGCCGCCCCGAGTACCGCGCCCGGCAGGTAAACGCCGCCGTGACGGAGGTCTCGCAGATATCTTCCAGGAAAGAGCACATCATCGTCGACGGCTACAACCTCATCTTCGCCTGGGACGAGCTCAAAGCCCTGGCGCGTGACCGCCTGGACCTTGCCCGCGAGCGGCTCATGGATATCCTCTCGGGCTACGCGGGCTTTACAGGGGCAAAGCTGGTGCTAGTGTTCGACGGCTTTCGCACGCCGGGCAACCCCGGCTCCCGCACGGAGTATCACAACATCTCGGTGGCCTTCACGAAGGACGGCGAGACCGCCGACGCCTACATCGAGCGCATCGTCGACGAGATCGGCAAGAACTACGCGGTGCGCGTCGTGACCAGCGACAACCTCATCCGCCTGTCGGCCCTGCGCTCCGGCGTGCTGCGCTGTTCGTCCGGGGAGTTCAAGGGCGAGGCGGAATGGGTGCTCAGTCAGATCGAAGAGGTCTTGAAAAAAACAAACTTCAACGCCCACCAGACGAGGTTACAGGATGGACAAAGAAGAGATTCTTAAACGGGCCGAGGACCTGGCAAGGCGCTGCGAGGGCCGGGGCACGCCCACGAACACCGGCTTTCTCACCCCCGCCGAGCGCTACACCCTTGAGCATGACCCCGCCCTCCGGGAGGCGAACATGGTCTTTCACGGCGGCCACCCGGACGCCGAGCGCACGATTGCCTTCTTCCTGCCCGACTGGATGGAGGCGGACGCGCTGGACATCTCTGAGCACATCTGCGCCATACTTCTCACCGCCGCCTTCGGGGAACCGGGGCACCGGGACTACATGGGCGCGATCCTCGGCATGGGCGTCGGGCGCGAGTGGGTCGGCGATATCCTGGTCGAGGGCCATGAGGCAATCGCATTATGTCAACCGAGCGTCTTACGCCACCTGCTTTCCATAGACAAGGTAGGGCGCTGCGGCGTCAAGGCGGTCGAGATATCGCTGGACGAGATCCCGGTCCGGGAGAAAAAGACCGAGAAGCGGCGCTTCACGGTCATGAGTCCGCGCCTGGACGCGGTGGCGGCGGGACTGTTTCATCTGTCGCGCACCGAGGTCACGCGCCAGATCGCGGCAGGCCTGATACAGTTAAACTACAGCGAGTGCTTAAAGCCCGACGCTCCCGTCAAAGAGGGCGACGTGCTGACTCTGCGCGGCACCGGCAAGGGCCGTGTCGCCGAGATCGGCGGCAGCTCCCGCAAGGGGAGAGTGTTCGTCCTTGCCTAAAGGGGGGTGCCCCAGCGGCCCAGGCCGGCTTCTCTTGCCCCTTCGGGGCAATTCACCTTCTGCGCACACTGGGGCGGGGGGATTGCGGGCTGCCGCCCTAAAGGACTAGCTTCGCGTCGCTGCCTGTGGCAGAAGAAGGCGGCACGGAATCTCCGCAGCCGCACCGCTTTTCGGGCAGGCTCTAATGCCTGCACGGAAACGGTAAACGCGGCAAGGCGGGCAACCACAACCTGATTCGATGAACGGAATCCCCCAGTCATGGCGCTTGCGTGAGACGCGCCATGCCAGCAAGCTTTGATCGTCACGCGCTTCCCGCGCGTCGCTATGCCCCCTTTAGACCCATAAAGGGCCCAGGTGCAAGGGGGCCAATGCAGAAATGAGGATTGCATATGAGAGCTTACAAACGTTTATTGCGCTATGCGGCGATCGACACCCAGAGCAACGAGGATAACGCCGCCGTCACCCCCAGCACCGAAAAGCAGTACGCCTTTTCGTGGCTTTTACACTGCGAGTTGCAGGACCTGGGCATGAAGCAGGTCTACACCGACCCCCACGCCTACACCTACGCCTTTCTGCCGGCAAGCCCCGGCTGGGAATCAGAGCCTGTCATCGGCCTCATTGCCCACATCGACACGGCCCCGGACTTTTCCGGCACCGGCGTCAAGCCGCAGACGCACTTTGACTACGACGGGGGCGACATCGCCCTCGGCACGTCCGGGCTGGTGCTCAGTCCGCGGGACTTCCCCGATCTCAAAAACTGCGTGGGCAAGACCATCATCACGACCGACGGCACCACGCTCCTGGGCGCGGACGACAAGGCGGGCGTTGCCGAGATCATGACCGTGTGCGAAACGCTCATCCATTCTGACCGGCCCCACTGCGCCCTGGCGGTGTGCTTCACCCCGGACGAGGAGATCGGCCACGGCGCGCGGCTCATCGACTTTAAACGCTTCGGCGCGGCCTTCGCCTACACGGTGGACGGCGACGCGGTGGAGGAGATCAACTACGAGACCTTCAACGCCGCCTCCGCAAGCTTCCTCATCAAGGGCGTGAGCGTGCATCCGGGCTCCGCCAAGGACGTGATGGTCAACGCAAGCCTTGTGGCCATGCGCATCAACGCCATGCTCCCCGCCGACGAGATCCCCGCCCGCACCGAGGGCTACGAGGGCTTTTACCACCTGACGGACATGCGCGGCGACGTGAGCGAGGCGGAGCTCAAGTACATCATACGCGACCACGATGCCAAGCGCTTTCTCGCCCGCTGCGACCGCCTCCGGGAGATCGTCCATGAGATCAACACCGAGTACGGCGAGGGGACCGTCACCCTCACGCTCAATGAGCAGTACCGCAACATGGCGGAGATCCTGGCCGACCACATGCAGATCGTCCGCCGGGCCGAAAAAGCCATCCGCAAGGCAGGACTAAAGCCCGCGACAAGCCCGATCCGCGGCGGCACGGACGGTGCGCGTCTGTCGTTCAGCGGCCTGCCGTGCCCGAACCTCGGCACCGGCGGCGCGGCCTTCCACGGACCGAGCGAGCACATCGCCGTGGAAGACATGGACAAGGTCGTGGAGATTTTGCTGAATATTGTGTGCGAAAGGGAAGAGTGAGCTTGCCCTTCCCGCCGCGCGCTTGCCTCCCCCTTCGGGGGAGGTGCCCCAGTGCGCACACTGGGGCGGAGAGGGCAATGCGTCGATCGAAGCCCTCTCAGTCATCGCCGTGAATGGCGATGACAGCTCCCCCATGGGGGGAGCCAAGCCAGGAACGTCCATCCCGCCGCGCGGCTCTTGCCTCCCCCTTCGGGGGAGGTGCCCCAGTGCGCACACTGGGGCGGAGAGGGTTGTACGTCAACGAACACCCTCTCAGTCACTGCGCTTGCGTGAGACGTGCCGTGCCAGCTCCCCCAGAGGGGGAGCCAAGGCTTGCCTCCCCCTTCGGGGGAGGTGTCGCGAAGCGACGGAGAGGGCGAACAGCGAACAGGCACCCCGTGCGAAACTGCACGGGGTGCCTTCTTATGCTCAATAGCAACTATTCAGTACAAGACTTATTCAAAGGTGAAATGTTCGGATTTTGTCATTGCGAACCAGTGACCGATGTCACTGGTGTGGCAATCCGTAGCTCCCAGCGGCTAGGTACAATTTCTGAGATGTTCAGTGCCTCCGGCGGGCGGATTGCCACGCCAGTGTGCTCACTGGCTCGCAATGACGGGGTAAACTGAATAGTTATGCTCAATATCCTTTCAGTATTCTCCGGGGTGCTTTTTCTCCCAGCGTCTTCTTGACTGCTCGCGGAAGAACTCGCGGGTCCTTGTCTTCGCCTCGGGCAGCACGTCGTCCTCCAGCTTTTTCTTGCCGTGGACCAGGGAGCGGATCACCTGATATATCAGCAGCGCCGCCGGGAGCGTGCCGGTGATGAGGGCCGCCAAAAGCCAGGTTGCCGCGCGGTCCTCGGCTGCGCGGGCGGCGTTTTCCCAGTAGGGGTAGACCGCCGTGCCGAGATGCATGGAGCGTTTCATGCCCGCCCGAAGAAGCTTAAAGAGCCTGCCGGGCTCGAAGCGGTAGGTATTGTCCTGCAGCTCCGCCCTCTTGATGGGGAACTTCTCCTCGGCGGCGGTGCGGGCAAAGCCCTTGACGGGCTCGGCAAGCACCAGCTCATAGCAGCTCACGCCGCCGGAGTCGGGGAAGAGTCTCACATAGGCCGGGTAGCTCATGTAGATGCGCATGCCCTCGCCGTAGGCGGCCTTGGAAAAACCGTCCTTCTCGTGCTCGTAGACGCCAGCCGCGACGAAGGGGGTGCCGTTGATGGAAAAGCTCATCCCGGACAAATCCACCCCGCCGAAGAGGAGCCAGGCGGTCTCCCGGTCCAGGAGCACCCGGTCGTCCATCACGTCGTTGGGCTTAATGTAATTGCCGCTCAAGAGGGGCAGAGGATGGAAGTCGAAGAAGCTGCCGCCGACGGCGAAGACCTGCACCTCGCCGCTGCGCCTGCCGTTTGCGACTTTGACGGTGCCGGAGGCGCCCCAGGCGTCGTTAAAAAGCCCCGTCTCGCGCTCCACGTCGTAAGAGGCGTCCTTGAGCTTTTTCGCCATGTCGTTGCGAAAGGCGTAGAGCTGGTCGAGCGTGAGCTTCTGGTCGCCGGGCATGAAAAAGGAGATCTGTGAAAACTCCCGCAGCCCGTCGCCCTTCCAGCGCTGCGCGGCCTGCTGGCTCGGCAGCAGATTCGATACCGCCCAGAGCCGCCACACGCACACGCCGCAGCAGACGGCCAGCACCAGGGCGAGGGCGAGCGGCCAGTGCCGTAAAAGCTTTCTCATGTCTGATTGTCCGCGATGCGCACCATATCGCCGCTTGCAACGGGGGCGGAGCTTGTGGTGATGACATAGTCGCCGTTTGCCAGATCGGCAACGATGGCGGAGTTGTTGTCGTCGCTTGCCAGCACCTCCACGCTCACGCGCCTGGCTGTGTAGCGGTTGCCGAGCGGCGAGCTCTTGACAGCCACCGCCAGCACGAAGCTGCCGTTTGCGTCGCTCTTGATGGCGGAGTTCGGGACGATGATGTCATAGCTTGCGCTCTTCTGGCCCACGGAGATGGTCATTTCCGCGCCGGAGGTTACGTCGCCCTCGAGGTCGAAGGTGAGGATCTTGTTGGACTGGGGGTTCTTCGGGTCGGTGCGGATGGTGGTGAGGGTAGCGGTGACGCTGTTGCCCCAGTAGTAGTTGGAGACGGTGGCGGTGTCGCCGATGCGCAGGCGCTGGGCCTGGTCGTTGGTGACGGAGAAGGAGAGAGTGTGCCCCATGTCGGGGACCTCCATCGTGCACAAAAGCGCGTCCTTGAGCACGGTGTCGCCTGCGGTGCAGTCGATGGTGTCGATGGTGCCGGAGACATTGGCGGTGATGACGTTTTCCTCGTCACCCGCGAGAGATTTGATCTTCTCCTGCTGCACCGCGATCTGTGATGCAACTTCCTGGAGGTTTACGCCGGAGACTGCGACGCTCTGATCGAAATTCTGATACGCGTAGTTGCGCGAGGAGATTGCGCTGTCATAGTTGATTTGTGCGAGATAAAGTTCGTACTCCGCCTCGTCAAGCGCTTCCTTGTAGGGGGCTGTGATGGAGGTGGATAGCCCGTTCAGACGCTGCGTAAGCGTCTCCCGGCGGGCCAGAAGGGCTTCATGCTGTTCCTTCAGAGAAGTGAGGTAGCTGTCATTCTCAATCGCGGAGAGCTGACTTTTCGCGTTCTCCAATATTGCCCAAGCTTGATCTACAGGGCCACCGTCGTCCCACTGCCACATGGTTACGGAAGTCGAACTCGTATGCGGGGAATAGGATTCCGCAAGTTCGTCCACGAATAATATATCTTCCTCCTGAACGGTGAAGCTATCCTCCAGCAGAGTCTCGCCGCCGTAATCTATATATTCCGGCTCGGTATAGGTACTGTAATCGTCGCTGCTTTCCGTAGTGGAGGTATTACCGCTATTGTTATTATCCTCGACCCATTTGTTGTATGCTATATCAAACTTTATCTGCGCATCCTGAACCTGCTGCCATGCCTTTTCGTGCCGACTGTCATAGCTGGACTGTGCTTCGCTGAGCTTGCTGACGACAGAGCTCAGCTGTTCCTCAACTTCCTGCAGCTCCTTGTTCAGCGCCTGAATATCCCCGGCGGACTCACGTTCGAGCGCACTGTAATAATTTGAGGCTGCCTTGTCGCGGGCCTGCTCGGCGTGGATCATGCCCTGATAGGCGGTATCCACCGCACGGTCATAGGAGCTGCCGTCATAGGTCGGTACGTTCAGCGCCTGACGCTCATATTCATACTGCAAGGTCCTGAGCTTTTCCTTCGCGGTCTCCAGGGCGGTCTCGTCGCCCTGGCCGAGGACGAAGAGCACGTCGCCTGCGTTGACCTGCTGGCCCACCTTGACCATGACGGAACGGATGGTGCGGGTCTCCTTGGCCTTGACCTGGTGCTTGCCGGTGGCGGTGACGGTGCCGGTGCCGCGCACCTTGGCGATGATGTTGCCGCTGGTGACGGCGGCGGTGGCGACCTCTGGCAGGCTCCGGTTCATGATGGTATTGGAGAAAAAGGTCAGCACCAGCAGCACCGCCAGAAAGAGTATGGCGGCGTCCTTGACCCATTCACGTTTTTTGACAGTGGTTTCCATGCAGCACCTCAGTCAAGCGGAGATTGTAGATGTTGTACTTGCCTCCCCCAGCCGCGAAGCGGCGGCATGGGGGATTACGGGACGCCGCTGCCTGTGGCAGAAAAAGGCGTCGCGTAATCTCCGCAGCCGCACCATTGGCGAGCCGTCGTGAAACAGGCTCGGGAATGGCAATGCGGCAAGGAGGGCAAAGGTGTCGCGAAGCGACGGAGAGGGCTTGAACGTCGACCGGCAGCCCTCTCAGTCACCAGTGTTGCGACACTGGTGCCAGCTCCCCCAGAGGGGGAGCCAAGGGGAACTCACCCCTTGACGCTTCCCGAGTTTGCGATGCCCTCGACCAGATACTCCTCGCCGTGCAGGAACAGCAGCAGGGACGGGATCATGTAGATCGTCGCCATGGCGAAGGCAAGGCCGATCTCGCCGGTGTTGACCCGGGAGAGGAAGACGCTTAAAGGCTGGGCGTCGGAGTCCTGCAGCAAAACCAGCGGCTGCTCGACCATGTTCCAGTAGTCGATGAAGACGAGGATCGCGATCGAGTAGAGCGCCGAGCGGCACTGGGGCAGGCACACGCGGGTGAAGATCTCCCACTCGCCCGCGCCGTCGACCTTGGCGGCCTCAATGAGCGAATAGGGGATGCGCCGCATGAACTTCGTCAGCAGGAACACCGAAAACGGCGCGAAGATGCCGGGCAGGATGATCGCCCAGGGTTTATTTAAGATCCCTAACCATTCGCTGATTAAGTAATTCGGCACCAGCGTGACCTGGTAGGGCATGAGCATCAGAATGACATAGAAGAAAAAGATGCCGCTGCGTATCTTCCCGCGCCAGCGGGTGAAGCTGTAGGCCGCGACCGACGCGATGCCCACCTGGAAAACCACGATCGGCACCACGAGCAGAATGCTGTTCCAAAGTTTCAATAAATACTCGGGGGACTTGATTAAGCCCGTTATGTATTGCTGGAGCGTCACCTTGTCCGGGATGAACTTGAGGTTCACGGTCTTGGAGACAAAGCCGCCCTCGGTGGTCGAGAAGACCATGCCGTAGTTGGACTTGATCTCCGCCTCGGACATGAAGGAGTTTGTGATGGTCAGCACCGTCGGCAGCAGGAACAGCACCGAAAAGATCAGGCACAGCACAAACATCGCCGCCCGGCCGAAGACATGCTGTTTTCGTCTTCTGATCGGATGCTTTTTGTTCATCCCTCCACATCCTTTCCGAAGGCGTCCTCGATCCAGAACAGCAGCGCAATGAGCACCACCATCACCAGCGCCATCACCACCGCCGCCGCCGACAGCTTCTGGTAGTCGAGCGAGCGGAAGGTGTTGTTCATGAAGTGCTGGAGCATGTAGAGGCTTTCATAGGGGTAGTCGCCCGTGAGCAGATACACCTCGCGGAAGACCTTGAAGGAGTTGATAAGCGAGAGAATGGTCACGAACAAAACCGTGGGGGAGAGGTAGCGCAGCTTGATGTTGAAGAACTTGTAAAAGGCCGAGGCCCCCTCCACGTTCGCAACCTCCAAAAGCTCCTTCGGAATATTGGCAAGGCCCGCCATAAACAGGATCATGAAGTAGCCCAGATTCTTCCACAGAAACAGCACCAGCACCACGATCATGCTGTACTCCGACTGGAGCCAGTCGATGCGCTTGGCCCCGAAGAGCATTAGAAATTCGTTGACCGTGCCGTTGTAGTTAAACAGCACCTGCCAGATCAGCACCACCGACGCCACCGGCACCATCATGGGGCTCAAAAAGAAGGTGCGGAACTGGCTTTTCATCGGGATGCGGCACTCCAGCATCAGCGCCAGCACGATGGACAGCACCACCGCCAGCGGCACCGCCATCGCGGAAAATTTCAGCGTGTTGATCGACGCCATGCGAAAGGCGGAATTTTGAAAGAGTTTTTTGAAGTTATCCAGAAACACGAAATTTCTGGACGCCACGCCGTCGATCATCGAGTAGTAGACCACGACACCGAAGGGCAGGATGAAGAACACGCCCACGCCCAGAAGGCTCGGCATGAGAAAGCACAGGCTTTTGAGAAAATCGGCCCGTCTCTTTTTTCGCATTTCCTTTCTCTTGTTCATGCCGCTGCCTTTCGGTTTTCCGCACTTCGCGAGGTCTACATAATCTATCTAATGAAGTATATCACAGGTTTCGGGTAATTGCAAGGAAATAGCCCCGGCAAATTGTCGGGGCTGTAAAACCCTCTCCGTCACTTCGTGACACCTTTGCCCTCCTTGCCGCATTGCCATTCCCGAGCCTGTTTCACGACGGCTCGCCAATGGCGCGGCTGCGGAGATTACGCGACGCCTTTTTCTGCCACAGGCAGCGGCGTCCCGTAATCCCCCATATCGCCGCTTCGCGGCTGGGGGAGGCAAGACTTGGCTCCCCCTCCGGGGGAGCTGTCACCAGTGCCGCAGCACTGGTGACTGAGAGGGTTATCTCTGCTCGTTGACGTAGATGTTGGCCTTGCTCTGCACGAGCTTGGCGACCTCCTCGGCGGTCTTCTGACCGGCGAAGAAGGGGGCGGCCTGCTCCTTGACGATGTCGAGAATGGCCTGGTCGTAGTCGGCGACCTTGGTGGTGGTCAGGACGAGCTCGCGGATCTGCTGCACCTGATCCTCGGTCAGAGCGTAGATCTCCTCGGTCTTCTGGGTGTCCTTGTTCCAGATGGTGCTGCGCACGACGGGGATCTTCTCGCCGTTGTCGTCGAGCAGGAACTGACCGTCCTGGTTCTTCTGGTACTGGACGGTGGCGGCCTCTTCGGCCTCTTGGTCGAAGACATCCAGGCGGCTCGGCAGAGAGAAGACGTTGTTTTCCTGGTAATCCTTCGTCAGGAAACCGCGCAGGAACTGCCAGCAGGCGTCCTTGTACGGGGTCTTGCTGCTCATGGCGTAGCCGGAGTCGGAGAAGCTGATCATGTTGCCGGTGCCGTGGGCGGTGGGGTAGCCGATGTAGGTGATCTTTCCGCCGAGGAACTGCGTGTAGTTGTTGTAGAAAATGTCGTCGATGCGGTAGGCGCTGGTCTGCACCAGCATCTGCTTGCCCTGGGAAAGGCGGGTCTCGGTGCTGTCTTCCTTGGACCAGTCGTAGTTCTCCCAGTCGAATTCGGTGGGGAAGGAGTTGGCAAAGTGCAGGAGCTTGATGAACTCCTCGTTGTCAAAGCTGACCTTGCCGCTGTTCCAGTCCACGAAGTCCGCCATGTCGAGGGCAAGGCAGGTGGAGAGGATGCTGTCGCGGGTCACGTACTGGTCGAAGGCGGTGCAGCCCTCGGGCATGGAGGCAAGGGCGGCGTTGAACTCATCGTAGGTCCAGCCCGGCTCGTCGCCCACCACGTCGGCCGCGCCGATGGCGGAGTTGATGTAGAAGCCGGAGACCGTGGAGCAGAGCTTGCCGTCGACCTCCAGCGCCTTGAGCACATTGGGGAAGAAGTCGTCGCGGCTGAGCTCACTGTCATTGTCGAGATAGGGGTAGAGGTCCTCGAGGATGCCCTTGCTTGCAAGCTGGCGGTAATTGAGGCCGTTGAGGCAGAGAATGTCGGGGACGTTGCCGGAGAGGATCTCAGTGTTGAGCTTGGTGAGCCCTGCGTCGTTGCTGTCCTCGGCGTTCGGGTCCGCGTACTCGGAGTAGTCGGTGACCTCGATGCGGTACTCGGGGTTTTTGCGGTTGAAGTCGATGATCATGTCCTGCACGCTGTAGTCGAGGTACATGACCGCCATGTTGATGGGCTGCTTGTGGGGCACGGAGTCGTAGGGCACCTTCTTGACCGTGACAAGGTCGAGGGAGTAGGTGTTGTCCTTGAGGTCGTAGTTGGAAATCGTTCCGGTGATGACGCCGTCGTCGGAGACATCCAGCACCTGGACGCGGCTGCCGTTGACGTCGCAGCTGATCCAGTTGAAGAGCTTGGTGGGCTCCGCGTCACCCAGCTTGTAGCCGTAGAACCAGGAGCCGCTTGTGTAGTAGAGGTCATAGTCGCCGTTGCCGGTGACGGTGCTGTAGAGGTCGAGGCTCGGAGCGGCCGCGCCGTCGACGAGCTTGCCGCTGTCGCTGTCAAGGATACTCAGCAGGGACCCGTTCTCCCCGTCGGTGCTGACGGCAATGCGCCCGTCGGGCAGCTTGACGACGCCGTTTACATAGCCGTTGACGCTGATCTGGTAGGCGTCCTGGCCGTCCAGACCGATGGCGCGCAGGGTCTGGCCGTCGTTGACGATGACGTTGCCCTTGTCGTCGAGCTGCATGCTGTAGGCATCGAGCCAGCCGCCCTCCGGCACGCTGACCTCGGCGGTGGTGAGGTTGTTGCCCTGCTTGTCGAAGGAACGGATATAGAAGGTCTGGGTGAACTTCTGGTGGGCAAAGTACTCCTCGGAGTACATGGCGTAATTGCCGTCGCCGTCGTTCCAGGAGGCGTAGGCCGTCTCGAGGGTGACAAAGCCGTCGGGGGTGAAGCGGATGCCACTGAGGTCGCTGCCGGAGAAATACTCCTTGTAGTCGCCCGGATTTTCCGGCGCGTCCACAGTCTTGTAGTTTTCCAGCTTCGTGACCTTGCCGTCTTTATCCATGTAGTAAAGGAAGGTCTCGTAAACGTCGTACTGGCCCTCATACTGGGGCTTGACGCCCTCGGGGATCTTCTCGCCGACCTTTTCCCACTGGCTGTAGTACATCCCGTCGTCGGCCCAGGAGCGGATGCTCACATAGTCCTTGCTCTTGCCGAAGAGGTTTTTATATTCGGAAGCGTACACATCCTCCGGCGCGGCGGTGGCCTCGGGGGTGCTGGTGGGCGCGCTGCTGCCGCTTCCGGAGCCGCCGCAGGCGGCGAGGGACAGGCCCATGCAAAGCACCAAAAGCATGCATACGATGTTCTTCATCTTGATCATTGCGGAATCCTCCTGAATGGGTTTCTTGTTTTACAGGCGCCATTATAGCATGAGATTCTAAAAAAATCTCTTAAGCTTTCTTAAACAGGGTTTGTCAGGTCGGAGTCAGAAAAAAAGAAACCTGTACGCGGTTGACAAACCCGCCCGCAGGCCGTATAATAACAGTGAAGAGCAAACCACGCACACGGTTAGCTCCTCAAGAAGTTAAGATTGCTGTGGCCTATGCCACAAAGCGACCGTCACTTGTGGGGAGTGGCGGTCGACTTTTTACCGTTATGTGTCCTGGCTTTCTTTCGGGAAGTTTCCTGCACAATAATCGTGACAGTCCACTTCTTTACATGAAAGGTCAGACGCATACGCATCACCCCCTTTCGGAGGGGATGGAACTGCCCACCTTGCCGCAAATACAAATTGAGAGTCCCCATTAGAGGAGACCCTCAATTTGTGCGGCTGCGGAGATTCCATGCCGCCTTTTTCTGCCGCTGGCAGCGGCGGCACGCAATCCCGCCTGCGTGTTTGTTGTCTGCTCTTATATCACCGTACCCTTGCGGGCGACATTATTCTACAGGAGAAAAGCCTTTTCGTCAACCTTTCCCCCCAATAATTTCCGTCCGCGAAGCGGACACCATATCTTCACTTTCCACTTTTCACTTTTCACTTTCAAACCGAGGTGCCAACCATGGACGAACGATCCCAAATCCTGATCTGTGACGATGATCCCGACATCCGCAAGGTGCTCTACCTTTTGCTGCGCGAAAGCTACGGTGTGGCAGAGGCCACCGACGGGGCGGAGGCGGTCCGGTACATGCAGACCCACCCGGACACCGACCTTGTGGTGCTCGACGTGATGATGCCCGGCATGGACGGCTTTGAGGCCTGCGACAAGATCCGCGCCTTTTCAAACGTCCCCATCCTGTTTCTCACCGCCAAGTCAGCCGAGGCCGACCGCATCTCCGCCTACGGCAGCGGGGGCGACGACTTCCTGTCCAAGCCCTTCTCCCAGGGGGAGTTTCTGGCAAAGGTGCAGTCGCTCCTGCGCCGGTATAAGCAGTACCGCGGCAAGCCCGCGTCGGCCCTCTCCGTCGAGGGGCTGGAGATCGACCTCACGGGCCGCACGGTCAAAAGAGGGGACAAGGAGATCACCCTTACCGACACGGAGTTTTCCATCCTCGAGCATTTACTGAAAAACCGCGGCAAAACCGTCACCGCCGCCGACATGTACGAGGCCGTGTGGGGAGAGCGCTTTCTGTCCGGCTCGGGCAACACCGTGATGGTGCATGTGCTGAACCTGCGGCGGAAGATCGAGGAAAACCCCTCCAACCCCCGCATCATCCGCACCGTCTGGGGAAAGGGCTATCAAATTGACTGACACGAAACGAAGCGGCTCGCTGCGCCTGCAGGTGCTGTGGGTGACGCTTGCGGGCCTTGCCCTCGGGGCGCTGGTGTTCTTTGCCGTCAGCCAGCTCGGCTCTGTCCTCATCCGCGACCGCTACATGAGCGAGGAGAGCGTCAACCGCCGCAAGGCGCGGCTCTACGCCGATTTCAGCCGCTATGTCTCCTCCCAGGGCATCAGCGGGCGCGACACCGCCGCCGTGGCCCGCTGGACGGCGGAGCATGAGTATGTCACCATCTTCCTCTTCAATACCGGCCGTGAGCAGCAGCTTTACGCCGGCGGCAGGCTCGACCCCGACACCCACAGCGGCTATGACCCCCAGGTGCACGGCAGGCTCTATCCCATCCGCTTTTCCGACGGGCTTTATCAGGTCGCCATCGGCGATAACTCCCAGGTGCGCCAGCGCCTTTTGGTGAGCATCGCGGCCTTCGCGGCGGCGGGCGTGAGCTTCCTTGCCCTCTTCATGTGGTACACCGGGCGGCTGACCAAGCGCATCATCAGCCTTTCCAGGGAGGCCGCCGCCGTGAGCGCCGGGGACCTCGAGCGCAGCATCACCGCTCCCGGCAACGATGAGCTCAGCCGCCTTGCCGACTCCGTGGACGACATGCGCCGCTCGGTCATCGAGCGCATGGGCAACGAGAAAAAGGCATGGGAGGCCAACACCGAGCTCATCACCGCCATCTCCCACGACATCCGCACCCCCATGACGGCGGTCATCGGCTACCTGGGCCTTCTGTGCAACGAGGCCGAGGACGAGGCCACCCGCGCCCAGCTTGCCTCCTCGGCCTACGTCAAGGCCCTGGAGCTCAAGGATTTGACAGACGAGCTCTTCCGCTACTTCCTGGTCTACGGCAAGGCGAAACTCGAGATGAACCCCGAGCGCATGGACGCGAGGCTTTTGCTCGAGCAGCTTCTGGGCGAGATGGAATTTGACCTCCGGGACTGCGGCTGCGCGGTCGAGCGCCGCGACTTTGAAGGGGAGTGCTCCGTCACGGTCGATCCCCTGTACTTAAATCGCGTGCTGGACAATCTCCAGTCGAACATCCGCAAATACGCCGACACCGCCGAACCGGTGGAGATCGTGTCGGAGCTTTGCGCCGGGGCGCTGACTCTGCGCGTTACGAACGCGGTCTCCGCCTCGCAGACGAAAAAGGAGAGCACGAAGATCGGTCTTCGCACCTGCGAAAAGATCATGACCGCCCTCGGCGGCAGCTTCACGGTCACAAACGACGGCGCGCACTTCGCCGCCGAGATGGTCCTGCCCGCGGAATGATCGGGAAACTATTTGCAAAAAATTTACATACAATGTATTGATATTGCAGTACAAACGGCATATACTTGTATACGATACAAGAAAGGAGCTGATTCCATGGCCGGTTCAACCAACGTCAGCATCCGCATGGATGCCGACCTCAAGGCCCAGGCTGACGCCCTGTTCGGGGAGTTGGGGATGAACATGTCGACAGCGTTCAATATTTTTGCCCGTCAGGCCGTGCGGGAAGGCCGTATCCCCTTTGAGATCACGATCAACCAGCCGAATCGGGACACGCTTGCGGCCATGCTGGAGGCCGAACGGATCGCAAAAGACCCGTCCGTCAAGGGCTATACCGATATGAACGCGCTCTTTGAAGAACTAAGAAGATGACAAAGTACACGGTCAAGTTCACGACCCGGTTTGCGCCAGACTAGGCGAAGCCCGCAGAGCATAATGGAGATATATGGTCAAGGGCTTCAACGAAGTCCTGGCGCAAATTTCGCCGGGAAGACTTAAAGTTTTCTATCAAGGGATAGTATAAGAGGGACTATAAGCTTGCGATAAAGCGGGGGATGAAGCTTGCTTTGCTGGAGGCTGTCATTACGGATCTGGCAAACGCTGTGCCGTTGCCGGAAAAGCACGGCGATCATGCCCTGTCCGGGAATTGGGCCGGTTACAGAGAGTGTCACATCCTGCCGGATTGGCTGCTGATCTATCGCCTTGAGGGGGATGTACTGGTCCTGACCCTCACCCGCACCGGGACGCACAGCGATCTCTTCGGAAAATAATACGAAACAAAACACCAAAAACAAAAGCCGCAGGAGCATGCGCCCCTGCGGCAAAATTTATAAAATCCCCACTTGACAAGCCCGTATATGTAATGGTAGAATAACTTGCTATGTTCGTAAAAGGCGGGGACATACACCCCCACCTTCATCGTGTGTCAAGTATAGCATCCCAATCCCGTGAAATCAACACCGGCTGCAAAGCTTTTGACAACACAGCCGGGCGTTTCAAAACGATAAGGAGAGTGCGCCAATGCCAAGAGATGTCATGTACGGCAAGACTCTGCGAAAGAGTTTTGCCCGCACCCAGGAGATTATGGATATGCCGAACCTCCTGGAGATCCAGAAGAGCTCCTACAAGTGGTTCCTCGAGACGGGCCTGCGTGAGGTTTTCCGCGACGTGGACTCCGTCACCGACTATTCCGGCAACCTGGAGCTGAGCTTCATCGACTACTCGATGAACGAGAAGCCCAAGTATTCCGAGGAGGAGTGCAAGGCCCGCGACGCCACATACGCCGCTCCCATCAAGGTCCGTGTGCGCCTGCGCAACAAGGAGACCGAGGAGATCAAGGAGCAGGAGATCTTCATGGGCGACTTCCCGCTCATGACCGACGGCGGCACCTTCATCATCAACGGCGCCGAGCGCGTCATCGTCTCCCAGATCGTGCGCTCTCCCGGCGTGTACTTTGACAAGACCGTCGACAAGGCCATGATCGCGACCTACGGCTCCACCGTCATCCCGTACCACGGCGCGTGGCTGGAGTATGAGACCGACGCAAATGATGTCTTCTATGTGCGCATCGACAAAAACCGCAAGCTCCCCATCACGTGGTTCCTCAAGGCCATGGGCCAGTACCGCGCGGAGCTGAACGAGGCGGGCGCCTTTAAGCCCGAGTCCTGCGCCACCTGGCTTTCCTGCATTGCCGACCCCACCGTCGGCGCCACCACCAACGAGCGCATCAAGGAGATCTTCGGCGAGGACGAGCGCATCATCGCCACCCTCGACAAGGACACCACCCAGTCCCGCGACGAGTGCCTCCTGGAAATCTACCGCAAGCTGCGTCCCGGCGATCCCCCCACGGTCGAGTCCGCCGAGACCCTTCTGGAGGGCCTGTTCTTTGACCGCCGCCGCTACGAGATCAGCGATGTCGGCCGCTACAAGTTCAACAAGAAGCTCTCCCTCTTCCCGCGCATCGCGGGCTTTGAGCTGGCTTCCCCCGTGGCAGACCCCCTCACCGGTGAGCTCCTGGCTGAGCCCGGCACGATCATCTCCCGCGACAAGGCCCGCGAGATCGCGGACGCCGGCGTCGTGGATGTCCTGCTGAACGTGGATGGCAAGACCGTGCGCGTCTTCTCCAACGGCATGGTCGACATTAAGCGCTACGTCGACTTTGACCCGAAGGAGCTCGGCATCAAGGAGAAGGTGCGCGGCATCGTCCTCAAGCAGCTCATGCAGCAGTACCAGGGCGACGCCCTCAAGAGCGCTATCAAGGAGTATATCGACGTTCTGATCCCGAAGCACATCGTGGTCGACGACATGTTCTCCTCCGTCAACTACCTCAACTGCCTTGCCCACGGCATCGGCGAGGCTGACGATATCGACCATCTCGGAAACCGCCGCGTGCGGTGCGTCGGCGAGCTTCTGCAGAACCAGTTCCGCATCGGCTTTTCCCGCATGGAGCGCGTCATCCGTGAGCGCATGACCCTCCAGGATCTGGACATCGTCACCCCCCAGAGCCTGATCAACATCCGCCCCGTGACGGCTGCGATCAAGGAGTTCTTCGGCTCCTCGCCGTTAAGCCAGTTCATGGACCAGACAAACCCGCTGGCGGAGCTTACCCACAAGCGCCGTATGTCCGCCCTCGGCCCCGGCGGCCTTTCGAGAGAGCGTGCCAGCTTCGACGTGCGAGACGTGCACTACTCCCACTACGGCCGCCTCTGCCCCATCGAGACCCCTGAGGGCCCGAACATCGGCCTGATCAACTACCTCGCTTCCTACGCCCGTGCCAATGAGTACGGCTTCCTCATCGCCCCCTACCGCAAGGTGGAGAAGGGCACCTGCCGCGTCACCGATCAGGTGGACTACATGACCGCCGATCAGGAGGATCAGTACGTTGTCGCCCAGGCGAGCGAGCCTGTGGACGAAAACGGTGTGCTCATCAACAAGCGCGTCACCT
The DNA here is from genome assembly GCA_902791215.1 of Oscillospiraceae bacterium. Lineage (GTDB taxonomy): Bacteria > Bacillota > Clostridia > Oscillospirales > Oscillospiraceae > Limivicinus. The sequence goes on along the minus strand of CADAUZ010000026.1, from coordinate 33,814 downwards.
GCCGCCACCGCAACGATACCGTCTCCGTCAACCGCGAGGACGTGGACTACGTGGACGTGAGCCCCCGCATGATGATCTCCATCGCGACCGCCATGATCCCCTTCCTCGAAAACGACGACGCAAACCGTGCCCTGATGGGCGCGAACATGCAGCGTCAGGCCGTGCCCCTTCTGACCACCCAGGCCCCCATCGTCGCCACCGGCATCGAGCACAAGTGCGCGGTCGACTCCGGCGTCTGCGTTCTGGCCGAGGGTCCCGGCACCGTCATGCGCGTGGATGCCCGCCACGTCACCGTCCGCTACGACGCGGGCCAGATCAAGGACTACAAGCTCATCAAGTTTGCCCGCTCCAACCAGGGCACCTGCATCAACCAGCGCCCCATCGTCTCCGCCGGCGACCGCGTGGAGGAGGGCGACATCCTGGCTGACGGCCCCAGCACCAATAACGGCGAAATCTCCCTCGGCAAGAACATCCTGGTCGGCTACATGAACTGGGAAGGCTACAACTACGAGGACGCCATTCTGCTCAACGAGCGCCTTGTCATGGAGGACGTGTTCACGTCCCTCCACGTGGAGGAGTACGAGTGCGACGCCCGCGACACCAAGCTCGGGCCCGAGGAGATCACCCGCGACATCCCCGGCGTCGGCGACGACGCTTTGAAATACCTCGACGAGCGCGGCATCATCATGGTCGGCGCCGAGGTCACCGCCGGCGATATCCTCGTCGGCAAGGTCACCCCGAAGGGTGAGACCGACCTGACCGCCGAGGAGCGCCTGCTGCGCGCCATCTTCGGCGAGAAGGCCCGCGAAGTCCGCGACACCTCGCTCAAGGTTCCCCACGGCGAGAGCGGCATCATCGTCGATGTCAAGGTCTTCACCCGTGAAAACGGCGACGAGATGAACCCCGGCGTCAACCAGGTCGTGCGCGTCTACATCGCCCAGAAGAGAAAGATCTCCGTCGGCGACAAGATGGCCGGCCGTCACGGCAACAAGGGCGTCGTGTCCCGCATCCTGCCGCGTGAGGATATGCCTTACCTGCCCGACGGCACCCCGCTCGACATCGTCCTGAACCCCCTGGGCGTGCCTTCCCGTATGAACATCGGTCAGGTCCTGGAGGTCCACCTCGGCTACGCCGCCCAGGCCCTCGGCTGGAAGGTGGCAACGCCTACCTTCAACGGCGCAAACGAGGAGACGATCCGCGAGACCCTGCGTCAGGCGGGTCTGCGCGAGGACGGCAAGAGCGTCATGTACGACGGCCGCACCGGCGAGAAGTTCGATAACGACGTCACCGTCGGCTGGGTCTACTTCCTCAAGCTCCACCACCTCGTCGACGATAAGATCCACGCCCGTTCCACCGGCCCCTACAGCCTGGTCACCCAGCAGCCTCTGGGCGGCAAGGCCCAGTTCGGCGGCCAGCGCTTCGGCGAAATGGAAGTCTGGGCCATGGAGGCCTACGGCGCGGCCTACACTCTGCAGGAGATCCTGACGGTCAAGTCCGACGACGTGACCGGCCGTGTCAAGACCTACGAGGCCATTGTCAAGGGCACCGACATCCCGACCCCGGGCGTGCCCGAGTCCTTCAAGGTGCTGGTCAAGGAGCTCCAGTCCCTGTGCCTCGACGTGCGTGTACTCGACGATCAGGGCAACGAGATCGAGCTCAAGGACGAGGATGAGGACGACTTCATCCCCGAGCTCAAGGATGAGCTTTACGCCGCCGACGATGAGGAGCTTGCCGACAGCGGTTTCAGCATCGAGAACGTCCCCGAGGACGAGTTCGGCGCTGATTTCGGCCTGAACGATGATTACAATGATGAGGAGGATCAGTAATGAGCTATACACCCTTTGACGCCATTCAGATCGGCATTGCCTCCCCTGAAATGATACTCAACTGGTCCTACGGCGAAGTCAAAAAGCCCGAGACCATCAACTACCGCACCTTAAAACCCGAGCGCGACGGTCTGTTCTGCGAGCGCATTTTCGGACCGACCAAGGACTGGGAGTGCCACTGCGGCAAGTACAAGAAGATCCGCTACAAGGGCAAGATCTGCGACCGCTGCGGCGTCGAGGTCACCAAGAGCAAGGTCAGACGCGAGCGCATGGGCCACATCGAGCTTGCCGCCCCCGTCTCCCACATCTGGTACTTCAAGGGCATCCCGAGCCGCATGGGCCTCATGCTCGACATGACCCCGCGCATGCTCGAAAAGGTTTTGTACTTTGCAAACTATGTCGTCATCGACCCCGGCTTCTCCCCGCTGCAGAAGGGCCAGATCCTCACCGAGCGCGAGTATCGTGACCTGCGCGAGAAGTATGAGGACGACTTCAAGGCCGGCATCGGCGCCGAAGCCATCAAGGAGCTGCTCGCCCAGATCGACTGCGCCAAGCTCGCCGATCAGCTGCGCGATGAGCTCAAGACCGCGGGCGGCCAGAAGAAGGCCAAGCTCGTCAAGCGCCTTGAGTGTGTCGAGGCCTTCCGCCAGAGCGGCAACCGCCCCGAGTGGATGATCATTGACATCCTGCCCGTCATCCCGCCCGAGATCCGCCCCATGGTCCAGCTCGACGGCGGCCGCTTCGCGACCTCCGACTTGAATGACCTGTACCGCCGCGTCATTAACCGCAACAACCGTCTCAAGAGACTCCAGCAGTTAAACGCCCCCGACATCATCGTGCGCAACGAAAAGCGCATGCTGCAGGAGGCCGTCGATGCCCTGATCGACAATGGCCGCAGAGGCCGTGCCGTCACGGGTGCAAACTCCCGCGCCCTCAAGTCCCTCTCCGACATGCTCAAGGGCAAGCAGGGCCGTTTCCGCCAGAACCTGCTGGGCAAGCGCGTCGACTACTCCGGCCGCTCCGTTATCGTCGTCGGCCCCGACCTCAAGATCTACCAGTGCGGCGTGCCGAAGGAAATGGCCATCGAGCTTTTCCGCCCCTTCGTCATGAAGAAGCTTGTGGAGGACGGCGTTGCCAACAACATCAAGTCCGCCAAGAAGATGGTCGACAAGCAGCGCACCGAGGTCTGGGACGCGCTGGAGGACGTGATCAAGGAGCACCCCGTGCTCTTAAACCGTGCGCCGACCCTGCACCGTCTCGGCATTCAGGCCTTCGAGCCCATCCTGGTCGAGGGCCGCGCCCTGCGCCTGCACCCGCTGGTCTGCACCGCCTACAACGCCGACTTTGACGGCGACCAGATGGCCATTCACGTGCCGCTTTCCGCCGAGGCCCAGGCCGAGGCGCGAATCCTCATGCTCTCGGCCAACAATCTCCTGCGTCCCCAGGACGGCCACCCCGTCACGGTCCCGACTCAGGACATGATCCTCGGCTCCTACTACCTCACCATGATGCGCATCGACGCCGCCGAAAAGGGCACCGAGCGCATGCTGGTCGACGATCCGGGCGACAGCGACCTTGAGCGCGGCGCCATCGTCACCGGCGACGAGATCTACCGCAAGAACCTCGAGCTCAAGAAAGAGGACAAGAAGCTCATCGCTTACAAGCCCACCCTCCTTTACCGCGACTCCGCCGAGGCCATCATGGCCTACAACGAGGGCATCGTGGGCCTGCACGCCCCCATCCGCCTGCGTGTCACCAAGACCGTGGACGGCGTGGAGACCAAGAAGATCATCACCACCACCGTCGGCCGCATCATCTTCAACGAGCCCATCCCCCAGGATCTGGGCTACGTCGACCGCAGCGATCCCGAGCATGCCTTCGACCATGAGATCAGCTTCCAGGTCGGCAAGAAGCAGCTGGGCGACATCATCGACCGCTGCATCCAGAAGTACGGCTTCACCATCTCCGCAGAGGTCCTCGACTCCATCAAGGCCATGGGCTACAAGTACTCCACCAAGGGCGCCATCACCATTTCCGTTGCGGACATGACGGTGCCGAGTGCCAAGTACGAGCTCATTCACGCCACCGAGGACGAGGTCGTCAAGATCGAGCGCCAGTACAAGCGCGGCTTTATCACCGACGACGAGCGCTACCGCCTGGTCGTAAGTGAGTGGGAGAAGACCACCAAGGACGTGACCGATGCGCTGTCCAACGCGCTGGATGAGTATAACCCCATCTACATGATGGCAAACTCCGGCGCCCGCGGCTCCATGAACCAGATCCGTCAGCTTGCCGGTATGCGCGGCCTGATGGCGAACACCTCCGGCAAGACCATCGAAATCCCGATTAAATCCAACTTCCGCGAAGGCCTGAGCGTCTTGGAGTACTTCATCTCCACGAGAGGCGCCCGTAAGGGCATGGCCGATACCGCCCTTCGTACCGCGGACTCCGGTTACCTGACCCGCCGTATGGTCGACGTTTGCCAGGAGGTCATCATCCGCGAGGAAGACTGCGGCACCAAGGAAGGCGTCTGGGCCGGCGCTGTCTATGACAGAGGCCAGGAGGTCGAGTCCTTCGGCACCAGCATCCACGGCCGCTTCCCGGCGCTCCCGATCACCGATCCCGCAACCGGCGAGCTGCTGTTTGACACCGATCACATGCTCATGCCCGAGGATGCCAAGGTCCTCGAAGCCCACAACATCCACAAGGCGTATATCCGCTCTGTCCTGACCTGCGAGGCGGGCTGCGGCGTCTGCGCCAAGTGCTACGGCATCAACCTTGCCATCGGCCGTCCCGTCAACGCGGGCGAGGCTGTCGGCGTCATCGCGGCCCAGTCCATCGGCGAGCCCGGCACGCAGCTTACGATGCGTACCTTCCACACCGGCGGCGTCGCGGGCGACGACATCACCCAGGGTCTTCCCCGTGTCGAGGAGCTGTTCGAGGCCCGCAAGCCCAAGAAGATGGCGACCCTCGCCGAGATCTCCGGCACCGTCTCCATCGAAGAGGCCAAAAAGGGCGTCATGTACTCCATCACCATCACCAATGAGGCCGAGGGTGCCACCATGGTCTACACCGTGCCGCACTCCGCCGGTATCCTGGTGCACAACGGCGACCACGTCGACAAGGGCCAGGAGCTCACCTCCGGCGCGCTCAACCCGCATGATGTCCTGCGCATCCGCGGCGTAAACGACGATGAGTTCGGCCGCCAGGGCGTGCGCAGCTATATCACCAGCGAGGTCCAGAAGGTGTACCGTCAGCAGGGCGTTGACATCAACGACAAGCACATCGAGGTCATTGTGCGCCAGATGATGCGCAAGGTCCGCGTCGAGGAGGCAGGCTCCACCGATCTGCTCTCCGGCGCGACGGTCGACATCTCCGTCTTCAAGGCGGCCAACAAGGACATCGCCGAGCGCACCGCGAGAGGCGAGCAGGGCCTCATCCCCGCCACCTGCACCCAGCTTCTCATGGGCATCACCAAGGCGTCGCTGGCAACCGATTCCTGGATGTCCGCCGCGTCCTTCCAGGAGACCACCAAGGTCCTCACCGACGCCGCCATCAAGGGCAAGGTGGACCACCTTGTGGGCCTGAAGGAGAACGTCATCATCGGCAAGCTCATCCCGGCAGGCACGGGCCTCGCAGTCTACCGCGACTTCAAGGTCAAGACCGACGAGACCATCGCCACCGAGCCCGAGGAGTACGTGGACCTGACAGCACTGGTCAACAAGACCAATGCGCTCTGATAAGCGAATAACCCACCCCACAGCACCGGAGAAATCCGGTGCTGTTTTTTGTTGCTGCCCCCGGCATATTTCCCCTTCCTCCGCCATAGCATACAAAGAAGGGGAGGGGTGACATGGAACGGAGAAACCTGGGGCTGAGCATTTTAGCCGTGCTTTTGACGGCGTGCCTGTACGCGCGCGGGGGGCTCAGACTGCTCCCGGTGATCGCGCTGCCGGTGGCGGCCCATGAGCTTTCCCATGTCGCGGCCCTGCTTCTGCTCGGCCAGCGCGTCACCGGCATAAGCCTTGACGCGCGCGGCCTCTGCATCGGCTATGACGGTACATGTTCCCCCCGCGGCCACATCCTCGCGGCGCTCGCCGGGCCGCTCGGCGGGGCGGTCTACGCGCTCGCGGGCTTCACGGGCGTGCCGTGGCTTAAGCAGAGCGCCTGCCTGAGCCTGCTGCTCACGGCCTTCAACCTCCTGCCGCTCATGCCCCTGGACGGGGGACGGGTGTTTTCTCAGCTCTGCGTCCTGACCCTCGGAAAGTCGCGCGGGCAAAAACTTTGCCATACGGTGAGCGCGGTGCTGCTGACAATGCTGCTTCTCGGCGGGGTGATCCTCGCGGCGTGGAAGAAGAGCACCGCCCCGCTTGCCGCCGCGATCTGGCTGCTGCTTTTTCGGGATGACGAGGAAGGGCTTGTAAAAAACGGGGAAATCATATAGAATGTCTCTAATCCAATAACAGGAGATAACTATGGACAAACGACTCGAGCGCATCCTGCCCCGGGTGCAGAAGCCCGCGCGCTATACGGGCGGGGAATACAACCAGATCATCAAGGACAAGACGCAGGTGGACCTGCGCCTGGCCTTCTGCTTTCCCGATACCTATGAGATCGGTATGTCAAACCTCGGCATGAGCATCCTCTACCACACCATGAACAGCCTGGACTTTGTCTGGTGTGAGCGGGTCTTCGCCCCCTGGGGGGACATGTACGAGGAGATGAAGAAGGCGGGCCTGCCCCTCTACGCCTTAGAGAGCGGGGACAGTCTCGATCACTTTGACGCCATCGCCTTTTCCATCGGCTATGAGATGGCCTATACCACGGTGCTGGACATGATCGACCAGGCGGGTCTCCCGCTGCACGCTGCCGAGCGGACGGAACTTCTGCCGCTGGTGTTCGCGGGGGGCTCCGCCGCCGTGAACGCAGAGCCCATGGCGGATTTCATCGACCTCTTTGTGGTGGGCGAGGGCGAGGAGATGAACAACGAGCTTCTGACGCTTTTGCGCAGGGCGAAGCTCGAAAACTGGTCCAAGCGCGATTTTCTCAAAGCGGCCGCGCAGATCGGCGGGGTGTACGTGCCCTCGCTCTACGACATCGCCTACAACGACGACGGGACCGTTGCCTCCATCACGCCGAAGGACGGCGCGCCCGAGAAGGTCTTGAAGCGCATCCTCGTCGACCTCGATTCTGCCCCCTATCCCACAAACCCCATCGTCCCCTCCACCGAGGTGGTGCACGACCGTGTAAACCTCGAACTCTTTCGCGGCTGTGTGCGCGGCTGCCGCTTCTGCCAGGCGGGCTATATCTACCGCCCCATCCGCGCCAAGAAATATGAGACGCTGGTAAAGCAGGGGATCGAAGCCCTGAAGAACACGGGGCATGAGGATGTGACGCTCCTGTCGTTAAGCTCCAGCGACTACCGCTCGCTGCCCCAGCTCTGCGACGGGCTGCTGGACTACTGCGAGAGCCGCAGCATCGGCCTGTCGCTGCCCTCCCTGCGCGCGGACAACTTCTCCATGGAGATCATGGAAAAGCTCCAGAAGGTGCGCAAAAGCGGCCTGACCTTCGCCGTCGAGGGCGGCAGCCAGCGCCTGAGGGACGCGATCAACAAAAACGTCACCGAGGACGATCTCCTGCACACCTGCGCCATCGCCTTCGCCGGCGGCTGGAACTCCGTCAAGCTCTACTACATGCTGGGCCTGCCCACCGAGACGGATGAGGACATCGTCGGCATCGCGGACATGGCGGGGCGCATCCTCCACTGCTGGCGGGAAAACGCGAAGAACAAAAACCGCGGCGTGAAGATCACGGTCTCTACCTCCTGCTTCATCCCCAAGCCCCACAGCCCCTTCCAGTGGGAGCCCCAGATTTCCAAGGAGGAATATTTGCGGCGCGTCAACCTCCTGCGGACCAGCATCAATTCAAGAAACGTGGTCTACAACTGGCACGACGCCGATACGAGCGTTGTGGAGGCGGTGCTCTCGCGCGGCGACCGGCGGCTCGGGAAGGTCCTGGAGGAGGTCTGGCGAAACGGCGGCAGGCTCGACGCCTGGACGGATTACTTCAGTTTCGAGCGCTGGATGGACGCAATGGACAAGCACGGCCTCTCCGTCAGCTTCTATGCCGAGCGCGAGCGGGACGTGGACGAGGTCCTGCCCTGGGACATGATCGACGTGGGCGTGCGCAAGGACCACCTCAGGCGCGAGCGGGAGAAGTGCTATACCTCCACGCTCTCGCCGGACTGCCGCCACCAGTGTTCGGCCTGCGGGGCGCTCAGACTCATGGAAGGGGGCAAGTGCGATGGATAAGCTCAGACTGCGCTTTGAAAAGACCGGGCGGGCGGTGTATATCTCCCACCTCGACCTCATGCACACCATGCAGCGGGCTTTTTCCCGCGCGGGGTACGAACTCAAGTACTCCGAGGGCTTCAACCCCCACCCGCAGATCTCCATTGCCCTGCCGCTGTCGGTGGGCGTGGCGAGCCACTGCGAGATCATGGACTTCCGCCTCAAGACGGATGTGGATTTGAAGGAACTGCCCGCACGCCTGACCGCCGTGATGCCGGAGGGGATCAAAGTTACCGACTGCTATGAGCAGGTCAGCAAGGTCGCTCTATTAAAATACCTCGAAATCGAGGGCAGCTTTGAATACGACGAGCGGGATACGGCGGAGATGACAAAGGCCCTGACGGAATTTTACGCGCGGGAGTCCATCGTCATCACGAAGAAGACCAAGCGCGGCGTGGGCCAGAGCGACATCCGCCCCGCCATCCGGGACATCGCGTTCACACCCGGGGAGGGGGAGGTAAGGCTGCACGCCACGATCTCCGCCCAGGAGCCGACCCTGAACCCCGCCCTCCTCGCCGACGCCCTGCGGCAATTGAAACCGGAGATCGCCCCGGACTTTGAGAAGTTCACGAGGATCGAAAACTATCTGGAGAATATGACGGTGTTTCGGTAAAATTATACTTGCAATGTTCCGCAAACTGTGTTACACTACCATAGCTTGTGCGGGCAAACCGTACAGCCACGAGAAAGGCGGTCCGCTGTCAAGGCACAGTCCCTCTGATAAGAACGTCTATATGAAGGAAGGATCACACAATGGATCTGGTTAAAATTCTCTCCGAGCAGTACACCAAGAAGGAACTGCCCGAAATGAACGTGGGCGATACCGTCCGTGTTCTCGTCCGTGTCAAGGAAGGCAACCGTGAGCGCACCCAGGCTTTCGAGGGCACCATCATTGCCAAGAAGCATGGCGGCATCAACGAGACCATCACCGTCCGCCGCATCTCCTACGGTGTCGGCTGCGAGAAGGTCTTTCCTGTGCACTCTCCCTCCATCGTCTCTGTCACCACCGTCCGCAAGGGCAAGGTCCGCAGAGCAAAGCTCTACTACCTGCGCGACCGCGTGGGCAAGGCGGCCAAGGTCAAGGAGCGCCTGTAATTACCACAAAACAAGAAGGCATCTTCCGCACGGAAGGTGCCTTTTTGCTTTACATGAACGGTGTTTTGCGGTAAAATAATCTGAGTATCAACGGGAAAGGAGGGGCACATGAAAAGGATCGCTTTTTTTCAGGACAATCTGGATGTCGGCGGGATTCAGAAATCCATCATGAACCTGCTGATGAACTTCGATTACGAGCATTATGAGGTGGACCTGTACCTTGCGGAGTCCAAGCGCTTCTGGGACGTGAACTTCCCGCCGGAGCTGCACATCAAGTACCTCCGCCCCATCCCGCGCATCTTCTCCTTCATGCCCTTCGACGCTGCAAGAAAGCTTGTAAGCCTCGATTTTTCGGACGTGAAGGAGCCCTACGATGTCGCCATCGACTTTAACTCCTACCAGTTCGCCTGCGCCCTCGGGGCCCTGACCGTACCGGCAAAGCGCCGCGTGATGTGGATACACAACAACGTGAGCGTGAAGCTTGAAAACGAGTGGAAGTACCGGGTCCTGTGGCACAATTTCAAGGATAAATTCAAATATTACGATGAGTTCGTGGGCGTGTCCAAGGGCGTGATCGGGCCGTTTCAGGAGTGCAGCGGCATGTACGACAAGCCCTTCACCGTCATCCAGAACACCATCGACACCGGGGAAATCTACCGGGGCGCCGCCGAGGAGACGGACTTTACCGTGGACCCGGATAAATTAAACCTCGTGGCCATCGGGCGGCTCTGCCACCAGAAGGGCTACGACATCATGCTCGAGCAGATGCAGCGCCTCGTGGAACTCAGGCAGGACGTGCACCTGTACATTATCGGCGACGGGGACAAGCGCCTCATGCTCGAGTACCAGCGCGACAGTCTGGGCCTGACCGATTACGTGACCTTCCTCGGCCAGAAGAAAAACCCCTTCGTGTACATGGACAAGATGGACGCCTTTGTCTCCACCTCCCGCTACGAGGGGCAGCCGCTGAACGTCATGGAGGCCAAGGCCCTGGGCCTGCCGCTCTACTGCACGAAAAACCTCGAGATCTACAGCGAGGGGCTGAAGGGCTACGAGGACATCGTCCCGGCCCTCGCGGCGGCAAAGAAGACGGAGAAAAAGCGGGACGACCTGCACGAATACAACGCCGAGATCATCCGCCGCATCGGCCGCCTTGCCGACGAGCCGCCCGTGGACCCCAAAACGCGGAAAAAGCAGGTCAACATCATCGCCCTGCACCTCGGCACCGGCGGTGTGGAAAAGGCCATCATCAGCATGGCAAACCTCTTTGCCGAGCGCTATGACGTGCGCCTTTACAGCGTGTACAAGATGCCGGGCGGGCCGGTGATGCCGGTGGATGAGCGGGTGAGCGTGCGCTATCTGCTGCGCGACGTGCCGAACCGCGACGAGTGGCACGCGGCCCTGCGGCGACGAAATATGAAGGCCTTCTGGCGCGAGAGCATGCGGGCTCTGCGCATCCTGACCGGCAAGCGGCGAGCGGTGCGGAAAATGATCCGCAACGTGACCGAGGGCGTCATCATTACCACGCGGCACGAGGACAATCTGCCGCTTTCCAAATACGGGGCCAGGCAGGTCTTGAAGATCGGCCAGCTCCACCACGACCACAATTTTGAGAAGAAATACCTCCGGGGCTTTCGCTACGGCTACCGGAATCTCGATGTGCTGTGCCTGCTGACGCCCCAGCTTGTGGAAGAAGCCGCCGAGGTCATGAAGGGTTACAACAGCCACACAAGGCTTGTGTACATGCCGAACTTCCTCGAGCGCTATCCCTCCTCGGTCTCCTTTGAAAACCGGGAAAAGACGGTGCTCGCCGTGGGGCGGGTGACGGCGGTCAAGCGCTTTGACCTGCTGGCGGAGCAGTTTGTGTCCCTGCATAAGCGCGCGCCGGACTGGCGGCTGCGCATCATCGGCGGCGGGGAGGACCTCGAGCGCATACGCCGCTATGTGGCGGAGAAGAACGCCGGGGACTATATCGACCTGCCCGGCCAGACGGACAACGCCGCCGTCCAGGACGAGATGCTCAGGGCCTCGCTCTATGCCATGTCCTCCAGCTCCGAGGGCTTCCCCTTCGTGCTGCTCGAGGCCCAGAGCTGCGGCCTGCCGATCGTCGCCTACGATGTGCGCGTCGGCCCCGGCTTTCTGGTGAAGGACGGAGAGACCGGCCGCCTCGTCCCGGAAGGGGAGCGGGCGAAATTTGAAGACAGCCTCGTGTCTCTCATGGGCGACGAAGAGACGAGAAGGCGCATGGGGGAGAAGGCCGTCGAACACGCCGCCCTCTTTACGCGCGACAAGATCGCGGAGAAATGGTTTACGGTGATCGGATGAAGAAACAAAAGATTTCGAGAGCGCGCGCGGCGCTTTTCCTGCGCAATCACTGGCTGATGCTCCTCATCGCCGCCCAGCCGCTGCTGGACATGCTGGCCTTCTGGACGCAAAAGCCCGACGGCGGCGCGACCGTGGCCGGGGCGATACGGCTTCTGGTGATGGTGCTGCTGCCGGTCTGGCTGCTGTTTACGATCAAAGACAAGAAGGACAGGCGGAATTTCGCGCTTTTGCTGTGCGCGGTGGGGCTTCTGTGCGCTCTGCACGTGCTGAATCTCTGCCGAGTGGGGATCGTGAGCCTGCGCTATGAGATCTCCTACATGGCGAAGATCGCGCAGATGCCGGTGCTGGCCTTCTGCTTTGTCTATGCCATCCGCGACGCCCAGACCCGAAACCAGGTCTACTGGGGCCTCTTCTTCGCCGCCGGCATTACGGCCCTGGGCTTAGCTCTGAGCGTTGTGACCGGCACCTCCAATGTGACCTACGGCGAGGGCCTCGGCATCAGCGGCTGGGTCATTGACGACAACCGCACCGCCAACAGCACCATCCTTGTGGTGCTCTCGGCCTTCTCGGTGTTCTGCGCGGTGAAATCCGACAAGAAGGCCGTGAATATCCTGGTGCCGGTGCTGGCGGCGCTGGTGCTCTTTACCAATGGCACCATGACCTGTTATCTCTCGATCTTCCTCATTTTCCTCGGTTTTGCGATCTTCCTGCCGCTGGAGAAACTGGTGCGCGGCGCGTCCTACAGCCGCCTTGCGGTGGGGGTGCTGGTGGCGGTCGCCGTTGTAGCGGCGGTCTGCTATCCGCTGACCCCGAAGGCCCGCGTGCGCCAGAGCCAGACGGACTTCATGGAAAAGACCCAGACCGAGTTTGAGGCCGATCTTTCTACAGCGCCCGACCGGGTCAGCCGCGAGGAGATCTTAAGCGACCCCGACATGCATAAGCGCTATGAGGACTTCTACTGGAAGTGCCTGTGGATCCTGTCGCCCGACATGTTCGAGCGCTATGACATCGACGAGATCATGGCAAAGTACGGCTTCACCGCCGACACGACCATCCTGCTCAATACCCGCGCCCTCAAGCGGGCCTACGTGTCGCTGATGTGGGACCACAGCGACACGCTTACAAAGCTCTTCGGCATCGACATCTCCGCGGCCTGGCTCAACGGCGGCGTGGATCTTGAAAACGACTGGCCCGCCATCTTCTACTATTGCGGCTATGTGGGCTTTGCGGCCTATGTGTGCCTGATCGCGTACTTTGCCTTTTTGATCGCGCGGCGGCTTTTGCAGGACCTCAGAAGCGCCTTCACGGCGGATAACTTCATCGTGCTGCTGTGCTTTGTGCTGCTCATCGGCATCGCCCAGTATTCGGGCGCGGTGCTGCGGCGTCCTAACGTGTCGATCTATCTGTCGCTGATTCTGGGACTGATCCATTATCAGACCTGCGTGTGCCCGGTGGGCCGCGTGTGTACCTGGAGAGGGGAGTGGCTATGAAGCTGAGCGTGATCGTACCGGTATACAATGTGGAAAAGTACCTGGAAGAATGCGTGGATTCCCTTCTGAACCAGACGCTTTCCGACCTCGAAATCTTCCTCGTGGACGACGGCTCCACCGACCGCTCGGGAGAGATCGCCGACCGCTTTGCGAAGGAAAACCCCGACAAAGTGCATACCCTCCATCTGGACAACGGCGGGCAGGGGAGGGCCAGGAACGCCGCCCTGCCGATGGCACAAGGGGACTATATCGGCTTTGTGGACAGCGACGACACCCTCGCCCCCGACATGTACGAAAAGCTCTGCGCGAAGGCAGAGAAGGAGGGGGCGTCCATCGCCGTGTGCGACTGGCTGGAGGTCTTTCCCGACGGGCGGGAAGAGGTGCTTCCCGCGCGCTACCAGCAGCACTGGCTGTCGGCCTCGGGCTCGGCGTGCAACAAGGTCTTCCGCTCTGAGCTTGTGGGGGACACGCGCTTTCCCGAGGGACGGCTCTGGTATGAGGACTTTTACTTTTCCGCCATGCTGCTCATCAAGGCGGGCGGGGCCGTGTATGTAAACGAGCCGTTGTATATCTACCGGCAAAGCCCCTCGTCCACCATGCGCAACAACAACGCCCTCAAAAACCTCGACATCCTGCGCGTGCTGGACATGCTGGAGGGCCCCATGCTCGAGCGGGGGCTTCGGGATGATTTTCAGTATTTCGTTCTCAACCACGTCCTGCTCGACGGCATCAACCGCGTGGCGCGCCAGGATTCGCCGGACCGGAAGGCGGTGCTCAAAAAGCTTCGCGCCTACGCCATGGAGAAGATCCCGCGCCTGGAAGCCTGCCGCGCCTGGCGGGAGGAGACTTCAAACCGCCGCCTCATCATGAAGCTAAACTACCTGGGCCTCTATCCGGTAAGCCGCCTGATCCTCGGCGCGAAAGCCGCCCTCGGCCGATAAAGGAGGGAGAGCATGATCAAGACAAGAGAAGATCTGGACTACTACCTGCTGTGCGACAAGACCGCCCGCGGCGAAGAGCGCCCCCGCCCCCGGCTCTGGGGCGACAGGCTCTGGAAGCTCCAGATCTTATACCGCAAATCCGAGTACCATTACAATAACCGGGAAAAGCTGTGGCACAAGCTGGCCTATGTGTTCACGTATTACCGCTTCTGCCGCCTGCGGGACAGCTTCTGCTCCGAGCTGCCGCTGAACGTCTTTGCCGAGGGGCTTGTGATCTGGCACGGGCAGAATATCATCGTAAACCGTGACGCGCGTGTCGGGCGCAACTTCTCTCTCTCGGCCGACTGCTGCATCGGCAGCGTAAACGGCAAGGCCCCGGTCATCGGCGACAATGTGGAAATGACCATCGGCAGCCGCGTCCTCGGCGGCATCCGTGTGGCCGACGATGTGACCATCGGGGCCGCCGCCCTCGTGGTCAAGGACATCGACACCCCGCACACCACCTGGGGCGGCGTCCCGGCAAAGTGCATTTCCACCAAGCCCAACGCCTACGTCGCGGAGAAAAAGGCGAGGCTGGAAAAGGTTTATCGCTGATATTCCGGTATCACCGCAGGGGCCGACGCTTATCACGCGGCCCGCGCGGTATAGACTCGAATATAGCAAACAGCCCCGAGCGAAAACGTATGATACTACGTATTCGCCCGGGGCAAATTCATATTTTCGGCTTTTCTCTGCCGGGCCGCCGGGGGCGTCGGCCCCTACAATGGCAATCGGCCTTTTTTATACCTTCTTCTGCTTCATGCGGTTGTTGCCGCTCATGAGGATGTGCACCGCCAGGCGCATCCTGTGCAGCAGCAGCCACGCGAGCAGCTTGTGCTTCCGGGAGCTGCGCCGGACATACGGGTTGCTCCTGTAATCCGGGACCTTTTGCAGGAAATCCCGCATCAGCTCTTCCTGCGCGCCGCTTCGCCAGTCGGCGAGGTTGGCCCGCACCGAGCTTGTGAGGAATTCGTCGTGGTAAGCAAGGTACTTGAGCTCATCCTTAAGCTCCTCAAAGCGCCCGCAGTCCCGGTAGAAATCCCAAAGCGCGTCCACCGCCGGGATGATCTCCAGGTTACGCATGGCCTTGCTCGTGTTGGTGACGGAGTCAAAGCGCTGCAGGTAGCGGTGATAAGCCTCGGGCACATAGAGGATCTTATCGGTGAACTGATAGAGCTTCGGGATGGCGGCGAGGTCCTCAAACCACACGCGCACCGGAAAGCGCACCCCGGAGTCGAGAAACAGCGAGCGGCGGATGATCTTGTTCCACACGTCCGGCTGCTGCAAAAGAAGCTCGGGGTGAGTGCGCAGGCTGAGCTGCCGGTCCTCCCCGCGAAAGCCGGGCATGTACTTGAGCTCTTTTCCGTCGGCGTTTACCGCGATGGTGTCAAAGATGCAGATGTCAAAGTCCTCTTTCAGGCAGGACAGGATGCCCTCCATCCCGCCGGGGGCGAGGTAGTCGTCGCTGTCGATGAAGTACAGAAACTCGCCCTTTGCCCGCTCAAGCCCGACGTTGCGGGCGTTGCCCTGGCCCATGTTCTCGGTGGTGACGACCGTGATGCGCTCCGGAAAGCGCGCGCGGTAACCCTCCGCGACCGAGAGCGATGCGTCCGTAGAGCCGTCGTTTACCAGGATGATCTCATAGGGGACGGAAGTCTCTATCAGCAGCGAGTCGAGACATTTCGGCAGATACCTTTCCACATTGTATACGGGGATCACGATGCTGAGCGTGCACATGGCGCGGCCCTCCTCGGCGGTTTTTTTCCGCGCCTATCATACCATAGCCGCCCGGTCCGATGCAAGAAGTCACTTTGCCTCCGGGGAAGGCAAAAATATGCACAGACCCACTTGACAAATCGGAATTGATTGCGTATAATCGGTTACGTTAAATCAATTGAATGCAATTAATTAAGGAGGCACACACATGAACGTTTATGATTTCACCGTTACCGCCCAGGACGGCAGCCAGGTCGCACTGAAGGACTACGCCGGCAAGGTCCTGCTCATCGTCAACACCGCCACCGCCTGCGGCTTCACGCCCCAGTACGGCCCCATGCAGGAGATCTATGACGAGTTCCACGACAAGGGTCTTGAGATCCTGGACTTCCCCTGCAACCAGTTCGGCAACCAGGCCCCCGGCGAGGATGAGGAGATCCACAGCTTCTGCCAGGGCCGCTTCGGCATCACCTTCCCGCAGTTTTCCAAGATCGACGTAAACGGCGACGACGCCATCCCCCTCTACAAGTACCTCACCACCGCCACCACCTTTGAAGGCTTCGGCAAGAGCCCGATGGCGCTCATGATGGCGGGCGTTGCCAAGAAGATGGACAAGGACTACAAGAATAACGGCAACATCAAGTGGAACTTCACCAAGTTCCTCATCGACCGCGAGGGCAACATCAAGGCCCGTTTCGAGCCCACCGCCGACATGAAGCTCGTGCGCGACACTTGCCTAAAGGGGGGTGCCCCAGCGGCCCAGGCCGGCTTCTCTTGCCCCTTCGGGGCAATTCACCTTCTGCGCACACTGGGGCGGGGGGATTGCGGGCCGCCGCTGCCAGTGGCAGAAGAAGGCGGCACGGAATCTCCGCAGCCGCACCGCTTTTCGGGCAGGCTTCAATGCCTGCACGGAAACGGTAAATGCGGCAAGGCGGGCAAATACGGTTCATCACAC
Organism: Oscillospiraceae bacterium; assembly: GCA_902791215.1. GTDB lineage: Bacteria > Bacillota > Clostridia > Oscillospirales > Oscillospiraceae > Limivicinus. Next base: position 17,077 of record CADAUZ010000026.1, on the reverse strand, counting down.
ATCTCCGCAAATCCGGTATCCCCCAGTCACGGCCTCGCGGGAGATCGGCCGTGCCAGCCTTCGGCCCAGGTCGCAATCACAGATTGCTCCCCGCTTTGGCTACAAACGTGCCCCCGGCACGTTTGCTTAACGCGTCGCGCCCTTTTAGGCAAGGGGGCCAAGCGCGCCTTGAATAAACTGACTGCGTTTGCTTTAGGCAAGGGGCCGTTTTTTGAAATCACAACCGGGAAAGGTATACAACCATGGAAACAGAAAACCGCACACAAGCCGATAACGCGCTGCTGCTCGACAGCCAGCTCTGCTTTCCGCTCTATGCCTGCGCGCGCGAGGTGGTCAAGCGCTACCGCCCCTTCCTGGACGACATCGGCCTGACCTATACCCAGTACATCGCCATGATGGTCCTGTGGGAGACGCCTTGCGTCAGCTCGCGCCAGCTCGGACGGCGGCTGTTTTTGGACTCCGGCACGCTCACGCCGGTGCTCAAGAAGCTGGAAGCCATGGGTTACATCACCCGCAGGCGCGACGAGAAGGACGAGCGCAACCTGCTTCTCACGCTCACCGAAGAGGGCGCCGCCCTCAAAACGCGCGCGGCAATCATCCCGCAGCAGATGGCCTCCTGCATCGAGCTTGACCCCAAGGACGCCATCGAGCTCTACACCCTCCTGCACCGCCTGCTCGACACCATGCGCGAGGAGGAGTAATTCACAAGCCCCCACACCTGTCATTCTGAGCGAAGCGAAGAATCTTCTGTTCCCGCAGTCACCCGGGGAAAGATCCTTCGCTTCGCTCAGGATGACAGGCTTTTTTATCAGTCTGCGCACCGGACACCTTAACTCCACATTCCAAACTCCAAACTCTCCATATCTTCACTTTCCAATTTTCACTTTTCACTTTCAAAAAGATAGTGGTTGATTTTGCGCCGCAATCTCTATATAATATGTAATATTGATAACAGCACCCGAACTCGGCGCCGGGCGGATCGCGTGCCCCGGCGACCGGGAAGGAGGAACCTATGAGAAAATTTGCGGCCTTTCTGGTCTATGTGCTTGCCTTCGCGGTGATCATCGCCATGGGCGGGCTGTTTCTGGGCTATTACATATCCAAAAGCGAACAGAACGTCAGCTATGTCTATGTGGGCGACCTCAACGTCAGCGGCCTGACCCGCGAGGAGACCGAGTCCCTGCTCCGCTCCCGCGGCTGGGGCGACCGGGAGACCACCCCCCTCACCGTCACCACCTTCCGGGGCGTGCAGTTTCAGGTCGATCCCGTGCGCTCGGGTGTGGCCACCCCGGTGGAAGCCCTCGCGGACGCAGCCTACGCCGTGGGCCATGACGCGGACATGATCACAAACCTCGAGACCGCGTATCAGGTCTACCAGCATCCGGTTGACATAACACGTGTCGACCGCCCCATCGACATCGAATACCTTGACGGCCTGATCGACGACTGCATCGCCCGCGTCCAGAGCAACATGGGCGACGAGGACTACACCGTGGACACAAAGGCCGGGACCATCACCCTTATCAAGGGCCGCAATCAGCTCAACTTTGACCGGGAGGACTTCCGCAACACCGTCATCACCGCCCTGCGCTTCGGCCAGAGCGAGATGTACTATAACCGTCTCGTAAACCAGATCACCCCGCCGGACTTCGACGCCATCCACACGGCCATCCGGAAGGAGCCGCGGGACGCCTACTACATCGACGAGGTGAGCTATACCGTGGCCGATGAGGTCGTGGGCTGCGACTTTGACGTGAACGACGCCCGCGCCCGCTGGGACGCCGCAAACCCCGGCGACACGGTGGTCATCCCGCTGACGATTACCCGGCCCCAGGTCACGGGCGAGAGCCTGCGCAGCCAGCTTTTCCACGATCTGCTGGGCGCGTGCCTTACCAAGTTCCCCAACTCCGGCGAAAACCGCCGTTCCAATCTGGCACTGTGCGCCTCGAAGATCGACGGATACATCGTCAACCCCGGCGAGGTCTTCTCTTATAACGAGGTCGTGGGCGAGCGCACCGAGGAGGCAGGCTTCAAGCCCGCCCCCGCCTATGTCGACGGCGCGGAGAAGGACGAGATCGGCGGCGGCGCCTGCCAGGTCTCCAGCACCCTTTACGCCGCCACGGCCTTTGCGTTCCTCGAGACCGTGGAGCGCTCCAACCACGTCTTCAAGGTCAGCTACATGCAGCGCGGCACCGACGCCACCGTCACCATCCCCGCCGAGGGCAAGGTGCTCGACTTTAAGTTCCGCAACAACAAGAGCTACCCCATCAAGATCGTGGCCGAGTTCAACAACGCCGAGAGCACCATCAACGTGGAGATCTGGGGCACGCTCGAGGAGTGGGACTATATGCCCGTGGAGTTTGACAACAGCTACGGCTGGGAGCACGACTATGACCGCGTGATCGCCCCCGCCTATCCCGACCGCCCGGGCTTCAAGATCAAGTTCAACGTCGAGACCTGGGGCTTTGAGGACGATTTCTCTACCGGCTACCGCACGCTGACCCACCGCCTGGTCATCGACCAGAATGGCAATACGGTCGAGGACACGGTCCTCAACCCCGGCACCCCCGGCAACTACGCCCTCGATACCTACTACCAGCATCCGGAATAAAGGAGACAGCATGTACAGCATCCAGTTTGCAAAGCTGCGCCCCGGCGCAAAAATCCCCTCGAAGCGGGACGAGGATTCCGACTACGACCTCTACGCCTGCTTTGACGAGGAGGAGTTCGTGATCCCCGCCTTCTCCACCCGCCTTGTGCCCACGGGCCTCTTCAGCGCCTTTGACGAGAGCCTCGGCGTGAAGTTCGAAGAGCGGGGGAGCAACACCAAATGGTGCGGCATTATTCAGGCCGGGGTCATCGACAGCGGCTACCGCGGCGAGTGGCTCTGCGCGGTCTATAACGGAAACCCCGTGCCGGTGCACATCACCAAGGCCGTGGGCGAGGTGCAGCGCCTCGAGGATCGTGTGCTGGTGCCCTACGCGAAGGCGATCTGCCAGTTTCATGTGCGCGAGATCCTGCCGGTGAATGTCCAGGAGCACACGGCGGACGAGATCCTCTCGATCAAATCCGCGCGCGGCGCGGGAAAGCTCGGCAGCAGCGGGAAATAATGTGTGATGGATCAATATTTCTTTTCGGCTCTTGCCCGAAAAGAAAGAACGCGCCGCGCCCGGTGTAAGAAAGAAAAGGGCCGCCCGCAAGTGGTATACGGTCCTGCGCCACGCCGACCGCGGAAGGCTTCGCTTACGCTCGCGCCGCTGAGTGGTACTTAGACCAACCAGATAGATGACGCAACATGTGTTATGAATATCGTGGATACAAAACGGCTGGGAGGACCCGGCCGTTTTTCAAATATTTACAAAAAATCTTTCTCTCTCCGGGGCTTGCAGGCGCAAGATGGCTGTGCTATAATTAACATAACGTGTCAAAAACAACGATTATGGACAACCAGACAGCTTAGCGGAGATTGATAGAGATGAAAAAAGCGAGAAACAGAATCCTTCTTGTCCTTGTGCTGGCGGCATGTGTCGCGCTCATGCTGCCGGGACTGTGCGCCTCGGCGGAGAATATCGGCAGTTATCCGGTGGGTGTGGAAATGGGCTGGATACAGTTCTATTCCAGCAGCCTGCCCATCATCAACTGCGTGCCCTATTCCGGCGGCCTGCCCTCGGATGTGGAGATGTACTGGGACGCAGACGGCGTGTACATCACCGGCGTGCCCGACACGGCCGGCTCCTACATTGCCGAGTACATGGTCTTCACCGAGGAGGGCGCAAGCTACGCAAACGTGAGTTTCACCGTCACCGAGCAGCCTGTTTCCCGCGACATGGTCATCACCAAGAGCCCGACGGGCGAGCGCGTGGAGGTCGGCGGCTCGGCCAAGTTCGTCGCCCGCGCCCAGAATGCCGAGCGCATCGTCTGGCGCATCGTCTCCAACGACACCACCAACACCGTCCAGGCCTCCGAGGCAAGCCAGGTCTTCCCGGGCCTGCAGGTGAGCGGTCTCGGCACCGAGACGCTGGCGCTCAGCAATATCCCGCAGAGCATGGACGGCTGGCGCGTGGAGGCCCAGTTCTGGAGCGGCAACCGGCACGCGGAGTCCATGGGCGCCGAGATCACCATCGTCGATTCCCAGGGCAACCCCGTCCGCAACCGGGCGGTCGTGACCACGCCCACCCCCGCCCCGCAGTTCAATTTCCCGACCAACCAGCCCACAGTCCCCTCCGTGGGCAATAACGACATGCCCGTCGACAGCGGCGCGCGCACGGCCAACATCAGCATTCAGCCCCAGAGCGCCCAGCTCATGCCCGGCGACAGCTATACCCTCAGCGTCATTGCGACCTCGCCCAATAACGGGGCCCTGAGCTATCAGTGGTACAGCGCCGCCACGAATAACCGCAGCGCGGCTCTGCCCATCAGCGGCGCAAACGACGCCTCCTACACTGTCAACCAGACCGACGGCACCGCCTACTACTGGGTCGCCGTCTGGAACACCCGCGACGGCGCGCGCAGCCAGGCGGTCTACTCCGAGGCGGCCGAAGTGCGCATCGTGACCCCCGCGACCCCGTCGCCCGTCCCCACCCCGACGCCCACTCTGCCCCCGACGCCCGCGCCCCGCAGCAGCACCCCGTCGAACATCAGCTTCCAGCTGATCCTGTTCGGCATCATCGGCGTGCTCGCGCTCATCGCGCTGATCGGCGTCGTGATCTATCTGCGCGCCGACGCCAAGCAGAAGGCCATCGAGGAAGAGGAGGAGAACAGGCGCGACAGCCAGTGAAAAGCAATACAGAGCGTTCCCCAGGCACAGGAACGCTCTGTTTTTCTGCTGTCCGGAACTGGAAAGATTTGCACGGTAGATTCTGCTGCACCCCTTGGCTCCCCCTTTGGGGGAGCTGGCACGGCGCGTCTCCCGCAAGCGCTGTGACTGAGAGGGCTGTCGGTCGACGTTCAAACCCTCTCCGTCGCTTCGCGACACCTCCCCCAAACGCCGCATACGCGGCTGGGGGAGGCAAGCACCGCGCTTTTTCCACTCACCTTGCGCATATCATAAACCGAAACACACACAGTCTCATAAAGGAGGCCATACTTATATGATGGATGATCTCAACGCCCTGCTCAAAGCGCACGGGCTTTCCGAAATGCCGAAGGTCCTGCTGGCGGCGGCGGAGTGCGCCCCGCTTTCCAAGACCGGAGGACTCGCCGACGTGGTCGGCGCGCTGCCGAAGGCGCTTAAAAAGCTCGGCGTGGACGCGCGCGTCATCACGCCCTACCACCGCTGCATCAAGGAGAAATATTTTGAAAAGACCGAGCATGTGGTCGATTTCCGCATCTGGCTCGGCTGGCGCAACGCCTACGTGGGCATCGAGCGCCTGGACGTGGACGGCGTGACCGTCTACCTCGTGGACAACGAGGACTACTTCGGCCGCGACATCTACCTCGGCGGGAACATGGAAGGGGAGCAGTACTCCTACTTCACCCGCGCCGTGCTGGAGGCGCTGCCCAAGCTGGACTTTCAGCCCGACGTGATCCACTGCAACGACTGGCACACCGCCATGCTCCCGATGCTGGCCCACACCCAGTACCGCGGCGGCATCCAGGACAGGGTCAAGTACCTGCTGACCATCCACAACATCGCCTTTCAGGGCCGCTTCGATTTCGGCTTCGTGCAGGATATGTTCAACGTCGATCCCTGCTACTACACGCCGGAGTTTATCGAGCTGCACGGCTGCGCCGACTACCTCAAGGCGGGCTGCGTCTTTGCAGACCGCATCAACACCGTCAGCCCCAGCTACGCCTCCGAGATCAAGACCCCCTATTACGCCGAGGGGCTGGAGGGCATCCTGAACGCCCGCCACGCGGTGCTCACCGGCATCTTGAACGGCATCGACCGCGACTTCTTTAACCCCGAGACAGACCCGAACCTCCGGCAAAACTACGGCGTCTCGGATTATGCCGCCGGCAAGGCCGCCTGCAAGCGCTGGCTCCAGAAGAGCATGGGTCTCGAGGTTCGGGAGGATGTGCCGCTTTTCTGCATGGTCACCCGCATGACCGAGCAGAAGGGCTTCGACCTCGTGGCCTGCGTGCTCGACGACATGATGTGCCGCGAGGATATGCAGCTGATGCTCCTCGGCACCGGGGACGAGCGCTTTGAAAAGTTCATGGCCGCCGCCGAGAACCGCTATCCCGGCAAGCTCTGCTCCTACATCGGCTACAAGGAGGAGCTTTCCCACCAGGTGTACGCGGCGGGGGACTTCTTCCTCATGCCCTCGCGCTTTGAGCCCTGCGGCCTGAGCCAGATGATCGCCATGCGCTACGGCACGGTCCCCATCGTGCGCGAGACCGGGGGACTGCAGGACACGGTTATCCCCTATAACCGCTTCCACGAGGAAGGGGACGGCTTCTCCTTTGCAAACTTCGACGCCTGGGAGATGCGCGACGCCATGCGCCTTGCCATGGCCTGCTACAAGGATAAGGAGATCATGGACGGCCTCATCGGCCGGGCCATGCGGAAAAACTTCGGCTTTGAGAAATCAGCCGCGGAATATGCGAGACATTACATATGGATGCTGTGAACAACAATACCTATACGGTTTATTTCGGCGGGCGCTATCATGAGGACTGGAGCGAGGACTATACCCTCTCCATCCACTATGAAAACCGCCGCCAGGTGCAGGCCCGGCGGGAAAACGGGAAATGGGTGCCCGCGGGCGGCGACGTGCAGATCTGCGCCCTGCTCCAGTCCCCCTTCTGCCCGGACCTGATGCAGGCATACTTCCAGGCCTCGGCCACGGTCTATGCCGCCATTCACGACTGCCTCGCCAGGGGCCTGACCCTCGATCACTTAAACGAGGTCTTTGAGGCCAAGGGCCAGCCTTTGGCCGCGCCGGAGCTTCTGCGCATCCTGATGGACGACTGCGGCATGAAGCTCGAGCAGGCCTACCGCATCATCGCCGCCTGCTGCGACGACTTGAGCTGCTCGGGCATTCAGCCCCAGTATATCAAGGCCTATCAGCCCCGCACCGCCCACGTGGTCAGCATCCTGCGCCGCACGGTGGAGCAGATACCCGCCCTCATCCACGACACCCGTCTCAAGGAGTACCGCAGCCACTACGGCGCGGTGCGCGTGGGCTGGGATCTGCGCCTGGCCTTCCGCTGCCGCGGCGGCCGGATCAGCCGGGCGGAGCTTGTTGTCTGGGGCGACGACTTTGAAAGCAGCTGGTCGATGGAGCAGGAGGATGACGTTTATTATGTAGACCTCCCTGTCACCACCGAGCCCATGGCCCTCTGGTATGCCTTCTATGTGGAGACCGAGAGCAGCGCCCACTGGCTGTGCCCCGACGAGACGGGCTATCTCGGCCACATTTGCCCCAGGCGCGAGGGCGGCTTCCGCCTCACGGTATACGACCCCGAATTCCAGACACCCGCGTGGTTCCGCCGCAGCATCATGTACCAGGTCTTCCCGGACCGCTTCGGCTTCTCCGACGACGGCACCGCCGAGCGCGGCATCGCCTATCACGAGGCCCTGGGTCAGATCCCGGAGCTCCACAAAAGCCTTGACGAACCGGTGCGCTACCTGCCGCGCAGCTTTGAGCAGAACTACAGCCCCGACGATTTCTACGGCGGGACCTTCAAGGGCATCGAGGCAAAGCTTCCGTACCTCAGGGAGCTGGGCATCAGCTGCCTGTATTTGAACCCCATCGTGGAGGCGCGCTCCAACCACCGCTACGACACCTCGGACTATTCAAAGCCCGACCCCATCCTCGGCACGGTGGAGGATTTCGAGCAGCTGTGCCGGGCCGCGAAGGAGCAGGGCATCCGCATCATGCTCGACGGCGTGTTCTCCCACACCGGCGACGACAGCATCTACTTCGACCGCTACGGCCACTACGGCGGACAGGGCGCGTGCAGCGGGCCCGACTCGCCCTATTATTCCTGGTACGAGTTCCGGCGCTTCCCGGATGAGTACCGCTGCTGGTGGGGCTTTGAGTCCCTGCCCGAGGTCAACGAGCATGACCCGCGCTTCCTTAAGTACATCGTCACCGGCGACGACAGCATCATGAAGCTCTGGCTCAAACGCGGCGCCTCCGGCTGGAGGCTCGACGTGGCCGACGAGCTGCCGGACGATGTGCTCATGAAGATGCGCTCCTCCGTCAAGGGCTATGACCCCGAAGCCGCCATCATCGGCGAGGTTTGGGAGGACGCGGTCATCAAGGAAAGCTACGGCTCGAGACGGCGCTACGCCCTCGGCACGGCGCTCGATTCCGCGATGAACTACCCCTTCCGCACGGCGGTCATGGACTACGCCCACAACACCATCAACGCCTACCAGCTGCGCGATTTCCTGATCGGCCAGCAGATGAACTACCCCTGGCCCTTCTACTACGCGCTGATGAACCTGCTGGGCTCCCACGATGTGCCGCGGCTGAAAACGGTGCTGGCCTGCCCGTGGAACCTGCGGACCATGTCCCGGGAGGATCAGCTCGCCCAGACCTTCACGGCGGAGGCTCTTGAACGGGCGGAGAAGCTCGAGAAGATGTGTGCCGCGCTGCAGTTTGCCATCCCGGGCGTACCCAGCGTCTACTACGGCGACGAGCAGGGCATGGAGGGCGTGGGCGATCCCTTCAACCGCGCCCCCTTCAAGGAGGGGGATCAAGACCTGCACGACTGGTATCAGTACCTGAGCGCTCTTCGCCGCAGCGCGGACGCGCTCTCCACCGGCAGGGCCGCCTTCTTCGCCTCCGACAGTGAGGTGATGATCGTCCTGCGCTACATCACCGACGGGAAAGACGTCTTCGGCGATGCGGCGGAAAACAGCGTGTGGCTGTGCGTTCTTAACCGCAGCGGCGAGGAGCGCGCGTACAGCGTGGACTGCGCGGTCGCGGGCCTCGGCGTGCACAGCGGCGTCGCCGCCCCCCTGTCGGGCGAAATCATCCGGCTCCTCTGAGACGATACGCACAGGAGAAAAAACAGAGGAGGCGTGCCCTCCTCTGTATCTGCTTGTATAATATGCTAAAATCTGAGCAGATCAGTTAATAAATACTTGAAAATGCATAAAACCTTGTATATAATTTCGGCTGGATTGCAGCATGCCCAGCCACACATGGGAGAGAGAAAAACATGAAATGTCCGTTTTGCGGTTATACTGAGAGCAAGGTCATCGACTCCCGCCCCGCCGAGGAGAGCACCACCATCCGCCGTCGGCGCGAGTGCCTGGCCTGCCAGAAGCGTTTTACCACCTATGAGATCATCGAGCGCCTGCCCCTGGTCGTCGTCAAGCGCGACGGCAGCCGCCAGTCCTTCGACAAGGTCAAGCTGATTAACGGCATGGTGCGCGCCTGCGAAAAGCGCCCGGTGCCGCTGGCAACTCTGGAGGATATTGCCGACGATATCGAACAGGAGCTGCAGAGCAATCTGGAGCGCGAGATCAGCACCGTGGAAATCGGCGAGATGGTCATGTCCCGCCTCAAAGAGGTTGACGAGGTGGCCTACGTCCGCTTCGCCTCGGTCTACCGCAGCTTCAAGGACATCAATACCTTCATGGAGGAGCTGACAAAGCTTCTGGAGGGGAAGTAAGAGGAAGCGCGCCCCCTGGGTCCCCCGGAGGGGGAGCCAGGGGAAAAGCGCGTCTTCAAAACACGGTGCCCCAGCTTACCTTCTCCATCCCGGCAATGGAGTCGAGATGATACCTCAGCTGCTCATACACGGCGGGCACCGCGCGGGTCTCCCCGGCGCGCAGCTCCCGCATGGCGGCGTAGAAGGCGTCGCTCGTGCCGTCGAGCTCCGGGTGGCGCAGGACCGCCTGCGTGTAATTCTTCGCCGCGCCCCAGATGCGAAAGGCCGCCGCAAGCTGCTCGGCGGCGTATTTGGGGTCGCCCGCCTTCACCGCCTTTTCCGACAGCGCCACATGCTCCTTGATCTCCTCAACGAGCGTGTCCGCCCTTCGGATGTTCCACACGGACGCCCCTATGAGAAGCCCCAGCAGTATAATCGCCCCGATCTCCCGCTTCATCTCGCCGCCTCCTTTGCCGCGATATAGCTCTGCCCCTTCTGATTGACCGTCATGAGATAGACGCCCTTGGGGTCCTCGTGCCCCTTCTCCCTGAGCTCCTCTTTGAGCCAGGCCGCGTCCCGTCCCAGGGCGCGCAGGTTCTTCTCGATTGTGCGCCCCTCGCTGATGACGATGAGCGGGCAGCCCCCGTCGTCCGTCTTTACCCCCATCTGCTCCGCCGTCGCGGGAAGCTGCGCGGGGTAGGGGATCACGTTCAGACGCCCGTCGGTCTCGAGGATGCCGTATTCCACCTGGCTCAGATCGAATAGCCCCTGCTTGCGGAGCTCCTGCATGAGCTCGTCGGCGGTAAAGCGGTTGCGGCGCATCTCCCGCTGGTCGATCACGCCCCGCCGCACCAGTACGCTCGGCCCGCCGAACAGGAGCGTTCTGAGGCGTATGCTCTTCATGCTCGCGCCGGCTATCAGGATCTCAAAGCAGAACAGCGTCAGGATCGGCACAAGGCCGTTGGTCATCGGGATGCCCACATCCTGCAGCGGGTGGGCGGCAAGGTCGGCAATCAGCGAGGCCACGACAAATTCCGACAGCTCCATCTCTCCGAGCTGCCGCTTGCCCATCAGCCGCATGGCCAGCAGCAGGGCAGCATATATGATTGCGGTACGAATCATCACGATCGCCATAACTTCACCTCACGCATAGTTTGTCCCTCGCGGGGCAAAGTAAAGGTGCCAAATAATGAAAACCGAAATCTGTAAAAATACCAATGATCTGGTCGAAATCGCCGTAAAAGCGATACAAAACCAGCTGAATACAAAGCCGGACAGCGTTCTCGCCCTCGCCTGCGGGGAGACGATGAAGCCCCTGTGGGCGGCACTCTCCGGGCTTTCCATGAAGAAGGCCCGCGTCCTCTGCGTGACCGAGCTTATCGGCGTAGAAGAATCCAGAACCTGCCGCCATGCCCTGACCGAAGGATTGATCGAAAAAAGCGATCTCAGGCCGGAAAACTGCTTTTTCCCGGACGCGGACGCGCCGGAGGCTTACGACCGCCTGATCGACGCTTTGGGCGGCATCGACCTTGCAATCCTCGGCATCGGGGAGGACTGCCACATCGGCTATAACGAGCCGGGCACGCTCTTTGAAGCGCGCACCCACGTCCAGAAGCTCACCGACCGCACCAAGCGCCAGCTTAAAAAGCGCGGCTTTACGGAGGACGACATGCCCGAACACGCGGTCACCATGGGCATCCACGACCTGACAAAGGCACGTAAAATCCTGCTGCTCGCCTTCGGCGAAGATAAAGCCGCCGCGGTCTACCAGATGCTCTACGCCAAGACCACGCCCTACATCCCCGCGGCCTACCTCCAGATCCCGCTGGAGGTCACGGTGCTGCTGGACGAGAAAGCGGCGGGGAAGCTGTAATCTGTCTGCAAAACGCGGGCCCTGCATATTATATATGCAAGGCTGCGTTTTAATCCAAAAGTTTGGAGGTAATATACATATGGGTAAATATTTCGGGACCGACGGCTTCCGCGGCGAATCCAACGTGGACCTGACCGTCGACCATGCCTTCCGCATCGGCCGTTATCTCGGCTGGTACTACGGTCAGGACCACAAGGCCAAGGTCGTCATCGGCAAGGACACGCGCCGCTCGAGCTACATGTTTGAAAACGCGCTGTGCGCGGGGCTGACCGCCTCCGGGGCGGACGCGTACCTGCTGCACGTCACCTCCACGCCGAGCGTTTCGTTCATCGCCCGCGCCGACGACTTCGACTGCGGCATCATGATCTCCGCAAGCCACAACCCCTTCCACGATAACGGCATCAAGCTCTTGAACGGCGACGGCGAGAAGATGGAGGAGAGCGTGCTGGACGGCATTGAGGAATACCTCGACTCCGACCGCGCCCTGCCCTACGCCACCCGCGACGGTATCGGCTGCACGGTGGACTACGCCGCCGGGCGCAACCGCTACATCGGCTATCTCATCTCCCTCGCCACCCGCTCCTACAAGGGCTTCAAGATCGGCCTCGACTGCGCAAACGGCAGCACCTGGCAGATGGCGAAAAGCGTTTTTGACGCACTCGGCGCCGACACCTATGTCATCGCAAACCACCCCGACGGCCTCAACATCAACGTCGGCTGCGGCTCGACACACCTCGATAACCTCAAAAAGCACGTTGTTGACAACAAGCTCGACCTCGGCTTTGCCTTCGACGGCGACGCCGACCGCTGCCTTGCCGTCGACGAGAAGGGCAACGAGGTAAACGGCGACCACATCATGTACCTGTGCGCCAAGTACATGAAGGAGAGCGGCACCTTCGGCAATTCCAAGGTCGTTACCACCGTCATGAGCAACATGGGCCTGTACAAGGCCCTCGACGAGCTCGGCATCGGCTACGAGAAGACCGCCGTGGGCGACAAGTACGTGGCCGAGAACATGCGCCAGAACGGCTACCTCCTGGGCGGCGAGCAGTCCGGCCACATCATCTTCGGCCGTCTCGCCAACACCGGCGACGGACTGCTGACCGCCATCAAGGTCATGGAGGCCGTCACCGAGACCAAGCAGCCCCTGTCCGTGCTGGCCTCCGGCATGACCATGTACCCGCAGGTACTCAAAAACGTCATCGTCACCGACAAGGACGAGACCCTCAACTGCCCCGAGGTCCAGGCTGCCGTGAAGAAAGCGGAGGAGGAGCTCGGCGAAAACGGCCGCGTCCTGCTGCGCAAGAGCGGCACCGAGCCTCTGCTTCGCGTCATGAGCGAGGCCACCACCAAAGAGCTCTGCGAGGAAAAGGTGGACGCCATCATCGCCGCCATGGATAAGGCGGGCAAGCTCATCAGAATCAAGTAAGGGGGCAAACATCATGGTAGAAATCAAGGATTTACTCGATCTGGACAAAACCATCGCCAAAAAGCTCTTCAAGGGGAAGATCTATCCGTGGGAGGTCCTCGACGAGATCAAGGGCTTTATTTTAGAGCTCGGCCCCACCCTCGACCCCGAGGAATACGATAACCCCGCCGAGGGCGTGTGGGTGGCAAAGGACGCGAAGGTGTTCCCGTCGGCCTGGATCGGCTCCCCCTGCATCATCGACCACGGCGCCGAGGTCCGCCACTGCGCCTTCATCCGCGGCAGCGCCATCGTCGGCAAGAACGCCGTCGTCGGAAACTCCGTGGAGCTGAAAAACGTCGTGCTCTTCGATAACGTCCAGACCCCGCACTATAACTATGTGGGCGACAGCGTCCTCGGCTACAAGGCCCACATGGGCGCGGGCTCCATCACCTCAAACGTGAAAAGCGACAAGACCCTTGTCACCGTCAAGGTTCCGGACGGCCCCATCGAGACCGGCCGCAAGAAGTTCGGCGCCATGCTCGGCGACTTCGTGGAGGTCGGCTGCAACAGCGTCCTGAATCCCGGCACCGTCGTGGGCCGCCACACCAACATCTACCCCACCTCCTGCGTCCGCGGCGTCATCCCCGCCAACTCCATCTACAAGGACAAGGTGGACATCGTACTGAAAAAGTAAACCGACAGAAAGCCGCCCGGGTGGGCGGCTTTCGCGCGCATTCCAAGCTTTCCTTATTGACACTTCTTTCACGACATAGTAGAATTATGACAGAATATTCCCGCGGCAAGCGGGCAAACTAAAAATCTGAATCAGGAGGAAACAACATGAAAAAAGCATTGTCCCTTATTCTCACGGTCTGTCTCCTCGCGTCGCTGTTCGTCGGCTTCGGCGGTACGGCTTCGGCAGAGACGGCGCCCGAGGAACGCGATCTGATCATCCTCTTCACAAGCGACGTGCACTGCGGCATCGACCAGGGCTGGGGCTACGCGGGCCTCTACGCCGTCAAGGAGAATCTCTCCAAAAACTACAACGTCCTGCTCGTCGATGACGGCGACTCCATCCAGGGTGAGGCCATCGGCACCATGACCCGCGGCGAGGCCATCATCGACATCATGAACGTCATGGGCTACGACGTGGCCATCCCCGGCAACCATGAGTTCGACTACAGCGTGGAACGCTTCCTGGAGCTTACAAAGAAGGCAAACTTCCCCTACATCAGCTGCAACTTCAACAAGGAAGGCGAGCTGGTCTTCGAGCCCTGGCTCATGAAGGAGATCGGCGGCATGAAGATCGCCTTCGTCGGTGTGACCACCCCCGATACCCTGCGTTCCTCCACCCCGAAGTACTTCATGGATGAAAACGGCAATTTCATTTACGGCTTCATGCAGGACGCTGACGGTACGGCTATCTATAACGCCGTGCAGCAGTCTGTCGACGCCGCCCGCGCCGAAGGCGCCGATTACGTCATCGTCATGGGTCACATGGGCAATGAGACCGAGTGCGCCCCCTGGATGTACAGCGACGTGATCTCCCACTGCAGCGGCATCGACGCCTTCCTCGACGGCCACAGCCATGACACCGACCAGGTTGTCATGAAGGACAAGGACGGCAAGGACGTTGTCCGCTCCGCATGCGGCACCAAGCTTGCCGAGATCGGCGTGCTGCACATCACCCGCGACGGCGAGATTTCTTCCGAGCTCTACACCTGGGACAGCAGCGCCTCCCTTCCCGTGCTGCTCGGCATTGAGAACCTGGCTTCCGAGGCTGTATACGAAGGCGCGGCCGAGCTCAACAAGAAGCTCGCCGAGGTTGTCGCCGCCAGCACCGTTGAGCTGATCACTCACGATCCCGAGATCACTTCCGACGACGGCAAGCCCGTCCGCGTGATCCGCCGCGCCGAAACCAACCTCGGCGACCTCTGCGCCGACGCCTACCTCGACCAGTCCGGCGCCGATATTGCCTACGTCAACGGCGGCGGCATCCGCACCTCTATCCACAAGGGCGACATCACGCTCAACGACATCCTCAAGGTCCACCCCTTCGGCAACAACCTGACCGTGATCGAGGTCACCGGCCAGCAGGTGCTGGACTCTCTCGAATGGTCCGTGCATGCCCTGCCGGGTGAGTTCGGCGGCTTCAACCAGGTCGCGGGCCTGACCTTTGAATATGATTCCTCCATCCCGAGCCCCTGTGTGTCCGATGAGACCAACGTCATGTTCGACCATATCGACGAGACCATGGAGCGCCGCGTGCGCAACGTCAAGGTCGGCGGCGAGGATCTGGACCCCGCCAAAACCTACACGCTGGCCTCCGTCGACTACCAGCTGCTCAACAACGGCGACGGCTACACCATGTATGACGGCGCGAAGGTCGTGCAGAACGCGGTCAAGCTTGATAACCAGGTGCTTATCGACTACATCACCGGCACCCTGGGCGGCTCCGTCGGCGCCGGCTACGAGAACCCCTACGGCCAGGGCCGTATCGTCTCGGTCAATCCCGAGGGCTGATACAAGACAAGCGAATAAAACCAAAAGCGTCAGGGCAAATGCCCTGGCGCTTTTGTCACTCCCCATATAATCTTCTCACGCTGTCGAGATGCTCCCGCATCGCGTCGATGGCGCTTTGCGGCTCGAGGATGCGCACCCCGTCGCCGAGGCCGAGGAGCCACGCGAAGAACTGGACATTGACCGCCGTGCGGATCGTGACCGTGAAGTGCTCCTCGTCATACGGGATCAGCATGGCGTCCGGCCCAAACTGGTCGATGGCAACGCCCGCGAGGCTGTTTTGAAAGCAGAGCTTCACGCGGTCGATCTCGCCGGAGAACATGCCGAAGTGCGAATCCGTGTAGGCCGCCATGTTGAGCGCATCGAAGGCATCCCGGCCCTCGCGCGGCTTCTCCGCAACGCGGATGTCCAGCATCTTGTCCACACGGAAGTGCTTCATCGTCCCGCCCTCCCAGGCGAGCAGATAGTAATTCTCATTGTCCAGCAGCAGCGCCCAGGGGCTGGCCTCGTAGCGCGCCCCGTCCCGGCGGAAGACGCGCTCGCGCCTGACGTTCCAGGTGAAGTAGCGGAACGTGATCTGCTTATTCGACTCAATGGCGGCGCTGATGCGGTCGACGTTTGCGAAGATGGACTCGTTCATGGTCTTGATGCGCCCGCGCACCCAGACCTGGTGCCGCAGCTGCCGCGCCTGGTGGACGCTGCCGAGCTTCTCAATGCGCCCGATAAGGCTCATGGATTTGCTCTCGGTGATGAACTTCGACGACTGCACCGCGTCCACCAGCAGCTTGAGCTCGGAGAGGGCAAAGGCCCGGCTCCCTATGTAATACCCCATCCCGCGCCCCATGCGCACGGATTGGATGTCCAGCCCCTGATCCCGCAGCCAGGCAAGGTCCTCATAGACGGTCTTGCGGTTCGAGACCTCCGCGTTTGCCTCCAGCCAGCTTAAAATCTGCTCCATCGTGGCCGGGTGCTCCGCGTCCGTGTTTTCCTCCAGAAAGCGCTGCAATAACAGCAGCTTTCCCCGCTGGTTTGCTTTCAAGCTCATCACCTCGCGGCAGCATCATACCACGTTTTGCCCTTGCGGACAAGTCAGTAGACTTTGCCGTTGGCGGCGACGATGGTCAAAATCCCGCGCCGCACGATATACAGGTTCCCGGCCTCGTCCTCATAGTAGCGGCACCGCCTGGGCGGCTCCTTTCCCTCTCTTGGCATGAGCTTTCCCGTTACCGTAAAGCCCAGCTTCTGCGCCTGTGTGGATACTGACATGTTCATGCGACCTCCCCTCGATCTTGTACATACTCATAGTATTCGGCCTCGCCGGCAAAAAGAATATACCTGCCGTCCACCAGCCCGTAAAATCCGCCTGCGGTAAAATAGCCTCTCATTGTTCAGGCCTCCTTGTCTTTTCGTTGGCCTTATTATGACAACCTTGCTGTCCGCATGTACGGACAGCAAGAAAATTTTTCGGCTTTTTTTCACGGGACTGATAGACATAATGCGGTTTACATAATATATGACTGGCCACAAATGACACAAAGCCCAGATCAACCGATACTTTGTTTTCCTATGCAGAGCATAAGAATATGATTTACAGCCTTGTATTTCGTGAAAACTCACATATAGCTGTAGGGGCCGACGCCCTCTGTCAAGACCACATAGGTAACACTTTGTCCAAAGACATGGGTAACACTTTAAGGCGCTCGAAGAGACAGCTCGGCGAAGCC
>CADAUZ010000025.1 GCA_902791215.1 Oscillospiraceae bacterium | reverse complement strand
TTCATGACACAAAAATTGTACCAAAAAAGGAGAACGCTTCCAAGTACTTTCGCTTGGAAGCGTCCTTCTTTTTTCAGGGTCTTTTTTCACAGCCCCTATTTTAAGACTCAGAGCAGATCCGCGAGGAAGGGCAGGATGTGGAGCACGGTGCCGACAATGAGCCAGATCTTCGCCGAGCTCAAGAGCTTGTACTTGAGTGCGGGGTCGATCTGCTTGTATGCCTTGACGGTCTTGACAAGGCCCACGATGCCGCACACACTGCAAAGGCAGGTGAGGATGATGCTCCAGGCGAGCATGAGGGACTGGTTCGGCATTTTCTGTTCGGGCGTGTCGGACACTCCCTGCCCGCGGGACATGGTGTAGTCGTGCGGCAGCTCGCTCGTCTGCTGAGCGGGCGCGCGGTAGTCCCCCTGGCTGCCCCGGGCGGGGCCGTGGTACTCGGCATCGGGCCGCTCGTAGTCGCGGTCCTCCGCCCTGTTGGCAACGGCGGGGGCCTCCAGCTGCAAAGTCGGCGCGGCAGCCTCGGCGGGCGCGGGCTCTTCGGCGGGCTTCGGCGGCTCCTCGGCAACGGCCGCGGCAGCGCCTGAGCCCCAGAGATCGGGCTCCAGCGTCAGCTCCGGCACCTTGTTCTGTCTGCGCTTTGCCTTCGGTGCAGGATCGCGGGAGCGCAGGTTCGGGTCGTTTTTCAGCCTCTCGTTGTCGGTGTAGACAGGCTCGGTCGGCAAGGGGTCAAACTGGAGCTTCGCGCCGCATTCGCCGCAGAAGCGCTGCCCCTCCTCCACCGCCACGCCGCAGTTCGGACAATGTTTCATCGCACTCATCTCTTTTCGTTTTTTATCGTTTTATGATTACGGTGCCAGGACCTCAAATCCCGGCAGATTTCGCAGGAGCCAGAATACCGCGATCATCCCCAGCGTGAGCCGGGCTGTCCAGACGGGCAGCTCGATTTTTTTAAGCCCGAGACCGGGGAACACAAAGCGCAGATACTCCCATACAAGCAGCGCCCCGCAGGGGATGCCCGGAAGAAAAAACAGCGCGTTGTGGGAAAGCGCCTCCAGAACATGCCCGTGCAGCAGCGCGATGGCCGCCCTGCCCGAGCCGCAGCCGGGGCAGTAGAGGCTCGTCAGCTCGTAAAACAGGCACAGCAGACCTCCGCCGCGCAAAAGCCAGCGGCAGGCGAGGAAAACCAGCATTGGCACCAGAATACCAACGGCTGTGCGTATCAGAAAGTGAAAAGTGGAAAGCGGAAAGTGAAGTGAAGGAACGGCTGCGCCGCGATGAAAACAGGCTCTGCCCTCAGTATTTTTCATTGGATGCCGCAAGGTGAGGTATATGAAAAGTACAATTTATCTCCGAAGGAGACACGATAACTCCACTTTTCACTTTTCACTCTCCACTTTTTCATCTGCTTTCTCCTCGTTCTTCCGACAGCTGAAAAGTATGACCTGCCGTTCCTTGGCGATCTCGCCCAGCAGCTTCATGGCCTGCTCCAGGCGCTCATCGTCGAGATTCACCAGCGCGTCGTCCAGGATCAGGGGGCAGGGCTCCCCGTCGGGGAGGGCCAACTCGCAGACCGCAAGGCGCACCGCCAGATACATGATATCCAGCGTCCCGGCGCTTAAATACTCTGCCCGGCGGGAGACCGTGTCGTCGCTGATGCGCGTCATGGCGGAGAAATCGCGGTTGATGAGAACGTCCGCATATCTGCCGCCTGTCACCGCCGACATGTAGCTGGAGGCCACCTTCCCCAGCTCCGGGGAGAAGCGGCGCTGGATCTCGGTGTCCGCGTCCTTGAGGGTGTCGATGGCGAGGCTGATGGCGTCGTACTCGTCGCAGAGCTGTTCGTACTCGGTGCGCATATAGCCGAGGGAGCTGGAGAGCACCAGGGGGTCGCCCAGGGCGGTGAGCCGCCCGTTAGCCTGGGCAAGCTGCCTCGACAGGGTCTCGATCTCGGCCCGGCCCGCCGCGAGCTGACGGCCCAGGCGCGCAGCCTCGGAATTGCCGTCGGTAAAGTCCAGGGCCCGGAGAGCGGTGTCCTGCATCTCGGAGAGCATCCCGCGCGCGCTTTCAAAGCTGCCGCGGCAGGCGCGCTCCTCCTTCTCGGCCTGCTCCATCTCCTCCCAGAGGGCGCGGTGCTCGCTCAGGGCCTCGCGGATCTCTCCTGAGGAGCGGGCATGGTATTTTTCCAGTATTCGCTTCTGCGATTCGCGGGCGTCCTCGCGGGCGCGGTGCTCGCGGCTGTAGCGGAAGAGAAAGTACAGCGCAGCAACGCACAGTACCGCCGCCGCCACGATCAGCGCGATATGCTGATACGTCCCGTACAGCGCCGCGGCCAGCATGGCCAGGGCCACCAGCAGCACCGCCCAGATGGGGCTGCTCTTCTGTCCCGCCCGGGAGCGCAGGGACGCGAGGGTCTCCAGATCCTCCGCCGCCTCCGCCTCGAGGCCGTCCGGCTCCCGGAGGCCGAAACGGTCCTGCCGCAGCTGCTCGCGCAGATCGCTCAGGGTCTCGAGCGCCCGGTCGTGGCGGGCGGAGCTCTCCTCCATCTGGGACTTGCTGCGGCTCAGGCGTTCGAGCGCCTCCCGGCGCTGACGCTTGCGGCTCTCGGCCATCTGCCTTTCCAGGTCCTCGCACTGGGCCTGCTTCTCCCGCAGGCGCTGATCCAGCTCCTCGGCGTCCTGCACCGACGAGCTCATCTCCTCCAGGCGCCGCTGGGTCTCGTCCATTTTGCCCTCGAGCTCGGGCAGGAGCCCCTTGCGGTTATAGCGCCGCCTCCGCTGCCAGGCGCGAAGGCGCTCGTCCGCCTCGGACCAGGAGCAGCTCTCCTCGCCGGTGGTGACGATGGAGCTGATGCGCTTTTCAAGCTCGGGGCTGCCGGTCACGCCGACGTTTCCCTGGGCAATGAAGGCGCTGCGGCGGAACACGTCCTTCGATACCCCGGTCAGCATCTCCCCGGCGTTGGAGCCGGTCATGCCCTTGACGGGGACGTTGGTGCCGGTGTAGACGGCGGAAAACTCCTGCATGGGGGCGTTCTTGCCCTTGGTGGAGCGGGTGATGGTGATGTCGCAGCGGTCGGCCTCCAGGTCCATGGTGCCCTCCATGGGCGCGCCCGACCAGGGGGCGTAGCGGAGCTTATCCGGCAGATAGCCCGCGCGGGTGCGCTCGGAGCTGTCGATGCCGTAGAGCATGGCCATGATGAAGGCGCACCAGGTGGACTTGCCGCTCTCGTTGGGGGCATAGATCACGTTCAGCCCGTCGCGGAAGGAGAGGCTCTCGTTTTCCAGCTTCCCGAAGGAGGCCGTGCATTTACGGATCTTCATGTCTCACCGCCTCCTCCCGGTTGTCCAGCGCAGCCAGCCCCCAGCGGGCCGCCTGTTCGACGGCGCGGCGCGTGGTATCGTCCGGGGCCGTGTCGTATTCCCTCTTGAGCTTCTTTAAGAACAGACCGCGCAGGGTGTCGTCCCCGGCCTTCTCCCAGAGGGAGCGGCGCGGCGTGGTCTCATCGCGAAGCTGAAGCTCGAAGAACAGCTCCGCGAGGTTTGCATGCAGGCGGTTTAAGTCCAGCCGCTCGTCCACCTCGCCGGTGAGGGTGATGCGGTAGACATCCCGCACGCTCTCGTCCGGCAGCAGGGTGTGGATGGCGAGCAGGGGGTCGGCCCCCGTCACGTCCACCGTGAGGTTTTCATAGCGGCGCTGGGCGATGGAGCGCGTCTCCAGGGCGCAGTGCCCGTCGTCGGAGAGGGTGACGAGGTTCACGGTCTTCTCTCCGGTCTCGTCAAAGCCTCTGCCCTCCGGGCAGCCGGGCCAGGAAAACCAGGTGTCGCCCGCGCGCCTCAGGCCGCTTGCCCGGTGGATGTGGCCCAGAGCCACATAGTCCATACCGGAGGCGGCAAGCTCGGCCTCGGTGATGGGGTCATAGGGGGAGTCCGCCGGGGCGCCCACCTCGCCGTGGAGGATGAGGATGTTTTTCATGCCCGGCCTGCGCTCCGCCGTGAAGCCCTGCAGCAGCGGCCCGCTGCGCTTTTCGGTGAAGGCGGCGCCGTAGACGCGGATGCCCAGCGTGGAAAACTGCAGGCCGCGGATGGCGCTTTCCGTGAACAGGTGTACGTTCCCCGGCAGCTTGATGCGCGCCCAGGGGGAACGGGGGGAATAATAGTCGTGGTTGCCGGGGGAGATGAACACCGGCGCATTCATGCCCGCAAGGCAGCGGCAGAGCTCCTCGCCGGTCTCGTAGTAGCTGGTGTCGCTGTCCAAAAGGTCGCCCGCCAGCAGGATGAGCTGCACCTGCTCCTCGCGGGCAAGGGTCGCGAGCCTTGCCAGCAGTTCCCGCTGTTCGGTGCGCCTTAATTGCGCCTTGCCCGCCGGCAGCGCCTCAAAGGCCGAATCCAGGTGCAGGTCGGCCGTGTGGAGAATTTTCAATGTGCTCATAGAAGTCTTATCCCTCCTGCGTTCAGGCAGCGGCCGGTGTCGCTGTCGATCTCGAACACGCAGCCCTCCAGCTTGGTCTGGCCCTTGCCGGACTCGTAGCGCCGCGGGGGATCGCCCATGAATTTGCCGATGCTCTGCTCGGTGTCGATGCCGAGCACGGAGTGTCTCGAGCCCGTCATGCCGAGGTCGGTGATGTAGCCCGTGCCCTTGGGCAGCACCTCCCAGTCCGAGGTCTGCACGTGGGTGTGCGTGCCCCAGACGGCGCTGGCCTTCCCGTCGAGGAGAAAGCCCATGGCGCGCTTTTCGCTGGTGCCCTCGGCGTGGAAGTCCACCAGGATGATTTTTTCCCGGATCTCCGCCATGTAGCCGTCGGCGATGACGAAGGGGTTATCCGTGTTGGTGTCGAGGGTGAACTTGCCCATGAGGTTCAACACGCACACATCGCCGAAGTCCCGGTGGTAGACGTTGATGCCGCGCCCCGGACACTGGGGAGCGTAGTTTGCCGGGCGCAGGATGCGGGTGCGCTCGTCCAGATAGGGCTGGAGCTCGGTGCGCGTCCAGGTGTGGTTGCCGAGGGTGACGACGTCAGCCCCGGCGCGGAAGATCAAGTCCGCCTGCTTCGGAGTGATGCCGACGACGTTCGCGTTCTCGCCGTTTACCACCGTGAAGGCGATGTCGTTTTCCTTCTGAAAGGGTTTCAGTTTTTTGTCCAGCGCGTCCAGCCCCGGCTGACCGCACACGTCGCCCACCGCGAGTATTTTCACAACCATAGTCTGCGCCTCCCTTTACTTGCGCTCGAAGGGCAGAGGGGTTACCCCTTCCACCGCTGAAGCGGTCCCCCTCCCCCAATCGCCGCAAGCGGCTGGGGGAGGCAAGCAGTATTTTATCGTATCTTATATTTTACCACATATTGCATTGCTACAGCAAGCATTTTGCGCACACAATAACAACACAGCTTCAATCAGGAGGAAAAGACATGAACAAACGCAATTTTTACGTAGGCATGGGCATGGGTCTGGTGGTCGGCAGCGCGGCGATGTTCGCTATGCGCCCGAAGAAGAGCGGCGTTAAGACCGTAGTGGGCAAGACGCTCAAGACCATGGGCGAGGTGGCGGACTCCGTCACGGAGCTGATGGGATGGTAAGATACAAAAAAGTGGAAAGTGAAGTTTAAAAAAGGGCGTGTTGCAAAATACCAGTTTTTCGCAAAAACACAGCCTTATGAGCGTAGGGGAGGGGCTTGCCCCTCCCGCGCACGGCAAGCCTAAACTACGAAAAAATGTACGGCGATTTCGTAAAATGCTACGATTTCGCCGTACATTGCTTTATAATGGTTGTGTTGTACTGCCGGGAGGGGCATACCCATAAAGGGCACAGGCACCCCTCCCCTACGGTATTCATGAACAATTATGCTAAAAGTGAATTTTGCAACGCGCCCTTTTTTTGGGGCAATTCAGTATCTCTCAAAGCAGGCCCGGATCTCGCCAACGGAGTAGAGGGAGCCCACCGCGCACACGACGCTTCCCTCGTCCGAGCGGTCGAGGGCGAGGCTCACCCCGTCGCGGATAGAGTCGCAGACGGCCACCGGCTTGTTATAGCGGTTGAGAAAATCCGCCAGCTCCCCGGCGGGCAGGGCGCGGTGACTGTCGGGTGTGATGCATATGTATTCGTCGGCAGCCTCGTTGAGGATCTCCGTGAGGGCAGGGTAATCCTTGTCCCGCAGGACGCCCAGCAGCAGGATGCGCCTTTTGTCCGGGAAGTAGCGCAGGAGATTGTCCCGCACGGTCAGGGCGCACTGGGGGTTGTGGCCCCCGTCCACCACAAACAGCGGCTCCTCGCTCAACAGCTCGAAACGGCCCGGCCAGTGCACCGCGTAAAGCCCGTGCTCCACGTCGCTCTGCTCGAGCTTCCAGCCGCGCCCTCGAAGGACCTCCACGACCTCCAGCACCGTCGCCGCATTCTTGAGCTGGTGCGCGCCCAAAAGCGGAAGTGCGTAGCTCTCACCCTTGTACGTAAAGGTCTGGCCGTAGAGGGAGTCAAACTCGACTTTGATCGCGTCGAAGTCCGGGATGTGGAGCGTTATGCCCAGCTCGTCACAGCGCTTTTGTACGACCTCGGTCACGCTCTGCGTCTGCTGAAACAGCACCGCCTCCGTACCGGGCTTGAGGATGCCCGCCTTTTCAAAGGCGATCTGCTCCAGCGTGTCGCCCAGGATCTCCGTGTGGTCAAGGCCGATGTTCATGATGACCGCGCACTCCGGAGCCGGGATCACGTTGGTCGCGTCAAAGCGCCCGCCGAGCCCGACCTCCAGCACCACGATGTCGCAGCCTGCTTTCTTGTACCACAAAAGCGCCGTGACAGTCATGAGCTCGAAGACCGTGGGGTGGTCCTCCATCGCCTCGGCGATAGGCTTTACGCGCGTCACCAGCTCCGCCAGCACATCGTCCTCGATCTCCTTGCCGCCTATCTGCATGCGCTCGTTGAAGCGGTAGAGGTAGGGCGAGGTATATAGCCCCGTCTTATAGCCCGCCGCCTTGAGCACGGAGGCGGTCATGGCCGCGCAGCTGCCCTTGCCGTTGGTGCCCGCGACGTGGACAAATTTCATCCCGTCCTGGGGGTTGCCCAACGCATCCAGCATAGCCGCCATGCGTTCCAGTCCCGGCTTGGAGCCGAAAAATTCGACAGCGTTCAGATAGGCCAGAGCCTCTTTGTAGTCCATAACAATTCTCCTTGCATAAAGCTTGGGAGTATATTATCACCTTTTGCACGCCGACGCAAGATGAGTGTGTAAAGTGTAAAGTGGAGTTATGGGTCCGCAAAGCGACTCCTTATCTTCACTTTCAACTTTTCACTTTTCACTCTTTCTTTGCATATTCCCCTCGTCTGTGTTATACTTGGTCGAAACTTTTTGACAGGAGCCGAACATGAACGATATCATCCTCTTGAAGGTGGGCGAGATCATTTTGAAGGGTCTCAACCGCCGCCGCTTTGAACAGAAGCTTTTGGGCAATATCCGCTGGCGTCTCAGCCGCCTCGGCAAGTACCGGGTCTATATCCTCCAGTCCACCATTTACGTGGAGGGCGATGAGGGCGCGGACATGGATTTAGCCTTTGAAGAGCTGCAGAAGGTCTTCGGCGTCGTCGCCATCTCCCGTGCCACGGCCTGCGAAAAGGACAAGGACGCGATCGCAAAGCTCGCCATCGAGTACCTGCGCGACGATATGCTGCGTGCGAAGAGCTTCAAGGTAGAATCCCGCCGCTCGGACAAGTCCTTCCCCATGACCTCCGTCGAGCTGAGCCAGTACGTGGGCGGGGAGCTGAGCGACGCCTACCCCGACATTGAGGTCGATGTGCACGAGCCGGAGCTGGTTGTGCATATCGAGGTGCGCGACCTCGCGGCCTACGTCCACGCGGCCCCGGTGCCCGGTGCCGGAGGCATGCCGGTGGGCTCCAACGGCGTGGCGATCTCCCTTCTCTCCGGCGGCATCGACAGCCCCGTCTCCACCTGGATGATCGCCCGGCGCGGCGTGCGTCCCATCCCGGTCCACTTTTTCTCCTTCCCCTACACCTCCGAGCAGGCCAAGGAAAAGGTCATCGAGCTTGCCCGTCTGCTCACCCCCTGGTGCGGCAAGATGCGCATGGAGGTCGTGCCCTTCACCCACATCCAGGAGGAGATCCGCGACAAGTGCCCCGAGGAGTATTTCACCCTCATCATGCGCCGCTTCATGATGCGCATTGCCGAGCGCATCGCCCTGGATAACGGGGCCAAGGCCATCGTCACGGGCGAAAACCTCGGCCAGGTGGCAAGCCAGACCATGGAGGCCATGGCCTCCACCCAGGCGGTGCTGTCGCTTCCCGTCCTCCAGCCGCTCATCGGCATGGACAAGAGCGAGATCATCCAGCATGCGCGAAAGATCGGCACCTTTGAAACCTCCATCCTCCCCTACGAGGACTGCTGCACGGTCTTCACACCGCGCCACCCCCGCACGCACCCCACGGTAGCCGAGGTCGAGGAGGCCGAGTCCGCTCTGGATGTGGAAACCCTGGTCAACGAAGCCCTTGCGGGATTGGAAAGGATTGCGATCGACTATGAAGAGAGCCTTTGATACCGAGATCCTCTGCGTCGGCACCGAGCTTTTATTGGGCCACATCACCAACACCGACGCCCGCGACATCTCCGAACTGCTGTCCAAAATCGGCATCAATGTCAAGTACCACACCGTCGTGGGCGACAATCCCGACAGGCTGCGGCAGTGCGTGGAGATCGCCAAATCCCGCGCCGACATCATCATCACCACCGGCGGCCTCGGCCCCACCTGCGACGATCTGACCAAGCAGGTGCTGGCGGACTGCTTTGGCCTGCCCCTGGTGATGAACGAGCGGGAAGAGCAGGGCCTTTACGAGTACATCAAGACCGGCAAGGGCCTCACCCCCAACACCCACCAGCAGGCCTTGCTGCCCGAGGGCTGCACGGTCTTCCACAATCTCTGGGGCACCGCGCCCGGCTGCGCCTTTGAAGCGGCGGGCAAGCATGTACTCATGTTCCCCGGCCCGCCCAAGGAGTGCGTGCCGATGTTTGAACACTACGGCGTGCCGTACCTCAAAAAGCTCTCGGATGCGCTCATCGTCTCTCACTCGGTGCGCATTTTTGGCATGGGCGAGAGCGCGGTGGACGATCTCTTTGCCGACGAGATGAACCGCATGACAAACCCCACCATGGCCCCCTATGCCAAGGAGTGCGACTGCCTGCTGCAGATCACCGCCAAGGCCGGAAGCGAAGCCGAGGCGGAGGCCATGATCGCCCCCGTGATGGCGCATGTGAGGGAGCGCCTGGGCGATGTGGTCTACGGCGTGGACATCGAGTGCGTGGAGGAGGCCGTCATGGCGCTTCTCAAGGAGCGGAATCTGACCTTTGCCGCCGCCGAGAGCTGCACCGGCGGGGATATTGCCCGCCGCTTTACGGAGCTGCCCGGCGCGAGCCTCTACTTCAAGGGCGGTGTCGTGAGCTACGTCAACGAGGTCAAGGAGGCCATGCTCGGCGTCGATCATGCGCTGCTGGAGGAGAAGACCGCCGTCTGCCGCGAGGTGGCCGCCGCCATGGCCGAGGGCGTGCGCGAGAGGCTCAAAACCGACATGGCCGTCAGCGTCACGGGCCTTGCCGGGCCCGACGGCGACGGCGTGCACGAGGTAGGCACCGTCTTCATCGGCCTTGCCGTCGAGGGGCAGACCTATGTCCGCGAGACGCATATGGGCACCTTCCGTACCCGCAGCTTCATCCGCCGCATGGCGGGCAACCACGCCTTCGACATGCTGCGCCGCTATCTGAGCGGACTGCCTGTAAAATAAATCTTGACTTCCATTTACAAGTAGGTTACTATGAGATTAATCTATAGTAAGGGAGGAAAACACATGAAAACCGCAAAAACAATTTTGTCTTTCGCGCTCGTTCTCACGCTTCTCCTTTCCCTTGGCAGTACCGTTTTTGCTGACACCGCCGCCTATCAGAACACCCAGGCTTTTCTCCGGGAAATAGACGGCTACACGGATCTGACCGCCACGCTGGTCGGCGTTATTGACTTTGCCGGTGAAAACTATGAGCAGGTCAAGCTCTCCTATAAAGGAGACGCGTCCGACTACACCTCCCATTTCTCCATCCTGTTCAACGAGGATCAGGAGGATATCGTGCTCTACATGGGTCAGGTGATCAAGTTTGACGAAAGCAGGCTGTCAGAGGTGATGACAGAGGTCAACAGACTCAACGCCCAGACCACCGGCGTAAAGCTGTATGTGGACACCTCGGAGAACACCGTCTCGGCGGAGCTCTTTCAGCTCGTAACAAAGGACAGCGCCGCAGAGCTCTCCCTTTCGGCCGTCGGTTTTCTGATCGGCTTTACCGACAAGGTGTTTGAGCGTCTGGCGGACTACGCGGTGTAACGTCTGATGCACACAAAATTAATGCGCGCGGGGCTTTTCAAGGCCCCGCGCGTATGCTATACTGGGAAAAAATGACGAAGGAGCAGCGATCATGGCAGAAAATCCCAAGGTCCCCGAGAGCGCCCAAAACCGCATGGTGGGCTTTATTCAGTACTGCGGAGGCGAGCTGCTGGAATGCGGGCAGAACGGCGTGCTCATGCGCATGGCGATCCAGCCCCACCATCTGAACTTTTACGGCAAGGTTCACGGCGGCCTTATCAGCACCATCATGGATGCCACCGCCGGACTCACCGCAAGCTTTGCCGGCCCCGAGCAGCGCCCCGCCGTCACGCGAAGCGCGGATATCCACTACTTTCTCCCGGTCAGCGGCGACGAAATCTTCGCCAAGGGCCACGTCATCCGCGCGGGCAAGACCATGTGCCTTGTGTATGTGGATGTCATGAACGCCGACGACACGATCTGCGCCACCGGCGCTTTCGAGTATTTCTACGTAGACCACCATTGACGCGAAAGTTTTTGAGAAATATTTAAAAAAGGGTATTGCAAAACCGTCCGGACTGTGCTATTATTCTTAAGCTGTCAATTGAATGACATGCGCGATTAGCTCAGCTGGATAGAGCGTCTGGCTACGGACCAGAAGGTCAGGGGTTCGAATCCCTTATCGCGTGCCAACGAAAGCCGCTTGATTTGAAAAAATCGGGCGGTTTTTGGTATTTATTTGCCACAATTGGACAAGGGCAAATTTACCTGGTAAACAGAAAAGGTAAACAAATTCAGAAAAACCGCCCGAAAAGCAAAAACCGCCGTCCTGATCTGGGCGGCGGTGTCAACTATATAGTCAGAAGCTTATTTTGCCCATAAGGGAAAACTTATGGCCTGCTGCCCTCCCTCCGGCTGCTGCTCTCTTCTCTGATCCCCTGCATTCTGCCCGCGTCGTAGATCGCGGCAAGCAAGAGCTTCGTGTCATATTCTGCATTGCCGGTCTTGCTGCCGTGCCGCGTCCAGTCGATCCAAACATTTAAGGCCGCATCCATAGCGTCGGCGGTTCTTTCGCACTCTTCAGTGGACGCTTTCGGCAGCACATCAACGACTCCCTCTATCGGCTTCTCGTTGTCGGTGGGCGGTTCGGCCCGCTTCGGGCTGCTGGACATGTACCCCGCGTAGAAGGCGGCAAACCTGGCTTTCTCTTCTTTCGTCTCAAAGGAAAAGCAATCGGCGGCGGTGTCCGCTGCCTTCGCAAGCTCTCCCTTCCGGGATTCCTCCCAGGCGGTGCAGACCGCGTAAAGGTCGCTGAGGGTGGTGTTGCTCATGGTGTATACCTCCTGTTTTATTCTGGAGCCGGGGCGTGTGTCCGGCGCTGCACTCGTCGTGTGTCTTCCGCCTCCGGGAAAGCGTTTCCCGGCTCCCTCGTTCTGGTATCAGTATAATCTATCGTCCCCAATATATCAAGATGGAATGATGCACGAATATCGTCCCCGATATATGTGCAGATTGTATATTGTACCCAATAGATGATTGCGGTATAATCTGGTATACTGAGGACAACAGGAGGTGTGCAGCCATGCCGACAACGAAAGCCCAGCAGCGGGCCGTGAACAAGTACATGAAGGAAAACTATGACGAGATCAAGGTCAGGACCGAGAAGGGCCAAAAGGACAGGATCAAAGCCCATGCGGAGAGCCGGGGCGAGAGCGTCAATGCCTTCATCAACCGTGCCATATCGGAAACGCTGGAGCGGGAGACCGCCGAATAAACGGAAAGAGAGACTTCCCCGATTTGGGAAAGCCTCTCTTTTTTTGACGCCGAACCTAAACCGGCCGGGGAGCTGCCTGCAAAGCAGGCCCTCATTGCCGAACCCATCAGCTCGACGCCTGATAACAGTATAGCAGGCAGCTGTGAAAAAGGCAACGTCTTTAAAGGCCATTTCCTGCCCTTCTGAGCGGGCCTTATCTTCAACCATGCAGAGGCACCACCACGGCGGGACGTGCACCTCGTGAGCCGCGCACAGCAGCGGCGCGCCGGATGCTGAGAAATGGTAAGGTCTGCATGTTAGGAAATGTTAAGGTTTTCGCGCTGGAGGATGCTAACAAATGCTAACCTTCTCCGGGGGCGTGGTTGTCAAGGTTCTACGTCCTTGAAACGACGAGCGGGATATGGTAAAATCAGAATCACCCAGGCGGTGCACGCGCCGGGCACTTCCTCGCGGGCCTGTTGCTGGGCCTTGCCGGGTTAAGCATAGAGAAGAGGCCGTCCCACGGTGGGCGGTCTCTTTGTTCAATATCGTTCTGCCATGCTGTACTTTCCGTGCCAGAGGACAGAGTACCACGGGCAAGCTTTATAGTCCCCGGCGCAGCGCCGCTCAATGTGGGTGTGCATAGTCTTCCCGTTCAAGAAGTGGTTGGCAATAGTGCTCCCCGGCGGGATGCCTTCACATGTGAGCTTACAGGTCTGGGGATTGTCGTTGATATAGAATGGGCACTTTATGTCCGTCGAGCTGTATGTTGCCATAGCCTTAATCCTTCCGTTGATATAGCTGCATAAAATCCTCCAGCCGGATCGTCACAAGCCACGGCTGCCGGTTCCTTCGATGGAAGAGGGCGGGCATGCCGTCCTTGAATCGCTGGGAATCGGTCACGGCCTGCTGCATGGCCTCCGGCACGTTCAAGCGCTCCACTCGCTTGCACTCGATATGGACACCGGGGAGGCCCACCAGATCAGGAACTTCCCCAAATGACATGGATCCCCCGCGCTCCATATCGTAGCCGTATTCCCGAAGCACGGCGGCAAGCTCCCGCTCCCCGTCCGCGCCCTTGCGCTGCGAATGCCGTCCGCTCATATCTTCATCTCCCGTGTGATCTTCTGAATCTGCTGTTCATACTGCGCTGATGGTTGGGGCCGCTGGGCAAGGCTGCGCTTACGGCGTTCATACTCTGCCCAGATGTTCTTCCGCCTTCTCCGTTTCCTCATGGTTACCTCCATTCAGTGACACGTGCAGTCATGCCGCAAAAGCTGAGTGTCGTTGTGCCTGTCATGCCGTGCCGGTTCTTGTCCACAATAAAATCAAGCGGCTGCGCCTCCCACGGCTTCGGGCGCTGATCTTCCGGGACATACTGAGCAGAACGAAACAGGAGACACACCACGTCGCTGTCCTCCTCCACGGCTCCGCTGTCTCGCAAGTCCGCCATCGTGGGACGTTTGCTTTCTCGGGCCTCTGACTGCCTGTTGAGCTGACACAGGGCCAGCACAGGGATTTTGAGAGACAATGCAAGCTGCTTGAGGCGGTGGGCGGTCTGGGTCATGATCTCATATCGGCTGCCGCGTTCCGTCGGCTTCACAAGGCCCATGTGATCCACCACCAGCAGCGACAGCCCATCCATGCACCGTGCCTCCCGCTCAATATCCTCCAGCGTGGAAGGCACGTCCCGGATGTAGAAGGGCCTCCTTGACAGCAGATCGAAAGCGTCTGTCAGCCGTTGCCACTCCTTGCCGTCATCCCTGATCCGTCCGGCATATATGTTAGAACGACTGAGGCCGCTTGCACTGGCAGCACGGCAGGCCCAAAGCTGGGCGGTGGTCATCTCAAGGGAGATATAGAGTACCTTCCCACCGCACACAGCTACGTTCTCGGCAATAGCCAGCGCTGCCGTCGTCTTTCCTGTCCCCGGACGGGCCGCGAGTGTGATAAGCCCACCAGCAACAAGGCCGCCGGAAAGCTGAGTGTCGAGGCTCGGAAAGCCCGACGAAAGAAAGGGCTTTGTCTCGCCGCCGGCAGCAGCGGAGATATAGTCCATCACGGAGTTTGCCGCCTCAAGCGGTGTCTGTAGCTGGCTGCCCTGCGATTGCAACAGCTCCTGTAGCCGTGCCAGCGTGTCAGTTGGGGTCAGATCGTCATTCGCCAGGGCGAGACCGATTTCATGCGCGCGGCGCCTCTGTGCGTCCTCGTGGATGATCCGGGCGGTCTCCTCGGCGTTGGCGGTGGTGGTGTACAGCCTCATCAGCTCCGCACAATATTCATCATCGAGCGGGAATCCTTGCCGCTTCGCCTCTGCCTGCAGCTGCACAGGATCAGCAATCTTCCCGGCAGCATCGAAGGCAAGGGCGGCGTTGAAGATCGCGCGGGCCGCTTCACTCTGAAAGTCTGCGGCGCTGACAATGCCGCGGCAGTCCCGGAGCGCTGCCGACGTATCGACCAACAGGCACCCGGCGAGAGAATTTTCCGCGAGGGCAAGCCGACGTTCAATCATGCGGCACCTCCCAGCGCGGACGATATTGCCCGCTGCCTTCCGGGTACTCCACCATATCGTCAGGTGTGACGGCCTTGGAATCGCGCCATGATAAATCCGGCTGCTGTGCAGGCTGCCGCCCTTGCTGTCTGCCAGCTTCCCACGTTCGGACAGCAGCACGCCAGTCCCGTATGGGCTTTCCCTTGCCTTGCACCCATCCATTTGTTTCGTAGTGATCTATGAAGCGCTGAGGGTCTACAGTGTTTCTTCGCTGCTGGCAGTATGCG
This sequence comes from Oscillospiraceae bacterium, assembly GCA_902791215.1. Lineage (GTDB taxonomy): Bacteria > Bacillota > Clostridia > Oscillospirales > Oscillospiraceae > Limivicinus. The sequence continues at coordinate 21,605 of CADAUZ010000025.1, read as the reverse complement.
GATACTTCTTCAAGAGTCGGAGGAATAAAGCGTGTGCGTGGCGGCTTGCCCGCCCCCGTTCCACTTCTTTCTTCTTTCTTCTGCCCTCTGTCTTCTGTCTTCTGTCTTCGGGTTTTTTCGGTTTTTTCAAAACCCATTGGGTTTTCTGGGTTTTGTTCGGTTTTCGCTGGCCTGCCGCCTTTGCGCCCGTTCTCCCGGTTGGTCTTCTCTCGCTCGGCATACTCGCTGAAAGAATCGTCCACATTGATCTTGAGCACATTAAAGGCCATGCACTCAATGGGGGACATGTCGAGCAGCGTGGAATCCTCACCGTCAAAATACCGCATCATATTTGTGAAGACCACGCCTCGGCTCTGCATGTCAAGCTGTTCAATATCGAGCTGTCTGCGGTTACGTCGCCAGAACTTGAACCACTCCGGGCGGCCTTCCTTGTTCTTTGCCATTCACCACACCTGCCTTTCGCGGGGCTTGCAAAGCGGTGTGAGGTCAGATATAATGCCGTTGAGCATGCTTTCCCTCCTCAAACTTCGCCCCCGGCTGCCCCACAACAGCCGGGGCGATTTCCGTTTTGGCCGCTCATGCGTTGTCGCCGTTAAGATAGGCAACAAGACGGTCATAGTTGACGAGGGCCTTTTTCCCGCATTTGATATGCGGGACCCACCCGGCCTTCACACCAGCGCGCAGGGCGTTTTCGGACAGAAGGCCAGTAGCAGCGACCTCGCGGATCGTCAACATCTTGGGCGCTTTCATTTCATTCATGATCTATACCTCCGTACAAAATTGCATGGGTTTTGCCCCTGCGCGTATAACGTAGCAAAACGATGTCAAGCAATGACACCAAGCCTTAGAAAAAAACTCAAGCAACGAGGAAAAACCGCAAACCGTTGGGGCGCAACGAAAAGCGCCAGCCTTTATCAGACTGGCGCTCACATAGCAGCAAAAGATTTACAGTTTATTCATAAAAGCAAGGCGTTTCCTTCATGCGTTCTTGGTGATAAGGCTTTCAATTCCTTCAACGGTGCGGCGCTTCTTTTCCTCACTCACGCCAGTGTAGAATTTGAGCGTTGTGCTGGGGTCTTTGTGCCCCAAAAGGGTTTGCACGTCTTTCAGATCGGCCCCGGCCTCAAGGGCCAGCGTTGCCGCGCTGTGCCTCAGATCATGCGGTGAAACGTCCTTGAGCTTGTTTCGGGCCACAAAGCGCTTTACATGCTGGGTGATGCTGTCCGGCCTGATTGGTCTGTATGGATCGGCGTCGTTGGCGAATATGTACGCCGTGGGCAGCAGCAGGATTTGAAAGCGCTCTTGCTGTTCCTGCTTGAACCTGAGAAGCATTCCGCACAGGCGGGAGGACACGGGGACAGTCCGTGCCTCGCCGGTCTTGGTCTTGCCGACGTGCAGGCCGTTTTCCGCTTCTTTGTCGTGCGTGACGTTGCGCTCCACGTGCAGCTCCAGCTTTTTCGGGTCAAGGTCGCCCCATTGAAGCCCGGCAGCCTCCCCGCGCCGAAGCCCGGTCGTTATCAGCACATTGACCAGGCATTGCCAGTATAACGGCTCATGCTCCAGACAGGAAAGAAACTCGACGGCCTGTGCAGGCTCCAGAAAGTCAATTCCTTTACGCTCCCGGTGGGGCTTTTCCTTCTGTGATAAATCCTCGGTCGGGTCATAGTCAATGTAGTGCATCCGCTTGGCATAGCGGAGAATGTTTTTCAGCGTTCCGTAAAAGTGCTTGATGCTCGAAGCGCCGAAGGGTTCCCCGGTCGTCTTCGTCGGCGTGGTCTTGAGGAAATTGATATACTTCTTTACTGCCTCGGTGTCTATCTCTTTGAGGCGCTTTTTCTCTCCGAAGTAGTCAATCGCCATTTGTGACGTATACTCGAAAAACTCGACGCTGCTGGGCGTGTGGTCGGCGGTCTTGACATGATCCTTCATCCAGTGATCCTCCACAAACTGCTTGAAGGTGATCTTGGTCTTGTCGGCTTTGGCGTGCGTGCGGTCATACTCGGCCTTTTGTGCCTCGGCCCATGCGTCGGCCTGCCGTTCAACCTCTTTCCGTTCCTTTGCCGGGGTCAGACCTTCCGGCCTCTTGAGCGTGCAGGTTCTCCATATCTGTTTATTGGCTTCGTCTCTGCCGACACACAGCGTCACTTTGTAGCCGGTGACGTTTCCGGCCTTGTCTTTCTTCGTCGTGATCGTTGCCATTTTTTGCCCTCCATCTGGTAAACATCCGGGTAAACAATATCCGGGTAAACACTTAGGTAAACAAACTTATTAAACAATGCTTGAACTTCTATAACGATAATACAGTACAAAATGCATTAAATCAACAGCTATTTCACATTATTCAACGATATTTTACAATTATCCTTTAACTACGGACCAGAAGGTCAGGGGTTCGAATCCCTTATCGCGTGCCAAAAATACCGCCTGATTTCGTTGAAATCGGCGGTATTTTTGTACTTTATTATTGAGAGGAGAAACAGATAATGACTAAACGTGATGATCAAACTAGGATCTTTTCAGTATTCATTATCAGCTTAGCTATTCTGTTGATCTTATTTACCCGGCTAATCACGGTAGGCCATAACATAAACCTGCATCCAGATGAACACGTATTCTATAAAGCTGCAGATAGTTTAATGCGTTATTTGACAGCATCAGCAGATACATATACAGAGGTAAAAGAATATCCGGAAGGAGCAATTGTACTACAACTACCGTTTCATATTGTGGCAGCAGTTGTATATAACTTGTATGGGAAAACGCTTTCAATGCAGCTATGTGGTCGAGTTGCTTCTATTTTTTATTTTTGTTGCGGCGCAATTTGCGGAATGATAATTGAATATCGACATTTTGGTAAAAACAGAAAATCTGTGTTAGCATATAGTTTGATTCTCATTTTTTCAATCATGCACATTGAGCAATCCAGATATGGTACAGGGGATGCAATATCGTTTTTTCTCATAATGCTGATTCTCTTTCTGGTTTTGCGCAGGAAAGATAAGGACAAAAGTAATTTTTCCTGTTGGATATTCACAGGTTTTTTATCTGGTTTGCTATGCTCAGTTAAATATCCTTTGTTGTTTTGGGGGCTGATTCCATTCATCATGGCATGGAAGACAGAAGAGAAAGAAAACCGTGGCAGACTATGCGCCTTGCTTCTGTTTATTTGCATGGTAACAATTGGGTTTTTGTTTGGCTCACCAAAAGTTTGGTCTGATCCATACTACATAATTCGTGCCGTAAAACGGGAAACGACAGCATATATTATTGATGGTAATATTACAGAGGTTGGCGGGCCTTTAAATCATCTCTTATCCTTAACGCTTTATTCGTTCTTATATGCCGGGTTCCCATTGGCCCCTATTTTTGGTTTATCAGTGTGGAGGGAACGGAAAGAACACTATAACAAGGATGATAGTGAAGCATTTTTACTTAGCTTTTTACTTCCAGTACTCATTGTCGTTTTCTTCCTCTACAATGTGTTCGTAAAAACCCTGTTCATGAGAACTTATTATCCGTTTTTCTTCTTAACTGATCTTTATGTCGCTGAGTACCTTGGAAAACAGCCATGCAAAAAAAGGCAAGCGGCCATATTCTTTTTAACCTGCTTGTTTATAGCGCGCGGCAGTTACTATATCGGGGTGCTGACTGAGAGATATGGCCCTGATCGGTTGGATGCATTAATTGGTCAAACCGCTGATAAATCATGGTGTAAAACAACACTTTTAACGCCTGGGTATTTTGTTGATTTTAATCGGGATTCTTTGGTCGATCCGCATACTGAACAGTTGATAAAATTAAAATTTGAAAAGGAAGACGATTTATTGATTGATACTGGCGAAATGGTGATTACTGGCAGCATAGAATATGGTAGAGGACAAGGCTACTTCTTCCCTATAGATAATGAAGAGGCAAATAAGCATTATGAACGCTGGGAAGCATTTAAAAGGATTAATAGCAACTATTTTGTTGGGTCCGTATATCCTCAAAAATATTATTATCTTTTTGGATACTGGATAAAGGGGACAACTGGTTGTTCTTATGAGTTCCCAACAAACTACGTCTATTATCGAAATGTATCATGAGTAAGGTTAAACCACCTTTCTCGTCACGAAAATGAAGAACGAAAGATGGAGAAACGCATTTATGCGCACAAGGCAGCAATCTTTCATCAAAAATCGTGCGTCGTGCGCTTTTCAAATATTTAATATTTGTGATGCAATTTAGCTTATATCAGGAATTTTTGGCACTTTCATACGTGAATTGTGAAAGTTGTAGCCTCTGCGGAGCAGCTACGGACCAGAAGGTCAGGGGTTCGAATCCCTTATCGCGTGCCAAAAAGTTCCCGGTTTTATGAGAAACCGGGAACTTTTTGTATCTTCCGGGGCGTTTGCTTTTACACAAACTCCACTGACCCATACGCCGACCCATACCGCAAAATCATCTGCGAAAAAGTGCCATCATCAGAACCCAAATTTTCGCGGAATCTGCTCTTGCCGCATTATGCGGTATTGCCCTATGGGACTGTGAAAATAAATAGACAGTGCAGGGGCCGACGCTTATCACGCGGCCCGCGCGGTATAGCCTTATAATCAAGCAAGCAGCCCCCGGCAAAAACGTACTGCTGTACGGATTTGCCGGGGGCAATGTGTTATTCAGGTTTGGAAGCGCAAGGCTGCGCCGCCTCTTTTCATTTTGCGGGTCAAATTCCGCGGAAGGTGAAGCTCAGGTGCAGGGGTTTGTCTGCGGGCAGAAGATATTCGGGGTGGGTCTTCGCGCCCCAGCTGTCGTCCCCGCCGACGCCCATCTGGGCCAAAGCCACGCGGGCGACGGTGTAATTGACCGGCGGCAGCTCGTCTTCATGCAGGGCGTTTTCCAGCTCGTGGGGCGTCCAGGGCAGGACATTGACGGACAGCCCGTCTCCCGCAAACTCGATGCCGCGGCCCTTGCGGTCCAGGACCCTGGCCCAGCGCACGCCGCAGTGGTTGCCGCTCTCCTGCGGGCGCAGGTAGCGGGCGAGATTGTCCCGCACGGCCTTTTCATAGACGCCGAGCCTGCCGCCCTTCTGACGGTCGGCATAGGTCTCCTCCGGGCCGAGACCGTACCACCGGAGATTCTCCAGCTCCGCAGGCAGGCGGAACAGCACGCCGAACTCCGGCATGTCGCCGAGACCCTCGACGGGGGTATAGTCCAGCTCCGTGCGGACCGTGCCGTCGCCGAAGACCTCGTAGGAGAGGGTGCACTCGCTCGCGGGCGCCGTGGGGAGATGGTAGTGGTAGGTCACCTTCACGCTGTGCTCGTGTGCTTCCAGCTCCGGGACGTTGTCGGCCCAGGGGTAGAGGCTTGCAAGCTTCCACTGGCCGTAGCGCTGGGGCATCTGATTGCCGCGATCGTTGTCCGTGGGGGCGCGCCAGAAGTTGGGGACGGGGTTTTGCTTCATGAGCTCTCGCCCGCCGTAAACATAGGAGCAGAGGCCCGGGCGGATGCCGTTGAAGAGCACCGAGAAGCCCTCGCCCCGGACGCCGAGATTGAAGCTGCCGCGCGTGACGGTCAGAGCCTTGTCACAGGCTGTTTCGGCCTTCACCATCGGCAGAACCGTCTGCCCGAAGGCCACCTCATGTCCGGCCTTGGCCCAGATCGTATCCTCTTTCAGCGTAAAGGACACGGTGACGGCCAGCTCGTCCGTCGGTACAGTCTCCTGCAAAAATGCGATCTCCGCCTGTAGTTCTTCGGGCAGAGGGAAGCTGCCCTCTTTCAGCGGCTCGACGGCGATGTCCATCGGGCAGCGCCGCCATTCCTCGCCGTTTCGGAGCAGGATGGCAGAGGCGTTATAAGCGTTCGTATTCGTAAAGAGATTGCGGTTTTTGATGTTCACGGTGAGGCCGTCGAAGCTCACGCCGATGCCCTGGTAGCAGGCCTTGACCTCCTGCATCTTGGGCGAGGGGGCGTGATCGCCGCCGTAGACGATGCCGTTGCCGCTGAACTCCCAGTCGGTGGGGCGCTCGTCAAAGTCGCCGCCGTACCCCAGGCGCGTCTTCCCGGCGTTGTCCTTCTGGTAGATGGACTGGTCGGCCCAGTCCCAGATAAAGCCGCCCTGGTAGCGCGGCTCACGCTCCGAAAGCTCGGTGTATTTGTGCAGCGCGCCGCAGGAGTTGCCCATGGCGTGGCTGTACTCGCAGCAGATGAAGGGCTTGCCCCGGTTGTTGCTGAGCCACTGCTCGATCTCGGCCACCGGCGGGTACATGCGGCTTTCCATGTCGCTGGTGTCGGGGAAGCTGCGGTCCCAGAAGATGCCCTCGTAGTGCACCAGGCGGTGCTTGTCGAGCGAGCGGAAGCGCTGGCTCATGTTGAAGATCACATGGCCGCCGTAGGACTCGTTGCCGCAGGACCAGATGAGGACAGAGGCGTGGTTCTTGTCGCGCTGGTAGATGGACTCGACGCGGTCTAAAAGCAGGGGCTCAAACTCCCGGTGGTTTTTGGGAACGATGCCCTCGTCGGCCTGCCCGGAGTAGCCCGCCAGGGCCCAGGAGCCGTGGGTCTCCATGTTGGTCTCGTCGATGAGGTACAGGCCGTAACGGTCGCACAGGGCATAGAGGGCGGAGTCGTTGGGGTAGTGGCTGGTGCGGATGGCGTTGATGTTGTGGCGCTTCATGGTGATGATGTCGCGCTCGAGCTCCGCGCGGTCGGGCACGCGCCCGGTGCGGGAGTTGAAGTCGTGGCGGTTGACGCCCTTGAAGACGATGCGCTTGCCGTTTAAGAGCATGAGCCCGCCCTTCATCTCAAAGCGTCGGAAGCCGATGTCCTGGGGGATGAGTTCGGTGACATTGCCGTCCTCGTCCAGCACCTCAACCATAAGACTGTAGAGGGCCGGGTCCTCGGCGCTCCACAGAGCGGGAGCGGAGACCTCGAGCGCGGCCTCAGCCTTGCCGCTGATGATGGCGGCTGTGCCCTCGGCAAGCTGTGCGCCGCCCCGGCTGAGGGTCAGGCGCAGTCTGCCCTCGCCCCGGGTCCTCGCCGTGACGGCGACGGTGCCGGATTTGAGGTTCTTGGAGAGCGTCGGCACGACGGAAAGGTCCGTGACGGCGGTCTTCGGAAGGGCATAGAGAAAGACGCTGCGGAAGATACCGGAGAAGCGGATGAAGTCCTGGTCCTCAAACCAGGAACCGGGCGTGAAGCGGAAGACCCGCACGGCGAGGACGTTCTCGCCGTCAACCAGCGCGTCGGTGAGCTCAAAGTCCGAGGGGGAAAAGCTGTCCTCGCTGTAACCGATGTAGCGGCCGTTGAGCCAGAGGGCAAAGCCGCTCTCCACGCCCTGGAAGGAGACGCACACCGCGTGGTCCCGGAAGCTCTCGGGCAGGGTGAAGGCGGTCACGTAGTCCATGACGGGGTTAAAGCGCGTCGGCACCTCGCCGGGCTTTAAGTCCTCGGTGCCGTCCCAGGGGTACTGGTAGTTGTTGTAGGCGGGCGCGCCCCAGCCCTCCATCTGCACATGGGCGGGCACACGGATCGTGTCCCAGCCGTCGGTGTCCGCGTCGGGGAAGTCCTTGGGCGCGGAGGCGGGGTTGCGGGCATAATGGAAGCGCCACAGGCCGTCGAGAGGAAGACGCAGGCTGCTTTTGCCCGTATGCTGCTCGGAGGCATTGCGGTAGGCCATGTGGTCGGAGTGGGCGGGCAGGCGCCCCTCGGCAAAGATCGCCGGATCGCGCACGACCCGGTCAAAGCTGAATGTGTTCATTGGCATGTTGCTCCTGAATCGTTGTATATTTTGCGAGGCTACTATACAAAACACGGCGCCCTCCGTCAAGCGGAAGGCGCCGGAAAACGGACAAAATCTGCGTCTTACTTGACTGCGCCGGTGATGCCTTCCGCAAACTGCTTTTGCAGGATGAAGAAGATGATAACCGTGGGCAGCGAGCAGAACAGAACACCCATCATCAGTGCGCCGTAGTCGATGGTGTAGCCGTTGGCGAGGTTTGCGATAAACAGGGGCATGGTCTGTGCCTCCGGAGCCTTCAGCACGACGCGGGGCCAGAGGTAGGCGTTCCAGGCGTTCATGAAGGTGATGACCGCGGCTGCGGCATAGGTGGACTTCATGATGGGCATGTAGATCTTAAAGAAGATCTGCCACTCCTGCAGGCCGTCGATGCGCGCCGCGTCCATCAGGGCGAGGGGGAAGTTTCGAGAGTTCTGACGGAACATCATGATCATGAAGGGCGTGGCGACCGAGGGGAGGATAAAGCCCCACACGCTGCTGAGAAGCTTCATCTTGCTCATCATCGTAAAAAGCGGGATCATGGTGGCGACGCCGGGGATCATCATGGCCATGAGCAGGATGCCGAAGAGGATATCCTTGCCCTTGGTGTGATAGAGCTCAAAGCCGTAACCCGCCAGCGAGCAGATGAGCAGGCTCAGGACCGTCTGCACAGCGGCAAAGACAAAGGAGTTGCGCATGGCGCTCCAAAGCTTGGACTGGAAAAAGGGCGCGCCTTCCAGGAGGGCTTTGAAGTTCTCCGTGCTGAAAGCGCCGAACCAGAGCCGGCCCTGGGAGACATCCACCGTGGCATTGGTGGCCGCAGTCAGCATCCAGAAAAGCGGGAAAACCGAAATGATCGAGCAGATGATCAAAAAGATATAACTCGGGATCAGGCGCCGCTGAATGGCGTCCATACCCTTGCTTTTCTTTTCAGTCACGGGTATCACCCACTTTCAGGTTGATGGCGGCAAGGATCGCCACCAGGATGAAGACGACGAAGGACAATGCCGCAGCATAGCCGAAGTTGGCCTTGCCCTGGAAAGCGGTATTGTAGATGTGGTGCGACATGGTCATCGTGGTACCCGCAGGACCGCCGTTTGTGAGGTTGACCGATTCATCGTACAGCTGCAGGGTGCCGTTGATGGACATGATGAAAGTCATGATGATAACCGGGCGCAGCTGGGGAACCGTGATGTGCCAGAACGTCTTCCAGCCGTTGGCGCCGTCGATCTGCGCGGCCTCATATACCTGATAATCGAGGTTCTGCAGGCCCGCCAGATAGAACACCATGTTGTAGCCCGTCCAGCGCCAGATCAGGGCGGTGATGATGACAGCCCTGGCCGTGCCCGTCTGGCCGAGCCATTTGATGTTCTCATGGATGATGCCGAGCTTCATCAGGATGGTGTTGATCATGCCGGTATCATAAAACAGGGTGCGGAAGATCAGCGAATAGGAAACCAGCGAGATCGCGCAGGGCAGGAAAATGCAGGTGCGGAACAGCCCGCGGCATTTGAGGTTCGGGTTGTTGAGCAGCTGGGCAAGCAGAATCGCCAGCACCAGCATGACGGGGACCTGAATGATCAGATATAAGAAGGTGTTTTTCAGCGCCATGATAAAGGTTTTATCCTTGAACATGCGCAGGTAGTTGTTATACCACGGTGTCGCCCACTTCATATTGGCGCTCGAGCCGGTCTTGAAGGACATGATGAGCGCGGAGAACATGGGATAAAAGCTGAATATCATGATCATGGCGGAGGCCACGATCAGAAAGGCCCAACCCCAGCGGTTGGTCTTTTTCTCCATAGAAATCCCTCCCTTGATAAATTGCCCCGTCATGAGTACTCATGACGGGGCAATGCCGTTTTTTTAATCAGCGCTCAGCCGCGCGATCAGCCCATCTCGAACTCGACCTGATCCTGAGCGGACTGGAGCTCAGTCGTGAGATCGGCGCCGTTGATGATGTTGGTGATGGCGTTGCCGATGTAGGTACGGGCGGTGTAGTGGTAGTCGTTCTGCTCAATGACAGGAACGTGAGCGCCCATGCCGACGATGTCGGAGTAGATGGCCTGGCCGCCGAAGTACTCGATGCCTTCCTTGTAAACGTCGGACTGACCGGCGGAGATGCAGCAGGTGATGACGCCGCCGTCGCGCAGAGCGTTGTCATAGGTCTCCATGGCGCCCTCGCCGCCGCCGAAGGTGTAGGCGAGGAATTCCTTGGCAAGGTCAACGTTCTTGCAGTTGCCGGTGATGTACAGGGAGGAGCCGCCGTTGGCAGCGTAGCCTTCCTTGCCGCCGTCGAGGGTGGGCAGAGTGGTGATGGCCCACTTGCCGCTGTTGTCAGCGACCTGGCGGATGGTGGGGATGATCCAGTTGCCGTTCATGACACCGGCGGTCTGGTTGCCGACGATGGTCTGGTCGCAGTACTCGGACCAGGAGTTGGCGAGGAGGATGGTGCCGTCCTTGGCGCCCTGGACAATGACCTCAATGATGCGCTGGAAGGGCTCGTTGCCGACAAAGTTGGGCTTGCCGTCCTTCCACTGGCTCAGACCCTCAGCCTGCATCATCATGTAGGGCAGGTCATCGCCGGAGTGGTCCATGGACAGAAGGGCAAAGCCGGTCTTGGCCTTGACGTCGCGGGCGATCTCAAGCCAGCGGTCCCAGGTGATGCCGGTCATGTCGGCGATGGTGTAGCCTGCCTGCTCGAGCACGTCGGTGCGGTAGGCGAAGATCGCGGTGCCGTTGTCGACGGGAGCGCCGTAGTGCACGCCGTCAATGGTGCTGTAGCTCAGCTTCTCAGCGCCGAAGTCGTCCCAGTTGATGTCGGCGCCCTCGAGGGACTGCCAGCAGTCGGGATAGTCGGCTACGTAGGACTGAATGAAGTGGTCCTGGAACAGGACGATGTCGGGCAGGGAGCTGACATCACCGGAGGAACCGGCCAGCGTCATAGCCTGCTCCACGTCGGAGGAGCCGGACTGGGTCGCGATGTCCAGCTTGAAGTCGGGGTGGACCTTCTGGAAGGCGGCCTCGGCAGCCTTCAGAGCGGGGATGTTGAAGTTTGCGTCCCATGCGTAGACGGTCAGGGTGTTGCCGTCGTCTGCAAAAGCGGAACCGGACATGGCCATCAGGGAGAAGACCATTGCCACGGTCAGCAGCAGTGCGAAGAGTTTCTTCATGTTTTTGCCTCCATCATAAATTTTCCGTGCGCGAATGCTGTCAAAGCGGCAAAATGTGCAATTTTAACAAATTTCGCCCCTTGATATTCACACCGTAAGGTAATGATAACATGTGCCTGTACTTTCTTGCCTCTGTTTTCGATCAATAAATCTTCATATTCGATTATTAATATTTTCACTTAAGCATGCTCAACAAAAAATGATTGTGCAATTTGTGCACACTGCTAGAATTTGAAGTATTGTCTGTTCAGGTTTCTTCCCAGCCCCGGAGCAGGGTGATGCTGTAATCGCGCAGGCGGCTGCCGTGTTTTTCCCGCATCAGCTTCCACTGGTAGGGTGTGGTGCCCATGTGCTTTTTAAAATTGCGCGTGAAGCTGGAAACGGAGGCAAAGCCGCACTCCGCCGCCACCAGATCCATCGGGCAGTCCCGGCGATCCATCATGCGGCAGGCCTCCCGGATGCGCACGGCGTTGAGATAGTCGATGGGCGACATGTCCACATATTCCCGGAACACGCGGCGAAAGTGCGGTTCCGAAAGCCCGCACTGCCGCGCCAGATCCTCGGCGCGGATATCCTGACGAAACTGCTCCTGAATATAGACGAGGGCCGGCTGGATCTGCGGGCGCGCGGCGCGCTCCGTCTGCGGCTCGGCGCCCGGCTCCTCGTTCAGGCGCAGAAGGCGCAGCAGAAAAATCTTCACCAGATCCCGCACGACATCCCGATAGTAGGCGTCCTGCCGCTGCATCTCCCGGATGATCTCGCGCGCGGCGCCGGTGAGGGCCGCGCCCTCCTCGCCCAGCAGGACGGCCCGACGGTTGAAGAGGGCCAGCTTTTCCTCCTGGAGCTTTTGGTTGTTGGGGTAGAGCTCCCGCAGGATCTGGGCCGGGTCGAGGTAGAGGTATTCCCAGAAGTCCTCCCCCTCGCTGCGGGTGTGGTGCGGGCAGTTTGCCGGGATGACAGCGATCATGCCGCCCGTATAGGGGCAGTCCCGTCCGTCGAGCGTCAGCACGCCCTTCCCCTCGTGGCAGACGCCGATCTCCATCAGATTGTGAAAATGCATGTACTGTACGTCGTGCCCGTAGACGCGCCGCCAGGCGTCCCCCAGCAGCGCCAGGACATGCTCGTTCTGCGGTATTTCATAAAAGCGAAATTCCAGCCGCTGCCGTTTGCTGCGTCCCATCCGTTCAGCACCTCATTCCGTGATTGATTTTGCCTTCTTTTTGCTCAAAACCGAAGGTATTCTTGCAGGGCATAGTTTATAATAGCCTTAAACGATTTGTCAACACGGGAGGCAGAAAACGCATGGATCAATTTATTCTCAACATCATCCACCGCCCCGAGATGGTGCCTGAGTACGCGGAAAAGGTCACGGGGCAGGGCAAGGCTGAGGACCTGGGGCGCAAGGCGCTGTTGACCGAGAGCCTGGATATCTTCCGCACCCAGCAGGAATGCGCCCACAAAAACGGCCTCAAGACCACCATCCAGATGACCTACGCAAGTCTCTTCAACGACGAGGCCGTGGCCCTTGCCAAAGAGCACCACGAAACCTACGGCGACGAGATCGGCCTGACGCTCTTAGGGCTGCCCTGCGAGCAGTTCCGGGAGAAGTACAAGACCAAGGACTTCTGCATCTGGATGTTCTCCATGGAGGACAAGAAGGCCATCGTGCGCGACGTGTTCGAGAAGTTTCACGACTGCTTCGGCTTTTACCCCCAGTCTACCGGCTCCTACTATCTGGACGCGGATTTAATCAACTTCATCAAAGCCGAATACCCCTCCGTCAAGTGTGCCGTCGCCACCTGCTGGGAGGAGGGGCCAAAGGCCTACCACACCTGCAACAACTCCTGGTACACCTTCATGGACGGCGGCCCCTGGGCACCCTGGATTCCCTCCAAGGCCAACACCCACGCCCCCGCCGCGAACGAAGCCGAAGACAGCGGCATCGTCGCCATTCCGCACTTGAGCCGCGATCTGCTGGCCTGCTACGACGGCAACGGCTCCAACTTCGGCACCCACCCCCAGAACGTGCTGCGCGGCATGATCTACGACACGAAGACCTGGGAGTACCCCTATCTCTACAACCTCATCGACCAGTACCGTTCCCTGGCAAAGTACAACGACGGCTATGCCTACAACATGATGTTCGTCGGCCCCGGCTGGATGAACAAGATGGGCCGCTGGGAACAGCCATACGAGCTGCTGCTCAAGTCCTACGAGGACGGCTGCGCCTACTACGGCAAGCTCAAGAAAGAGGGCAAGCTGACCGACATGACCATGGCCGAGTTTGCCGACTACTACCGGGAGAAGAAGTCCTACACCGAGCCGGAATGCGCCCTCTGGCGGGACATCCTCTACGGCAGCGACAAGCAGCTTTTCTGGTACTGCGACCCCTACATGCGCGCCTGCGTCAACATGGACCAGGGCGGCGCGATCGTGGACCTGCGCCCCTATGCCGCAAAGCTCGAGTGGCCCGTCGGAATCGGCACAAAACATGTGCAGGACGCAAGCTACCCCTTCCTCATCCAGGAGAAGTACCGCGCGGGCTACTTCACCCACTATGCCGGGGAGGGTACCGTGCGCAGCGCCAAGCTCTGCCGCGGCGGGGAGGAGATCGACCTCTGCCTCTGCCGCACAAAAGCCCATTTCTCCCGCGAGGGGAAGGACCGTATTCTCACCCTCGACCCGGTGGAGGCCGTGTTTGAGGACGGCCTGACCGTCACGGTCCAGAGTGTCATCACCTTCACCGAGGGTTCAAGCGAGATCCGCATCGACCGGAAGATCCTCTCCGTAAGCGATCCGACCCAGACCGTCACCATCCGCGAGTACATGGTGGGCTGCTACGGCACCACCGAGTACACCGAGGACATGAGTTCTCTCACCCTCGGCGTGGACGCCGGGGAGCAGAGCGCGGTGATCCCTTACGAATACAAATGCCGCGAATCGGAAGCGCCGGATGCCGCGCGCGTCTGGTGCCGCATCCCGCCCGTCAAAACCGAGGTCTCGATGCGCGCCGAGGGGCGCGACGCCAAGGGATTTGTCCGCGAGGGCTACGCCTTCAGCCCCATGTTCACCCTGGGGTACGAGGGCACATTGAAAGACAAGGAGGTATTCAGCACATGGCTCAGGCTGGAAAGGGCAGACTGAACTTCCGCTGCCCGTCCTGCTTCATGCGGGACATCGACATGGACATGTTTTACGATAAGGAAAAGGGCGAATACTACTGCCTGCGCTGCCAGTTTCACGGCACGGAGGCGGAGGTCCTGGAGAAAAACGAGCTGGCGCGCTTTCGCTATAAGGACATGTACCGCCGCTTCACTTTCGACGGAGAATGAACGGCTTTCTCAAGGGCGCGGATCTGTCCACCCTTTCGGAGGTGGAGCGCTGCGGCGGCCGTTTCTTTGACCTTGACGGGCGCGAGGACGACGCAATAAACATCCTCGCCCGCCGGGGCGTCAACCACGTGCGCCTGCGGCTGTGGAACGACCCGTACAGCGAGACGGGAGAATCCTACGGAGGCGGCGGCTGTGATCTGAACACGGTCGCGGCGACGGCAAAACGGGCAAAGGACCTGGGGCTTAGCTGGCAGCTCGTGTTCCACTACAGCGATTTCTGGGTCGACCCCGGAAAGCAGAACCTCCCGAAGGCCTGGCGGGGCTTAAGCCCTCAGGCGCTGGAAAAGGCGGTGTACACCTTTACCCGCGGCACGCTGCAAAGTCTGAAAGCGCGGGGCCTTGCGCCGGAGCTGGTCTCCGTCGGCAACGAGATCACAAACGGACTCCTCTGGCCCGACGGCAGGGTCCCCGCGTGGGAGCGGGTCACCCGGCTTGTGGCTTCCGGCATCTGCGCCGTCCGGGACACGCTGCCGGATAGCAAAACGCTTATCCACCTGGATAACGGCGGCAGGCCGGAGGTTTCCCGGGAGTGGTTTTCCCGCTATACGCAGAGCGGCGGCGAGGGCTTTGACCTGATCGGCCTGAGCTACTACCCTTTTTGGAGCGGCAGCATGGCGGGACTGGAAGAAAACCTTCGTTCTCTTGCGGCAGCGTATCATAAACCGCTGCTCATCACCGAGACAGCCACGGGCCACACCTTGCGCGATTACGCCGCGTTCGAGGGCCTTGCGTCCGATATGCGAAAGGGTCCGGCCGCCGGTGAGCGGGAGGCAGCGATCGTCCCATACCCCATGACGCCCGAGGGCCAGGCGGCGTTTTTAACGGCGCTTGCCGCCCTTATCCGCCGCACCCCGGAGGGCCTCGGCGCGGGGCTTGTGTACTGGGAACCGGCCTGGCTCCCGGTAAAGGGCAGCGGCTGGGCAAGCGCGGCGGGGCTGCGTTATCTGCGCGATCCCGGCCCCGGCGGCAACGAGTGGGCCAACCAGGCGCTGTTCGACTACGAGGGCCGCGCCCTCCCGGCGGTAGCGTGCATTCAAAAGCTATGAAAAATGCAGGACGTGCTGCGGCACGTCCTGCATTGCTTTTTTTGTCATGTTCTATTTCCGGGAGGGGCTTGCCCCTCCCCTGCGGTATCATACGTTTATTTCTTTGCGTTTTTACGTTTTGAGTCAGCCCGATCGCTGTGTTTTACATCTTCTCGGGCGCGTGGACGCCGATGATGGAAAGCGAGATGGCGATGACGCGGCGTACGCAGTCGGCCAGGTACAGGCGGGCCTCCAAGACGCCGGGCTCCGCGTCCTTGATGCGGCAGACCGTATAGAAGCGGTGGAAGCGGGCGGCAAGCTCGCTGACATACTTGTTGACGCGGCTGGGGTCGAGGTCGCGGGCGGCGAGGCGGATCTCCTCCGGCAGGCCGGCGAGCTGCTTGATGAGCTCCCGCTCGGTCTCGTCGGTGAGAATCGTCGCGTCCAGCGTGTCGGGCACGGCGTGGCCCTCGGCCTTCAGGTTTTCAATGAGCGTGCAGATGCGCGCGTGGGCGTACTGGACATAGTAGACCGGGTTTTCGTTGTCCTGGCGCTCGGCCAGCTCCAGGTCGAACAGCACCGGCGACTCGGGCCGGGAGTTGAAGAAGTAGCGGGCGGAGTCCACCGGGATATCGTCCAGGAGGTTTGTAAGGCTGATGGCCTTGCCCGTGCGCTTGGACATGCGGACCTCTTTGCCATCGCTCATGAGTTTGACAAGCTGCATGAGTACGATGGTGAGCCTGTGCTCGCCGTCGAGGCCTAGGGCGTCGAGTGCCCCCTTGAGGCGGGCGACGTGGCCGTGATGGTCCGCGCCCCAGACATTGACCGCGTAGTCGAAGCCGCGGGTCTCGAGCTTATTGCGGTGATAGGCGATGTCGGCGGCAAAGTAGGTATAGAAGCCGTTGGCCCTTCTGAGCACATCGTCCTTGAGCTCGAGCTTGTCGATCTCTTCCTGCTTCTTGCCCGCCTTTAACATGTTCTCCGTCAAAATCTGCGCGGTTTTGAGCCAGAGGGCGCCGTCTTTTTCGTAGGTGTAGCCCTTCTCGCCGAGCTTTGCCACCGTGTCGGCCACAAAGCCGCTTTCGTGCAGGGAGCTTTCAAAGAACCACTCGTCGTAATTGACGCCGTAGCGGCGAAGGTCGGCCTGCATCTTCGGGATGTTGCGGTCGAGACCGAAGCGGGCCATGGCGGCGTGGCGCTCGCTTACGTCCTTATTCAGAAAGCTGTCGCCGTGCTCATCGTAAAACGCCTTGGCCAGTTCCTTGATATCCTCGCCCTGGTAGCCGTCCTCGGGAAAGGCAACCTTGTCCTCGCCGAGAATGAGCTGCTGGTATCTTGCGTCGATGGAGGAGGCAAACTTCTCGATCTGGTTGCCCGCGTCGTTGACGTAGAACTCGCGCCAGACCTGATAGCCCGCGCGGTCGAGAACGCTTGCCAGCGCGTCGCCCAGAACGCCGCCGCGGGCGTTGCCCATGTGCATGGGGCCGGTGGGATTGGCGGACACGAACTCCACCATCAGCTTTTTGCCGTGGCCCTCGTCCACGCGGCCGTAGTCTGAGTCCTCGGCTCTGACGCAGCTTAAAACATCCGCATACCAGGCGGGAGCGAGACGGAAGTTAATAAAGCCCGGCCCGGCCACCTCGACGGAGGAAAACCAGCTGCCGTCCAGATCCAGGTTTTCAACGAGCGCCTCGGCGATCTTGCGCGGGGCCATGTGCAGGGCGCGCGCGCTGGTCATGGCGTGGTTCGCGGCGTAGTCGCCGTTTTGGGTATCCTTTGGGATCTCCACCGTGCCGCTGAGGGAAGCGCCCTCGGGGAGCTGCCCCTTTTCGACGGCCCTTGCGCAGGCCGCCTCCAGCAGAGCGTTGATGCTGTCCTTCGCGTTCTGGATCATGTTAGCCATTGCTTCTGTCTCCTGTTTTCTTTTGTTCTTTCACCGTCAGCCGGAAGCGGTTCCGGCTGGCAAAGGCGTGCTCCATGTCGAGCACGTAGTCGATCTCCACCTGGCCGCCGTGCTCGTTGAAGCGCTGGCGGAGGTCCCGGGTGGCCATGTGCATGGTGGCCGAGCCCACGGGGGTATCGTAGAGGAAGGCGTGCTTGACGCCCGGCTCGAAGACCATGCGGCTCGTCACGGTGCCGTCCCGGTCCACC
Organism: Oscillospiraceae bacterium; assembly: GCA_902791215.1. GTDB lineage: Bacteria > Bacillota > Clostridia > Oscillospirales > Oscillospiraceae > Limivicinus. The sequence continues at coordinate 4,111 of CADAUZ010000025.1, read as the reverse complement.
ACCACCTTCTCCGGCGTGACCACAACGCGGGTCTGGGTGCCCTCCATGCCGGTCACATCCGTCTCCAGATAGGTCAGGCAGGCGGTGCCGCCGTCGTAGGTGTACAGGCCGTCTGTGGAAAAGTCGATGGCCTCCTCCTCGTTTTCGTCATAGCCGTATAGGCTGCGGATATAGATCACAACATCTTTCATTTGTTTACAGCTCCATGATGGGCGCCTGTTCGGCGTGAACAGGGCCGATTTTCAAATAGGGTTCGGCAAAGTCTTCAAAGGCGCGCGTATCGCCGCTGACATAAAAGCGTCGGTCCCTGCGCTCCCCGCCGGTGAGATCGTTTTGCACGAGGTAATCCCGCAGCGCCTGCGCCCCGCAGTCGGCTGCGGACATGAGCTTCACGTCCCGGCCGAGGCAGTCCCGGATGGATTCCTCGATAAAGCCGTAGTGCGTGCAGCCGAGCAGGACCGCGTCAAAGCGGCGGCCCCGGATGGGCTCGAGAGCGCGGGCAACGCACTCCTGCACCAGGGGATCAGAGCGCTTCGTGTGGCCCGACTCGATGAGCGGGGCAAGCTCCGGGCAGGGCACGCCGACGATTTCCCGCTTCATGCCGCATTTTTTCCACAGGTCGTCGGTAAACTCGCCGCTTGCGATGCTCGCGGCGGTGGCGATCACGGCGAGGGGGCCGTCCCCCGGGACGGCGGCCATGGCGTCGAGCGCCGGCGTCAGCACCCCGAAGGCGGGGATGGGATAGGCGCTCAGCTCTTCCTTCGCGGCGCTCGAGATGGTGCCGCAGGCGGCGAGAATGGCCTTGACGCCGAAGGATGCCAGATAATCCATGTCCTGCACGGCGATGCGGCGCAGCTGAGAGCGCGGCCTTGGGCCGTAGGGCATGCGGCCGGAATCCGAAAAGTAGACATAGTCCTCACCCGGCAGCAGGCGCATCAGAGCGCGCAGACCGGTCAGGCCCCCCACGCCGGAATCATACACACCGATGGGCCGTAAATCCATAAACCGTCGCCTCCCCGAAAAAATTTACAATCTAATATAAACCAAAGTGCCGCATATGGCAAGGAAAATTTGTATTGTTTACCTGTGGAATTGGACATACTCTTCTGCTATAATGACATGAGTAAAAAAATGCGACGACGCGAGGAGGGGATCGTATGAACATTGAATTGAGCGACAAGGAATTTCGGCGGCTGCTGGACATGGTGTATATCGGCAACTGGATTTTGAACTCCGCCCGCGGCGAGGATCGCTTTGAGGATTACGACCTCCTGCAGGAGAAGCTCTTCGCCATGGCGCCCGAGCGCGGGATGCGCTCGCTGGTGCAGCGCTGGCACGGGCATGTGTTCCCGTCCCAGGCCTACGAGGACGGCGGCATCCATGAGGCCATCGCCGACTATGAGGACGCGGTGTTTTTCAACATCCTGGCCGAGGAGCTGGCACGGCGCGATCTGGGTCTGGAGGACTGCGAGCCCGAGGACTATACGGAACTGTCCAACCGGATGGAGGACTATCTGGACGAGTTTGACAAAAACGGCCTGGGGTCCATCAATATCGACATCGACAACTGAATTTACAATTAAGGAGGGCAATCTCCGTTCCGCGCCTTTTACAAGAGCAAAGCCCCTGCGCTTTGCTCTTGAGAGGAGGAGCAGCGGAGTGAGCGAGCTTTCGTCATGCCTGACGGAAGCGAGGGATACGGAGCTTGCGACGACGACATGAATAACGATTTGACACGCGAGGACATCAAAAAGATGCAGGAGGAGCTGGACTACCGCCGGCTCGAGCTCATGCCCGGCCTCATCGAGGAGGTCAAGCGCACCCGCGCCTTCGGGGACCTGAGCGAAAACTTTGAATACAAGGCGGCCAAGCAGGCGCAGAACAAAAACCGCAGCCGCATCCGCTACCTGGAGGGCATGATCAAAACCGCCCACGTCATCGACGACCGCTCGGCCGACGACGAGGTGGGCTTATTCGACAAGGTGGAGATCTACATCTCCGAGGACGACGAGACCGAAGTGATCCAGGTGGTCTCCACCGTGCGCACCGATCCGCGCAAGGGGCTCATCAGTATGGACTCCCCCTTCGGCAAATCCGTGCTCGGCAAAAAAGTCGGGGATGTGATCACCGTCCACGTAAACGATTCCTACAGCTACGACGCCGAGATCAAGTCCATCACCAAGGGAAAGGACGACGGCTCGGTGCCGCTGCTGGGATATTAAAAAAGGGGCGTAACGATTCAGTCCACCCCTGTCATTCCGAGCCAGTGTCGCAACACTGGCGTGGGAATCCGTTCTCCGGTACAATGTCAGTTAACATGCGGCTTTCGGGGAATACGGATTGCCACGCCAACGCTGCGGCGCTGGCTCGCAATGACAGACTTTGAGGCTTGTCTATACATTGGAAAAGGGGTTGTGAAAAAAACTTGTTGTCATTGTAGGGGCCGACGCCCCGGCGGCCCGGCAGAGAAAAGCTCAAAACATGTATTCGCCCCCGGCAAATTCGTACAGTAGTATGTTTTTGCCGGGGGTTGCTTGCTTGATTTTGGTCTGTACCGCACGGGCCGCAGGGGGCGTCGGCCCCTACGGCCTATTTACCCCACGGGCTTGAAGGTCACGTACACCACCACGTCCATGGCGGGCATGACGAAGGTCTTCGCCTCGGTGATATCGTAGCTGGCCGAGCCGTCGATGAGGCTCCAGACGATCTTGTCAAGGGTGTAGCCCTGCTCCGCGTTCGGGAAGACATAGACCGTCGTGGACGGGTAGACATTCATCTGCGTGCCGGAGTCGCCCGTCGTGAGGCCGAGGGCCGCGCTGCCGCCCTGCATGGGCGCGAGGCTCACGCGGTACGCCTGCTGCGGGGCATAGCCGCCGACATACTCCCAGGAGTTGTCCGCGCCGGGGATGTTGAACACGAGGTCGAAGCCGCTGCCGGAGCCGGAGGTCTTTTTCTCGCCGCCGTCGGGCTTTTTCTCTTCCTTCCACTGAGCGGTGAGGATGAGGTTGCCGTTTATTTCCACCTCCGGCCCGGGTCGATAGGTATTCCCGTCGCTGCCCTGCCAATAGTCAAAGGTCTCCCCCTCGGGGGCGGTAAAGCTGCAGCTCTCCACCTTATACATGAATTTTCCCTCGGCGTTTTTTTCAACTTTTGTGGGCTCCATCGTTCCCGAACCCCTGCCGGGATCATAGGTCACGGTGCAAGTATTTGACTGTATGGTCAGCGTAATCGTCATCGTTCCGCTTGTGTTCGTCGGAGTGATCTCCGTTGTGTTACCTGCTGCACTTGCGGTCAGGCTCATGCCGGGAAGCATCCCGAGCACAAGCACAAGGCTGAGCAGTATGCTCAAAAATCTCTTTGTTCTCATATATGCACACCTCTTATTGTTGGTTACTTCACTTCAAGTGTCAGTTGTATCTCCGCTCCGTTGAGCGGTTGGTTGTCCTCTATGGTATAGCAATCGTAATGGATCATTGCGGGGTACTCGCCCGCGTCCAGCGCCCTTTCCAGCGTGATACGGGTGAACGCCTCGCCGGGGGAGAGCGCCTTGCCCGTCCAGAGGGTTTCGCCGCCCTCCAGCGTCAGGGTGAGGACGAAGGTACAGGCGTTCTCCGCCGGGTTTTTGAGGTTCACGGTCTGCGCGGTCTTGCCCGCCGTAAACGTCAGCTTCTCATAGCCCGGTATGGCGATGTTCTCGCCGCTGCCGGGTTTTGCCTCCGCGAAGCGTTCCACCCTGTCGCCGCCCGCGCCGCAGGCGGTCAGCGCCAGTGTAAGGAGCCGCAAGGATATTCGGTTTTCGGTTCATAGGCTCACGACCTTTCTTTCGCTGCTTACTGAACTTCGTATGTCTTTGTGTTATCTACGAGAGCAGTGACCGAAACAGCGGAGCCGCTTTCATCATAGATAAATCCATCACCGCCGAAAGCCGCCCTGCCGCTGTAAACTTTAATCAAATCATATCGGTCGACCAAAGCCTGCCATGTTTCTCCGGCGTAGTATTCACAAGTGAGTTTATCACCGGTGTACGGACCTACGAGTTCGTTAATATGAAGTACTTCTGGTACGGTGATTGAAACAGCTTCACTCGCCAGCTTCTCATCGGTCTCCTTGA
>CADAUZ010000024.1 GCA_902791215.1 Oscillospiraceae bacterium | reverse complement strand
CTGCCAACGGTGAAGATTGGGTCGAAGCTATGCTGCCGCAAAATGTTTCGGGGCCCTGCGAGGCCGGAAAAAAGGATCGCGCCCAGAATTGACGCTTACGATAAATCGGGGGAGACTTCTATGTAACGGGGCTGTGAAGAAAAGGTGAGTTCTTTCTCACCTTTTCTTCACAGCCCCTTTTCATAGCGCCATAAGGCGCGTAGAGGTTCTGTATGAGACGTGTTTTCAGCGTTTTCCGCTGAAAACGCCGCAGGAACTGCGGCTTTCTTGATTAAAGTTTCTAATCAAGAAATAGTATGAGGAAGCGTGTGCGCCGGTCGGACAGGCCGGCCGACGAACTGATCGATGGCATTTCAAGGCCCGGGGCTGTTTGTCAGCTCCGGGCCGGTGGGTTTGTGCGGTTGAAGTTTACTTTTCGGGCTTAATGTCCCTGCCCGTTTGCTGTCTCCCTGTGATGATCCGGGTGGGTGACAGAAGAGAATGTAAGCGGCCCTTCCCGCACGCGGGCGGAAAACACGGGACAATTGACACCCTGCCCTTCATACAAAATAAACCATGCAATGTTTATTCACCGGGGGATCTTTGAATCGATGAAATCCGTTTTGTATCATCGGACGCAAAGTTTCCGGGAAAAACGGCAACGTTTATACCGGCGCAGATTTCACCGGGAAGACGTAATACTATTCACCGATTGAACCCTTCCGATTCCGCACTGTCAGCGCCGGACTGCGCCGAAGGCCGTGAAACCGACAAACGCGCAGGAGATCAGACACGCAGGATCCGCTTTGCCTTTTCCGCAAGGGCCTCCGGCGTGAGCCCATAGAAGCTGAGCACATCGGATGCCTTGCCGCTTCTGCCGAAGCGGTCTTCCACGCCGTGGCGCAGCACGGGAACCGGGCAGCGCTCACCCAGAAGCTCTGCCACCGCGCCGCCGAGCCCGCCGATGACACTGTGCTCCTCCGCGGTCACAATATGTCCGGTCTCTTCCGCAGCCTTTACGATCAGCTCCTCGTCCAGGGGCTTGATGGTATGGATATTCAGCACTCTGGCGGAAATCCCCTCCTGCTCGAGAAGGACCGCCGCTTTGAGCGCAAGCTGTACGCACAGGCCGGTGGCGGCAAAAGTCATGTCGCTGCCGCCGCGCATGGTGACGCCTTTGCCGAGCTCGAAGTGATAACCGGGAACCGCGTCTGTCACCGTTTCCACCGGGGCGCGCCCCAGGCGGAGATAGGCCGGCCCCCTGTGCTTTATCAGCGCTTCCGTCGCAAATCGCATTTCATAGGCGTCACATGGGTTTACAACGGTCATGCCGGGGATCACACGCATGAGCGCCAGATCCTCAATGGACTGGTGGGTCGCACCGTCTTCTCCGACAGAAATGCCCCCGTGGGACCCGACGACGGTCACGTTCAGGCGGGGATAAGCGATGGAATTTCGCACCTGCTCAAAGGCTCTGCCGGCGGCAAAGATGGCAAAGGTATTGGCAAAGGGCTTGAGCCCCGCAGTCGACATCCCCGCGGCAATGCCCATCATGTTTGCTTCCGCGATCCCGCAATTGAAAAAGCGCTCCGGATACAAAGCGGCAAAGCTTTTGGTCATGGTGGCCGTGGACAGATCCGCGTCCAGGACCATCAGCTCCGGATATTTTTCCGCCAGCTCCGTAAGCGCCTTGCCGTAGGCGGAACGGGTCGCCTCCATATTGCTCATGCTTCTGCCTCCAATCCTGCCAGATGCGCCCGCAGCTCACTGACTGCCAGCTCATATTGGGCATCGTTCGGCGCTTTTCCGTGCCAGGCAGCGTTTTTCTCCATATAGCTCACCCCGCGCCCCTTGACGGATTTCATCAGGATGACGCTGGGCATTCCCCTGCAGTTCCGGGCCTCCGCAAGAGCCGAAAGCAGCTCTTCAAAATCGTGCCCGTCGGCATGGATAACGTTCCAGTGAAAGGCCGCAAACTTCTGATCCAGGGGACTTGTGGGCATGACATCAGAAGTCTTGCCGTCGATCTGCAGGCCGTTGACGTCCACCATGGCGCAGAAATTGTCCAGCTTCCATTTCGCCGCCGCCATAACGGCCTCCCAGACCTGCCCCTCCTCCATCTCCCCGTCGCCGAGGATGCAATAGGTCCGGTAGGTCATCTGCTTTGCCTGTGCCGCCAGCGCCATCCCCACTGCGGTGCTGATTCCCTGGCCGAGAGAACCGGTGGACATGTCGATGCCGGGGATATGCACCATGTCCGGGTGACCGGACAGATGCCCGCGTATACTGCGCAGGAGCTTCAGATCGGACTCCGGAAAGTAGCCGCGCAGGGCAAGGATCGCGTAGAGCGCAGGCGCGCAGTGGCCTTTGCTCAACACAAAACGGTCACGGTCGGGCTTACCGGGGTCCTTCGGATCAATACGCATCTCGCTGAAATAAAGAGCCGTCAATGCATCGACGCAGGACAGCGAGCCGCCGGGATGCCCGGATTTCGCGGTATAGATGGCGTCGAAGAGCAATAGCCTTGCTTTGGTTGCAATGATTTCCAGTTCTCGTTCGGTCATCGTGTTCTCCTTTTTCCGAGGCAGGCGCCTGCGCCCTGCTCACTCAGATAATGCTTATCCGGAAATGCCCGCCGATTCCGCTCGCGCATCACAGCACCTCTGTCGCGCAGCGCTCCATCGGCAGCGCCTTCTTATAGCGGGACAGGAAAACGGAGAAGCCCGCAATATCCGAGGCATCGGCCATGAGGGTAACAGAGACGGCATCGGCAAAGACCTTGTTGTCCAGGTAGTCCTCCAGGGGTTCGCCCTCGTCCTTGAAGAGCATATAAGCCGCAAGCAGAGCCATGCCGTAGGGACCTCCCTCGCCCGCCGTCTCCATCACGGACACCGGTGCGCCCACGGCTGCCGACAGCATGCGCTGTCCCACCCCGGGGGTCTTGAAAAAGCCGCCGTGACCACAGAGCTTTTCGATCTGCACCTTCTCGGTCTGGGTCAGGATATCGAGACCGATCTTGAGGGTAGCCAGCGCGGAGAGTAAATGCGCGCGCATGAAATTTGCCAGGGTGAATTCCGCGTTGGGCATGCGGGCAAAGACCGGCCGTCCCTCATTCAGATCGGTAACTCCCTCACCGGAGAAATAGTTGAAGCTCACAAGTCCGCCGCAGTCGGCATCGCCCTCGAGCGCCTTGTTGAAAAGCTTGACAAAAAGCTCACCCTTATTGACGGACATGCCCATCATCTCTGCGTATTCCCCAAAGAGATTCACCCAGGCGTTGATGTCCGAGGTGCAGTTGTTGCAGTGCACCATCGCCACGGGAAGGCCGGCGGGGGTAGTGACCATGTCAATTTCCCGGTGTACACCGAGAGGCTTGTCGGTGACGATCATCGCAAAGTCCGAGGTGCCGGCGCTGACGTTGCCGGTGCGCACGCGCACCGCGTTTGTCGCCGCCATGCCGGTACCGGCGTCGCCCTCACAGGGAGCCACAGGAATTCCGGCTCTGAGCGTCCCGCCCGGGTCGAGGAAGGCCGCGCCCGCGGCGGTGAGGGTCCCGCCGCATTCTCCGGCGACAAGGACCTTCGGCAGAATGGTGCGCAGCTCAAATCCTGTCAGGGTTTTGAACTTCCGGATCATATCCTCGTCATAGTCCAGCTTTTCGCTGTCGATGGGGAACATGCCGGAGGCCTCGCCGATGCCCATGACCTTCTCCCCGGTGAGCAGCCAGTGGATATAACCCGCCAGTGTCGTGAGGAAGGCGATGTCCTTCACATGCTCTTCCCCGTTCAAGATGGCCTGGTACAGATGAGCGATGCTCCAGCGCTGGGGGATATTAAAGCCGAACAGCTCTGTCAGTTCCGAAGCCGCTTCGCCTGTGATCGTGTTTCGCCAGGTGCGAAACTCCGCCAGTTGTCTGCCCTCCTTATCAAAGGGCAGATAGCCGTGCATCATGGCGGACACGCCGATGGCGCCCACGGTGGTGAGCTCCGTGTCATACCTTGCCCTGACATCCGCCTTGAGACTTGCAAAACAGGCCTGGAGTCCGTCGTGCACCATGTCCATGGAGTAGGTCCAGACGCCGTTTACATACTGGTTTTCCCACTCGTAATCCCCCTGGGCGACGGGGATGTGCTTCTCATCAATCAATACGGCTTTGATGCGGGTCGAGCCCAGCTCAATGCCGAGTACGGTCTTTTCCAGATTCATCATTTTAATTTCCACACCAGGTCCTTTATCAGCAATTCCTCTTCCAACTTCTCGGGCGTCGTGTCCGCGCCGATGTGGACATACTCGATATCCATCATCCGGGCCCAGTCGCGCATCTGTTCGGCGGTCACATCGTAGGAGAGCACCGTATGGTGCGCGCCGCCGGCGGTGATCCAGCACTCCACGCCGGTGGTAAGATCCGGCAGCGCCCGCCACATGACGCGTGCAACCGGCAGATTCGGCATGGGCATGATGGGTTTGACGGCTTCGATGTCCTGCACGATCAGGCGCAGCCTCCCGCCCATGTCGATGAGCGACACGACGATGCCCTTGCCTGCCTTGCCCTCGAATACCAGGCGGGCGGGGTCCTTCTCATTCATGCCGATGCCCAGATGGTGGGTTTCGATGCGGGGCGTGTCGGAGGCGAGCGACGGGCAGACCTCCAGCATGTGCGCGCCGAGGGAGTATTCCTGCCCCTCGACGAGGTGATAGGTATAATCCTCCATAAAGCCGGAGGCGCCGTTGCCGCCCTCGCCCATGGCCTTGAGGATCGCGGTCATGGCGCTGACCTTCCAGTCGCCCTCGCCGCCGTAGCCGTAGCCCTGGGCCATCAGGTGCTGGGACGCAAGGCCCGGCAGCTGTTCCATGCCGTAGAGGTCCTGGAAGGTGTTGGAGAAGGCGCGGCAACCCTCGCGGTCCATCATCCTTTTGATGGCGATTTCCTCCCGGGCCTGGTAGCGAATGGCGGCGGTATTGCCGGTATTGAGATCATAGCTTTTGAGGTACTCGTTATACAGCGCGTCGATCTCGGCGTCCGTGACGGCGTTCATCTCTTTGACCAGATCGCCCACGGCCCAGGTGTTCACCTGCCAGCCGAGCTTCGCCTGCACCTCCACCTTGTCGCCCTCGGTGACGGCCACCTCGCGCATATTGTCGCCGAAGCGCATGACCTTCATCTCCTTCGAGACGGCCACGCCCACGGCGGCCTTCATCCAATCGCCGAGGCGTTTGTGTACCTTCTCATCCTGCCAGTACCCGGCGATGACCTTGCGCGGCATGCGCAGGCGCGCCGCGATGAAGCCGTGCTCCCGGTCCCCGTGGGCGGCCTGGTTGAGATTCATGAAGTCCATGTCGATCTCATCGTTGGGGATCTCTTTGTTGTACTGGGTGGCCAGATGGCAGTAGGGCTTTTGCAGGGAGGCAAGGCCGTTAATCCACATTTTGCTCGGGCTGAAGGTGTGGCACCAGGTGACGATGCCGGCGCATTCATCGCGGTAGTTGGCCTCTTTGACCACATCGCTGATTTCCTTATTGGTCTTGGCGGTCACTTTATAGACCAGTGGATAAGGCAGCGCCTTGGACAGCTCCGCCGCCATCTCCTGGGCGCGCTGCTCGACCGTTTTCAAAACCTCCGGTCCGTACAGGAACTGACTGCCTACCACAAACCAGAATTCATATTTTTTCATAATAGCCTCTCCTCACTTTTTGCCTCTATTTTTCCGCATCAGCACCACGCTCTGCAGCAGGATGAAGAAGCACAGCATGGCGCCGGTGGTAATGCTCTGCCACCAGGGGTCCCGCAGACCGGAGGTCGTGACGATGGACTTGATGGTGCTGAGCGTGAGCACACCGAAGAAGGTGCCGATCACGTTGCCGACACCGCCCGTCAGCAGCGTACCGCCGATGATAGAGGACGCGATGGCGTTCATCTCCGCCGCCGTGGCATTCGTCGCGTTGCCGGCGCCGGTGTGCATCATGAACACAAAGCCCGCGATGCCGCTGAGAAGTCCGCACAGCAGGTGGGCCATAAAACGGGAATGCCGCACATTGATGCCCAGCATCAGCGCGCTCTGGCGGTTTCCGCCCACCGCATAGAAGCTGCGGCCGAGCCGGGTTTTGCGCAGCAGCAGATATACCAGCACCACCAGCACCAGCGCGATCACGACGCCGATCTCCATGCGCGCCGGAATGATCACGCCCTTTTTGTTGGGCGAGCCCAGCCACGGCATCTCGATGCGCTTTTGCAGAATATCCATCAGCGCCTGCGGGCCCTTCTGCGGGTCAACGCTGATGATCGTGATCATGCCGCGGGCAAAAAACATGCCTGCAAGCGTGATAATGAACGGCTGTATCTCAAGGTGCGCGATCAGGTAGCCCTGTACAAACCCGAAGGCCAGACCGATCAGCAGCGACATGAGCAGCGCAAACACGATACGAAAGCTCTCGGACAGCCCCCATGCGGCGATGATGCCGTCAAAGAGATGCAGGTTCCCGTTGAGGATCATAACTCCCACCATGGCGACCAGCGCCGTCACACCGCCGACGGAAATGTCGATGCTGCCGGTGATCATGACGATGGTAAGGCCGCAGGAGATAATGATCAGGTATGCGTTGTCGTTGAGCATGTCAAAGAGCATCTGCGGCTTCTTGAAGCCGCCGCCCCAGATCAGGATCGCCAGCGCGTACATGCCCACAAAAATGCAGATGGTGATGGTCATCAGCAGCTGTGTATCCGTGATCGGCTCTCTGCGGCGAAGCTTTCCCTTCTCTTCCATGCCTTATGCAGCCCCCTTTCCGGCACCGACCCTGCGCGATGCGCGAAGGCGCGTCCCCAAACGGCCGGCGGCCTCCTTCACGACCGGCGACCCCATGACCACCAGCAGCACGATGACAACAGCCTTATAGGCTTTGACGTCGGTGGAGGGGACCTTCATGGCATAGAGGGTGATGGTCAGGGCCTGGATCGCGTACGCCCCAAGCACCGAGCCGATCATCTTGAATTTGCCTCCGCCGAGATTGTTACCGCCGATCGCCACGGCGAGGATGGCGTCCATCTCAATGTTGATAAGCAGAGTCTCGTGGTTGATGAGTCCCAGACGGCTCACCCCGATCATGCCCGCCACCGCGCAGCAGGCCCCGAGAATGACGAAGGACAGGAGCTTGATGCCGACGGAATTGATGCCGTTGAGTCTGGCCGCGCTCTGGTTGATGCCGACCGACTGGATGTACAGGCTGAGGGTCGTAAAGCGGAAAAGCAGTGCGAAAAGGATCCCCATGAGGATGACGATCAGGATCGGTGTCGGGATCGGAATGCCGGGGATAAAGCTTCCGATGGCGTTGATGATGGGGCTGGAAACGGTCGGCGTCGCGCCGCCGTTGATCCAGTAGGCGATGCTGCGCCCGCATGTGAAGAGGATCAGCGTGGCGATCATCGGCTGGATATTAAACAGCGCGACAAGGCTGCCGTTAAAGGCGCCGAAGGCCATCGCCACCGCGCAGCACAGCAAAAACGCCCCCAGCACCACCGGCGCGCTGATGCCGCCGCCGCTCTTGAGTACCTTGACGAAGACACTCCCCGCAATGGCTGCCAGCGCGCCGACGGAGATGTCCTGCCCGCCGGAGGCCGCGGTCACAAGCGTCATGCCCATGGAGAGGATGACCAGCTCCGAGGCCCCGTTGAGAATGGATATCAGGTTTCCCTGCAGCACAGGGTCGCCGTTGTTGTTGGTGGTCAGGCCCACGGAAAAGAAGCCGGGATCGCGGATAAGGTTGAAAACCACCAGCAGCAATATCGCAATCAGCGGAACCAAAAGCTGCGAATTTTTGAGAATACCGATCGCTTTGCTCTTCCGTTTATTCATTATCGCCGCCTCCTCCCGCGATGGTATGCATGACATGACTTTGGGTCAGCTCGTCCCCCGTGAGCTGCCCGACGATGTTGCGGTCCCGCATGACGATGAGCCGCGAGCAGGTGCGCAGCATCTCCTCGATCTCGGAGGAGATGAAGGTGACGCTCATGCCCTCCTCCGCAAGCTTCAGGACAAGCCGCTGTATCTCGGTCTTCGTGCCGACATCGATGCCGCGGGTCGGCTCGTCGAGGATCAGATATTTCGGATGCGTGAGCAGCCAGCGGGCCAGGATCACCTTCTGCTGGTTGCCGCCGGAGAGAGAGCCGATCGGCGTATCCGACGAAGCGGTCTTGATGCCGAGCGCCTCTATATACTCATCGGCAAATTCCTCGGCCTTCGCGCGGGAGATCGGATGGCCCATGCCCCGCAGCACCTGCAGGGCCAGGATGATGTTGTCCCGCACCGAAAGCTCCGCGATGATCCCGTCGCGCTTGCGGTCCTCCGGGAGATAGGCAATGCCGTTTTTCATGGCGTCCAGAGGCTTTGCGACACGGATCTTTTTCCCGTCCATCGTCACCTCGCCGCCGGTAACGGGGTCAGCCCCGAAGATGGCGCGGACGCTTTCACTCCGGCCGGAGCCGAGCAGCCCCGTAAAGCCGTTGACCTCCCCCTTGCCGATATAGAAATCGAAGGGGCGGCTTTCCGTGCTGGAAAGCTGCTTTGCCTCATAGCGCACTTCCCTCAGGGCGGAGGCGGCGCCGCTTTCCTTTTTGATCACCGACAGGTTCTGCAGCTCCCTGCCGATCATCATGGCGACGAGCTGCACCTGCGGGAGCTTATCCACTTCAAATTCTCCGACCAGGTTCCCGTTGCGCAAAACGGTGATGCGGTTGCTGACCTCATAGACCTGCTCGAGAAAATGGGTAACGAATATGATCCCGACGCCGCGCTCCTTCAGATCACGCATCAGGCGAAACAGCATCGCCACTTCCTTGTCGTCCAGAGAGGAGGTCGGCTCATCCAGGATCAGGACCTTGCAGTCGGTATCCACCGCGCGGGCGATGGCCACCATCTGCTGTACCGCGAGAGAGCAGCTGGAGAGCTGCTGCCGGGGTCTTGCCGGAATGCCCAGAGAATCGAGCAGCTCGCCCGCCCGCTTCTCCATTGCCTTCCAGTTCACCGTTTTGCCCTCGGTGCGCCCGATGAACATATTCTCCGCCACGGTGAGGTTCGGGCAGAGGCTGATCTCCTGATAGACGGTACTGATGCCGTAGCTCTGCGCTTCCTGCGGCGAGCGGATGCTGATCGCCTCATCAACGCCGTCCACGTGTATCTCCCCCGCATCCTTGGCGTATACCCCAGTCAGCACCTTGATCAGCGTCGATTTCCCGGCGCCGTTTTCCCCCATCAGGGCGTGTATCTCCCCCTTGCGCAGGGTGAAATCAACGCGGTCGAGCGCCATGACGCCCGGGAAGCGTTTGCATATTCCCCGCATGGTCAAAACAATTCCATCTTTCATCCGCTCATCTCCTTACTGCCGGTCAGCGTATCATACGTGACCGAAAACGCGGTGTGGACCGCGGATTTCTCCACTCCCACACCGCGCTGTTTGGTTCTTTATTGCTTCCTGCCGACGCTTCAGCCGACGGTGACATCCTCGCCGAGACCGTAGGTGAGGATATCCTCCTCGGTGATCTCGCGGGCATCAAAGCCCTTCTCAACAGAGATGATCTGCTTGTTCTCGTTCAGGCCTTCGATCGTGCCGCCGCCCTGGAGAACCTGGATCATGTCGCTGATGACCTGAGCCTGGAAGGGGCTGCACTGGCCGTCATAGTTCCAGTTGCCGGCCTGGAGCTCGCGCAGGGCCCACTTGTTGCAGTCAAAGCCCATCACGATGACATCCTTGTCCACGCCGTGGGTGATGCCGGCCTCGTCCAGCGCTGCGACAGCGCCCTTGGCCATGCCGTCGTTCTCGGCATAGATGACGTTGAACGGATCGCCGGAGTTGATGACGGACTCCACGATCTTCTTGGCTTCCGCCTCGTCCCAGGTGGCGGTCTGCTGCACGACCTTCTTCATCGTGCCTTTGTCAAACTGCTCGTCCAGCGCGCCGGTGCGGCCCAGCTGGGCATCGCTGCCCATCGCGCCCTGGATGTGGATGACGTTGTACTCGTTCAGCTTCTGATCGAGTAGCCAGCCGACAGCGGTCTCGCCTTCCTTGGCCATGTCGGAGACGACAGCCGCTTCAAAGAGGGCCGGATCGCAGTCGATCATGCGGTCGAACAGGAACACACCGATACCGGCTTCCTGAGCGTCTTTCAGGACGGCGTCCCAGCCGGTGGTCTCGGCGGCGGAGATCAGCAGGTAATCCACACCGTCGGTGATGAACTGACGGGCGGCGCTGAGCTGCTCATCGTTCTTGATGCTGTAGAAGAAGCTGGCGTCATAGCCGTTTTCTTTGGTGAAGACGTTGATGAAGTCGTTGACGTTGGCTTCACGGTAGCCGGACTCGGACGGCGGGTTGTTGACAACGCCGACCTTGATCAGATCGTCCGCGAAGGCCGCGGGCATCAGGGACAGGCACAACACGATGACAAGTGCAACAGCAATCAGTTTTTTCATGATGTTCCCTCACTTTTTTATTATTTGGACCGTTGTTGTCCTTGCCCTTATAAAAGCACGAAAGCCGCGCTTCGTCAAGCGCTCTGACGCCCTATGGAGCGAAATCGTGTAAGTGAATAAATACAACTTTTCAGCTAACGTTTGAAATAACAGACAACTTTGAAAAAATGTATGTATTCCTTTGCCCGGACACTTTCCTACGTCGGAAATTCTACGATCGAGCCCGGGTTTTCCCTCTGTTCGGCGATCCGGAAAATAGCCAAAAGAGTGGGTCGGCGTTTGTTTTTTTACGGGAGCGAGAAAAAAGTGGATTGATAATTGAACCTTTTCTCCTGCCGCAGTCCCGGAAAAAAGTGTTTTTTTTCATAAGGAATCGCATTGCCCTTGGGCGCGCATCTGCTATAATAAACGCAGAGCGGATGCTCCCGATTCAAGACAGAACAACGGAAGGGCGGTTGACATCATGGCAGCCAAATATGTACGCCTTGCGGACGAACTTCGACAGCTGTGTTTCTCCCTGCAGCAGCAGGGACAGACCAGGCTCCCCGGGGAGCAGACGCTGTGCGGCGACTATCACTGCAGCCGCGAGACGGTGCGGCACGCGCTGGAGCTTCTGGAAGAGGAGGGCCTGATCATCCGGATGCATGGCAGCGGCACCTATCTCTCCGGCGGTCCTGCCCGCGGCAGACGCATTGCCGTCGTGGCAAGCTCTCTCGATACCTATCTCTATCCCCAGCTTTTCCGGGATCTGGAGCGGGTCTTTTCCGCCCAGGGCTTTTCCGTGGAGGCCTATGCCTCCGGCAACCGGGTCATGGAGGAGCGCGCCGTGCTGGAGCGGCTTTTGTCCGATCCGCCCACGGGCATTGTTCTCGAGGGCGCGAAGACCGCGCTTCCCAGCCCGAATCTGGACCTGCTGGCCCGGATCGAAGCACTGCGTGTCCCGCTTGTCTTTCTGCACGCAGGTTTTTCTGTGCCGGAAGCCGCGCCCTGCGTTCAGGATGACAACGCGGGCGGAGCGGAGCTCTTGACCCTCTACCTGCTGGGCCGGGGCCACCGGGAGATCGCCGCCGTTTTCAAAAGCGACGACCGGCAGGGGCATGAGCGCTACGAAGGCTTTCTCTCCACGCTCCTGAAGGCGGGCTGTACCGTAAAGGAAGAGCGCATTTTCTGGTTCGATACCGTACAGCGGGAGGCCCTGATCGCCGGGCGGGATGAGTGGATGTACGCCTTTATACGGCGGCGGCTGCCCGGCTGCACCGCTGTGCTGTGCTACAACGACGAGATCGCCTACCCCCTGATCCACTGCCTGCACGCGGAAGGTCTGCGTGTGCCGGAGGATATCGCGGTGGTGAGCTTTGACAACAGCCATTACTGCACAAGCGGGCCCGTGTCCATTACTTCCCTGGCCCACGAGCGCCATCAGATGGGGAGCGCCGCCGCCGGGGTCCTCCTGGATCTCATCCGCGGGCGCAGTGCAAGCAGTGTGCGGCTCCCCTGGAGCATCCGGGAGCGGGCAAGCGGCTGATGCATCAATATTCTCTATCCCGGATCACATCGTCCGTCAGCATGTCCCTGTCGAAGGCAAGCTCGTCCACGAAGGTAAGCTTTGCGGGGGTGCTGCCGTTTTCCAGCTGCTCCAGGAGGGCCGCGACCCGCGGACCATGGAGCGGATTGCACTCTACGCACAGGCTGATCTTTCCGTCACGGCAGAGCTCCAGCGCCCTGCGCACCGCGTCAAAGGAGAGGACCATGATCTCCCCCTCTCCGCCGCAGGGGATGCCTGCCTCCTCCAGCGCCCGTATGGCCCCAAAGCTCATGTTGTCGTTCTCGCTGTAGATCACATCGATCTCCTGCCCGGTCTGCAGGAAGTCGCGCATCAGCTCATAGCTCTTTGCCTCCGTGTACTCCCCGGGGAGCTGCGCGACGATTTCCCAGTTTGGATGGGCCTCCAGCGCCTCCGTAAGCGCCCGGGTTCGCAGGAGCTGCGCTGTTGCGCCGTAGGTTCCCTGGATATGCAGGATGCGAAGCGGCTCCTGCCCACGCCCCTGTGCCTGAAGCTGCTCCTCCAGCCAGCGCACCGCCCTGCGGCCCTCCGCAAGGAAGTCCGACCCGACCCAGCTCGTATACAGACTGTCGTCCGAGACGGAGATGCGGCGGTCCACGATGATGACAGGGATACCGCTGCCCTTTGCCTCCTGCAGCACGTCATCCCAGCCGGACTCGGTGATGGGGGCCAGTACGATGTAATCCACATCCTGCTGGATAAAATTGCGGATCGCCAGCAGCTGGTTTTCCTGGCGCTGCTTGGCATTGTCGAACAGCAGCTCATATCCGTTGGCCTCACTCAGCGCAGCCAGCATCGAAGCGGTATTGGCGATACGCCAGTCCGACTCCGAACCGACCTGGGAAAAACCGACGCGGATCAGATGCTCCTCCGTCGGCCCCGGAGCGCCGCAGCCTGTCAGCAGCAGCACGGCAAGCAGCAGGCAGAGCAGTGCTTTTTTCATAGTTCTTCCTCCCTGTGCGCTGGAAAGCGGATGGTGACGACCGTCCCGATCCCTTCCTCACTGTCGATCTGAAAGTCCAGCGCCTCACCGTACATCAGCTTCAGGCGCTTGAAGGATGCCTGCAGGCCGAAGCCCTGCCCCTCGTCCGATTCCAGCGACTTAAGCAGCTGGCGGAGCCTTTCCGCCGGCATGCCGCTGCCCGTGTCGCGCACCGTCACCTCGGCCCGGTCGCCCGCCGGATGGCTGCTGATGGTGATGACACCGCCGCCGCGCTTGGCCTTGATCCCGTGATAGAGCGCGTTTTCCGCCAGCGGTTGCAGCGTCAGCTTGGGGATGCGGCACTCGTCCAGGCGGGGATCCATGTCGATCTCAAAGCGGAGGATATCCGAATAGCGCACCTGCTGGATCTCCAGATAGCTGCGGACATGAAGCGCCTCCTCGCGCAGGCTGACGATGTCCTTTCCGTTGGAGAGAAAGGACCGGAAGTAGGTGGAGAGGCTCGAGACCATCTCTACCGCTTCTTCGTTCTTCCCGGTCTCCACAAGCCACACGATCGCGTCGAGCGTATTATAGAGAAAATGCGGGTTGATCTGCGCCTGCACCAGAGCAAGCTCCATGCGGCGCAGGCGGTCCTGCTCCTGCCGGTTCAGCGCCATCTGCTCGTTGAGGCGGGCGGCCATCTCCTCCACACTCTCGCCGAGGGCGCGCAGCTTGCTGTCCTCCGCCTCTACCGGCGCCCGGACGGAGAGATCTCCCCGCCCGATCTCCAGCACACGCCCGTACAGATCGTCGATGGGCTGCGTGATGCTGCGGGTAATGCGGAAGCTCCGGCGCAGAGAAACGACAATGACCACCAGCATGATCCCCACCGAGAGGATCAGTCCCGCCGCGAGCCACACATTCTGCGTATGCCGCAGCGCCGCGAGCTCTCCGGCCTCATGGTACAGATACGTGTACATGTATTCCTCGATCAGCTGGGTGATCACGTAAATGTTGGTCTCCAGCTGGTGGATCCTGAGGTCATAGCCCTCGGTGGCCCGGATATCGGCGATACAGTCCTTCAGGTTGACGCACAGGTTCAGAACGCTGCTCGCGGCCCGGCGGCTGTCCCGGTTCCGGGTATCCGCCAGAAGCTTGGCGGCGAGCGCCTCGGCGGTGTTTACCTCGTCGTCCGGCGTCTCGTCGCTGCTGCCGCTGACGAAGTAATACATTTTCAGGTCCACTTCGTTCTTGAAGTTCTGGTTGAAGCGGGAGGCTGTGGAGATGTTCCGGCTGATCTGCGCATAGCGCAGGCTGTAGAGCAAAAAAACCAGCAGAATAAATACCGCCAGCACGCAAAGCGGGATCGCCAGGCTCCATATCAGCTTCCGGATACGGCTGCTGATGGAGGCCGGTTCCCGGGGCACACGCGCTCTTTTCATTTCTCCGCCTCTCCCGCACGATACTCCCGCGGCGTGCAGCCCTGCGTCTTTTTGAATACAAAGCTGAAATAGCGGGGATCACGGTAGCCGACCTCCGCCGCCACTTCGCCGCTGCGCTTCCCGCTCTGGCGCAGCAGCTGTCTTGCGCGGGCCATGCGCTTCTGGGTCAGATACTCCACAAACGAAAGGCCCATCTTCTGACTGAATACGGCGCTGAGATAATTGGTGCTGACATTGATGGCGCGCGCCACCGTGTTCAGGGAGATGTTCTCCTCCGTGTAGTGGAGGTCGATGTATTCGATGGCGCTGTCTACGATCCCGCCGCCTTGCCGGATGGTCTTCTCGTCCCGCATGGCGATCGCGCAGCGCAGGACCTGTGTAAAATAGGAGCGCAGCTTGAGCGGCGCATCCAGCTGCGGCTGCGGCAGGCGCTTTGCGAGCTCCTCCCGTTCAAGCCCCAGCTTTTCGGCTGCGGCCAGCGCGTTGATGCGCGCGCTGAGCAGCAGATAATGCCGGAACATCAGGGACTCGCAGGCCTCCCCCAGACCGTCGAAAAACTCATTGGTAAAATCTTCGATCTCCGTGTCAAGACCGTTTTGAATAAAGCGCTGGATCAGGGTGGGGTCCAGACGTCCCTGATCGGCCGCGCTGTAGGCGCTGAGCTCGCCGCTGCGCTCGGTCATCTCCGTTTTCAGGATATGGGTGTTCGGCATCAGATGCCGGTAAGCCAGGGCGTGGTTCGCCGCGGCGTAGCAGCGCGGCAGGCTGCTGAGGCGTTCCGTCGGCGTGCCGACCGCCACATACCAGTCCACCGCTGCCTCAGCACCGGTGCAGCGCTGTTCGATAAGCTCCGCGCAGCGCCTTGTCATCGTCTCAATCTGCCCCCTGTTTCCCTTGAGCAGCACCGCGTAGCTCAGGGCGCTGCCGCGAAACACCAGGAAATCCGGATACTGCAGGAAATCCTGCAGCAGATTATCCTGCAGCGCCGCGCTCTGCTCGCTGTAGGCGGTTATGTTTTCCTTCGGCTGCAGGGTAAAGAGAACAATGTTGTAGGCCTCCGCGTCCAGCTCCAGCTCCAGGCGGTCCGCTTGCTCATAGATCTCGGGAACGGGAAGCTCACCGCCGACCAGCTTTTCAAAAAACACCCGCCTCGCGTAGTGCTCATACTCCTGCGACTCGCGGACAAAGCGGCGGCGGTAATCCTGCTGATCCCGCTCCTCCTCGATGCGCGCCTTCGTCTGCTCCAGAGCCTGGATCATGCTGGCCCTGGTGACGGGCTTGAGCAGGTATTGATCCACATGCAGCTCGATGGCCTGCTGCGCGTATGCGAAATCATCGTAACCGGAGAGAATGATGATCTTCGTGGCGGGCAGCTCCTTGCTGACAAGGCGGCTGAACGCCAGGCCGTCCATGAACGGCATCTTGATGTCCGTGATCAAAACGTCCGGTTTGATCTTCCGCACCAGCGGCAGCGCCATTTCCCCGTCGGAGGCTTCCCCGGCAAAGACAAAGCCGTATTGCTCCCAGGGAATCATATCCCGCAGTCCTTCCCGAACCAGGCGCTCGTCTTCTGTCAAAAAAACTTTAAGCATGTATATGCCTCCCTGCCTTCGTCTGCATATCAAAAGCGCTTTATATTCCGCAAATGTGTGCCTTTGCCCGGCCTCCTCAGGCGCAGGCAGTCCGGCCTTTCAAAGCCGTGTTTGCCCGCGGGAGCTCCCGTCGGGGAGACGGCCTGATTATATTTATTAATATGGGTATCGGCTTTAGACAGCTCTCTCCCGTCATTGCGAGCCAGTGCGCACACTGGCGTGGCAATCCGCCCGCCGGAGGCATTGAACAATTCAGAAATCTAAACCGGCCGCTGGGAGTACGGATTGCCGCACCAGTGACATCGGGCACTGGTGCGCAATGACAGGCCTGAAGCTGGTGCCTGGCTGATTAAAGCCGATACGCACATTTATTAATTTAAGATTGCCGATGTGCCTTTGTCAAGATATAATAATATCGGCAGCACCGAAAAACACGTTGAAAGGAGTCGGGCCATGTCTGTTCCGGCCGCCATGCCGGCCATGGCGGGCAGCGTCGTATTTGACAGTGTCCGGACCGCTTGAAACGCACCGGTGGAGCTCGCCCCGGTGACGGAACCGGAGAAGGAACTCGCCGCGCGTTTTGAGGCGCAGTATCAGAAATACAGAAAAATCTATCCGGCGCTACGGGACGTATTCCGGGCGCTGCGGTAAGGAGGAAAAGAAAAATGCAGAACATTCCCGAAGTCAAGCTCGGCATCGTTGCCGTTTCCCGCGACTGTTTCCCCATCGGTCTGTCGATCGCCCGCCGGGAGGCCATTGTCAAAACCTGCGGCGGCAACATTTATGAGTGCCCCGTCACGGTGGAAAACGAGAAGGACATGCTCAAGGCGGTCGAGGATGTCAAAGCCGCCGGCTGCAACGCCCTGGTTGTCTTTCTCGGCAATTTCGGTCCCGAGACGCCGGAGACCCTGATCGCAAAATACTTTGACGGCCCCTGCATGTTTGCAGCCGCCGCCGAGGGGGACGGCGACCTTATCAACGGCCGCGGCGATGCCTATTGCGGCATGCTCAACTGTTCGTATAATCTGGGCATGCGCCGTCTCAAGGGCTACATCCCCGAATATCCTGTCGGCACAGCCGGGGATATCGGCAAAATGATCAAGGAGTTCTATCCCATTGCCCGCGCGGTCATCGGCTTACAGAACCTGAAGATCATCACCTTCGGCCCCAGGCCGCAGGACTTCTTTGCCTGCAACGCGCCCATCAAGGGCCTGTACGAGCTGGGCGTGGAGATCGAGGAAAACTCCGAGCTGGACCTGCTGGTCTCCTACAAGGCCCACGCGGGTGACAAGCGCATCCCCGCGGTCTGTGCCGACATGGCCGCCGAGATGGGTGAGGGCCGCTACTTCCCCGATCTGCTCGAGCGCATGGCGCAGTTTGAGCTGACATTGCTTGACTGGGCGGAGCAGCATAAGGGCGCGCGCAAGTATGTGGCTTTTGCGGACAAGTGCTGGCCCGCGTTCCCGGAGCAGTTTGGCTTTGAGCCCTGTTTTGTCAACTCCCGCCTCGCCGCCCGCGGCATTCCGGTAAGCTGCGAGGTGGATATCTACGGCGCGCTCAGCGAGTACATCGGTTCCTGCGTCTCCGGCGACGCGGTGACGATTCTGGACATCAACAATTCCGTTCCCGCAAAGATGTGGGAAGAACAAATCAAAGGCAAATACGATTACAGCCTGACCGACACCTTCATGGGCTTCCACTGCGGCAACACCCCGAGCTGCAAGATGTGCGCCGACCGCGCCGTCAAATATCAGCTCATCCAGCACCGTCTGCTGGAGCCGGAAGGATCGGAACCCGACTTCACCCGCGGCACGCTCGAGGGCGACATCGCCCCCGGTGAGATCACTTTCTTCCGCCTCCAGTGCGACAGTGAGGGCAAGCTCCGCTCCTACATTGCCGAGGGCGAGGTGCTGCCGGTTGCCACGACGAGCTTTGGCGGCATCGGTGTTTTCGCCATCCATGAGATGGGCCGCTTCTACCGCCATGTGCTGATCCAGAAGCGTTTCCCGCACCACGGCGCGGTGGCTTTCGGGCACCACGGCAAGGCCCTCTTTGAGGTGTTCAAGTTCCTGGGCGTTCAGGATATAGGGTACAATCAGCCGAAGACCCTGCCCTATTCGACGGAAAACCCCTGGGCATAACGCCACCGCACACCGCGGGACTTTTATATGAAAGGATAAAGAATCATGCTTGAAGCATTAAAGCAGCAGGTATTGGAGGCCAATCTTCTCCTGCCGAAGTATAATCTCGTGACCTTTACCTGGGGCAATGTCTCCGGTATCGACCGGGAAAGCGGTCTGTTCGTCATCAAGCCCTCGGGCGTGGAATATGAGGGTATGAGCATTGAGGACATGGTGGTGGTCGATCTGGACGGCAAGGTCGTGGAGGGCAAATGGAAGCCTTCCAGCGACACCGCCACCCACCTTGAGCTGTACAAAGCCTTTCCCAAATGCGGCGGCATTGTCCACACCCATTCCCGCTGGGCGACCACCTTTGCCCAGGCAGGCATGGACATTCCCACCATGGGCACCACACAGGCGGACTACTTCTACGGTGCGATCCCCTGCACACGGCCTATGACAGACGCAGAGATCAAAGGCGAATACGAGAAGGAGACCGGCAAGGTGATCGTGGAAACCTTCCGGGACAAGGACCCGGCAGCGATCCCCGGGGCGCTGGTCTGCTCTCACGGTCCCTTTGCCTGGGGCCGGGACGCCATGAACGCGCTGCACAACGCGGTAGTCATGGAGGAGGTCGCCTTCATGGACTGGCACGCTATCGTGCTCAATCCTGTTCTCGGCTCCATGCAGCAGACGCTGCTCGACAAGCACTATCTCAGGAAACACGGCGCCAATGCTTATTACGGACAGCGCTGAGCGCGGTTGTTCATCGGTCTGAACGAAGGTTCTGCCATGTAAAAGCAATGCCGATCTCAGATAGAACCCTTTCGGTCTTCCCGGCGAAAGTTGCACCGTGCTTCGTTGAAGCCCCTGACCGCATACCTCCATGCGGACATTTTTGAAAGGCCCCATCATGGTCGGACCTGTGCGTCCCGTCCGACGGAAAAAACTTCTTTCACTGTGACATTTGTGTGATGTTCTCTGTGCTAAGATGTGCCCGTAAGCAAGAGAAAAACAAAACACACATCGGTGTGATCTTTCAGGACTATGAGAAGTTGGACAGAGCTTCCAGGAAATTCATCGAATACATCGTGGAGCGCGCATGTATACAGGGCAACAAATACAACAGAGGCCAGGATTGACGATATACAGCAATCCTGGTCTCTGCACCTTGTTACAGTTCTTTCATGGGTTCGTCAGTCAACACATCCATCATGGTTTTTGCGCCGAGCTTGAAGGCATAGCAGAAAGTTTCGCAGTCGGTCAATACGTTGACCTCACGCTGGGCAGTCATGTAGGCTTCAAACTGCTCCTTCTGCTTCTCTGTGAGAGTGCCGATCAAAGCGTCCCCGGCTTTTACTGCCTCATTCAAGGCATTGGCATATTGACTGCCCTTTTTGAAGCTGCGCTCGCTGGGATGAATATCACCCATGTAGAGAGCTTCAAGAACTTGCATTCTCAGGCCACTCCTTTCAGCAATACACCAGCTCGCTCAGTACGACCTCCTCCGCCCGTTCGCGGATGCTGTTCATCCGTCCGACCCAGGCAAGCTGATCCTCAGCTTTCAGCTGTTCCGTAATCCCCTCAGTGGCGGCGTACTGCTCAATCAGTCGGGAAAACATCTCCTGCGCTTGCCCGTCAATTTTGGTCAGATAGCCGGGGAGCTTGCCGGTTGTCAGCAGATTGATATAGGTCACGCGCCTGTTCCGGCGCAGCCAGCGCAGATGCCGCAGGCCCCAGGGGCCGACAGTGCGTTCATCCGTTCCGGGCAGCAGATCGGGGAACAGATAATCTCCGACTTGGGTATAGCTGCCGCCGGACTGTTCGTAAATCGTGTTATGCATAATCAACGCCTCCTTTGTACTGCCATTGTACAAGAGAGGCGTTGATCTGTCGAATGTGCGATTTTTCAATTTGCAGAGTTGCGGGCGGGTCAGCTGCGCTTTGCAATGCCTCCGCTTTGGAGGATGCGCCCTTCCAGCTCGGCGGCCTTGTTGTAGCCGGCGGCAATCAGTTCCTCGGCTGATTCATGCAGCGCGGGCTTGAAACGGCGGCACATCTCATCAAAACGCCGCATGGCCATCCGTTCGCCGAGACCAACGTCGCGCGCGGCCTGGCGGAAGGCATCCTCCGTCACGTCGTCGAGGAGGAGCGCACCGCCGATATAAAACGCCATCTCGCGCGTGCTCTGCCGGTAGGCGGCGGTGCTGACAAGATCGTAGGCCGGGGCCAGACGCACGCGCCGGAGATCGGGGCTGTAAAGCAGAGAGAAGTTCTTCACGTGGGCGTCGGTGTTGCCCAGCAGCCAGTTGAATACCAGCAGGTCCCAGAGCCGAAGCTGATCGGTGATCGGATTGCCGGAGGCCCTGCGCAGAAGGGCAAACATCTCCCGCAGATAGCCGCGGGGCTCCTTCTCATATTTCATGCTTGCCGGAATCCCCAGCGCTTGGGCGAAGTCCTCCTGATGCAGTCGCTGCGGAGAGGGCAGGCCGCTGATCCGTTTCGGCGCAGCGGGGAAAAAGCGATCATAGCGTGCCGTGGCGAAAAGAACCTCATGCTCCGCCCCGCCGCCGGTGTTGACGATGAAGCTCCCGGACACGGGAATGCCACAGCGCGCCGCTGTCAGAAGCGACAGCCGCTCGTTGGTCACGATCGCGTCAAGGCGGATGTGACTCTGCTTGACGATGTGAGTGCTGGGCGCAGTCCCGCGGGGGAGATACCAGCCCCCGGTAGGCGCGTCGAAATAGAGACCGACCTTTCCGGACGCGCCGGTCAGGGAGAGATGTGTGCTCGTCACGATCTCGGCGGATTTGGATGCGCCCTCGGCGGCAAGCTCCCGCACCTGTTCCCGTGTGATCTTCTCATAGGAGGCCTGCGGATCTTCACCCTCCTCGGTGATGCAAAGAGCGCCGAGGCACTCCCGGCCCAGACCGTGGAGGATCGAGAGATAATCCCCATCGTCCACGTGCATCCATTGGGCGACGGTGCTGCGGGTAAAGCCCTCCGGCAGCAGACCGTCGAAATAGGCTTTCGTCTGCGCGGGAGTGAAGGGCGCTTCCTGCAAGGGGAGGCTCAGGGAGATCGGAGCCGAGGCGGGATCGCACAGCCAAGTGTCGGAATAGGCAAAGCGGGCATCAGCGGAACCCTCGCCGCGAATGAAGCCCAAAGGAATCCGTTCGCCGCCGCGCTCTATGCTGACAAGCAGTTCTTTCATAGGCTCAGTTCCTCGGTGTCAGGCTGCAGTCCAGGCCCAGCAGATTGGCGAGAAAGATCGCCTTGCCCAGTTCGGCGGTGTTCTTGCCGTTTTCCAGATCGGAAATAAAGCTGACACTGAAGCCGCTGAACTCCGAGAGAAAAGCCTGGGTATAGCCAAGCTCCTTGCGCCGCTTACGTAGCGCCTCGCCAAAGGATTTCGCGTCTGTAATCATGGGATGACCTCCGCGCCGCCGAACGAACAAATAATTATCTACTTTGTTCAAAATTCGCCGTTCGGCTTAGATTAAGTATACTCATTATAATCTGCGCCGAACGGCGAAGTCAAGAGCCGGTCAGCGGATTCCTTTGCCGTTTATCATTTTTGCTCAGACCTCATATAGCAAGAAACCCATATACAGCGGAAGAGTAAGAATCTTCCCGCTGCGGCCAACATTGTAGTTGCCCAGTTTGATACATTGATTTACATGGTATTTCTCCGGATGCTTTAAGATCGTTGCGGCACTTTTGGCATTGCCCGTTTCTGCTTTGACTTCAACCAATACACATTCTCCGCGCCAACGAATTACAAAATCAATTTCCAGGCCAGAGTCTTTATGGTAGTAATAGAGCTTACGCCCCATTTTGGCGAAGAAATCCACAATAAGGTTGGGTCAATCACTTTTTCTGTGGGATGCCGGTAAAGGCATCCCACAGAAAAAGTGATTGACCCATTATTTTCTGTAGGAAATCTTTCGATTTCCAAATCAAAAATCATATCATGCTTCTTTTTTTCCATTATATCACAATTGACCGCGGCAGGCAAGGCGATCGGTATACTATCATTCGTTCGCGTTGTGGTCATTTGGCGCGTGTGTTTATGGTTTTCACCATCCGCTTTCTGTGTTATACTCATTCTGTCCGCGCTTTGCGGAGAGCTTTGAAAGATTGACAGCAGAGCCCGAAACGCTCTGAAGAGGGGTAGGGAAGAAACCCATGACAGAATATTTTGACATTTCCCGCAAGATCATAGCGAATATGACCTCGGAGGGCTGGAAAACCGTCCCGCATGTCTGCATCGTCTATGACGCAGACGCAAGTGTTCTGATGGAGGCGCTGCGAAGCTATAACCGCGGCCGGGTATCCGGCGAGAGGATCAGCTTCAATTCCGCGATCCTCAGAGTCCTGATCGAAGGGATCAAGGCCTGCCCCAAAATGAACGGACATATCAAGTTCAGCCCGTGGCTTGTGAGCGGAAAGGTGACGACGCTGGAACATATCGACATCTCTCTCCCGATCGCGTACGGGGACGGGAAGATGACGACGATCAATCTGCCGCACATGGAGGACCGATCCGTCCACGAGATACAGGCGACGATCGCGGCCTTCCGGGCAAGGATCGAGAACACCTATATGGACCGCGTCCTGTACCGGACCGGGCTGGAGGACACCTTTTCCGAACTGCGAAAAGGGAACGTCCCGAAAGCGGTCGGGCGCCTGCTTGGAGCAAAACTCGGCCCCGGGAGAGTCCGGATCGACAGGCGGAAAAGCGCAGGGAGCGACGACCGCCTTACACCCGAGAACATCAGGCAGGGCAGCATCACGGTGTCGAATATGGGCTCCCTATATAAACAGTGGAAGGGAAACTGCACGATCCTGGAAATCATACCGCCGCAGCTATGCGCCCTGGCTGTCGGCGCGGTGCAGAAACGGGCTGTGGTGGATGAAGAGGACAACATCTGCGCCTCGGAAATCGTCCCGATCACGATCGCATTCGATCACCGGGCACTGGACACAGCGGAGCTTGTCCCGTTTATGCAGACGCTTGACAGGCTGCTTCAGGACCGGTCCTGGCTTGAACGAGAACTAACCCTGTAGGTCATTTTTGCCGCTGCCGGCTCACGCCTCACACATTGCGCTGTAGGCCTCGAGCCCGCACAGGTGCAGGGGCTCCCTGCCCGTCACTTCATAGTCGATGCCGATCGAGGCAAGCTCGTCAAGAAACGCGTCCACGAACTTTTTGGAAGAGAAGTTCTGGGCAATCGCCAGGAAGAAACTGTGGTTGAGGCAGGCGATCTCACATGCGATATCCGAAACACCCGCCTCTGTCAGCAAATAGAGCTGGTCGATATACGGGTCCAGCGGGCCGAAGGTTCTGTTGTTTGCGTAGGAGATGGAGATACTCCACCGCGGGCTCCCCGCGGATTTTGCGATAACGCCCTGCTTCATCTCCAGCGGCATCTGCTTAAGTTTCGCATATAACAGCTTTCTCTGCTTCATGGCCCAGAGCGAGTTTTCCGGCTGTGCCTGCAGCATCACCTGTCCGCGGGCCATGGTGCATGCTTTCATCAGGTCGTCAAGCGGCCTGCTTTTGGGGAAGTCCAGCTCCACGACATTGGCAAACATGCGGTAGTTGTCGCGGTTTCCGAGCATCGCCTTGTGGTCGATCGCAACGGCGGCGCTGACGGTCTTTTCGCTTGAGGGATCACAGCGCCGGATCGCCCTTGCAAACATGACCGCTAAAAAGGCGTTGGGGCTCCCGTCAAAATCCCTGCAATACCGCATGAGCTGTGCCTCAGAGAGTTTGATGTACGTCACGCGCGCATCAGACTCCGTGCCGTCGTTCAAGCGAAAGAAGTCCTTTTCCGTCTCCTTCCGGTACAGCGGCTCTTCGGCCCCGTCGATATTCAGGCCCGCAAAGGGGTTTCCCGTCTCGCTCTCCGGAATCTCATCTCCCGGCAGGCGAAATCCTGTGGGGTCAAAGCTCTGCCCGGTCCTGCGGGACAGATAGAGGTACAGGGCGCTTTTGAAGTACGGGAGCACCCCCGCGCCGTCCGTAAGCGAGTGGGAGATTTCAAACGCCACGCGCTTCCCCTCGTACTTCCACGCGCCGAGGTGGTAATTGGATTCCTCTGCGTTCAGCTTGATCGGGGCCCAGCTGTCCCGCACGGTCATGGGGAGCGCGTTCGGCACGGGAAGCAAGTCATTTCCTTTTGATTCTGCTTTCACGTAAAAATACGGAAACCGTGTGCGCAGTTCCTCCACGACATCCCGCAGGAGTTCTCCGTCCACCGCCTCCTTCAAAACGGCGAGCACCCCCATCGTATTGGGGTGGTCGGGTGTGGACAGGTACAGCATCGGCTCATAGAATTCGCTCATTTTCCATTCTCCTCTTTTTGCGCAAGAAACTGCTTATTCCAAACTGATAATATCGTCGAACGCGATCACGGCCCCGCTGCACATCTCCAGAACGCCGCGCGTCTCGTCGACCCGCCGGGCCGCCCCGCTCACGGTCTTATACGCCCCGCCCGCTTTCCGGCTGTCGGGTACAAAATAAGTAACGCTGACCTGCGGATCGGTTTTGAGCCGGTCCCGCAGCGCGCGAAGCTGTTTGCCGATCGCTTCCTTCTGTTCCTCCGTGAGCTCCCGTTTTTCATCTGTCAGGCGCGCGGTCTCCGCGATTGCCGCGTCGTACCCGGTCAGGGCGGCAAAGGGCATAAACTGGGCTGCCCGGTCGATCATCGGCATGTGCGGCCGCTCGGCGGACACATGATGGGGCAGATTGATGATATCGTCGTATTCGTGGGAGATCTCCATTATGCCTTGTGCCCTCCGATCTGTCTGTTCCTCTCACGCCCGGTCGCGCCTTCCTCATAGCTCGTCCCGTGGAGGATGGCGTTTTTCCCGTAGCGCTTTTTGATCGACAGCATAGCCTGCTGCAGCCGCTCCTCTTTGGCCAGGGCGGCTGCTTCCTTTTCCCGCTTTTCCTTCTCCGCGTCAAGGTCCGCAAAGAGATCCAGCTGCTCGAAGCTCGGCTCCGCCTTTGCAGCCGCGGCGTCCGTGATATGGTTTGCCGCCACATACATCCGCCGCACCGGGAGCTTTCTGTCAACAATGCGGTCATACAGCCGCAGGACGGCCTCCATGATGCGCTTTGTGGAGGAAGTCATCTGCCCGATGTTTTCCGAGCCGTGGGCCATCTTCGGCATTTTCCGCCCGTACCAGTCCGTCTGGACTTCCCCTTGATACTCCTGTGTAAGACCTTCTATGTCATATCCCAGCGTAAGCACGATCTGGTCTGTCGCAAGACCCTTGTCCACCAGATCCATGACCAGCCCATCCGTCATCTCCCGGACGATCATCCGGGCCTTGTCGAAGGGATAGGGTTCGGGCAGGACCTGACCGATACTGACGCTGTTGTTTTCCGGCTTGAAGGCCTTGATGTGCCGGATCTCGCAGGGCTCCCAGCCCCAGGCGTGGTCGATCAGCAGCTCCGCGTTCACGCCGAAGAGCCTGTACAAAAGCGCCTCGTTTTTGTAATCACCGGGTCCGCCGACCGAGCAGCGCGCAACGTCGCCCATGGTGTACATCCCGTAATCGGCGAGCTTTTTCGCAATGCCCCTGCCGACGCGCCAGAAATCCGTGATCGGCCTGTGCGCCCAGAGATATCTCCGGTAGGTCATCTCGTCGAGCTCGGCGATGCGCACGCCGTCCCTGTCCGCCGGGATGTGCTTGGCCCATATGTCCATGGCGACCTTGCAGAGGTAGAGATTGGGGCCGATGCCCGCCGTCGCGGTGATGCCGGTGGATTTCAGCACATCCCGGATCATCAGCATGGCAAAGTCATGGGCGCTCATGCCGTTGGTTTTCAGATAGTCGGTGGCGTCGATGAACACCTCGTCGATGGAATAGACATGGATATCCTCCGGGGCCGCGTACTTGAGATAGATGTTATAGATGCGCGTGCTGTAGTCCATATAATACGCCATGCGGGGCGTGGCGACGATATAGTCAAGCTCCAGGGAGGGATCGTTTTCAAGCTCCGCGGCATCGGCGGATTTGCCCGTAAAGCTGTGGCCCGGGGCTTTCGCCCGCCGCCCGGCATTGACACGCCTGACCGCCTGCACGACCTCAAACAGCCGCGCCCGCCCGGGAATCCCGTGGGCTTTCAGCGACGGCGAAACCGCAAGGCAGATGGTCTTCTCCGTGCGGCTCTGGTCCGCCACGACCAGATTGGTTGTCAGCGGGTCCTTCCCCAGCTCCCGGCACTCGACGGAGGCATAGAAGCTTTTCAGATCGATCGCGATATAGGTTTTCTCCGGCATCCGTGCCACCGCCTTTCCGATTTCTATAAGTATACCATAAAGATAGTCTGTAATCTACCCAAACAGGAAAAACCGGACACACAGTGAGCAGCACCCCAACACACGGGGTGCTGCTCTCCACATTGTGCGATATTGCCTTTTTATGCCCAGGCAAAGTTTTCCTTGCCCGCACCCAGCTCGAAGTGGCATTTGACGATGCCGAGATCAATTTTGAGGCAGCCGCCGATCAGCCCTGGCTTTGCCGATACGCGGCCGTCATTCAGGGTAAAATGAAACTTCTGCTGGTTGACCGCGGTGGGGGCCAGCAGCGCCGCCTCGATCCCCCTTTTGAACCAGTCGGGGCTTGTGTCGGAGACATTGCTGACGTCGGCGGGCTTCTTGCTTCTTCTGTTTGCGCCCTGGGTTTTGCCGTAGCCGAGGGCGATGAGGATGACCTCGGTCTCGCCGTCCGCGACCTGCGCCACACTCTTGCCGTGGGTCAGCGCGGCCCAGCAGGTATTCAGCCCCAGCTCCTGCGCCTTCAAAACCAGCTTTTCCCCGTAATAGCCGCAGCGCTCCTCAAGGTCCGGCGCCTTCCTGCCCACCATGGCGATATAGTTGGCACAGTTTTCAAAGCGCCCGTATTTTGCCATGCGGGAGCCGAAGCAGCTCGGCTCGTCATAGAGGATCTGGATATGCAGGCCGCTCTGCCCGTTGAGCTCCGCGGCAAAGGCGTCCAGCTTCTCTCTTACATCCTCCGGGATTTTTTTGTCCTGATACCCGCGCACACTGTGGCGCGCTCTGATCAGTTCCATTGCGTTTTCCATCGCTGTCTCCCCTTCCTTTCAGCTTCCGTCATCTGCACATGTCTTCACTTTCCACTTTGCACTTTCTTACGGAAGTATACCATATACCGGCATGGTATGTAAACAGCAGGTTTCTGTGACCTTTGCAGAAATAGCTTGAATAATGAACGGGTGTTATGTTAATATAGATAAAATTCCCCCCGGGCGCATGCGAACGGCTGCCCGGGAGGACACTGTTTCGGATATACAGCCAACGCCGGACTGACCGGCCCGGACTTTGATATGCATATGAAAACGATACGCGGAATCAAAATAGGCGGCCTGCAAAGCAAGATTTTCAGCCTCATCCTGTTTCTCATCGTAGGGCTGATCGGTACATATACCGTAGTGTTCGGCATCCACATGAAGCATCTGACGGCGATCGTGCAGCGGACAGGCGCCGAGCAGCAGGCCTCGATCAAAGACACCTCCGAGTCTGCCATGGAGGCTGTCATGAGCGCCTTTTTAAAGCGCAGCACCGGCCTGCAGGCGTACATCGCCGACGATCTCTTTTCCGAGGTGCGGGGAAACGTGACGATACTCCAGACGGTGGCGGAGCAGTATTTCGGCCGCGCCGACACCCTGACCCCGCATGCCTTCGCCTACCCGGACGCGGCCAACGCCGGGAAGGCCTCCGTGCAGATGCAGCACGAGCGGGGCGTTGATCCCAACGCCTCCCGGGACCTGGGGATCGCGGCGAACATGAGTGAGATCATGCTGGCCATGTTTGAAAGCTGTGACAAGCTCAACTCCTGCTTTGTGGCAACCACCGACGGCTGCATCCTGTTCGTGGACGACCGGGCCGATGTCTACATCAACGACGACGGCAGCGTGGCCTACGCCACCGAGATCCGCACGCGCCCCTGGTACAGGCAGGCTGTCGAGGCGGGCGAGCTCATCTTTACAAACGTAGAGGCGGACACCTTCACCGGCATTCTGGGCATCGTCTGCGCCGCGCCCGTCTACCGGGACGGTGAACTCGTCGCGGTCGTGGGGGCGGACATCTTCCTGACCTCCATCAGCAACTACGTCAACGACACGGCCACCGAGGGCGGTTTCCTGTGCGTGGTGGGCGAAAGCGGGCAGGTACTCTTCTCCCCGAAAACCGAGGGTATCTTTAAGCCGGAGCTTTCAAGCCGTGCCCGCGATCTGCGTCAGAGCGAGAACGCGAAGCTCGCGGCCTTCATCACCCAGGCGCTCACCGAGAGCACGGGTGTCACCGAGATCGAGATCGAGGGCCGGGAATGCTATCTCTCCGGCGCGCCCATGCCCTCCGTGGGCTGGACGGTCATCTCGGTCGTGGACAAGGGCATCACCCAGCGGCCGACCGCGTCCATGCTGGCAAAATATGACGAAATCAACAACAATGCAAGCGCCCACTATCGGGAAGGCGCGAAAAGGTCCGTGCGCACCGTCATTGTTGTGATCGTCCTCATCGTTCTGATCGCCCTCATCGCGGCCCAGACGACGGGCTGGCATATCGTCAAGCCCCTCAATCAGCTGACCCGCCACATCAACGCCCAGAAAAACGGCGACGGCATTTTTATTCTGGACAACAGCTACCGCACAGGCGATGAGATCGAGATCCTGGCGGAGTCCTTCCACGCCCTGACGAAGCGGACCCAGGACTACATTGACGAGATCATCACCATCACCGCCGAGAAAAAGCGCATCGGCACGGAGCTGGCCCTTGCCTCCCGCATCCAGGCGGACATGCTGCCGAACATCTTCCCGCCCTTCCCCGAGCGGCCCGAGTTTGACATCTACGCCAGTATGGACCCCGCCAAGGAGGTGGGCGGCGACTTCTACGATTTCTTCCTCATCGACGACACGCACCTCGGCCTTGTGATGGCGGACGTGTCGGGCAAGGGCGTCCCGGCGGCGCTGTTTATGATGATCTCGAAGATCCTGGTGCAGAACTTCGCCATGACGCTGCGAAGCCCCGCTCAGGTGCTGCAGGAGGTAAACCGCCAGCTTTGCGCCAACAACCGTGAGGAGATGTTTGTCACCATCTGGTTCGGTGTGCTGGACACCGCCACCGGCAAGGTCACGGCGGCAAATGCCGGGCATGAGTACCCCGTCCTGATGCCCGCAGGCGGCAAGTTTGCGCTTGTGAAGGATAAGCATGGCTTCGTCATCGGCGGAATGGAGGGTGTGCAGTATAAGGAATACGAGCTGACGCTCACGCCCGGCTCCAGGCTCTTTGTGTACACCGACGGCGTGCCCGAGGCGACGAATGCGCAAAGCGAAATGTTCGGCACCGAGCGCATGCTTGAGGCTCTGAACCGCGACCCCTCTGCCGCGCCGAAGGAGATCCTGCAGAACGTCAAGGATGCGGTGGAAAGCTTTGTTCTGGACGCCGAGCAGTTTGACGACATGACCATGCTGTGCGTGGAATACAGAGGCAAGAATCCCGGCGTGTGATGATCGGAACATACATATCGGTTTTTTCAACCAACCAGTCATTGCGAGGAACCAGTGCGCACACTGGTGACGTGGCAATCCGCCCGCCGGAGGCACTTTATATTATGCAGATATTTACCTTGTCGCTGAGAGTACGGATTGCCACACCAGTGACATCGGTCACTGGTTCGCAATGACAAGCCAGAAGTTGATACTTGCCGAATAACCCCGATACCCAAATAAAGAAACGATGCCCTTCCCTGGTTTTCGGCCAGGGAAGGGCAATTTTTTATTTCATCTTCATCAGCCTGGGCCGCAGGCGGTACTCATAGAGGATAGCGAGGTTTCCGAGCGCGTAGTCGTAGATCAGCATGCAGACGACCAGCATCACGTAGAAGGCCGCGCCTGCGAGCTTTCCCAGCTCCTCAAGCTCCTCAAGGCCGACGTCGAGCCGAAGCACATAATAGATCAGCGCGTACATGGCTCCCACCGCCGCCGTGAAAAACAGGAGCTTCAAAACCAGGGCCAGCGGCTTCGGCTTTACCTTGTCAAAGCTCTGCTTCAAAATCGGATAATAGCCGAGGAACAGATAGAACAGCGCCGCCTCCTTGTCCGCGCTCAGGATCATGGACAGCAGCGCCGTCACGAGCCATACGAGCCAGGCCCATTTTTTCCCGAACTCCCGCAGTACCGGGATCAGCAGCACCCCCGCCAGCAGCGGCGAGCAGTAGGTCATCACCGGGATCAGTCCGCCCGTCAGCATCAGCACGGCGCCCAGCGCCGCCATCAGGCTGCAGAAGGCCACGGTATAGGCCCGCCCTTTATTCGTTTTCATTCTTTTTCTTCCGAAACACCAGGAACTTGCTGATGACGTAGTTGCCGATGACCACCGCCACGCCGACGATGACCGTGGCGACGCGGTAGTCCAGATGCAGGACGTTGACAAGCAGCAGGTTCAGCACATAGCTCAGGCCCCAGGTCCCCAGGCGGGAGCCGACGAAGCCGGAAAACTCCTTCAAAATATCGGGGTCCTTGCTCTGAAAGGCCCAGCGGCGATTCGGGTAGTAGGCAAAAAGGATGCCCGAAACATTCTCCACGATGCTCAGCACCGTGTTCTGCGCGACCGTAGGGACCGTGACGCCGGGGTAAAAGATCGCGCCGAAGAGGAACTTGCAGCCCCAGGATACCACTGTGGTCATGCCGCCGACGATGACATAGACGATGATCTCCCGGTACTTTACCAGCAGGGCCTTGATTTTCTCGATCATTTGCTCTCTTCCTCCCTGCCGCAGATACGGGAAATGATATATCGCGGACGGCCCTTGATCTCGTCATAGATGCGGGCGAGGTAGTAGCCGATGATGCCGAGGGAAATCATGAGAAAGCTGCCGATGATGAGCAGCAGCAAAATCACCGTCGTAAAGCCCGGCTGGGCAACGCCCATGATCTTCTGCACCAGGGAGATGACGCCGAAAACCACCGCCACGATGAGCGTCAGCACACCCATCACCGTCACGATATGCAGCGGCGCCGAGGAGAAGGAGGCGATGTTCGTGATGGCGTACTTGATGAGGGACTTGGTGGACCATTTGCTCTCGCCCTCGGTGCGCTCCTGCACGCGGTAGCGGACCTCCGCCTTCTTGAAACCGACCCAGAAGGACAGGGCGCGGAAGAAGACATTGCGCTCCGGCAGGGCGTTCAGGGTGTCCACCACCTTGCGGTCAAGGAGCTTAAAGTCCGAGGAGGCACCCATGTCCATGCCGGTGGCGCGGCTGATGAGGCTGTAGAAGCTGTTGGAGGCAAACTTATGAAAAGCGCTCTCCTCGCCTCTGTCCTCCTTGATGCCCTCGACCACCTCGTAGCCCTGCTCCCAGAGCCTGTACATGTCCACGATCTTCTCGGGCGGGTGCTGCAGATCGCAGTCGAGCACCACCACGCAGTCGCCCCTGGCTTGCTCGAGACCCGCGAACATGGCGGCCTCCTTGCCGAAGTTGCGGCTGAAATGCACGCCGACCACGTGTTGGTCCTCCTTTGAGCAGCGCTGGATCTCTTTCCAGGTGCCGTCGCGGGAGCCGTCGTCCACAAACAGCAGCTCGTAATCGATCCCCTCCCCGCTCAGGATGCCGCCGAGGCGCCGGGTGGCGATGGGGATCATTTTTTCTTCATTGTAGGAAGGGAGAACAACAGAAAGCAAAGGGATCCCTCCTTATCGGGAAATCAAATAGGTTGTGGTAAGGCCGGTGGTGAAAAGCTCCTCGGCCTTATGATAAGCGGTCTCGTCGGCAATGCGCTTCAAAAGCGCGTCCGCGTCATAGCCGCTGGACCAGAAGACGCTCGTGTCGATATACACGACCGCCTCGTCCGCGTCCCCCACGTACTTGAGCATGGGTTCCAAGCTCTCCTGATCGGTCACATAGACCTCCGGGAAGATCTTGAGCTGGATGAGGTCCTCGGTCAGGGGCATGAAGGCTGCGGTGGGGGCCGCGAACATCACGCACGGCTTGTCCGCGTAAGCCTCCAGCGTCCGGTTGTATTCCGCGTGCTCGGGGTAAAGATAGTCCGGCGGCACGGTCCGCGCCTGCCACAGGGCCAGGCACGCCGCCGCGAGAAACACCAGCGCGCGCACTGTATCGCTGATCTTTTTCTTACCCAGCGTCGTCTCCAGCAGGTACAGCAAAAAGCTCACCGTCAGCACGAAGGCGGGCATGATGTTATAGATATAGCGCGGCTCGTCCACCGGGGAGATGACCGCCACCAGCACGAAGGTGATATAGGCCGGGATGAGGAGCACCAGCCACTTCCAGTTGAAGCGGTGGTCAAAGCTTGCGCTTTGCACCTGAGGGAAGATGCCGCACAGGCCGCCGATGCAGATAAGGCCCGTATAGATCGCGGCCCTGAGCCCGTGGCGGGCAAAGCCCAGGAAGGTGCGCAGGCGCACCGCGTAGAGCGCCCCGTTTTTGAGGTTGTCCAGTGCGCTCTCGCCGGAGACCAGCTCCCCGGAGAACAGCTGCCGCAGCGCCGCCGGGAACACCAGCAGCAGGCTCAGGGCTCCGATGAGCGCGCAGGGGATGAACCAGGCGAGGGCCTTATACTGTTTCTTCAAAAGCGCCCACAGCACATAGGCCGCGCACAGGAAGAAGGCGTAGAAGACGAAATAATACTGCGTCATGAGGCCCGCCAGCAGCGTGAGGCCCACGAACACGCAGGTGCGCGGGCGAAAGCGCTCCATGAGATCGGCGATGAAGTACATGAGCACAAGCGTCAGCAGCGTCAGCAGCACATACATGCGGATCATGATCATCGTGGAAAGGCCGATCGTGGAAAGCCCATACAGCACCGCCGTGGCCGCGGCGTTGTATTTCCCGCCGCCGAGTTTTAATACCAGGGCATACAGCATCGCGGCACAGCCCAGATAAATAAGCCCGTCGAGAATCAGGCCCGTCCATTTGGAAAAGGTGCCCTTCGCGAAGGTAGAGGCGATGTTGAACAGCCAGTAGTAAAGCGGCGGGTGCACGTCGTTGACCTGATTATAATAGACCGAGCCGAAGTCAAAGCCCTCGTCGCCGTTGACGCTGACATAGTCCAGAAATTCCTGCCGCGTGACGGTGGTGTGCCCGATGGTGCCGTAGCGGTCGCCGGAGGTGCACAGGAAGGGGTGATAGCTGGAGTTTGAAAGGCCATAGGTATAGATCTCGTCGATGAACATGCCCTGCTTGCGCGTCGAGAACAGCAGGCACACGCCGCACACCATCACCAGCACCAGCGCCAGCGCCCACCAGCGCTTGAACGTTTTTTTCAAGTCCTTCCCTCCTCCGTTCAAAAATACCAAGATAATATATTATACTCCCTCCCGCCCTGTTGTGCAAGGTTTTTTGAAAAGTTCACAAAACAAAGGAAAAAGCCTCAAATCCGTTGGATTTGAGGCTTAAAAGTGGCAGCGGGAGAAGGATTCGAACCCTCACATACGGAGTCAGAGTCCGCTGTGCTACCTTTACACAATCCCGCTAAACGCAAAGCTATTATACATGCTTTTCGGGATTTGTCAAGAAGTTTTTTCTTTTAATTGCCGTCGGCGGCGCCGGACTCCGCGCTTGAAAAGCGGGCGCGGGCAAGGGGGCCGTAATAGCCCGCCAGCAGGTCCACACACGCGCCGTAGCTTCTCAGACCCAGCGTCTGCCCGTAGCTCTGCAGGAAGCCCTCGTACACGGTATTTGTGACTGTCTGCACCGGTGTTTCAAACGCGGCCCAATAGCGGTTATTCTCCGCGAGATCCGCTTTCACGCTGTCACATAACCCCGCGTCGATCATCGAAAGCGCGGCGCGGTCGACCCCGGCAAGGGCATTTCCCAGGTGGATATAGGCAAACAGGCAGGCAGAGTAGCAGTAATCCGCATCCCCGCTCTCCATGCTCGCCAGCACTGCGACGAAATTTGCCTCCTGCTCCTTGGCGACGCCCCGCTGATGGGACAGCTCGTGGGCGACCACGGCGGCAAACAGCGCCTCGGGGAAATCCATGTTGACATTGGCCTCGGCGGTGAAGGGACAGAAAAAGCCCGTATAGTCGATGATGCTCATGACACGGGAGAAGAGCATCCCCTTGGCGGGCACCTCCGGTCCGGTGAGGCAGGGAAAGCGCTGTGCCGCCGCGCGGAAAACCCCGGGAGAGCGCGCCAGCACTGCCTGCCGGTCCGTGCGGCACAGGCCGTTTTCGTCCCGCGGCACGAGGGCCTCGTATTCGTTGAGCAGGTCCGCAAAGTAAAGCGTCGTAAGCTCCAGTTCTTCAGCGGAGATGTCGTGCAGCTCAAGCCCGCTGCGGGCGATGAAATCGTCGCCATAGTAGTACACGCCCCACAGCAGGCAAAACAGCGCGTACACCCCCAGTCCCAGCGCCGCAAGGCGTATGAGCAGGCAGTACAGGCGCCGGAGCCGCGCCGGGCGGCGGACGAGCAGCACAAGCTCTGCCGCTATGTACAGAAGCGCCCCGCCGATGACCGCGGCGTACAGCCACTCGGCCAGCGAAAACGGGAGCCGCGCCGTAAGCCGGGCGAGGACGCGGTGCAGCGGTTGTACAAGATTCAGGGAGAGAAAGCGCATTTTCTCCGTGTCATGCCGCAGGGCAAAGAAAAGCGCGACAACGCTTCCTCCGAGCAGGGCGATCACATGCGCGGCGGGACACAGGGCAAAGATGGCGGCGGGGCCGCGTTTTTTGACAAGGCTCTTCTCCATGTCCCTATCTTAGCGCAAAAGCGCAAAGCTTGCAATGGATATGCCCGGAAGAGGCGGCGGGATATCTCCATATTTTCCATGGTTTTTTGCGGTGGCTCATGCTATAATTGCAAAAAATGTTTTTAAGGAGAGATCGTCATGGCTGTATTTCAGGCATCCGAGCTGCTGATCCCCCGGGCGGAGCTTCTCGAAAACTGGGCGGTGATCGCCTGCGACCAGTTCACCTCCCAGCCGGACTACTGGCGCCAGGTGCGTGAGCGTGTGGGCGAGGAGCCCTCGGCCTATCACATCATCTTCCCGGAGGCCGAGTTCGGCGGCGACACGTCCGGGCGCATCGCGTCCATCAACGACCATATGCGCCGCTATCTTGACGGGGATGTCTTCAAGACTTACCCCGACGCTTTTGTCTATGTGGAGCGTACGCTGCTCGACGGCTCTGTCCGCCGGGGCGTGGTGGGCGTGATCGACCTGGAGGAATACAGCTATCTGAGCGACGCGCAGTCCAAGATCCGCGCCACCGAGCAGACGGTGGTGGAGCGCATCCCGCCCCGGGTGCGCATCCGCAGCGGCGCTGCGCTGGAGGCGAGCCATGTGCTGCTGCTGATGGATGACGCGGAGGGCGCGGTACTGGACGGTCTGGAGCAGGGCAAAGCAGATCTGCCGACGCTTTACGACTTCGAGCTTATGCAGGGCGGGGGGCACATCACGGGCCGCCTCGTCTCGGGCGCGGCGGCAGAGAGGCTCCGTGCGGCAGTGGAGCGCTACGAGGCGGAGACCGCCGCGCGCTTTGCCGACACCGGGCGTGCGCCCCTGTGCTACGCGGTGGGCGACGGCAACCACTCCCTCGCCACGGCAAAAACCTGCTGGGAGGCGCTCAAGGCGGCAAACCCGGCGCTTGCGGGCACAAAGCATCCCGCCCGCTATGCGATGGTGGAGCTGCAGAACATCCGCGACGAGGCACAGAAGTTTGAGCCCATCCACCGCCTGCTCATCGACGTGCCGGTGGACAGGCTTCTCAGCGACATCACCGCTGTCTGCGCCCCCGGCGGCACGCCGGTGGACTGGCAGGCCGGGCAGCGCCAGGGCATGATCTTCCTGGATACCGCAAGCGGCGCGCTGCCGGTTGCGGTGCTGCAGCCCTTCCTCGACGCCTTCCTCAAGGAGCAGAGCGGCGCCATCGACTACATCCACGGTGAGGAAACGGCGGCGGCGCTGGCCGGGCAGAAAAACGCCATCTCCTTCCTGCTGCCCAACATCTCCAAGGAGGACTTCTTCCGGGGCATCGTGATGGACGGCGTGCTGCCGCGCAAGACCTTCTCCATGGGACATGCGCAGGAAAAGCGCTATTACCTCGAGTGTCGGAGAATAACGGAATAAAGATGAAAGGGCGCGTTGCAAAAATTTTTCATGAAAACAAAGCATTATGAGCGTAGGGGAGGGGCGCCTGTGCCCTTTATGGGTATGCCCCTCCCGCCCATGGCAAGCTTGAACTGCAAAAATGTACGGTGATTTCGTAGAATACTACGATTTCGCCGTACATTTTCTTTTTATAGTCATGCTGTACTGCCGGGAGGGGCAAGCCCCTCCCCTACGGTATTCACGGACAATTATGAGAAAAGTGAATTATGCAACGCGCCTTAAGTTTTTACAATTGCAGCGTCAGGTTGTTGAGCCCGTAGGAGTTGAGGTACACGGCGCTCTTTGCCTCGGCCATCACAAGGCGTATGCCGATGTGGGCGGTGGGATCGTCCTGCCGGTGCAGCTCGATGTAATGGACGGGGTTGAACTGGGCGCAGTTGTCGCGGATACGGATCATACCCGAGCCGTCGCGGAACACCAGGCGCACATCCACACTGCGTTTTTTTCTGTCCTGGAATCCGTAGCGCACGATGTTGCAGCAGATCTCCTCGATGCACAGGCCCACCAGGAAACTCATGCGCCCGCTCTGTCCGCGGCTGCGGCAGAAGTCCGTCGCCTCTTCGGAAATGTTAGCGGCGTCCTCCAGCGCGTGTACCGAGCGCTCAAAGCACTCCCCGGGCGCCGCGCCGAAGCCGGGCGACAGGAGGGCAAAGTCCTCGTGGCTGAGGCTCACGCGCTTGTTCACGCGCCAGACGTGCAGGCAGATAAACAGCAGCGCCGCGCTCTCCCCGCACAAAAACGCGATCCACACGCCGGTCGCCCCGAGCAGGGGGCTGAGCAGCGACGCGGCCAGCGCCGGGAGGGCAAAGTTCTGCAGCACGGAGATCAGCTCCATCAGCCGCACGCGCCCGATGCCCTGATAGTAAAACTTAAAGCCGGTATTGAGCGCGCACGGCACAAGGCACAGGGAGAAAAGCCGCAGCCCCTTCGAGGCAAGCGCCATTGCCTCCGCGTCGTTATCCAGAAACAGCGCGACCAGCGGCCCTGCCGCGAGCAGCACCACCAGCGTCACCGACGCCAGTACCGTCACCGCGTAGCGGCACATGGTCCGCACCAGCTCGTACAGGGAGGAGCGGTCCTCGTCGATGGCGAACATGGCGGCCAGCATCAGCGCCACCGACGCGATGCCGGAGGAGAAGGCGTAGCAGAGGTTGCTGACCGTGGAGACCGCCGAGTAGGCCGCCACCGCCACAGTGTCCCCCACCGCGTCGAGGATGCGGTTGAAGAGGAAGACCAGCAGCACCAGCGAGAGCTGATTGACGACCGTGGGGATGCCCTCGGCCAGGATGGCCCGCAGGGTGTCGCGGCGCAGCCCGTCACGGCGCAGGCGGAACAGGCAGTCCTTTCTAAAGAAGTAGCCGATGCCCACCAGCACCGCCACATAGTAGCTCAGGCCCGAGGCAAGGCCCATGCCGAAGGTGCCGCCGTGAAAGACCAGCACGTTCAGAAAATCGAAGACCACGTCGCTCACCGTCATGAGCAGCACCGCCGCCACAAGGCGCTTGCGGCTGCCGGACATCTGCATATAGGGCACCATGATCTGGGCTGCGAGAAAGGCGGGCACGCCCAGCATGAAGCCGGTCAGGTAGTCCTTTGTGAGCTTGTATACGGGGTTATCCGGCCCCGGCTCCCCCGCGCCCAGCAGCGTCGTGATCGGCCCGGAAAAGCACAGCACGACCAGCAGGCCCAGCGCGGCGATCAGCGCCGTGAGCGCCGCCGAAACGGTAAAGCAGGCGTCGGTGCCCTCCCGGTCGCCGCTGCCCATGGTCTTGCCGCAGACCACCTGCACCCCCGCCGAGATCATCGCGCCGGGCGCGGCGAAGGCCAGCAGCACCGGCTGGGTGAAGCCGTAAGCGGCCATGGCGTCGGTGCCGA
Organism: Oscillospiraceae bacterium; assembly: GCA_902791215.1. Lineage (GTDB taxonomy): Bacteria > Bacillota > Clostridia > Oscillospirales > Oscillospiraceae > Limivicinus. Next base: position 5,578 of record CADAUZ010000024.1, on the reverse strand, counting down.
GGAACTGTCCGATCATGATGCTGTCGATGAGCATGCACAGCGTCACCGTCATGGACGAGACGATCTGCGTGATCATCATCTGTCTGAAAAGCCTGCGAATCATATGCGCCTCCGGGATTGGATAAAGCTGGTTTACAACGCTGACAGTTTAGCAAAAACGGCGCCAATATGCAAGGGCGCGCTTGCAAATAACGGGATTTATGGTAAGATGAATCCACTATAGAAAAATAGAGGTACTACGCATGGAACAGATCTATACGCCGCCCTGCCCGCTGTACAAAAAGTGCGGCGGCTGCCAGCTGCAGACCCTCCCCTACCCCGAGCAGCTCCGGCGCAAGCAGGGCCGGGAGATTGCCCTTTTGGGAAAATTTGGACATGTAGAGACCATCCTTGGCATGGACGACCCCACTCACTACCGCAACAAGGTCTGTGCGGCCTTCGGGCTGGACCAGAAAAAGCACATTGTCTCCGGCGTCTACCAGCCGGGCAGCCACCGTATCGTGCCGGTGGACGACTGCCTCATTGAGGATGAGACCGCCGACCGCATCATCGTGGATATCCGCCGCATGCTGCGGGACTTCAAGATCCAGGTCTTCGACGAGCGCAGCGGCCGCGGCTTTCTGCGCCATGTGCTGGTGCGCCGCGGTTTTCAAAGCGGGGAGCTTATGGTGGTGCTGGTAGCGGCATCCCCCATTTTCCCGACGCAGAAGCCCTTCGTGAAAAAGCTTCTGGAAACGCACCCGGAGATCACCACCGTGGTGCTGAACATCAACGATCGCTTCGGCCCCGTCGTGCTCGGCGAGCGCGAGAAGGTGCTGTACGGCCCCGGCACGATCGAGGACACGCTGTGCTCTCACCGCTTCCGCATTTCACCGAGTTCCTTTTACCAGATAAATCCGGTCCAGACCGAGGTCCTTTACGGGAAAGCGGTGGAGTTTGCCGCCCTCACCGGGACGGAGACGGTGCTGGACGCCTACTGCGGCATCGGCACCATCGGCATCACCGCAAGCGATAAGGCCAGACAGGTCATCGGCGTGGAGCTAAACCGCGACGCGGTGCGCGACGCCATCGCAAACGCGCGCCTGAACGGTCTCAAAAACTGCTGGTTCACCGCCGGGGACGCGGGCGAATACATGTTGGGCTGCGTGCGCGAGGGCATCCGCCCCGACGTGGTATTCATGGACCCGCCCCGCGCCGGGAGCGACGAAAAGTTTCTCCGCGCGCTTCTGAAAACCGCGCCTTCCCGCGTGGTCTATGTCTCCTGCGACCCCGAAACCCTGGCGCGGGATCTGGCCGTCCTGACCCAGGGCGGCTACAAGGTACAGCGCATCCAGCCCGTGGACATGTTCCCGTTTACGGAGCACGTCGAGACCGTGGTCAGCCTTGCGCGCAGCGGGTGAATGGGAGAGCGCACAAAGCTCCCCGCGGGCAGCGGCGGCCCCTTCCCGGAGGGCTTCCGCTGGAAGATGGCGCTCAGTTTTTCTTTCAAGCGTTCCGATATGCTCATGCTGACTTCCGGCTCCCCGAATACTCCCTCACACGCGGCATGTTCCCTGCCCTACTGCATCGGGCGCAGGATTTTCTTGTATTTCCTTGCCGATTCCGCGTCTTTGTGTTATGATTGCATAAATATGAAAATGAGGTGATCCTATGAAAAAACTCGGCTTCGGCCTGATGCGCCTGCCCCTTTTGAACCCTGACGACGATGCGAGCGTCGATATCGAACAGCTCAAGGAGATGGTGGACCTCTTCATCAGCAGAGGCTTCACCTACTTTGACACCGCCATCATGTATAACGGCTTCCAGAGCCAGAAGGCCGCCAAGGCCGCGATCGTCGACCGCTATCCGCGTGAGAGCTTCACCCTGGCCACCAAGCTCCACAGCGCCTTCTTCAACTCCCTTGAGGACCGCGACCGCATCTTCAACGAGCAGCTCGAGCAGACCGGCGCGGGCTACTTCGACTACTACCTCCTGCACGGCATCGAGGCGAGCAGCTACCCCAAATACGAGCAGTTTGACTGCTTCAACTGGCTGCTGGACAAGAAGGCGAAGGGGCTCGTCAAGCACGCGGGCTTTTCCTTCCACGACTCACCGGAGCTGCTGGACGAGATCCTGACAAAGCACCCGGAGATGGAGTTTGTGCAGATCCAGCTCAACTACCTTGACTGGGAGAGCGAGTGGATCCAGTCCCGCGCGGTATATGAGGTAGCGACAAAGCACCATAAACCCGTCGTGGTGATGGAGCCCGTCAAGGGCGGGACGCTTGCAAAGCTGCCGGAGGCCGCCGAAAGGATGTTCAAAAACGCCGACCCCGACGCCTCCATGCCCTCCTGGGCAATCCGCTTTGCGGCCTCGCAGGAGAACGTGATGATGGTGCTGTCCGGCATGAGCAATCTTGAGCAGCTGCGCGACAACACAGGCTTTATGGCGGACTTCAAACCCCTCACGCCCGAGGAGATCGCCATGACCCACACCGCGGCCGACATCATCAACGGCCAGATCACGGTCCCCTGCACCGGCTGCTCCTACTGCACGGACGGATGTCCCATGCACATCGCCATCCCCCGCTATTTCTCCCTGTACAACGAGGACATGCGCGAGGATCTGGAGGAGAAGGGATGGACCATCAACTTCACTAACTACGCAAAGCTCACCGAGACCCACGGCCGGGCCGGCGACTGCATTGCCTGCGGTCAGTGCGAAGGCGTGTGTCCCCAGCACCTGCCCATCATTGAGCTGATGCAGAAGGTCTCCGCCCACTACGACCGCTGATGAAAGCGCTGACTGTCGCACAATATACGGAAAAATACCAGGATCAGGCAGATGTCCCTTCGGACATCTGCCTGCATGAGATCACGGCGGCCGACTGCGCCCTCCCGAAAAGACCGCGCGTAAGCCACAAATACAGCTATGGCCGCGCGCTCATCCTCGCGGGGGCCAGAGGCTACGCAGGCGCGCCCGCACTCGCGGCGAACGCCTGCGAACGCGGCGGCGCGGGCCTAACGCAGCTTATGGTCCCCGAGAGCATCTACCCCATCGCGGCTTCCCGCTGTGACGGGGCGGTGGTGCTGCCCCTCCCCGCCGCCGAAGACGGCGGCTTTGCCGCCCTCGCCGCACGGCAGGCAGAAGACGCGCTTTCAAAGGCAAGCGCCATCCTGATCGGCCCCGGCCTCGGAACCGGCGCGCAGGCGCAGGCGCTGGTCAAAACCGTTGTGCAAAAGGCCGCCTGCCCGCTCATCGTCGACGCGGACGGCCTGCGTGTCTTCGCGGACGAGCCCGCCCTGCTGGATGCCTGCCGTGTCCCACTGATCCTCACGCCGCACGAGGGGGAGTTCAAGCGTCTCGACGGCGATCTGGCACACGGACGCCTCGCCGGGGCGCTGCGCTTTACGGCGGAGCACCCGGAGCTCATCCTGATCTTAAAGGGGTACGGCACTCTCGTGTGCAAGGGCAGCGACATCAGCGTCAACCCCAGCGGCGGCCCGGCCATGGCCAAGGGCGGCAGCGGGGACGTGCTGGGCGGCGTGCTCTGCGCCCTGCTGGCCCAGGGCTTCGAGCCTTTGTTTGCCGCGCGCACGGCGGTATACCTCCACGGCCTCGCGGGGGATCTGGCCGCGCAGGAGCTGGGGGAATACGCCCTCGCCCCGTCGGACCTGATCCGGTATCTTCCGCGGGCATTTCAAACCGTAAGCTGAAAAAGAGGATGCAGCATCGTTTCGCTGCATCCTCTTTTTGAAAATATCTGCTTCTATACCAGCGGCACATCCTCTGTCTTCACGCGGTCCCACGAAAAGCCGTCGAGCAGCTCGCGGGCGGATACCGGCCCGGCGGTATCGCTCAGGCCGCAGAGAAACGCAAGCTCCCCGATCACTTCCTCGGGGCGCTTTTCTTTTCGCAGGATCTCGGTGCTCAGGCTGCCGAGGCGTTTGGAGAGCTTTCCCGTCCCTCCGCCGGTCAGCAGCGGGCAGTGGCAGTAGTCCGGGGCCATGCCGCCCAGGGTCTCGATGAGCCACTTCTGCCGCGGCGCGGAGGACAGCAGGTCATGCCCGCGCACCACGCGGGTAACACCCATCAGCATATCGTCCGCGCTCACCGCGAGCTGATAGGCGAAGACGCCGTCTGCCCGGCGGATGATGAAGTCCCCTGCCTCCCTGGCCGGGTTCTGGGTAAACGCGCCGTAGTGCCCGTCCAAAACGGTGATGGCCTCGTCCGGGCAGCGGCACTTCCAGGCGGGGCGGCGGCCGGTGAGATGCATGGCCTCCCGCTCGGCTTTCGTCATACGGGCGCAGCGGCAGCCGCTGTCGTGCTCCCGCTCGCCGGGATGCGGGGCCGAGGCCGCCGCCAGGCGCTCACTGCGGGTGCACCAGCAGGGATAGACGAGATCGCGGGCGCGGAGCGTCTCGAAGGCTTCCTCATAGATCGCCGCGCGCTTTGACTGGGCGTAGCTCCCGTCCTCGGGCCAGCCCCGGTCCCAGTCGAGGCCCAGCCAGCGCAGGTCCTCCGCCATGGCCTCGGCAAAGACCCGCTTGGAACGCGCGGGGTCCAGGTCCTCCATGCGAAAGACCATCTCACCGTTTAAGCTCCGGCAGTCCAGCCACGCCAGCAGCATTGCCAGGAGGTTGCCCATGTGCATGTACCCCGAGGGGCTGGGCGCAAAACGGCCCACAACGGGTCTTTTCATTTGGCTTCAGCCAGCAGCAGGGGCGTTCCGTCGCAGTATACCCTGCCGCCCTTGACGGTCACGGTATTGCCGCCGATGTGGTTTAAGTATTCCCCGTCGGGAAGCGGGACCTCCACCTTGGCGCTCCGGGCCTTGAGGGAGAAGACACCCACGAGGTGCCGCGCGCTGTTTTCCCTCTCCATGACGGCAATGTGGTGATGGTCGTCGGCGTCAGCCCAGAAGCTGTCCTCGCCGGTAAAGAGCTCCTTCTTTGCCCGATTGAGCTTTTTCATCAGCGGCATGAGGGAGCAGCCGGTCTCGCGGTTGATGGGCTCCTTTTCAAAGAGGCTCGGCAGGTGCGCGTCGGCCCACTCCTGCCCGGCGTAGATAAGCGTAGTGCCCTTGAGGAAATAGAGCATGGCTGTCCAGTTGACGAGCGCCTCCATATCCGGCACCAGAGAGGCGATGCGGGGCTGGTCGTGATTTTCCAGGCAGCGCATCTTGTTGTAGTTGTCCGGGTACTCCCCCTCCTGGAAGTTCAGCATATCCGTCCAGTGGCTGAGGGGGCACTCACCGCGCAGGAGCTTGTCGAACACCTCGCGGATGTCGTAGTCGTACTCCAGGTCGAAGGCCTCGAAGCCCTCGGAGTCCCGCATGGCGCGAAAGCCGAGGCGGCGCGCCTTGCAGGCGAAGGACAGGTGCACGCTCTCGGCAAGCCAGATGCAGTCGGGGTTGACCTCCTTCACCGCCGCGCGGGCCTTTTTCCAGAAGTCCAGCGGCACTAGGCTTGCCACGTCACAGCGAAAGCCGTCGACGATAGAGGCCCAGAAGCGCAGGGATTCGATCTGGTAGTCCCAGAGCTCCGGCACGTTATAGTCCAGGTCGATCACGTCCGCCCAGTCGCCGTATCGGTTGCCG
>CADAUZ010000023.1 GCA_902791215.1 Oscillospiraceae bacterium | reverse complement strand
GGAAGACAGTACCCCATCTTAGCGGATGGCTCTTCTTTATTCAATTCATTTGCTCGATGCCTTTACCGGCATCCCACAGAAAAAGTGATTGACCCAATATAGTTAGAAAACACACGACAAAAAGGAGCTGGGGTGTTCTGCTGTTCACGGGTGGTTATTGAGCGCTTACGATTGTGGCATTGCAAGTGATCCCCGGTTGAATTTTATCAGAATTAGCACGAAGGCTTGATTCGCTGGGGCTATATTGTCATCAGGCCTTCTGTGATTTGACCAAAAAAGTCCTTGCTCCATACGGTGAGCTTGCTGGGATCCTTAATAAACGGCAGGACGTCCTGCTTAGCTTGATCGTAGTCAATTGTTGCAAAACGAGCTCGGAGCAGGCCTTTCAGCTGGTCAATATCCATCGGTGCCTCCGTTTCAAGAAATTCGGACTGCCGGAGACGTGCTTCCAGATGCTGCAGATTGACCGGCGTATTCATGGAAAGGTAGAACACATAGTCGTAGAGATCGCGGCCTTTGATGCGATTTTTCCATGCCCGGCAGAGAACGGCATGTACTTTTCCGGCAAAGAGGGAGGGCTGATCATAAAGGCATATCTCATATGGGCTGGGCAGCAACCGATATCTATGTTCAAAGCCGGCAAAGGGTGGCGGATTTGTGTCGATTTCAAACTTGACCTTGATCAGCTCGTTCGGCGCGATGGATCGTGCAAGCCGATCATCTGCATAGAAAAGAAGGATGTGCTCCTTCGTGTTTCCTTTCAGAAAGGCGGATTGGACAGCAGAGTCCACCGTTTTTTCCCGTTCCTCCGCCTTGAAATTGAGACCGTAGGAGCGGATTTCCTTCTCCAGCGCAGGCAGATATTCGCTAAGATCAAAGCTCTCTGGAGCCATTAGGGAAAAGTCCAAATCTTCGGAGAAGCGATCCAGCCCGTAGAAGATCCGCAGCGCCGTTCCGCCATAGAACGCCGCATGCTTAAAGAATCCTGCACGGCTCAGTCCGCACAATACGATTTCCTGAATGATCTCCTTGATTGCGTTTTTCTTGTCAGTCGAAGTCTGCGGCTCGTAAGAGCGCAGCATCTGCTCAAGTATCTGTTGCATGTCGGATCTCCTTTCTGATCCAGGATCGAAGTAGCTTATGGTTCTTTGTCTGGTACAGCGCCGCAAGCTGCTCCATTTCTGCGAGGTCGAGCTCCAGGAACGCCTGGCGGTCGATTCGCAGGTTTTCAAACAGCAATTGTTCCAGTTCCGAGCGATTTGCACAGGGCGAAATCTTATACAACTCATCACAGACTGCCTTTTCCGGTGTGGCCAAGCGATAGCTGTATCCATTTTCGATCAGCGGCAGGATGCCGTAAGAAAAAGCTTTATATGGTATATCACGATAGCTGAAAACTCCGAACGGCGTTTCAAACTGCTTAGCCCGCTTTTTATCAAAAGTTGCAGAAGTAAATTGATGGACTGCCTCCGGAATCAAGCCGTGTTGAGCAAGAGCATATTCAAAAGACAGATAGGACGGACCATAGATGCTCGCTGCAAGAAGGTGTCCTGGAGTATGTGGATCGGTCTCATACAACCCGCGCACAACTCGGGTCAGTTCGCCGCTCTTCACCATTCGCTCAATCTTCTTTGCCGGGCTGACGTAGCTTTTCAGTTCGTCCATCAAGACAAGATGAGTTTTTAGCATATTTTCACCACCAATTGCAATATTACTGCAATTATTGGAGAAAATCAAGCAAATTATTCCGAACTAGTTTAAAAGCAAATTTGGAGTGATCGGCCTCCCACAACTGCTCATACAACTCGCATACAAATATTAAAGAAGAATCATTTGTATGAGCAGTTGTATGACGGATTAAAAATGGAAGGAGCGTTAAAAGAAATCACTATTTTGCTGCTAAAAGCAAGTTTTAGCAAGTTGGAATAAGTTAATGCACGTTCAACGTTTCACCAACGCACACTGAACATTCAACGTTTCACCAACGCACACTGAACGTTCAACATTTCACCAACGCACACTGCGTGTTGAACTTGTGCGTTGTGGTGTTGGCGGTTAACAGAAGATTTTCACTGACTCTAAATTCAGCGACTCTAAATTCAGTATAGCTCCATTTCACTAAAAACGACCATTTCACCGATTTGGTGAAACAGCCGTTTTTAATGAAACACTATAGCTTTGTTTGGCTGGCTTCAGTCCAGATACCGCTCTTGCGCTGCAGTCCGCAGATACGCCTCCACATCCCCATTCAGGATCAGGTCGGCATAGGCCAGGGGATCGTTGTAGATCAGATAGTCCAGCTCGGTGCGGTAAGCGGGGCTGTTGCCATACAGGTTTTCGATCTCGATGCAGTCGAGAGCGAGAGTGCTGCCGTCGGAATAACGCAGCTCCACACAGGCCGTGTCCATGTTGTACTTGCAGGATAGTAACAGTTTCATGTTCTTACCTCCCCTCAGTCCCGAAAATCGGTATCGGAGATCACGCTGACCTTGAGGTCGGGCTTCACGCGCGGGACATCGACGTTGTTGTAGATCGGCAGCTCCAGCTTGGCCAGCAGATTCCGCCAGCTGCGGGTGTGGTTGTAGACAGCGACGGTGTACCAGCAGTGCGTCCCGGGCGCGCGACGGGCGTTGAACTCGTCGGCGCTTTTGGGCTGAATACGAAAATAATCCCGGACAAAGGCCTCAGTGGCCTTTGTCCGTTTTTCGTCCTCGGAGGGCTTGACGACGGGGTAATCCCGGTGCAGCCACTCCTGCAGGGTGATGCCGAAGCGCTTCTTGATGACCGTGTGCGGGGGAAGGCCCCGCTTTTTGAAATCGGTGGCGGTGGGGACGCGCCCATGGTCGAGGATGAACTGCTCCACCGCGTCCCGGATCGCATCCTCTGACCAACTGTAGAAGGGGAGCTCGCCGGAAAGCTTATGTAGGATCGCTGCCGCTTCGTCTTGCCCGCGCTCGGATAAGACTTGCTCTGCCATAGCCAGTGCCTGCTTTCGCGTCATGGTGAAAACCTCTTTTCATCTTCTCGCCATCCGTTAATCGCTGGAACACCATAGGTGGAAAACTGGACATTCTGGCTCAGGTCAAAGCAGTCCACAGCCTTGATGAGGCCGATGCAGCCGACCTGAAAGAGATCGTCCATGCTCTCACCGCGGCCGGAAAATTTCTGGATCACCGATAGCACCAAGCGAAGGTTTCCCGCAATGAGCGCCTGACGGGCCTCCCGGTCACCGCTGCGGGCTTTTTCCAGCAGCGCCCGCGTCTCGGCGGCTTTGAGCACCGGCAGCTTCGCCGTGTTCACCCCGCAGATCTCGACCTTTCCCTGCATGAAAAACACCACTCCTTTTTGAAAGAGTGGTGTTAGTATTTCCCGCGCCGGGAAATTTGATACAGAAAGTGCAAGTCGAAACACGGCAGGCAGGCTTGTCAAAAGGAGGATGCGGATCAGGGCTTCGTTTCCTGCGGCGCGGGGGCAGGCTTTCCGCCGGAGAGCACATAACGGAATTTTTCAAAGCGGTAGCGCTCCTTGCCCTGCGTCAGCTTGCCGTATTCGATCGCCCCAACGGGACAGTTCTGGATACAGGCCATGCAGTGGGCACAGCTCCCGGTTTGCCAGACCGGTCTTCCGTTCTCCATCCGGATCACGCGCAATGGACAGCCGCGCTCACATTTGCCGCAGGAGATGCAGGCGTCTGTCACAAAAAAGTCCTTTGTCCCCTGACGCAGGCGCACCCATACCGGCGTGAAGGGGAGCGTGACCAGCTTTTCCCACAGCCAGATATGGCGGGATTTGAGCGTTTCTCCGCGGCGGATCGTTTCCGCCGTCTCCGGGAGCTTTGCGGCACACCCGCGGATGCGCGCCTCGATCTCATCCTTCTCCAGCGGCGGGTAGGCGCTGCTGATCAGATAGCTGCGCGGCATCTTGAAGTCGGCGCTGCCCTGGTACCGCATTTGCTTTTTTCGCGCAAGGCGGCGGGCCAGATAGGCGCTGATGCCCGAATAGCCGCCGCTGGTGAAAACAAAATACGCGTCCTGATTGCCGACAAGCGGCGTTTTGCGCAGATATTCGGTCAGAAAGCCTGGCGGCTCACACACATACACCGGTGAGCAGATGACGAAGGGTTTTTCCGAGCGGACAGGGGCGTAATCGTGATCCCGGATTTTGCCGCGCAGATCCAGCACGGCGTCGTCGAGCCTGCGCGCAAGCTCCTCCGCAATGAATTTTGTGTTGCCGGTGGCGCTGAAATACAGGATCATGGAGCATCGTCCTTCCTTCTTCTCAGGTCGGTATCTGCATGGCTGTACTTTATCACAGATTTCACGGAAAGGCAACGGCTTTTGCCCCTGCGCAAAAGGGCTGCAAGCGCTCACGGCTTTGCGCCTTCGGTCCAGTCGCTGATTTCGACATAGACCGTCACGCGGCCGTCGGTGATGAGCTCGGCGCGCAGGGGACGCATGTCGGGCTTGGAAAACCAGACGCTGCACCGGAGCTCGTCGTCCGGCTCGAGCATGACGACGGTCTTGCCGTCCTCGTCCCAGATGCTGTCCACATGGCCCAGGCGCATGGCACGCAGCATCGCGGGCAGAGACGACAGCGGCGAGAGCCCGAAGGAGTCGAGCGACCCGGTATCCAGCACCACACTGTCGTATTCCAGCGTGGAGCTGCCGGGCTTTACCCGCGCCGACACCCCGCGGATGAGATCCGGGGCCAGCACCGTCACGCGCCCGCCCTCGCTGTTCTCCTCGTAGGCCAGAGCGAAGCGGGCGGTCTTGTGCTCATATTCGGCCCGCACCTGGGCGGTGAAGGAGAGAGCATCAAGACTGTTCAGACGTTCGGCAAAGGCGCGAAAGTCGCCCTCGCCCCGGCGCTTGCCGCAGGCGGTGAGCAGCAGGACGCACAGCAGGATCGGGATAATCAGTCGTTTCATCGTAACCTCCGCAGTTTTTGATGCTTTAGTCTATGCGAGCCCGGACGGGGACATGACGAGCGTATGGCTGCGATTCCGGTTGAATAAAAACCGCCGCGGTGGTATAATGTGCCCGTTGGATATTCGGAAATTACGACACAGGGCAGGACCATGGAGCTTTCTGAACTCAAACTCATCTGCGCAAGCAACCTCATCCGCCTGCGCACGGCCGCGGGACTGACCCAGGCGGAGCTTGGCGCGAAGCTGAACTACTCGGACAAATCCGTCTCCAAGTGGGAGCGCGGCGAGGCCATCCCCGATGCCTGGGTGCTCACGCGCCTGGCGGAGATTTTCGGCGTGACGGTGGACTACATTCTCTCCTCCCACGACGCATGGGTCCCGCCGGATCAGGAGGACGAAGGACCGCAGTACAGCCGCGGCATGATCTACGCGGTGGCCATCGTCGGCGTCTGGACCATGGCGCTGACAGGATTTGTCGTGCTGTGGTGGATGGGCTATATCTACTGGCAGGCCTTCTTCGTGGGGCTGACGGCGTCGGCCATCGTGTACCTGGGCCTGAGCCTTTATTTCAAGAGAACCAAAAATTTACAGTATATGCTGGCGGCGCTGGTGCTGAGTGTTTTCGTTTTGATCTACGTGCTGACGCTGCCGTACGGCAATAACTGGCAGCTGTTTCTGATTGCCGTGCCGGCGGTGGCGATGGTGTTCCTCGTGTGCAACATCCGCAGGCGACCCAAGCGCAAAAAGCCCGCAAAGCCTTGAAAAAAGCCGACTCTACGATTTGTAGAGTCGGCTTTTTCGGATCGTAGAGCCTCTTCCGCTTGCCTCGCGGAGCGGTTTTGGGTAGAATAAACGCAGCATGAAACGGAAAGGACTGAGCTTATGGCTGACTATATTTTAAGCGGCTGCTCCGCCGCCGATCTGACGAAGGAGCATTTTGAACGCATCAATGTCAAGTACATCTGCTTCCACTATATGATGGACGATGTGCTCTATCCCGACGACCTGGGCGCCACGATGTCCGCCGAGGAGTTTTACCGCCGCATGTCCGAGGGGGCCATGACCAAGACCTCACAGGTCAATATCGCCGAGTATGTGGATTACTTCAGCACCTTCTGCGAGCAGGGCAAGGATATCGTCCATGTGACCCTCTCCTCCGGCATCTCGGGCACCTATAACTCCGCACGCAGCGCGGCCCTTATCGTCAGGGAGCGCTACCCCGCTCGACAGATCCACATCATCGACTCCCTTGGCGCGTCCTCGGGCTACGGCCTGCTGCTGGACACCGCCGCCGCCATGCGCGACAAGGGCCTGAGCGCAAGGGAGCTTGCCAACTGGATCGTGGAAAACAGGCTCAAGGTACACCACTGGTTTTTCTCCACGGACCTTTCAAGCTATGTGCGCGGCGGCCGTATCTCCAAAACGGCGGCCTTCTTCGGCGGCGTGTTTGAGATCTGCCCGCTGCTGAATATGGACGACGCCGGGCGGCTCGTACCGCGGCAGAAGATCCGCACCAAGAAAAACGTCATCAGGGAGATCGTGCAGCGCATGGTCGAAAACGCCGAGGGCGGCGCGGATTACGACGGCAAGTGCTTCATCTCCATGTCCGCCTGCCGGGAGGATGCCGAGGAGGTTGCCCGCCTCGTGGAAGAGAAGTTCCCGAAGCTCAACGGCAAGGTGCTCATCAACAACATCGGCGGCCTGATCGGGGCGCACACCGGCCCCGGTACCGTAGCCCTGTTCTTCTGGGGCAGCGAGCGAGTGGACTGAAACAAAAAGGTCATCCTGAGCGAAGCGAAGGATCTTTCCCCAACACATGGGAAGCAGAAGATCCTTCGCTGGCGCTCAGGATGACGCGTTTTTTATGGGATTTGAATGCTTGTGGCGGGCGATCAGTCGCTGTAATTGGTGTCGAGGTTGATCAGAATCTCATAGCCGGGAAAGAGGGGCTTGAGCTCGGTGCGGATGGCCTCGCACAGCCCCTGCTTGTCGCGCACCGTGAAGTCGACCAGCACGTCGAAGCTCAGGGTCTTGTGCTCGTCGTCAAAGTAGACGCCGTGGGTGCCGAGCACGCCGGGGTGTTTTTTCGCGGCGGCGTTGATTTTTTCAAAGTCCGCCTGCCGGTCGGTGGCGATGGCGTAGAAGCCAACGGTCAGGAAGATGTGGAAGCGCTCGAGCACCTTGCTCTGGATCGTGCGGGTCATGGTGTGCAGGCTGCGCCCGTCCATGGTGTCCGGAACTTCCACATGGATGGAGCCGATGGCGGTGTCGGGGCCGTAGTTGTGCAGGATCAGGTCGTAGGCGCCGAGCACGCCCGGGACCTCCTTCACGCAGTCGCTGATCTGGCGGGTGATCTCGCTGTCGGGGCGGCTGCCGAGAATGTCGCTGATGGAGTCGAGGAGCATTTCAAAGCCCGCCTTGAGGATGAAGCAGGAGATGACCGCACCGATGATGCCGTCGAGGTTGAGTTTGAAGACCAGGTTGATGACCGCGCCGACCAGGGTGGAGGCGGAGATGATGGCGTCGAAGCTTGCGTCCGAGCCGGAGGCGATGAGCGCCTCGGAGTTGTACTTCTCGCCCTGGCTCTTGACATAGCGCCCCAGGATGAGCTTGACCACCACGGCCACCGCCACGATGATGAGCGTCACGGCGCTGTAGTCCGGGGTCTCGGGGTGAATGATCTTCTTGACCGATTCGACGAGAGAGGTCGCGCCCGCGGCCAGGACGATGGCCGCGATGATGATGGCGCTGAAATACTCGATGCGCCCGTAGCCGAAGGGATGCTTGTCGTCCGGGCGGCGCCGGGCGAGCTTGACGCCCAGAATCGTGATGACCGAGCTCATGGCGTCAGTCAGATTGTTGACCGCGTCGAGCACGATGGCAATGGAGTTGGACAAAAGGCCCACCGCCGCCTTGAAGACGGCCAGAAGCACGTTTGTCACAATGCCGATCACGCTTGTGCGGGTGATCTGCTGTTCACGGATTTTGCTGTTGTCCATATGCTTTGCCTCCCTGTGGTTTGCCTTTTGAACAGTATACCACAGGTTTTGCTTTGAGAAAAGCCCGTTGTTGCGCTTAAGCCGTGCATATGCTATAATAAACAAATCTTAACATGTCTTTTACAGCGGGAGTGATTCTGTATGAAAATCGTGATCGCCGGTACGGGAAAGGTGGGCTTTACCGTGGCCCAGAGGCTGTGCCGGGAGGGGCATGACATCACCCTCATCGACGAAAAGCCCGAGGTGCTGGAGGCCGCGTCCAACGCCATGGACGCCATGATCTGCTGCGGCAGCTGCGCCGCGCCGAGCGTGCTGCGCGAGGCGGAGGCGGGCAAGTGCGAGGTCTTCATCGCTGCCACCGGCAACGATGAGGCCAATCTCGTCGCCTGCCAGTTTGCCCGGCGGATGGGCGCGGGCCACACCATCGCCCGGCTCCGCAACCAGCAGTACCTCGACAGCGGCGAATCTCTGCGGGAGATCATGGACCTGAGCCTTGCCATTAACCCCGACTATGTCACGGCGGAGGAGATCTCCCGGGTTTTGCAGTTCCCGGCGGCGACCCAGGTGGACAGCTTTCCCGACTGTGAGCTGGAGATCGTCACCTTCCGCATCCCAGAGCGCAGCCGCTTGAACGGACTGGCCCTGAAAAGGCTGCCCCCGGAGCGCGAGAAGAAGGTGCTCGTCTGCGCGGTCGAGCGCGGCGGAAGAGTACAAATCCCCGACGGCAATTTCGTCCTCCAGGCGGGAGACAGCATCTCCGTCACGGCCCAGCCGAAAACGCTGCGCAAATTCTTTGAGGCGATGGGAGCTTACCAGAAGCCGGCCAAAAACGTGCTCATCCTGGGCGGCAGCCGCATTGCAGTCTACCTTACCCAGCTTCTGGAGGCCACCGGCGTTTCCGTCACCATCATCGAGAGCAGCAACGAGCGCTGCCAGAAGCTGGCGGAGCTTTTGCAGGACGCGGATGTGGTCTGCGCCGACGGCACCGACACCACCGTTCTTGCCCAGAGCGGCATCCAGGACGCGGACGGCTTCGTGGCCCTGACCAATATCGACGAGGAAAACATCATCCTCTCCATGTATGCCGAGAAGCTGGGCGTGGAGAAGGTGGTGTCGAAGATCAACAACGAGAAGTTTACAGACCTTTTGCGCGACGTGTTCCCGGACACGACGCTCTCCCCCAAAAACCTGGTGGCGGAGCGGATCGAGGGCTATGTGCGCGGCCTTGCCCACGCCTCCGATAAGTCTACCATCGAGGCGCTCTACTACCTCGGCAACCGGGACGTGACGGCGACAGAGTTTGTCGTCGGCGCGAAGGCCGCCTGCGCGTGCAAGACCCTCATGGAGCTGCGCTTAAAGCCCGGGGTGCTCATCTCGGCGGTGGTGCGCGGCGGCAAGAGCTTCCTGCCTGACGGCAAAACTGCCCTCCAGCCCGGAGACAAGGCCGTGGTCATCACGGCGGGCAGCAGCGTAGTGACGCTGGACGATATCCTCACCTGAGGGAGTTAGAACATGAATTACCGTGTTGTATGCAATATACTGGGAAAGGTGCTGCTGGCGGAGGCTATTTTGCTGCTGCTGCCGATGACGGCGGCACTGTGGTATCATGAATCCGTCCTGCCCTTTCTTTGGACCATGCTGCCGCTGGCACTGCTCGGCGGCGGGCTCAACTTCATAAAGCCCAGAAGCAACAGCCTCTTTGCCCGTGAGGGCTTTGTGGTGGTGGGTCTTTCGTGGGTGCTGATGTCCGCCTTCGGCGCGCTGCCCTTTGTCCTCTCCGGGGACATTCCCCATTACATAGACGCCCTGTTTGAGACCGTCTCCGGCTTTACCACCACGGGCTCCAGCATCCTCACGGATGTGGAGGCCATGAGCCGGGGCTGCATGTTCTGGCGGCTCTTCACCCACTGGGTGGGCGGCATGGGCGTCCTGGTCTTCATCGCGGCGATCCTGCCCGTCTCCGGCGACCACTACATCCACGTCATGCGGGCCGAGGTGCCGGGACCGACGGTGTCGAAGCTTGTACCCAAGGCGCGCAAAACCGCGCGCATCCTGTACCTCATCTATCTGGGGCTTACGCTTCTGGAGGCAATTTTCCTGCTGTGCGGAGGGATGAGCTTTTATGACGCCATCCTCCACGCCTTTGCCACCGCCGGCACCGGCGGCTTCTCGACCCGGGGAGCCAGCATCGCCGCATATGACAGCGTGTACATCGAGATGGTCATTGCCACCTTCATGCTGCTCTTCGGCTGCAACTTCAACCTCTTTTATCTGATTCTGCTGGGGCAGGCCAGGGCGATCTTCAAGAGCGAGGAGCTGCGGGTCTTCCTCGCGATCATCGCGGCGGCGGTGCTCACGATCGCGCTGAACATCAGGGGCAGCGTCGGCGGCTTTGCGCAGGGTCTTCGCTACGCCTACTTCCAGGTCACCACCATCATCAGCACCACCGGCTTTGCCACCTGCGACTTTGACAAGTGGCCGGAGCTTTCCCGCTGGATTCTGGTTCTGCTGATGTTCGCGGGCGGCTGTGCCGGGTCCACGGCGGGCGGCCTCAAGATCTCGCGCGTCATCATCTTTTTTAAATCCTACCTCTACGAGCTCAAGCAATTGATCCTGCCTACCCGTGTCAAGCGCATCTGGTTTGAGGGCAAGGCCGTCAGCGACCAGACCGTGCGCAGCGTCCTGGTCTATTTTCAGGTGTATATGTTCATCATCGCGCTGGGCGTGCTGGTGCTCTCGCTGGACGGGCGCGATCTCGTGACAAACCTCACGGCCTCCATCGCCTGCATGTCCAACATCGGCCCAGGCCTTTCTCTGGTCGGCCCGACAGGGAACTTCACCTTTTTCTCGATCCCGAGCAAGCTGATGCTCATTTTGGAAATGCTGCTCGGCAGGCTGGAGATCTTCCCGGTGCTGTTCCTCTTCGCCCCCAGCGTGTGGAGAAAGCGGTAAAACAAACGGCCTCGCCGATCGGCGAGGCCGTTGTGATAAGAATTATTCCCCTTCAAAGAGCGGGGTGGAGAAGTAGCGCTCGGCGGTGTCGGGCAGGACCGTGACCACCGTCTTGCCCGGGCCCAGCTTCTTTGCCAGGCGCAGGGCCGCGGCCACATTCGTGCCGCTGGAGATGCCCACCATCAGGCCCTCCTCCTTGGTCAGGCGCCTCGCGGTCTCGAGGGCCTCGTCGTCGGTAATGACGCAGATGTCGCTGTAGATCTGCTGGTTCAAAATCTCCGGGATGATGCCGTCGCCGATGCCCATCTGGATGTGGGTGCCGATGGACCCGCCCGCGAGAATGGCAGCGTTTTCCGGTTCCACTGCCCAGATCTCCATGTCGGGGTTTTGCTCCTTCAAAACCTCGCCGATGCCGGAGATGGTGCCGCCGGTGCCTATGCCGCTGCAAAAGCCGTGGATCGGGCCGCCTACCTGCTCCAAAATCTCCTGCGCGGTGAAGCGGATGTGGGCATACTTGTTGTCGGGGTTAGAAAACTGCTGGGGGATGAAGACCTTCGGGTCTTCCTCCCGCATGCGCAGGGCGGTCTGGAGGCATTCCTCGATACATTTGCCGATATCCCCGTCATCGTGGACAAGGCGCACCTCCGCCCCGTAGTGATGGACGAGCTTGCGCCGCTCCACACTCACGGAGTCGGGCATGACGATCACCGTGCGGTAGCCCTTGATGGCCCCGACCAGCGCAAGGCCGATGCCCTGGTTGCCGCTGGTGGGCTCCACGATCACAGAGTCCGGCGTCAGGAGTCCGGCCCGCTCGGCTTCCTCGATCATATTCAGCGCCGTGCGGCTCTTGATGGAGCCGCCCACGTTCAGCGCCTCCACCTTCACCAGAATGTCGGCGCTGCCGGGCGCGGGCAACTTATTGAGACGGACCATCGGGGTGTGTCCCATGGCCTCGAGAATGTTGTTGTAGATCATGTTCCGGTTACCTCACTTACAGGTTTCAGCAAAAGCGGAGATATTATAGCAGGTTTTCAGCGGCTTGTCACCTTGTTTTCTTATTATTCTATGAAGTTGTTTCTCTGTTTGACATTGCGCGCTCCGGATGGTAAATTGAAAAAGCCCCGGCTGCGCGGACATCCTGTGCGGCCGCGACGCGGACATCGCGCCGCAAGTGATTGAATATTAGGAGTGTGCCCATGAAAGAGGACAGGCGCTATCATCTCATCGACGCCCTGCGCGGTCTTGCGCTGGTGAATATGCTGGCCTACCACTTTCTGTTCGACGTGAACGTGGTCTACGGGCGGGACCCGCAGTTTTTTCCTGCGCCCGGCGGCGCGTGTCTGGCAGCAGTGCATCTGCTGGACCTTTATCCTGATTGCGGGGGTGTCTTATCACTTCGGAAAAAGGAACAATCTGCGCCGGGGACTGCTTCTCAACACCTGCGGGCTGGTCATCACGCTTGTCACGCTGATCGTCATGCCGGAGGAAGCAATTTGGTTCGGCATCCTGAACTTCATGGGCTGCGCGATTTTGCTTACAATGGCGCTGGAAAAGGGCCTCAAAAGACTGCCAATCCTGCCGGGGCTTGCGGTCTGCTTTGCGCTGTTTCTGCTGCTCAAGAATGTGGACAGCGGATATCTCGGCTTCGGGCCGTTCCTGTACCGCCTGCCCGCGGGGATTTACCGTTACCGCGTCCTCGCGCCGCTGGGCTTTCCCGACCCGGCTTTTCGCTCCGGTGATTATTTTCCCATGCTGCCCTGGTATCTGCTGTTTCTCTGCGGGTGGTTTCTGGGGAGACTCCTGGAACGGAGCAGGCCCCTGCAGCGTGTCGCGCGTATAAAGATCCCGCTGCTGTCCGCGATCGGGAGAAAAACCATCTGGGTCTACATGCTCCACCAGCCGATTTTGATGGGGATCTGCATGCTGCTTTTCGGGAGATAACGACGGGCGCGTTGCAAAATGGGGTTGTACCTGTAAATGTGATACTTCCCGGCAGTAGGGGAGGGGCTTGCCTCTCCCGCGCACGACAGACTTGAACTACGAAAAATGTACGGCGATTTCGTAAAATGCTACGATTTCGCCGTACATTGTTTTTTTATGGTTGTGCTGTACTGCCGGGAGGGGCATACCCATAGAGGGCACAGGCGCCCCTCCCCTACGCTCATAAGGCTGTGTTTTGTGAAAACTGGTATTTTGCAACGCGCCCGTATTTTAAAAATGCTTGAAGAACAAAGCCTTCATTTTGATCGCGGCCACATCCTCGTCCACACCCTCGACCGTGACATGGACCACGTCGCCCTGCTTGACGCCGAGGGTCATGAGCGCCATGAGGTGCCGGGCGTCGGCGCTGCGCTCGCCGTGGGTGACGGTGACGGCGGACTGGTAAAGCTTTGCTTCCTTCACGATGAGCCCCGCGTGCCTGGCGTGCAGGCCGACCGGGGTTTTTACGGTATACATGAATGACTGCATGGGTACTCCGTTCCTTATTCAATCGCCGTTCATCAGCTTCTCGCGCAGGCGGGGGAACAGGCGCAGGATCTTTAAGGGTTCATAGAGGTTTGCCAGGCGGTGCAGCAGGTGCATCGCGTCATGCTCCGAGCGGTAGGGCGTCTTCAAAAACACCTCGCGCGGCTTGAGCTGGGGTTCCTTTTCGCGAAGCATGCGCATCAGGCGCTCTTCGGCCTGGGGCATATCGGCGGTGTCGGCGTAGAAGTACAGCCCGCTCACACCGGGCAGGGACTCGGGCTTGACCGACATGCGCAGCTTCCGCCCCTCCATGTAACCTGCAAGCCGCTTTGCCAGGACCCGGATCTTGTCCGTCTCGTCGATGATCTTGAGATATACGATCTCGTCGTCCCGGTAGATCTCCCCCTCCAGATAGCTGCGGTAGGGGGAGCGCTTCATGCGCTCAAAGATGGCCTGCTCCTGGGTGTTCAGCCTGCCGCGGTGGAAGATGCAGACCTTGCCGTGGTGGATGGTGTAGAGGAAATAGCCCAGACCGATGGCGTCCAGATGCTCCCGCAGGCAGGCGGACTCCCGGGTGTCCAGCGTCTCAGCCTGGAGGTAGGTGTTCTCGTTTGCGTCGTAGATGGCCGCGCCGTCCATGACGATAAAGGGCACACTCAGCATGGTCTGGCTCATGGTGAGGGTGAAAAAGGCGGGGGCATGCTCGGACATGAGGCAGATTTTTGCCCCATCGTCATAGAGGTAATTGAGCCGGAAGCGGGCCGCCGCCGGCAGCGTGGAGAAGCGGTCGGGCACGAGGTCGGAGATTTTGACAAAGAAGACGAAGTTTCGCTCCTTGTCCCGCGGCAGGCGGAAGACATTGACCGCGATGGCGGCAGCGGTGCCGAGCAACACGCCGTCAAAGCGCTCCAGCGCCTGCTGCAGCGGGCCTTCGATCTCGGGAAAGGCGATGACCACGCAGATGAACACGATGGCCGCCTGGCCGGAGGTGTCGGGCCTGCGCACCAGGACGCAGGTGTAGAGCGTCAGCATTACGCCGATGGCCATGCGCAGGTACACCAGCAGCAGGACGCTCCCCATCCGGGGAAAAATCAGCATCAGCAGCAGAAAGCCCAGGCCCCAGGCGGCGCCGATGAAGGTGCCGAGAAAGCGGCTGATGGCAAAATCGCGGGTGTCGCGCACGTATGGCTGCATGCAGATGATGGCGGTGATGGCGGCCTCGGCGGGCATGGCGGCCCCGCGATAGCCGCGCAGATAGTAGACCAGCAGCGTAATGAGTACGGCAATGCTCGTCTTGACAATGCGCTGGCCGATATGCGGCAGATAAAACTTCTGTTTGCTTTCGTTTATGTTCATAGGAATTCCCTGTCTCACAGTTGAGCTTACGAAGGAATACACCTCTTTGCACCCCTTGTCAAGCAAAAGCGCAAAGATTATACAGATTGTTCACAATGACGGCAGCACAGAAGTATACGCGCTCAGTCCTTGAAATATGCCTCCGGGATGGCCCTGTCGCGGAAATAAAACTGCCTGTCGCGCTCGCCGACCGGGCGCAGGACACGGCAGGGATTTCCCACCGCCACGACGTTTGCGGGCACGTCGCGCGTCACAACGCTGCCCGCGCCGATGACGCTGCCCTCCCCGATCGTAACGCCGGGCATCACCAGCGCCCCCGCGCCGATCCAGCAGTTTTTCCCGATGTGCACCGAGGCGTTGTACTGAAGCCCCTGCTCCCGGAGCGCGGGCAGGATGGGGTGCCCCGCCGTTGCGACCACCACGTTCGGGCCGAACATCACGTTGTCGCCCACGTAGATGTGGGTGTCGTCCACCAGGGTCAGGCCGAAGTTCGCGTAGACGTTCTTGCCGAAGTGGACAAAGTGTCCGCCCCAGTTGGCGTGGAAGGGCGGCTCGATATAGCAGCCCTCGCCGATCTCGCAGAACATCTCCCGCAAAAGCGCGGCGCGGCGCTCAGCCTCGGAGGGGCGGGTGAGGTTATAGTCGTACAGCTTTTCCAGGCATCGGGTCTGCACGTCCAGGATCTCCCCGGACATGGGGTAGTAGAGGGAACCGTCGTGAAGCTCGTCAAACATGGCAGGCAGTCCTTTCTTTCCTTAATAAGATTACTATACCGAAAGCGCCGTGCGCCGTCAAGCCCGGTCTTGCAAGGACGGGGCGCTTCGGGTATCATAAGGACACAGAAGGGGGAGAGAAATATGATCACAGAAGAAATTCGTGCGGAGTTATACCGCCAACAGGATGAGAAGTACCGGGACTTTCAGGTAAAGCTTATACCGACAGTAAGACCTGAGACCATGATCGGCGTGCGCACCCCAGCGCTGCGCACTTACGCAAAGCAGCTTCTCAGGCGGCCGGACGTGGGGGCCTTTCTGAACGCGCTGCCCCATGAAAGCTTTGACGAAAACCAGCTGCACGCCTTTATCCTCTCGGAGATGAAGGACTTCGACCGCTGCGCGGACGAGGTGGAGCGCTTTCTGCCCTTCGTCGACAACTGGGCCACCTGTGACCAGCTATCGCCGAAGGTGTTCGGGAAGCACCACGCGGAACTTCTGCCGCTTGCTCGGTGCTGGATCGCCTCCGGGGAGACCTACACCGTGCGCTTTGGGATCGGGATGCTGATGGCGCATTTTCTGGATGCGGACTTTGATCCCGTGTACCCGGAATGGGTGGCTGCAGTACAGTCGGAGGAGTACTACGTCAACATGATGCGGGCCTGGTACTTTGCCACGGCCCTTGCCAAGCAGTACGGCGCCGTGCTGCCGTATCTGGAGCAGCGCCGCCTGGATGCCTGGACCCACAACAAGACCATTCAGAAGGCGGTGGAGAGCTTCCGCATCACGGACGCACAGAAGACGTACCTGAAGACGCTGCGAATCAAGTGAAAAAGAATGGGTAAATTCGCAAAAGCCGCGGATTTACCCACTCTTTTTCAATCAAAAATAAAACCAGTCATAGCCCGCGTGGCCGGGACGCCACAGGCAGTAGAGTCCCACCGCCAGGTGGCCGAGCAGGAGGACGAGGCCCACGGCGGCCTTGACAGCGTCCGGACGCTTTTTCCGGTCGGTGCGCTGCAAAAGGCGCATCAGCAGCGCGATGGCAAGGGCAAAGACCGTCGGGTACAGCGCGAGGCTGCCCCACTCAAAGTTGCCGTCGTTTGCGCGAAAGCCCGTCTCCGTCAGCGTCAGCGCCTCCAGGATCGCGACGCCCAGGACTCCCCACACAATGCGCAGGTGCCCGCGCTCATTCTCCCGCACGCCCTGAGTAAAGTGGCTCCAGAGCGGCAGCAGCAGGCCCCTGAGGTACATCACCAGCAGCGACAGAAGCCCTCCGAGCGTCAGCGCGCGCAGCGCAACGCCCGAGCTTGTGCCCGCAAAATCCTCCGCAAACAGCACCGACGAGCTCCACAACAGCACCGCTGCCGAGGGCAGCACCGCGCAGCCGATCAGAAACTCGTTTTTGAAGCCCTTTGCGCGGGTCTTTATGAAATCCCAGATCAGCATGACCAGCACCGCCGGGGCAAAGGCGCCGAGAAAGCTGGGCTTAAAGAGGGTGGACAGCGCGAGCGTCAGCGCAAGGCCCAGCCAGTCTTTAAGCCGCAGGCGGCTTTCCCGACTGTCCCACAGCCGGAAGAAAAACAGCAGCACCAGCGGCACGGGGGTGCGGCTGAACAGAAGCGTCATGTTGTGCAGGACGTTTCCGTTGTATACGCCGAGGTACATCTCTGTCTGCCCCGGCAGAATCCACGGCCCGCATACGTGAGCCAGAATCGCCGCAAGCAGTGCAAGCGCCGTATCGAGTGTTGGGAACATCCGCCGCAGCAGAAAACAGACCGTCAGAACGCCGAGTAACTGGTTTGCGGTCAGCACAAGAGACAGGAGCGTCTGCCCCCGGGCTTCGCCGAACAGGGCCCAGAGTACGCGCACAATGTAAGAGGCGAGACTGTAGTCGTTGTGCCCCAGGGCCAAAGCGATGTGGGCCGGCATGTCCGAGCGGATATAGTCGGCGCACATGAGATAGAAGATCCGCTGCCAGCGCCAGCACAAAAGCAGCAAAAGCACGCCGCACAGCGCCAAAAGCAGGCGGGAACGCTTTTCAGCTTGCACTCTCGATCGCGCCTCCCTTTACAAGTCTGCCGTCGATTTCCCCGAAGTATTTGATCCGCGCTTCGTCGTCCAGTCCAAAGGCGCGGCACAGGCCGTCGATATTGGCCTGCTGCCAGTTCCGGTCCGCGATCATGCTTCTGAGCTCTCGGATGGCTTTGTCCCAGGAGGCTTCGCTGTGCCCGATGCGCGCGTAATCGCGACCCACCTCGGGGCGAAGCTCCTCAACCATGCGGTCAAGCTCCTCCAGCACGGATTTATTCGACAGCGGTCCCGCCAGAAGCTCGGCAGAGCGGGTCAGGAACTTATCGCGAAACTGCGCGTTTTTCATCAGCGGCACCGAGAAAGACGCCACTTGAATGACCGACGCACCGTAGTCGTTGAGCAGATTGCTCTGGATGCTGTCAAAGCTGCGGAAGGCTGCGTCCAGATCATAAAACAGCAGGTGCCACTTGCCGTCGGCATCGGCGGAGCGGGCATAGCGGAGGTTGCCGCTCGTGACGTCGGTGTTGGCGCAGAAGCCCTCCAGAATCAGCCAGTCGATGAGACTGTCGATGTCCACCGCCTCGCAGAATTTTTCGTAGTTTGCCTGGACGGTCATGTCGTTGCTGTTGACAAATTCCACCGTCTGCCTGTACAGCTCGCTGCCGTAAGGAGCGGGGGCCTCCAGACACTCCACACTGTCCTCGTCCACCCCCGCGAGGGCGGCATAGAGCGAGGCGTTGGGCCGCTCCTTGACGGTGTAGATACCGGCATATTCTCCGTTGAGATAGAGCACACAGTAGATGCTGCGCTGGTTGATGACGACGGTGTCCGCCTTCCCGGCGAGACTCTGGGCAAGCTCGTTGCGCACGATGCCCTGGTACTGGTCCTGCCCGGCCCGCAGCAGCAGATCGGTGAAGGAGGTGACGCCGCCGCCGAAGAGGTCGTGCTCCAGCGTCGGCTCCCCGTAGGCGCCGCGGAATTTGACAGCCATGTTTTTCTTTGGCATGATGAGGCTCGTCTCACCGTTGAGCTTGACGCCGCAGTGGATATGGAAGCTCTCGTCCCCCCGGAAGAAGGCGAGGGTGCCGGGCATTTCGTAGAGCTTGACGCCCGCGTCGTACAGACTGTCAAAGGCCTCCGCGTCCTCCGCCGCGAAGCTCACCACAGGCAGGGTGTGGCCCTCGTTCATGATGAAGCTCAGCGTCAGGGTACGGCTCGGCAGAGCGCCCGGCTCAAAGCTCCTTACGCTCACAACGCAGGTATGGGTGATCGGGATGGGGCCGGAGTAGAAAACGCTGTCCTTTGTGGGAGCGGAGCCGTTGACGGTGTAGTGCAGCTCGCCCTCGCCCTCCAGGGCCAGTTCCACAGAGCTGACGCCCTCAAACACGCCGTCGGCCGTGAGATTCACCGGCATGGCGCTGACGCGGCGAAAGCCGTCGCTGTTGGCGGCACCGGGGGTGGGCACGGCAAAGTAGAACCAGCCCGCGCAGCCGTCCATGCGGCCGTAGCTGCCCCCCGCGGGAATGTCCCGGAGACTGGCCCAGTCGATACGCTCCCCGCTTGCTTTGGTGAGATAGAGCTGTTCGCTCACGGCGTTGAGGGCAAAGCCCGTACAGGGCGTGGAGCCGTAAAAACCGGAGCCGGGGTCGGCGCAGACAAAGACCGTCGTCGCCCCGGGGGCCAGCTCCTCCTCGGGCAGCCGCCAGAGGAAGGGCAGATCGTCCTTGTCGGACAGGTAGTAATCGGACAGCAGCACAGGCGCATCCGAAATGTTTTTGATCTCCACCCAGTCGCAGTCGCTGTCGGTGCCCGCCACGTTGAGGCCGAGGTTTTTGACCGCCGCCTCGCTGATGACCAGGGGGCCGACAGGCTCCAGCCTGAGCTGGCAGCGGGCATAGCCGTCGGCGCTGTTTTCCTCGCCCGGCGTGGGGTAGAGGCTCTGCTGCCAGGCGCCCGTCTCGTCCAGCCTGAGCGCCACGTCCGCCTCGGTCTCCAGACAGAAGGCGCTGTCCACGGGCAGGTCGTTTGCGTCATAGAGGCACACGCAGTCCTTTTCCGACAGGGCAAAATTCGTGTGCAGCAGACCCTCCCGCCGGTCCTTCTTGGAGGCAAAGAGCACCAGACGCTCGCCGCCCTCCAGACTCAGCTCCGGCATGATCCAGCCGAAGTGCTTCTCCCGGTCGGTGATGCGGCAGTCGGTGAGATCCAGTTTTTCGTCGGAGACGTTGGTAAGCTCGATCCAGTCGGGGAAATCCCCGTCCTCATCGCAGAGGGCGGCGCGGTTTTTCACCATGATCTCCGTGATGCGCAGCTTGTCCTTGAGCGGCGAGGCGGGCATGGGGGTGCGCTCCGGCCTGGGCGTGGGCTGCGGCGTCTGCTTGGCGGCAGTGCGCGGGGTGAAGAGTGAGGATCGTACCGGCGCTGCCTCCGATGTTCCGTCCGCGCTCACGGGGGCCGGTACGGCGGAGCGCTCAAACAGGGCGGCAAAGGCCGCAGCGGCCAGCAAGACCGCCGCCAGGAGCGTAATAAGGATGCGATCGCCTCTGCGCATGGGGATACCTCCGACATGATAATAATTTATTATACCGCCGCACAGGGGCTGCTGTCAAATTGCTTGTGCAAAAGAAAAGAAGCGTATATAATAAGAAAAAAGCACTGGGGAGGACGCGGTATGAAAAACATCCTCATGATCGGCACCGGCGGCACCATCGCCTCGGAAATGACACCGGACGGCCTTACGCCGGAACTGAGCCCCACGCAGCTGCTGCGCTATGTGCCCGCTATCCGGGACCTCTGTCATGTGGACTGCGTGAACCTGTTCAGCATCGACTCCACCAACATCACGCCCGCCCACTGGCTTAAGACCGCCGCCGCCATCCGGGCACACTATGAAGACTACGACGGCTTTGTCATCAGCCACGGCACCGACACCATGGCCTACACCGCCGCCGCGCTGAGCTATCTGGTGCAGGGGGCAGACAAGCCCGTCATGCTCACCGGCGCGCAGAAGCCCATCAACTACGACTCCACCGACTCCAAATTGAATCTCACCGACGCCTTTGTCTGCGCCGCCTCCGGGCAGCTTGCGGGGGTGAATATCGTCTTCAGCGGCCGCGTCATCCTCGGCACCCACGCACGGAAGACCTGCTCGAAGAGCTTTGCGGCCTTCTCCAGCATCAACTATCCCGACGTGGGCATCCTGCTCGACCACCGGCTGGTGCGCTATATCGCCCCGGAGGCCTTCTACGCCCCGCGCTTTTTCGACCGCCTTGACGAGAAGGTGGGGCTTGTGAAGATGGTGCCGGGCCTCGACCCTAAGCTGCTTGACTACATGCTGCAGCGAAACGACGCGCTCATCCTCGAGTGCTTCGGCGTCGGGGGACTTCCCGCCTACGAGGACGAGGAGCTTCTGCGTCTGGTGGACAGGCACACCGCGGCGGGCAAGTTCATCGTCGTCACCACCCAGGTGCAGAACGAGGGCTCGGATCTGTCGGTCTACTCGGTGGGCCACGGACTCAAGCAAAATCCGCTGGTGCTGGAGGGCTACGACATGACCAGCGAATCCCTCTACGCGAAGATGATGTGGATATTGGGCCAGACAAAAGAGCCCAAAGAAGTGGCGAAGCTCTTTTATACCCCGGTGGCGCACGATATCCTGCGCTGCCCGTGAATCAGCTTTTACCTCCCTTTGGAAAAAAGGGAGGTGCCCCAAAGGGGCGGAGGGATCGATTTTTCCGGCTTGCGCTCTGCTCAGTCAAGGCTTGGTGCAGGGTGCTCGATCCCTCAGTCAGCTTGCGGCTGACAGCTCCCTTTCGCAAAGGGAGCTTAGAAGGAAGGTTTGTTAAATGGAAACGATCATCATAATCGGCGCGGGGGCATCGGGTATGATGGCCGCGCTGACCGCAGCCGAGGTGCCGGGACGGCGCGTCATCCTGCTCGAGCGGCAGCAGCGGGCCGGGCGCAAGCTGCTGGCTACGGGCAACGGGCGCTGCAACCTCACCAATACCGGCGCGACAATCGAAAACTACCACGGCGAGAGCCGGGATTTCGCCGCCCCGGCGCTGGACGCGTTCCCGCCGCAGGCCGTGCTGGACTTTTTCCGCGTTTTGGGTCTCATGACCGTGGAGGAATACGGCGGGCGGGTCTACCCGCTGTCGGACTCGGCCAACAGCGTGCTGGACGTGTTGCGCTTCCATCTGGAGGCCCGGGGCGTGGAGCTCAAAGCCGCCGAGCCTGCGCGGGAGGTAAAGCGCGAAAAGCAGGGCTTCACCGTTGTCACGGACTCGGAGCGCCTGCACGCAGACAAGCTTGTTATCGCTTGCGGCGGCGCGGCGGGCGCCAAGCTCGGCGGCGTGTCGGACGGGTATGAATTACTGAAAATGCTGGGCCACAGGCGCACAGCGCTCTATCCGTCCCTTGTCCAGCTCGTCACCGCGCCGGCGTATCCCCGCGCCCTCAAGGGCGTGCGCGCCGACTGCGCCCTGCGCCTGTACGCGGGGGAGAATCTGCTTGCCGAGAGCAGCGGTGAACTCCAGTTTATTGAGACGGGCGTCTCCGGCCCCGCTGTCTTCGATCTTTCACGCGCCGCCGCGACCGGCGGCAAGGGCCTGACCCTCGCGGCGGATTTTCTGAGAGACTATGACGGGGCCGCGCTTCTTGCTTTATTGAAACAGCGCCGCGCGACGCTGCCCGATCTCCCGGCGGGGGATATGCTGACGGGCATCGTCCATAACCGGCTGGGGAAAATGCTGGTCAAATACGCGGCCCTCAACGCGAATGCTCCCCTGCGGGAGCTGGACGACGGGGCACTCGAAAAGCTCGTCGGTGCCTGCAAGGATTTTCGCCTCCCGGTGCAGGGGACTGAGGGCTTTGATAAGGCCCAGGTCACGGCGGGCGGCGTGAAGACCTCGGGCTTCAATCCCGAGACCCTGGAGAGCTGGTTTGTTCCGGGACTCTTTGCCTGCGGGGAGGTACTGGACATCGACGGCGACTGCGGCGGCTATAACCTCCAGTGGGCCTGGGCCAGCGGCAGACTTGCGGGGAGGCTGGGCACATGATCCTGGTACGAAACCTCCGCCTCGAACCGGGCGAGTCTCTTGAGAAACTCCGCACAAAGGCGGCAAAAAAACTGCGCGTGCCCGAGGGCGAGATCGCGGACATCCGTCCGGTCAAGCGCTCCCTGGACGCGCGGAAGAAAAACGACATCCACTATACCTGTTCCGCCGCCGTCAGCTTAAAGCGCGGCGAGGAGCGGGCACTGAAAGCCGCAGGGAAGGACGCGGCCCCCTATGAGCCGCCCGTGTATGAGATCCCGGCTGTACAGGCGGACACGCGCCCAGTGGTGGTGGGCTTCGGCCCGGCGGGCATGTTTGCCGCGCTGGTGCTGGCCAGAGCCGGGGCGCGGCCCATCGTCATCGAGCGCGGGCAGGAGGCAGTCAAGCGCGCTGCGGCGGTGGAGGTCTTTCGCAGAGGCGGGCCGCTCGACACCGAGTCCAACGTCCAGTTCGGCGAGGGCGGCGCGGGCACCTTCTCCGACGGCAAGCTCAACACCGGCACGCACGATCGGCGCATGTTCTGGGTCCTGCGGGAGTTTGCCGCCCACGGCGCGCCGGGGTCTGTGACCTTTGACTCTAAGCCCCACATCGGCACGGATATCCTGATCGACGTGGTGCAGAGCATCCGCCGGGAGATCATCGCCCTCGGCGGCGAGGTGCGCTTTGAAACAAGGCTTGACGGCATCAAAACAGAAGACGGGGCGGTCTGCGGCGCGAACGTCACACACGGCGGCAAATCGGAGACTCTGCCCTGCCGTCACCTGATCCTCGCTATCGGGCACTCCGCCCGGGACAGCTTTCAGTGGCTGCACGAGATGGGTGTCCCGATGGAGCGCAAGCCCTTTTCCATGGGCGTGCGCATCGAGCATAAGCAGAGCGCCATCGACCTTGCCCAGTATGGGCGCGAGCGGGGCGAGCTGCCGCCCGCCGACTACAGCCTCAATGTCCATCTGCCGGACGGGACCAGCGCCTACACCTTCTGCATGTGCCCCGGCGGGCAGGTCTTCGCCGCCGCGTCCGAAGCGGGCGGCGTTGTCACCAACGGCATGAGCTATTCCCGGCGCGACGGCGAGAACGCCAACGCCGCCCTGCTTGTCACCCTGCACACGGAGGACTTCCCCGGCGAGGGGGTGCTGGCGGGCATGGAATGGCAGCGGGAGATCGAGCGCGCGGCCTATGCGTATACGGGTTCGTACCGGGCGCCCGCGCAATTGGTGGGGGACTTTCTCGAAAACCGGCCCAGCACCGGCCCCGGCGCGGTCACGCCGAGCTACGCGCCCGGTGTCGTCTGGGGCGATCTGAGAAAGGTGCTGCCCGAGCGGATCACGTCTGTCATGCAAAACGCAATCCCGGCTCTGGGACAAAAGCTTCACGGCTTTGACGATCCCGACGCGGTGCTCACCGGGCCGGAGACGCGCTCGTCCTCGCCCGTGCGCATTCTGCGGGATGACACGATGCAGAGTTCTCTGCGCGGCCTCTACCCCTGCGGGGAGGGCGCGGGCTACGCGGGCGGCATCACCTCCGCCGCTGTGGACGGCCTGCGCTGCGCCGAGGCGGTGCTGACAGCGCTGCAAGGATCGGATTGAAATTCCCGGGGCGGCGTGCTATACTGTGCGCACTGTCAATATTTAAGGAGATACTATGTATAACTTTTTCGCTTATCTCTCGCGCATGCGTTACATCGAGCGCTGGAGCCTCATGCGCAACGCACTGCCCGAGAACATCCAGGAGCACAGCCATCAGGTGGCGGTCATTGCCCACGCTCTGGGCATCATCCGCCGCGACGTGCTGCAGATCCCCTGCAACCCGGAGGAATATGCCGCCGTGGCCTTGTACCATGACTGCTCCGAGATCCTGACCGGCGATCTGCCCACCCCCATCAAGTACCACAGCGCCAAGATCAAGGGCGCTTACGACGAGGTGGAGCAGCTTGCCTGCGAGAAGCTCCTGAGTACGCTGCCGGAGCAGATGCGCGGCGCCTTCGAGCCCTATCTCAACGGCTCGTCGGCCAGGCGCTGCCACGATCTGGTGAAGGCGGCTGACAAGCTCTCGGCCTACATCAAGTGCATCGAAGAGCGCAAGGCCGGCAACAGCGACTTTATCTCCGCCGAGCGCCGCACCCGTGAGGCGCTGGAGGCTTACCACCTGCCGGAGGTGGACTACTTCCTGCTGTATTTCATCCCCGCCTTCGAGCTGACGCTCGACGAGCTGGGGACCATCGAAGATTAAAGTGAAAAGTGAAAAGTGGAAAGTGAAGTTATGGAAAAGGAAAAGATCGAGCGGATCAATGAGCTGGCGCATCTGGCGAAGGAGCGGGCGCTGACTGATGAGGAGCTTTCCGAGCGCGACGCGCTCCGGAAGGAGTATATCGAGGAGTTTCGCCGCAACACCATCTCGGTGCTGGAAAACACCTATATCGTGACGCCCGACGGCAAGAAGCATCCGCTGCCGAGAAAAAAACAATAAAAAACGACGGCTCCGAAACGGAGCCGACGTGTGTATGTTCTGTTTGGTTTACTGATTTTTGAGCACCTGGTAGAGCTCGGCACCGGTGGCGTGCTTGTAGGGGTTGACGTAGAACAGCCCCAGCAGCCCGCCGGTCACGGCGGAGAGAAGGTCCCAGCCGATGAAGCTCAGGTCCAGCACGAAGGTGTTCCACTTCTGCCCGTCCATCATCTGGCGGGAGAGAGTGATGGCATCCCTGCCGCTGATCTCGGGGTCCTCCGCGAGAATATAGGGCACCATGCGGTAGGAGTAAGCCTTGATGATGCCGGGGACGACGAACAGCAGGCTCCACAGGACGATGAACAGATCGCGCAGGAACATCGCGCCGATGTTGCGGCCGAAGGGGTTGAAGCCGGTCTTGATCTCACTGAGCTCCGCGGGCGCGTCGCTGTTGACGGTGAAGAAGCCGCGGCAGCCGATCTCCAGGGGGTTGAAGACCAGCAGGCGCAGCAGGCAGCTTATAACACCGATGAGAAGGAATATGCCGCCCAGCAGCGTCAGCATGATGCTGACGGCTTCCCGCGCCTCGGGACTGTTCTGCACGGTGTCGGCAAACTCGGCAAACTGGGCAACGGCCTGGGCCTGCTCGGGGGTCGTGCCCTCGATCGCGGCAGCGGCATTGATAGCGTCGCCGATCTGGTCATAGGTCTGACCGTTGACGGTGACTTCCACGCCGGAATCGGTCTGGCTCACGGAGTAGTTGATGTTGCTGTTGTTGTTGAGGACGTTGCCGGCGGAGCGGCTTACGCTGACGGAAGTGCCCGCCACAAACAGGGTGAGCAGCAGTGCCGCCAGCACGCATTTCCAGTAGTTGGCCTTAAAGGCGGCCATGCCTCTCGCTTTGAGTTCTTTTCTGTCCCACATGAGATGATCCTCCCTTTTGCAAGTTTTCCTGCTTTTCTCAGGCGTTATGCCATTATATACCTGATCAGGGCAAAAATGCAAGAAAATTTATGTAAACTCCGGAAAATTTGATGCACAAAACAGAGCATTATTTTTACTTTCGGAGTATGTATTTACAGTGTTTGGAAAGGAAAAAGCGTTTATGCTGTACGATATCCTCATTATCGGCGGGGGCCCTGCGGGACTGACCGCCGCCACCTATGCCCGCCGGGCGGGAAAAAGCGTGCTGGTCATCGAGAAAAACGCCTTCGGCGGACAGATCACCTGGAGCCCCCGGGTCGAAAACTTCCCGGGCTTTCTCTCCGTCACCGGCACCGAGCTCGGCGACAAGCTGCTCGAGCAGGCCATGGAGCAGGGCGCCGAAGTGGAGCTGGACGAGGCTGTGTCCGTGCGCGCGGAGGCTGACGGCGTCAAGACCGTCGTGTGTGAGTCCGGGGCAGTCTTTCAGAGCCGGGCTCTCATCGCGGCCGTGGGCGCAAGGCCCCGCATGCTCGGGGTGGAGCGTGAGGAGGAGCTTGTGGGCTCCGGCGTCTGCTATTGCGCCGTGTGCGACGGGGCCTTCTTCGCGGGCCAGGATGTGGCCGTCTGCGGCGGAGGGAATGCGGCTTTGCAGGACGCGCTCCTGCTGAGCGAGACCTGCTCCCATGTCACCCTCATCCACCGCCGCGCCGATTTCCGGGGCGAGCAGCGCCTGGTTGAGGCGCTCAAGGAGCGCGAGAATGTGACGCTTCTGATGAATGCCCGTGTCACGGCGCTTCTCGGCGACGGGGAGCTTTCGGGCATCACGGTCGAGCGGGACGGCGTGACTTATGAACTTAAGGTCACGGGGCTTTTCGTCGCCGTGGGGCACCAGCCGGATAACGGGATCTTCGCGGAGCTCGTGACGCTCGACGGGGCGGGCTACGCCGCCTCCGGCGAGGACTGCGCGACAAAGAGCGCGGGCGTGTTTGTGGCGGGCGACTGCCGCACAAAGGGCGTGCGCCAGCTTACCACCGCCGTTGCCGACGGCGCGGTGGCGGCGCTGGCCGCCTGCCGCTATCTGGACGCATGAACAGTATCATGCCGATAAAGAAAAGCGTCCTGCTGGACGTTGTCAAGGAGACGGGCCGCATCTACGCCAAAAACGAGATGTCCGTCTACGCGGGGTATACGACACTGTATACCCTGATGGCGATGGTGCCGCTGCTGACGCTGATGATCGGCGTCGTGAACCTGCTGCCGGACGTGAGCCTGCAGCATGTGGAGACCGCGCTGCGGGACCTGCTGCCCGATCTGCCGGAGGTGCGCAGCATGCTGCACAGCGTCATCGCAAACGTCAACCGCCAGGCGGGCAGCCTCGCGGTGTCGGTGTCGGTGGTGGCGTCGCTGTGGTCTGCCTCCAACGGCGTCAACGCCATTCAGATGGGCCTTTGCAAAATCAGCAACACCGGCAGGCGCTTTCTGCGCCAGCGCGGCGTGTCGCTGCTGTTCACGCTGCTGTTCATCGCGCTGATCCCGGCGCTGCTCATTTTCCGCGTCCTGCGCGGCTCCATCGAGTCGCTCATCGCCGTGGTCAACGAGTGGCTCAATATCCCGGACGTGGCGGGCAGGCTGATGGACTTCATGGAGTACAGCGGCCTCATCACCGTGGGGGCGATGGTACTCGTAATCCTGCTTGCCTATACCTATCTCCAGGGCGTACACCGCAAGCTGCGCTATCAGCTGCCGGGGGCGCTGTTTGCCGCGGGGATGTGGCTGATCTTCTCGTCGCTGTTTGAAATCTTCATCAAACGCTTCTGGCAGGCATCCTCCCTGTACGGGTCGCTGGCTTCGGTATTCCTCGCGGCCATGTGGCTCAAGAGCATCATGATGATCCTCTTCTACGGCGCGGCCCTCAACGAGGCCCTGTACCGGCGGAGGAAGGAAGCATAAAAAAGTACGGCGTCAAGCGAACGCCGTACTTTTTATACGTTTTGTGCGATTACTCGATGGGCTTGCCGTCGGCGGTAAAGAGGGGCAGGGGGGCGAGGACGATGATGTCGTCGCGCTTGGCGGCGTTGCCCTCGGCCAGGACTGCCATGCGGCCCGCCACGATGCCGCCGGCCTTCTGCACCAGCTCTTCCACGGCGTGCAGGGACTCGCCGGTGGAGATCACGTCGTCGACGATGAGCATGCGCTTGCCCTTGATGAAGGCGGCATCCTCGGCGTCGAGCACCAGGTGCTGCACGCCCTTGGTGGTGATGGATCTCACCGTGACCTCAAAGGTGCCCTGCATGTAGGCCTTCGCGCCCTTGCGCGCCACAAAGTAGCGCTCCGCCGCGCTCTGGCGGGCCATCTCGTAGCCCAGGGGGATCGCCTTGGCTTCGGGCGCGATGATGTAGTCATATTCCGGCGCGCGCTTTAAAAGCTCCGCCGCGCAATGGACAGTCAGCTCGACATCGCCGAACATGACGAAGGCGCCGATGCAAAGGTTCTCGTTGAGCTTGCACAGGGGCAGTTCGCGCTTCAAGCCGGCAATGTCCATTTCATAAGTCATTTTGTATTCCTCCCGAAAGGTATTTTTGACAACAGACTTATTTTACCGTATCTGTCGGAAAAATCAAGTAAAAGATGAATACGCTTCCGAAAAACGTCTCACAGCTTCTGTACGGCCCTGCCCGCGCATATACTGGAAGCGGGACACAGAGGCGGGATTCACTGCATTTTGTGTTTTTCCTATAAATTTCCACAATATTTTCCGCTGCTGCCCTTGACAACGGGGCGGACATGTGATTTAATTATTTAAACAAAAATTATGTAAATCAACCTGCCAAGGGGGATACGATTATGAGAGTTCGGAAACCTGCCGCACGGAGAGTGCTTGCCCTGACGCTTGCGCTGATGCTGGTGTTTGCGCTGGCCGCGCCGGGCGCCTTTGCTGTGCTGCCCACGCGCGGCGATCTGCTGCGCTATATCCCGGTCGCCGTCTCCATCGACGCGGACGCTGTCTCGGTCTACGGCTACTTCACCAACCTCAACCCCGACTGCTCCGTCTCCAACTTCCGCAACTTTGAGATGGCCGTCTTTATGGACAACGTTCTGATCGCCTCCGGCAGCTTTACCGCCATCGAGAATTTTGAGATCGAACCCGAGGGCGTGCTCTACCACACCTTTATCTTCCCGGGCAAGAGCGGCCTGTATCCCGGCACCTACATCTGCGATGACGACGACTATGCCATGATCTCCTGCACCTTCGATTACAGCGAGATGGTCTTCAGGGGCGGCGGCACAAAGTAAGAACGCACAGCGCAAAACCGTATAAAAACCAGCCTCCCCGGGGTTTCGCCTCGGGGAGCTTTTACTGCAAAAGGACAAGCCTATGAAAAAACGAAACATCCTGACCGCGCTGCTTTGCGTGTGCGCGGTGCTGATCGTGGTGTCGGCGGTGATGGTCGGCAAGAGCGTATTTGTGAGCCTCAAGCCGACGCCCACGCCCGTACCGACACCAAGCCCGACCCCGGTGCCGACGCCCGCGCCGACCCCGGTCCCGACACCTGTCCCCACCCCCGTCCCGACGCCGACACCCATCCCCTACACCCCGCCGGAGGAGCTCTACAAGAGCTGGGAGCTCAACCACCATGTCATCGCCTGGCTGGACATCCCGGGCACCGATATCAGCTACCCCATCCTTCTGCACCCCGAGGAGGACAACCACTATCTCAACATCAACATCGACGGCTCCTCCGGCTACCCCGGCTGCATCTACACAAACAGCATGGAGGGGCGGGATTTTGATACCTTCAATACTGTCATCTACGGCCACAACATGGCGGACGGCACCTACTTCGGCAGCCTCAAGAACTATAACGACGCGGACTTTCGCGCATCTCACCGCCAGATCGACATCTACACCCCAACCGAAAAGCACAGCTACACGCTCTGTGCCGTCGTGACCTACGACGACCGCTATATCACCGAGCGCTACCTCGACGAATTCGAGGCCGACCGCGTTGCCTTCCTGCGCTCGCTGCGGGACTTCGGCGCGGTGATCGACGAGAGCGTGCCCGTAAGCACCGATGGGCATATCATCACCCTCTCCACCTGTGTCGGCGGCATGCCGAACAACCGCCTGCTGATCGTGGCGGCGGAGAACAAGGAGCCGGATTCGTGATTGTAACCAAAAACGCTTTTTGAAATTTTGGTGAAATTTATTTGTAACCCTATCGCAATTTTTAGAAACTTGTGTTATAATACCTCCACAGAAAACCCCTGCCCGCAAAACGCGGGTATCACTGCCTGCAAAACGCAAAGTTTGGCGTGCGCAGGCAAATATAAAAGGGAGAACGGAGGAAGTTATGAACAGATACTCTGAAACAAGAGCGCTGCGCCTCGCACTTTCCGCTGGCCTTGCGCTCATGCTCTGCCTCACCGTGCTGATCGGTTCCGCGTTCACCCTGAAGGCTTACGCGGACTATGAGCCGCCCCAGGCGCTGAAAGCCCTGTGGGAGCTCAATCACGATGTGATCGGCGGCTTGTCCATCCCCGGCACCGCCGTCAACTACCCCATCATGCAGAGCGCGACCGACGACTATTATCTCAACGTCTGCTTTGACGGGACGGCGGGCCTGCCCGGCTCGGTCTACGTCAACAAGGTCGACGGCAAGACCTTTGACACCTTCAACACCGTGGTCTACGGCCGCAACATGGCCGACGGCAGCTACTTCGGCGGGCTGAACAAGTACCTGGATGTGGAGTATCTGGACGCCCACAGGGAGATCGTCGTCTACGGCGTGAACGCAAAGCACACGTATCAGGTCTTCGCCGTGGTGGTGTATGACGACCGGCGCATCACGGACACCTACACCGACGGGGAACTTCTGGACCAGTGGGCCTTCCTGCAGTCCCTGCAGACCGACGGTCTGCCCGGAACCATCCTGCTGGATGACATGGGCGTGGACGCGGGCCGGGACCGGCTGCTCACGCTGTCCACCGGCATCACCGACCGGCCCGACAACCGCCTGTTGATCGTGGCGGTGGAGCGGTAAACAAAACGACATACACCCCGGCCTCCGACGGGCCGGGGCTTTGCTTTCAAGGAGGACAATATGAAGATTGAAGCCATGACGGACAGGCACCGGGAGGAGGTGCTCAGCATGATGCGCGTTTTTTACGCCTCGCCCGCGGTGGCGACCGACGGTTCGGAGGAAATCTTCCGCGCCGACTTTGACGCGTGCATCGGCCCGAGCCCCTATCTGGAGGGCTATGTGCTGACGGAGGACGCGGCGCTCATCGGCTACGCGATGGTGGCCAAAAGCTTTTCCACCGAGTACGGCCGCCCATGCATCTGGATCGAGGAGCTGTACCTCGAGCCGGAGCACTGCGATCAGGGCTTCGGCTCGGCATTCCTGCGCTTCGTCAAAGAGAAGTACCCGGAGGCGATCATGCGCCTGGAAGTGGAGGCGGAAAACCGCCGCGCGATGCATGTCTACCGCAAAAACGGCTTTGAGGAGATGCCTTATATCGAAATGAAAGTCTGATGCTTGCGGAACTTAAAAATGTATAAAACCTTATTGGGACAGAATTGTGCTGATTCGTTCAAAATTCTGTTCCTTTTTATTGAAAAAACACTGAATTTCCAAAAATTTCAGCTTGAAGAAATATATGGAATACCGTATAATAGAAATTGAATAAGTATATAAGGGCAGCCTGGCGGCGCATCAAACGGATACACAAAAAGACGAAGGCGGAACGGACAAGGAGCGTGCGGATATGAAAAACAACACACGACTCGGCAGAGCGCTGGGCCTTTTGCTGGCGCTTGCGCTGCTGCTGACCCTGTCCGCCTGCGCGGGCGGCGGGGCCAGGACACAGAACGCGCTGCCGGAAGCGGAAGACAGCACCGACGGTTTTCTCATCGCCGTGGAGGACGAGCCGGACACGGTGGATTTCCAGTGTACCTCCATCCACTATACCATCGCCCAGAATGTTTTCAACCGCCTTGTGGCGATGGAGAATGACAAGGACGGCAACGCGGTTATCCTGCCGGAGCTTGCCGAGAGCTGGGAGATCTCCCCTGACCGGCGCACCTACACCTTTCATCTGCGCGAGGGCGTGCGCTTTTCAAACGGCGAGGCGCTCACGGCCTCGGACGTGCAGTATACCTTCACAAGGCTTTTGACCCATCCCGATTCCTGCAACCGGGATATCGCGGACATGATCCTGGGGGCCGACTCTCTGGAGCGGGGGATTGCCAACAGGCTGCTGGGCTTTGAGGTACTCGGTGACCTGGACTTTGCCATCATGTTAAATGATCCCTTCGAGGCCTTCCTGGCCTGCCTGTCCATGCCCGGGGCCTCCATCCTCGACCGGGAGACCACCGAACAGGCCGGGGACCGCTTCGGCCTTGACCCGGAATGGACGGTCGGCACCGGCTCCTTCATCCTGAAAAGCTGGGAGCCGGGGAAGGGCATGCTGCTCACGGCCAATCAGGACTGCTGGCAGGGGCCGCCGCGCTGTGCCGGGCTGGACCTGCGCTTCATGACGGACGCGGAGGAGATAAGGCTCCTGTTTGAAAGGGGCGGGCTGGATCTTCTGAACCTGGACGACGTGGGCAAGACGGCGGAGTTTTTCCTGCACGGCGACATCTATCAGAACCGGCTTTACACGGTGCAGCGCATCAGCACCACCTACATCGCCCTCAACGAATCCATGGAACCGCTTTCCGACGTACGCGTAAGAAAGGCGCTGCAGCTCGCTCTCAACCGGGCGCTGCTGCTGGACGCGGCCTACAGCGGGCGAGGGTATCTGGAAAACGGCATCATGCCGCACGGGGTTTATGGCTTTAACCCCGACCTGCCGGAGATCCCTTTCGACCCGGACGAGGCGCGCATACTTTTAAAGCAGGCGGGATACCCCGATGGCTTTGACCTGAGCTTCACGGTCAGCGCCGCTTCCAGCCTCGGCGAGACGGCCCTGATCCGCACGGCGGCCTCGGCCTGGGAAAAGATTGGCGTGCACACCGAAATCAAAATCCTGCCCGACAGCGAGTTCATGCGCCTGAGAAAGAGCGGGGAGCTCGCCTGCTACTCCGCCACCTGGACGGCGGACTTCAACGACCCGGACAATTTCTTCTATACCTTCTTCGGAGACAGAGAAAACACGCGTTTTCGCTCTCTGTGCTATCCGAGGGAGGAGATCATGGAGCGGGTGCGCGATGCCCGCACCATCGCAGACCCCGAGGCACGCATCGGGGAATACCGTGAGCTTGAGGAGATCATCGTGCAGGAGGATGCCGCCTGGATCCCCCTGTTCTCCCGACAGTACACCTATGTGACATCTGAGCGGCTGGAGGGTTTCCAGTCGTCCTGGAACGGTTCTGCCAAGAACATGTACCGGGAGATGTCCATCCGTGAGGCTTGACTGCAATGAAATTCAATTCCATCCGCTTTAAGATCACGGCGATCACCGTCACCGCGATCCTGTTCGCCATCCTCGCCGTCTTCGGCGCGAGCTATTACTCCATCCACACCGAAACGGACCGCCGCTCGGTGGAGATCATGCGCCTGATCGGCGAAAACACCAGGGACACCCTGGATGAATACTTTGCCAGCATCGAGCAGTCGGTGAGCCTGGCCGCCAACATGGCGGTGGACTCGCTGGACAGCGTGGTGCTGGTGGAGTGCGGTGCGGCGGGAAGCTACGCAAAGGAGCAGACGCGCAGCCCCGAGCAGACCGAACGCCTGGACGCCTACCTCGCAGAGCACTGCGCGTATGTCCTCAAGGCCTTTGAAAGCTCCGCCGGGCACACAAACGGCGTCATTACCTATTATTACTGCATCAATCCCGAGGTCAGCGAAAACGTACACGGCTTCTTCTACTCCCGGGTCGGCAAGGCCGGCTTTGTGGAGCGCGAGCCGCTGGACGCCCGCACCCTCGATCCTGAGGATACCGAGCACACCACCTGGTACTATACGCCCATTCAACGCGGCAGGCCCTCCTGGGTGGGCCCCTATACGGCACATTTCCTGGACGAGATGCCCACCTGCTCCTACCTCATCCCGATCTACTCCACCGGCGAGCTCATCGGCGTGCTGGGCATGGACATTGCCCTGGAGACCATCACCTCCCATGTCAGCGCCGTCAGGGTCTATGACACGGGCTTTGCAAGCCTCTGGGACGGAAAGGGAAAAATCCTCTACCACCCCGATGAGACCAGGCACCGGATCCCGGAGCTTTCAAAGCTGTCGGTGCCGCAGGAGCTTCTCTACGCCGACGACAGCGGCGACGCCCTCATCCGCTATACCATCGACAACGAGCCCCGGCAGATGGCCTTTACCACCCTGCGAAACGGGCTCAAGCTCATTGTCACCGCCCCCGTCAGGGAGATCAACGCTTCCTGGTTACATGAGGTTCGCGCCGTCTCGATCATCGCCTTTATCATCATCGCCGTCTCGGCAGTACTCATCCTGTTGGTCATGCGTTACGTCACAAACCCGCTGCTGCGGCTGACGGCGGCATCCCAGCGCCTGGCCGACGGGGACTACGACGTTGCGCTGACCTACCGCTCGGGGGACGAGATCGACAAGCTGACCAAGGCGTTCCTGCGCATGCGCGACCAGCTCAGGGACACGATCTCCGACCTCAACCGCCGGGTCAACACGGATATGCTGACGGGTCTGCCGAACATGCGGTATTTCTTCAAGCTTGCGCCGACCGAGCGGGACCGCCTCAAGAGCGAAGGCAAGGACGCGGTGCTGCTGTACTTTGACATGATCGGCATGAAGTACTATAACCGCCAGTACAACTTCGACGAGGGCGACAAGCTCCTGTGCGAGGTGGGCGAGATCCTGGCAAAGCATTTCCCGTGCCTGTGCCGCTTCAGCGAGGATCACTTCGCCGCCATCAGTGACGACGAGAACCTGGACGAACGCCTGCGGGCCGTCTTCCAGGACTGCGAAAAGGCAAACGGCGGCAACAGCCTGCCCGTGCGCGTGGGCATCTACCGCGACAGCATGGAGCCCGTCAGCGTCAGCATCGCCTGCGACAGGGCCAAATACGCCTGCGACAAGCACCGCGGCACCTTTGAATCCGGCTGGTACGTGTTCGACGAGGA
Organism: Oscillospiraceae bacterium; assembly: GCA_902791215.1. Taxonomy (GTDB): domain Bacteria; phylum Bacillota; class Clostridia; order Oscillospirales; family Oscillospiraceae; genus Limivicinus. Next base: position 25,969 of record CADAUZ010000023.1, on the reverse strand, counting down.
AATGCTCACCCAGCTCGACGGGGTGCGCTATATCATCAACCATCTGGACCAGGCCCTCTCCGAGCGCTGGATCAAGGTCTGCTACCAGCCTATCATCCGCGCGGTCAACGGCCGCGTGTGCGACGAGGAGGCTCTCTCGCGCTGGGTGGACCCGGTGCGCGGCACCCTCTCGCCGACGGTCTTCATCCCCATTCTCGAGCGGGCGCGGCTCATTTACAAGCTGGATCTCTACGTGCTGGACCAGATCCTGGAGAAAATGCAGGCCCAGAAGCTGGCGGGACTCCAGATCGTGCCGCATTCGGTGAACCTCTCCCGCGCCGACTTCGACGCCTGCGACATCGTCGAGGAAATCCGCCGCCGGGTCGACGAGGCGGGCATTGCCCGCGACCGCCTCACCATCGAGATCACCGAGAGCATCATCGGCAGCGACTTCGACTTCATGAAGGAGCAGATCCTGCGCTTCCAGGCCCTGGGCTTCCAGGTGTGGATGGACGATTTCGGCAGCGGCTACTCCTCCCTGGACGTGCTGCAAGATATCCACTTCGATCTGCTCAAGTTCGACATGCGTTTTATGAAGCGCTTCGGCGAGGGAGAGGAGAGCAAGATCATCCTCACAGACCTCATCCGCATGGCCATCGACCTCGGCGTCGACACAATATGCGAGGGCGTGGAGACCGCCGAGGAAGCCGCCTTCCTGCGGGAGATCGGCTGCAACAAGCTGCAGGGCTTCTACTACTGCCGCCCCATCCCATACGAGGAGATCCTGGAGCGCAACCGCAAGGGAATCCAGATCGGCTTTGAGGACCCGGCGGAGAGCGATTACTACGCCGCCATCGGCAGGGTGAACCTGTATGACCTCACTGTCACTGCCGACAAAGACGGCGGGCGGCAGGACTATTTCGACACCCTGCCCGCCGGCATCCTGGAGCTCAGGGGAGATGAAGTCTCGTATGTGCGCACGAACCAGGCTTACCGGGATTTTCTGAAGCAGTTCTTCCAGTTCGATCTGGACGCGCAGAACGGAGGCTATCCCGCTTCGCCCGAAGGTCCTGTCGGCGAGTTCATGAAGCAGGTCAGAAGGTGCGGCAAGGACATGACCCGCATCTTCTATGACGGGCGGCTGAGCGACGGCTCGCTTGCCCACACGGTTCTCAATCCTGTGGGGGTAAACCCCAAAACCGGGGCCACTGCTGTCGCCGCGGCGGTTCTGTCCATCGTGGAGCCGGACAAGAGCACCAGCTACGCGGACATCGCCCGGGCTCTGGCGGCGGACTATTACAACATCTATGTCGTGGATCTGGACACCGACCGCTTTATCGAATATTCCTCCCGGGTGGGCGGCGAGGAGCTGGCCGTCGAGCGGCATGGGACGGACTTCTTCGCCTCGGCCCGCCGCGACACCAAGGTCCGCATTTACGAGGCGGACCGGGAGCCCTTCCTGACCTGGTTTTCCAAGGAGAACATCCTGCGTGAGCTCGATGCCCAGGGGGTCTTCACCACCACCTACCGCCTCATCGACACCGGCTCGCCCATGTACGTCACCATGAAAATCACCCGCATGCCGGGCGGCAACCGCATCATCATCGGCATCAGCATCGTCGACGCCCAGATGAAGCAGCGCGAACAGCTGAGCGGGCAGTGACCCAAAAACAGAAAAACATCGGCGGATCGTTTCGATCCGCCGATGTTTTTGCGCTTATTCGACCCAGTAAACGCGGCCTTCCGCGCGCGGCTTTGGGGCGGGCGCATCGCCGTCGGGATAGCCCACGATGCAGTGGCCGATGCCTTCCCAGTCACCCTCGATGCCGAGATCGCGGAGGATGGCCTTGCCCTCGTCGGAGTCAAACTCCTGCAGAGCGCGGTTGATCCAGCAGCTGCCGAGGCCCAGCGCGTGGGCGGCCAGCATCATGTTACCCATGGTGAGACTGCCGTCGTAGACGTGGTTGGGGCTTTCTCGGTTGGAAAGCACGACCAGCACCGCGGGCGCGCCGTAGAAGGGATCAAAGCCCTCCTGCCAGCCGCCGATCCGGCGGTTCATCTCCATGAGCCGGTCCCGCAGAACCTTGTCGGTGACGGCGATGATCATGGACGACTGCATGCCGTGGCCGCTCGCGGCGTAGAGCCCGGCCTCGATGATCTTTTCCAGGGCTTTGCGGTCCGGAAGCTCCTGTTTGAATTTGCGGATGCTGCGGCGGGTCAGGATATCGTCAAGTGTGGTGTTCATATCTGCGCGCTCCCTTCAGGCGAAGCCCGCAGAGCATAATGGAGATATATGGTCAAGGGCTTCAACGAAGTCCTGGCGCAAATTTCGCCGGGAAGACTTAAAGATTTCTATCAAGGAATAGTATCAGTATAGCATCACCAAAACGCGCGCGTCAATGCTGATCGTCTACCCGGACGCTTACCTCACCGGAATTGAGCTTTGCCGTGCTGCCGTCGGGGAGACGGACCAGAAGGGAATAGTCCTCCAGCAGGTCCAGTACCTCGGCGGGCACCGGGTCTTTGCCGGGGGAGAGAATGTTGACGGCCTTGCCCAGCACGAGGGAGCGACGCCTGTAGCCCGCAAAGACCGCCGGGGCGTCCGGGGTTTTCGTGTATTCCGCGAGAGCGTCGAGGATGCCCGCGGCCAGGCGGCAGCGAAGCTCGGGGATGTTCTGCGCGCCAAAGGCCGCGCCCGCGATACTTTTCAGCTCCTCGGGGAAATCCGCCTTCGGCACGTGGGTGTTGACGCCGATGCCGATGATGACATGGCGCATCATCCCGTTTTCGCAGTCCACGCTGGCCTCTGTCAGAATGCCGCAGACTTTGCGCCCATCTACGAGAATGTCGTTGACCCACTTGATTTGGGCCTGCTTTCCGGACAGCGCCTCGATGGTCTCCGCCGCCGCCACCGCCGCGCAGGCGGTCAGGCGCGTGGCCTCCACGGCGCTCATGCCCGGGCGCAGCAGCAGGCTCAGGTACAGCCCGGAGTCGGCGGGGGAGTAGAAGCTGCGCCCCATGCGCCCGCGTCCCGCGGTCTGCTCCCCGGCTACCAGCGAGAGCCCCGCGGGTGCCCCCTCGGCGGCGAGGGATTTGAGCACGGTGTTCGTGGAGCTGATGGTTTTGTACACCCGCAGCTCCAGCTCCTGATGCCGCAGGTGACGGCGGATGCCCTCCTCGCTCAGCACGTCGCTCTCCGATAAAAGGCGGTAGCCCCGGTTGGGGACGGACTCGATGCTGTAGCCCACCTCGCGCAGCTGGCCGATGGTCTTCCAGACCGCCGTGCGGCTCACGCTGAGGAGCTTTGCCAGCTCCTCGCCGGAGATGTAGCTGTCCGCGTTCTGCCACAATAGGGCAAGCAGATCGTCCTTCGTCATGCCGCCTTGACCTCACGCTGGAGAAGCGGGTAGAGCCGCATGGTCAGCACGCTTGCCAGCGCGATCTTCACCGCGTCCGGCAGCAGGTAGGGGAACACGCACCAGCCCAGCGCCGTGCCGAGGCCGATGGGGCCGGTCTTGCGGGCGTAGACGACCATGAACCAGGTCGTGCCGAAGGCGTAGCAGACAAGGATGCCGAGGACCATCGACACAATCAGCACAGGCAGGCTGCGGCCGAACTTCTCCACCGCAAGCCCCACGATCAGCGCCGTGAACAAAAAGCCCACGATGTAGCCGCCCGTCGTGCCCAGCAGCGCGCCGATGCCGCCCTTGAAGCCGGAGAAGACCGGGGCGCCCACCGCACCGAGCAGGATGTAGCACAGCACCGTCCACATGCCGCGCCTGAGCCCGAAGAGGGCCGTGACGAGGCAGACAGCGAAGGTCTGCATGGTAAACGGGATGGTCATGGGTACGGAGATCCAGGAGCAGACGGCGATGAGCGCCACGCCCATGGCAATATACGCGAGGTCGCGGGTGGTGAAGGAATTTTTCATGGCTGCCTCCAAAAGCATTTGATGGGGAGAGCATAGCACAGATGACGGCCGATTGTCAACCATTAATGATTTGCAAGGTTAACGATTGAGCGCAAAAAGGAGCCGCCCCTAAACGGGGACAGCTCCGTGATCGTATCAGCAGCGGCGGAAGGTGCGGGTGTAGAGCTGGAGCTTCTTGGCAAGCTCCTTGGTGGCCGCGTCCGGCAGCATACGCCAGCGCCAGTTGCCGGTCGGGGTGCCCGGCGTGTTCATGCGGGCCCTGCCGTCGAGCTCCAGGATGTCCTGCATCTGCATGACGAAGAGGTCGGCGCAGGTCTGCATGCCGGTGCGGATCATGCCCCAGCACCAGCCCTCGTCCTCGGTGATGTGCATGTAGCGCTCGGCAAAGTCCCGGTCACGCTTGCCGGTCTCCTTGACCCAGCCCAGGACGGTGTTGTTGTCGTGGGTGCCCAGGTAGCAGACACTGTTGTAGGGGATGCAGTGGGGCAGGTAGTCGGAATCTCCGTGGGCGTCAAAGGCAAACTCCAGGATCTTCATGCCGGGCATGCCGGAATCCTGTACCAGTCTGCGCACACCCTCGGTGACGTAACCCAGATCTTCGGCGATGAAGTCCAGGTCGTGGAACCAGCTCGTCAGCACGCCCACCAGCTTCATGCCGGGGCCGGGACGCCAGGTGCCGTTTTTCGCGGTGGTCTCGCCGTAGGGCACGGACCAGTAGCTCTCAAAACCGCGGAAGTGGTCGATGCGGATCACGTCGTAGAGCTTCTGCGCGCCCTCGACGCGGCGGATCCACCAGCCGAAGCCGTCACGCTCCAGCGCTTCCCAGTTGTAGAGGGGGTTGCCCCAGAGCTGGCCGTCGGCGGTGAAGGGATCGGGCGGCACGCCGGCAACCTGCTTGGGAACGTTCTTCTCGTCGAGCTGGAAAAACTGCGGCTCGCTCCACACGTCGGCGGAGTCCAAGGCAACATAGATGGGGATGTCGCCGATGAACTTCACGCCCTGCTTGTGGGCGTAGTCCTTGAGCTTCTGCCACTGGAAGTAGAAGATGTATTGAAGAAAAACGTGGTAATTGACCTCGTCACGCAGCCGGTCCGCCCAGTAGCGCAGGGCGTTGTCCCGTTGCATGCGGATGTCCTCCTCCGGCCACTCGGTCCAGGGCAGCATGTCAAAGTGCTCCTTGATGGCCATGTAGAGGGCGTAGTTTTCCACCCAGCGGTTATTCTTGCGGAAGGTTTCTATCTCGTTGTCGAGCTGTTCCCAGCCGCGCTTGAAGGCCAGACGCAGGAGCGGGGCGCGCTTTTCGTGGATCTTCTCGTAATCCACCTGCGCGGGGTCGTTACCCCAGCCGGTCTCGTCGATCTCTTTGGCCTTGAGCAGCTTGTACTTGGTCAGCAGATCCAGGTCAATGTAATCGGGGTTGCCGGCAAAGGTGGAATAGGAGGAATAAGGGCTGTCGCCCGCGCCGGCGGGGACGAGGGGCAGGAGCTGCCAGTAACGCTGGCCCGCCGCCTTCAGAAAGTCCACAAACGCAAAGGCGCTCTTTCCCATGGTGCCGATGCCGTAGGGGGAGGGCAGAGAGCTTAACGGCATGAGGATGCCGCTGCTGCGGTTCATAAAAATCAACTCTTTTCTTCGTGATATTCCGCGTATCCCTTCTGATACACGGATACTGTTAAAACCTTAAGGCAACACCGCACAATCCGCCATCGGCGCCTCCTGAAAAAAATGTGCCCTGACTTCGTCCTTGAAATACACAAAGTATTCCTGCAAAAAACTGCCATCGTCAGAACCCATTTTTTCTCAGGATTCGCTCTCGCCGAATTATGCGGTATTGCCTTAAATAATTTACCACATAAACAGGGGGTTCGTCAAGAAAAGCGCAATGATTACAGAAAACCGTTCTGCCGGTGTCAGCTTATTCGACGACGATCAGCTCCGTCAGATTCGCGGCTTTCGCCAGCGCCTCGCGCAGGACGGGCTCCATGCTCGCGTCCGCCGTGACCGTACGCAGGGCCGGGAGCCCCGCCAGCGCCGACCAGTCGAGCTTGTCCCCGCTGCGCACAAGCGTCAGCTCGCGCAGCCCCCGGAAGTCCTCCAGGTTCTTCGTGGAGTTGAGCTCACAGTCCGTAAGACTGAGGGTGACGATGTTCCACTCCCGGTCAAAGCGGAGGAAGAAGCGGCCGCGCAGATCGCAGCTTACAAAGCTGAGATCGGTGAGATTGCTCCGGCGCATGAGGGGCCTCAACTCGTTGAGCGCTGCGTTGTGGATCTCCGCCTCGGCCAGATATGTCAATGTCTTGAGCGGGGCAAAGGAGCGCACGTCCGCCCCCGCGAGGCGAAGGCGCCGCAATTGCAGACAGTGGGACAGATCACCCAACGAGCGGATGGGGCAGTCCTCCGTGTCCAATTCCCTTAGCAGCAGGAGCTTCCCAATGCCTTTAAGGCTCGTCAGACGGCAGTCGCGCAGCGTGAGCTTCTCTACGGCGCACAGCGGCAGCCCTTTCAGATTCTCGGCCTCCATGCCCGTCAGGGTCAGGTGCTTGAGATCCGGGAAAAACCGCAGCTCGGAGAGCGCGTTTTCGTCCGGCGCGTCAAGCGTGAGCTCGCTCAGGCCGGCGAGATCGGAGACGGTAAGCGTCCCTGCGGCTTTCCCGGCGTATTTTCGCGCGGCGCTGTCCAGCTGAGTATCGGTGAAGCTGATCTCTGTGCCGCCGGGCAGATAAAGGAGCTCCGGCTGGCTCTTTTCAATGTATATGCGCTGCACTATACCTGTGGACCAGCCCACGATGCCGAGCGTCACCGCCGTGATGAGCAGCGCAAGGGATACGCACAGCGCTGCGATGCGCCCGGGCGTCCAGCGCCTTTTCTTTTTGACAGGCTCGGCCTGCGGCGTGAAGGGCGCCTGTTCCCTGCCAAGAAACGGAGAGAGCTGGGGCGCGGCGAGAAGCTTTTTATAAAACGCGTCCTCGCCCATGGTATATTTCATCAGCGCAAAGAGCGGGCCGATCTGCATCTCCATCCCCGGCGTGAGGGCGGTTTCCTCCAGAAAGATGTTGACGGTGCTGATTTTGTTTGTCTGGGCAAAGTGCATCTCCTTGCGGCAGTTGTCCGAGCGGACATAGGCGTTGGAGAGGAAGGCCAGCATTACCGAAGCGGCCTTCAGGTGGGCGGCGATATACTCCGGCCATTCGCTGCCCACCTCGATCCCGCCGTCGTACCACACACGGCAGCCGGCGTCCTGCAGGCGGGCGGCGATGGCCATGACAGCCTCGGCGTCGGCATGGGCGTAGCTGAGAAATATATAGGGCTCCGTGCCCTCATAGGGTCGTATGTTTTCCAAGTGCAATCACCGCCTGCTCGTTTTTGCTGATTATATCATAGTCCGCCCTGTTTGAAAAGTATGTGGCGGGCAGCGCTTTACAAGGCCGGAAATTGCTGTATAATAGATAAAAACAGATGAAAGGGAACGAATCATGCTCTCTGCATATCTTGAACGGGCCCGCGCGGACAAGCCCCTCTGGCTGCCGGAGCTTCGCGAGGTCTTTCTCGCGGATGAAAGCGCACGGCCTCTTACCCTGCGGCTAAAGCTGCACGACGGATCAATGCGAGACTTCGCCTGCGCCGTTCCCCGCTGGGAGACGGAGGAGGAGCGGCGCTTTTCGGCGGAATTTCTCTATGCCTGTGTGTACAACATTCTCGCCGTGTACAGCGGCCGGGTGCTGCGGCTGTTCTTTGACACCGCCGACGGGGAGCTTTGCGCCCTTTATGACAGCCTTGCGGACGTGTTTCAGCTGTGTGAGACAAAGCGCCACGGCTGCGGCAAGGTCGTGAGCATCGCCGCACGCATCGCGGCAAGCTCCGGCGGCGGGGCGTTTCGCTTTGAAAAGGCCGATCTGTCGGAGTATACGCCGCTTAATGAGGAAAAGGCGGAAGGCGCATCCCTGCCGCTGGAGGATAAGCTGCGCGAGGTGTGCGGAAGGGCGTCGGGCCTTGCCCTGTGCGGCGTCGATGTGGGCGGCACGGATATCAAGCTTGCCCTCTCGCTGGGCGGCAGGCTCGTGTGCACAAAGCTGTTTGACTGGAACCCGGCCGCCTGTCAAAGCGCCGAGGAAATCATTGAGCCGATCCTGTGGCTTACGCGCCTGATGCGCGCCTGTATCGGCCCGGAACGGAAGCTGCCAATGCCGCCGGAGCTAAAAAAGGCGCTGGAGGCGGCAATGGAAAAGGACGTGCCGCTGTCAGCGATCCGGGAGACGGTGGAGGCGGCAGAAAGCCTCTGCAGGGCAGACCGATTCCAGCTTGACGGCATTGGTGTAAGCTATCCCGACATCGTCATCGGCGACCGCATCCTCGGCGGGGAGACGCCGAAGACCGAGGGGCTGCGCCGCAATACGGCCCTTGACTACGAGCGGGAATTCCACAAGCTCTCGGGACTCAGGGAGGAGCTTTTGAAGCTGTGCAGACCCGGCGGGGCCGTGCGCATCACGAACGACGGCAACATGGCGGCCTTCACCGCCGCGATGGAGCTTGCCCACGGCGCCGATGCCGCCGCGCTCAAAGACGGGGTGATCGCCCACAGCCTGGGCACCGATCTGGGGACCGGCTGGCTCACGGCGGAGGGGACGATCCCGGCCCTGCCGCTGGAGATGTACGATCTGATCCTGGACCTGGGGAGCTTCCCGTCCCGTGCCATTGCGCCGCGTGACCTGAGAAGCACGCGAAACGAAAACTCGGGCCTGCCCGGCGCGCTGCGCTACATGGGGCAGGCGGCGGCCTATCGCCTGGCCTATCGGCGAAACAGCGCGCTGCTGGAGGGCTTCACCGCCCGGGACGGCGAGGCGCTCACGATTGCCATGGAGCCGCAGGACATGCGCAAGCCCTGTCTCGAGCACCTCATGCAGCTTGCCGGGGAGGGGGACGCGGACGCATGCGAGGTCTTCCGCGACATCGGGGAAAACCTCTCGGCGGTTACGCGGGAGATGGACTATCTCCTGCACCCGGCGGCAAAGTCGCGCTTTCTCTTCGGACGCTTCGTCAAGCGGCCGAAGGTCTTCCGGCTGCTGGAAGAGGGCTTTCAGCGGAGTGTCGGGGACGTGACGCTTATCCCCTCGGACGAGGGTATTGCCAATACGCCGCTCATGCGGGAGCTGGCTCAGTCGAAGGATGCGACGGTGGCGCAGTTCGGTCAGGCTGTGGGATCAATTTATTTTGCGGTAACACAGAAATAATTGTTTTGTGTGTCAAAGAACCAGGCAGCGGCGCGAGCGTAAGCGAAGCCTTCCGCGGTCGGCGTGGCGCAGGACCGTATACCATTTGCAAGCGCCCTTTTCTTTCTTACACCGGGCGCGGCGCATTCTTTCTTTTCGGCAAGACGAAAAGAAAGAATGGGGGGCGCAATTGCGCAGGTCATGCTTTCTGAGCAATTCATCTGACAATCCATTGGAGGCTCGCTTTCTGATTTGAGAATTGACTCCGCGGGAAATGTTTATGCAGTCAGGAAAGGAGAACTTCATGGCAACTTTATTGGTACATTTAGTAGCTTGGTTGAAGACTACGGTAACAGGGGGAGAAAATGATAGATATTATACTGCCTTTTGAAAGCATCTCTGTTGTCGAGAAGAACAGTTTTTGTGATACAGAAATACTGTTTGCAAACAAAGAGCCTCAGAGTCCTCTCGTTCAACAGCATATTGATGCGATGCAATTCCTGAATGGTTCAAAAGATGTTCTCATAAAAATGACTGAAAACTCGGAGGAGATCGTTCTTGAAGGGGCATGTTGTTTTTCCCTGCTTACGGAGTCTCCGTATCGTTTCGACAAAATTGAAATATACGAATTATTCCGGTATGGAGATCAGTCGCCTTCTTCCTCAGAAGCCTTTCTTCGGCAAATGGCATATTCTCAAAAAAAAGCGGTAGATTTGAGTGAAAGCAGCGGCGATGAGATTTGCTTTTCAACTTCCGAATATGTGGTTGGGCAACCGGCTGAAGCGATGCTTGCTCTGAGCAGGGAGGTAGGAGATGCATTTAATCATGAGATTTCATATGAAGACCAAAGCACGGCCTCCTTAAAATTACATATATTTGCCAGAGATTCTTTTAGGAATGACCATCAGATCACGTTGCATGAAGGGTTGATGATCGGTTCTGTCGCACAAATAATATCCGATATCCGATCCCTTATTTCAAAGATTCCCAATTCAAGCAAAATGCCGGGAACTAATTTATACTTTGTCTATTAAGAACAACGCAGGGACGGTTAACGTGAAGATTCCAAGTGTAGGATAGGATGTTCAAAGCGCAGAAGACCGAGCCCCCAGAATGTGCGGGCGTGCGGAGGTATCAACTTGAGGCAGAATCCGGACTACACGACAGGGAGGAAACACATATGAAACGCAGTGAGATCAACGCGGCGCTCCGGGAGATGGAGCAGATGGTTCGGGAATACCGCTGCTTTTTGCCCGACTTCTGCCACTTTACCCCCGCCGACTGGCAGAGCAAGGGCCATGAATATGACGAGGTGCGCGACAACCTTTTAGGCTGGGACATCACCGACTACGGCCTCGGGAAGTTCGACAAGGTGGGCTTCTCGCTCATCACCATCCGAAACGGCAACCTCGCTATGCGTGACACCTACCCCAAGCCCTACGCCGAAAAGCTCCTGTATCTGAAAGAGGGGCAGTACAGTCCCATGCATTTTCACTGGGCCAAGATGGAGGACATCATCAACCGCGGCGGCGGCACGGTGCTCATCCGGGTGTATAACTCTCTGCCGGATGAAGAGATCGACAGGGAAAGCCCCGTCACCGTCCACATCGACGGGCATGCCATGACCGTTCCCGCGGGGGCGCAGGTGGCGCTCCATCCGGGGCAGAGCATCACCATCTACCCTTACCTCTACCACGACTTCGAGGTGGAGAAGGGCACCGGCGCGGTGCTGCTCGGCGAGGTGAGCCAGGTCAACGACGACAAGAATGACAACCGCTTCAACCCGCCCGTGGGCCGCTTCCCCGCCATTGAGGAGGACGAGGAGCCCTACCGACTCCTGTGCACAGAGTACCCGAAAGCCTAACGAAAAAGCAGGCCCGGCCGGGCCTGTTTTTTGGTGGTGCAGTTTTTACAGCGCCGCCTTGATCCTCTCGATCATGTCGGCGTATTCTTTATCGCTCAGAAAGACCTTGCCGGGGTTCATGGCAAACACGCCGCCCCACTCAAAGCCGTCGCGGTATTTGGGCACCAGGTGCATGTGCAGGTGGCAGCCGGTGTCGCCGTAGGCGCCATAGTTGAGCTTTTCGGGGTGGAAGGCCGCGTGGATGGCCTTCGCCGCGCGGTTCACGTCGGCAAAGAAGGCGTTGCGCTCTTCGTCGGAGATATCGGTGATCTCGCTAACGTGGTCCTTGTAGGCCACGATGCAGCGGCCGGGGTGGCTCTGCTCCTTGAAGAGGATGAGCTGGCTGACGCTCAGGTCGCAGATCTTGATGCCGAAGGCACCCAGCAGCTCGCCGCCCATGCAGTAGCCGCAAGCCTCACGCGGGGCGGCCGCCTGTCTTTCTTCCAGTGTCATAGTGTATACTTCCTTTCTTACTGATATACAAACTCCATGCGGAAAATTTTCTTCTCCGTGTCGCCGCTGACGCGGTAGGTATCGCCCTCGTGCTCGACCGTGACGCGCAGCTCGTCGCCGAGGCGCGCCTCGTTTGCGTACTCCACCGCGATCGTGCGCAGGGGACGACCCTCGGCCGCCGCCGCGATGCGGTCCTCGGCGAGGTCGAAGTAGCGGGTGTTGTTCATGTGACCGTTTAGGTCCACATAGCTGTAGGGCACCGTGAAGGCAGACACCTGCCCCTCCTTTGCCCGCTGCGGCGGAGAGGGCAGGGCGATCTCTTGGCCAGTCTTCTCACCCTCAATGACAACGCCGTAGCGGTCCGGGAAGACCATGCGGCGTGTCTCCTGATCCACCAGGGCCCAGAGCGCGCTTGCGCTGACGAGGGTGTTCCCCGCCTCGTCCAGCACCCGGTAATAGCGCGGAAAGAGCAGATGCATAGTGTCGCCCGGCCAGGACTCGAGCGTGATGAGCTCGTCGTATTCCGGCATGCGCGAAACTTCCGCCCGCTGGAGCGTGACCATCCAGAGAAGCCCCCGGTCAAGGGTCATCTCACAGCCCATGCCGAGTTCCTCGGTGTGGCGGATGGACGCCTCCTGCATCAGCTCAAAGAGCACCGAGGTACGAAGCCTCCGGTGCAGCTCCACATCCTTGTTGCGCAGGCGTAGCGTGGTTGAAAAAACGCTCATTTCTTCGGCAGGCGCTTCATGATGGCGTCCGCCACATCACCCATGGTGGAAAGCTTCTGCCACTGGCGCTCGGGGATGCGCACGTCGAAGATGGCCTCCAGCTTGCAGATGACAAGGATAAAGCCCATGGAGTCGATGGCGGTCTCGGTGTTGATGACGGTGTTCTCGGTCAGCTCCGAGGTGGCGAGATCCGGCACGCAGTCGCGGATGACCTGGCGGATCTTTTCAAGTACTTCTTCTCTGGTCATAATGTCTCCATTTCCTGTTGGAGTTCCCAACGTTTGATCTTCCCTGTGGCTGTGCGCGGCAGGGGATGGCTGATTACATACACGCTTGCAAGCTGCCGTCCGCGCGGCTGGGCGGCCATCAGCGGGCGAAGCTTCTGTTCGATGTCCTTTGCGTCCGCCTCGCCGGAAAAGACGAGGGCGGGTCTGCCGTTTTTGAGCGTCACCGCAAGCTCGGTGTGTCCCAGGGCCTGCATGATCGCGCCCTCATACTCCGGCAGGAAGAGCTTGGTGCCGTCCGGCAGGACCAGCATATCCTTCTTGCGGCCCGTGATGTGGAGGCGGCCTTCTTCGTCAAATTTCCCCAGGTCGCCGCTGTAGAGCACGCCGCCCTTTAAAACGGCTTCAGTATCCGCGGGGCGCTTGTAGTAGCCCTGCATCATGCAGGTGGGGGCCTGGATGAGGATCTCGCCGTCGTCGGCGATGGTGACGGTGTCGTCGGGACAGACCTCCATGGCGAAGGGGTCGCCGCCGACGCTGATGGCGACGCCGGAGCTGGTCTCGGTAAGGCCGTAGCCGAAGCTCACGCGCAGACCCTTTGCCCGGGCGGCATCCAGCAGAGCGGGCGGACAGTCGCCCGCGCCGACCAGCACAAGCTTGAGCTCCTCATTGAGAAGCCCTCGCTGCAGAAGAAAGCCCAGCAGCAGCGGCACCACCGACACGGCGGTGGGCTTATAAAACGCGCAGTCGTCGGCATAGTGCCGCGCACCGCGCCCGAGGGCGACGCAGGCCCCACAGCTCAGGCCCCACAGAAGCCCGCACACAAAGCCGAAGACGTGGCCCAGCGGCAGGATGCACAGGAGCCGGTCCTCCGACGAAAGCGGCAGCTTTGCCCCGCCGTTGTAGGCGCTCTGGCACAGACTGTGGTCGGTCAGCACGACGGCCTTGGCCTGCTCCGTCGTGCCGGAGGTGAAGAAGAGAAGCTTCCCTCCGCCGTCCTGTACGCCGTTTGTGAGGTACGGCTTGAGGTCCTCGCACAGATCCTCGTCGCCCCAGAGGCGGTCAACGTCCGTGTATCGCAGGAGCTTTCCCAGCGTCTCGTCCGGCAGGGACGCGTCCAGCATCACGGTCTGCAAGCCTGCCGCGGCGGCGGCAAAAATCTCCACGATACAGTCACGGCTCCCGTCGGCGAGGATGCCGACGCAGCTGCCGCCGTCGGCCTTGAGCTGCCCGGCCCGCTGCTCGACCGCCTGCAGCAGCCCGGAGAAGCTGAGGACCTTCTGCCCGTGATCGTCATAGAGCAGGGCAGGGGAATCGGGCGTTTTCTCCGCCCAGTAACGGAGCATGTGATGGAAAGAATCGAAGCGCAAGCTTTCACCTCCAGTACCGGTTTCATTCGTTTTAAAATCTTGATAATAATATATCATAGCATCGCCGGATTGCAAAGGGCTTTTTGAGCAAAGTCTATAAAAATTTGACATTTTGATCGAATTGTATAATGCAATTTCCGGCCCTTTGCTGTATCTTTAACATAGAAGGAAAATCCCTGAAAACACCTAAAATAAATTACATTTTTTGGAGGCAGTTATGGACAAGAATACGCGCATCTGCATCATCGGCGGCGGCCCCGCGGGCCTGTCCGCGGGCATGTACCTGGAAAAGAAGGGTTACTTCAACTACACCATCCTCGAGCGTCTTGACCGCGTGGGCGGCAAGTGCTGGTCGCCGACCTACAAGGGCCGCCGCTACGAGATGGGCGCCATCATGGGCGTGCCCTCCTACTACGCCGTGCACGACGTGGAGGAGTTCTGCGGCATCACCCACGACGGCCCGAAGCTCAACCGCAACTACAAAAACGCCAAGGGCGACGTGATCGAGCCCTTCGAGCCCAAGAAGAACATCCTCAAGATCCCGCGCCTGCTCAGAATGAAAAGGCAGATCCGGAAGTTCGGTGAGCTGCTGGAGACCAAGTACCAGGGCTATGACCTCAACGGCCACCGCGGCGTCGCCGAGGGCCGCTACGACGGCTATGCCGTGACCCCGGGCCGCGAGCGCGTCCAGGGCATCAACCCAAACCTCAAGGACCTGGCCCTGCCCTTCAAGGAGTTCTGCGCCAAGAACGGCGTCGACCTTGTGCAGGACGTGTGGATCGGACCCTACACCTCCTTCGGCTACGGCTACTTTGACGAGATCCCCGCGGCCTACGTGCTGAAGTATCTGGACTTCCAGACCACCATGAACTTCGTCAAGGTCAACCTCTGGACCTGGAAGAACGGCACCCAGTATATCTGGGAGCAGCTCAACGACCACCTCAAGAACCCCGCCCGCCTCAACTCCAACATCGAGAAGGTCGAGCGCCGCGACGGCAAGGTCTACGTCACCGTCAACGGTGCGGTCGAGGAGTACGACAAGATCATCGTCACCGCGCCCCTCTACATTCCCAACAAGCGCACCGACGGCCAGAAGGGCATGGTCGAGTACTTCGACGCCCGTGACGACGAGAAGAAGCTCTTCTCCCGCATCGACTACGAGCGCTACGATGTGCAGGCTTTCCTCACCAAGCCCGAGAACCACCCCGAGATCTCCTACTATGTCTTCGACAACATGGTTCCCGAGAAGCTCGGCCACCTGATGGTCTACTACCGCCGCTGGAGAGACGAGATCGACCAGGTCATCACCACCTACGCCCTGCGCAAGCACCGCAACAGCGCCGAGATTCCCTACGAGACCTGCCGCCAGATGGTGCAGGACGACCTCAAGACCATGCACAACCCCGCCGAGGAAGTCATCAACGAGTGGTCCGTGTACTACTTCCCCCATGTCTTCTCCGCCGACTATGCCGACGGCTGGTACGACAAGGTCGAGGCCATGCAGGGCAAGTACGACACCTTCTATGCCGGCGAGGTCATGAGCTTCGGCGACATGGACGAGACTGCCGAGTACTCCCGCGAGCTCGTCGAGAGATTCTTCTAAAGCGAATACTTTTAATACGGGAACCTGAAAACCGTAAAACCTGCGTCTGGACTGTAGGGGCCGACGCTTATCACGCGGCCCGGGGGCACAGTTTACCGTTAGCAGCACGTTGGGCGATTACGTACAAGCTAACGTAGTCGCCCAACATTTTTCAGAACCGAAGTAATACTGCACGGGCCGCCGGGGGCGTCGGCCCCTACGGTAACCAACGACGGTTTCACGATCCCACTTTTGAAAGGAAAATAGTATGAAGTTTTACAAAGACCATTATGATGTGGTCATCATCGGCGGGGCGCTGGCGGGCATGTCTGCCTGCTTGCAGCTGCAGGCCTGGGGCATCAAGGACATCCTGATCCTTGAAAAGCACAACATGCCCGGCGGCCTTGCCACCGACTTTGTGCGCAACGGCTTCGAGATCGAGGCCACCCTGCATGAGATGATGTCCATCGGCCAGCCGGGCAAGCGCCTCAAAGTCGGCCAGTTCTTTGACGACATGGGCGTGAAGGTCGACTGGCTGCCGGTCAAGGAGTGCTACCGTGTGGCGCTGCCGAACTCCGGCATCGACAAGATCCTCCACCACGACTACGACGATACCTACACCACCGTCGCCCGCGAGGTCAACGAGGTCTGCCCCGGCACCTATGAGAAGGTGCATGAGCTGATGCTGCTCTGCCGCCGTGTCTACGACAGCATGAACTACCTGTCCACCCACCCGATGAGCAAGCCCATGATGCTCTTAAAGCACCCGGACTTTGTCAAGACCGTCGGCTACACCGCAACCGAGGTCATCAACACCTTCGACCTGCCGAAGAAGGCCGTCGAGATGCTGACCCCGTACTGGATCTACGTCGGCAACCGCATGGACGATCTGCCCTTCACCATCTACGCCTTCCTGATGGCCGACTACTTCACCGGCTCCTACGTCTGCCGCGGCTTCAGCCATGAGATGAGCCTGAAGCTCCAGACCAAGTGCGAGGAAAACGGCGCGCAGTATGAGTTCAACCAGGAAGTTGAGAAGATCCTGGTCAAAGACGGCAAGGTCTATGGCGTGCGCACCCGCCGCGGCGACGAGATCCACTGCGACTACGTCATCTCCGGCCCGTACCCCAACAGGGTCTACTCCCAGATGATCGAGCCGAAGAGCGAGGTGCCCGTCGGCGCGATCAAGATGATCAACAACCGCAAGCTCTCCGTGGTGCCCGTGTCCGTCATCATGGTCATTGAGGGTACGCCCGAGGAAAACGGCATCACCAACTACTCCACCTTCTCCGGCTCCACCATGGACACCAACAAGATCTGGGAGAACTACTCCAACCTCACCGAGCCCTACAACTACATCACCACGATATGCCTCAATTACGCCAACCCCGGTTTGCCCGAGGGCTACACCCAGCTCTCCATCACGGCCCTGGTTCCCTCCAAGCCCTTTGAGGGCGTCAAGGAGGAGGAGTACCACGATCTCAAGCGGCGTCTTGCCAGCGAGATGATCGACGAGTGCATCAAGATCACGAAGGTGGACTTCCGCAAGCGCATCACCGAGATCGAGGTCACCACGCCCATGACCGTCTCCCACTACGTGGGCGCGTGGAAGGGCAATATCTACGGCTACCTCCACTCCATGGAGGACCACGCGGTGGCGAGACTGCAGATGAAGGACAAGGATCACTTCATCGACGGTCTGGAGTTTGCCGGCGCCCACGGCATGTCTGGCGACGGCATGGGCCCGCAGATCACCAACGGCCGCGCGGCGGCGAAGGCTGTCAAGGAAGATATGGAGAAGAAAAAGGAGGCGAAGAAATGAGCATCAAGGTCAAAGGCTTTTTCCGGGACATCGGCGGCGCGTCCCGCGTCGTCAAGCTCAGAGAGGAAAACTTCGCCAAGGGCTCCCCGATCCCCGATCCCCATGACCCCATCCGCGAGGTGGCGGATCTGCTGCACCCGGAGCACATGAGCTTCAAGGTCGTGGATATCCGCAACGCCTCTCCCAGCTCCCGCATTTTCCGCTTCGAGTCCGCCGACGGACACATCCCCGTGTTCCAGAGCGGTCAGTATGTGAACTTCCGCCTCAAGATCGGCGAGAGCGTCCTGTCGAGACCTTACACCATCTCCTCCGCCCCCTTCGAGGCCAGAGGCGAGCACCCCTTCTTTGAGATCACCGTGCGCCGCAACGTCCCCTATCTCGTCCCCGACTACCTGTTCGAGAACGTCAAGGTGGGCGATACGCTCGAAGGCGCGCTGCCCTTCGGCTTCTTCTACTGGGAGCCTCTGCGCGACAGCAAAGAGCTGGTGGCGCTGGCCGGTGGCTCGGGCATCACGCCGTTCCACTCCCTGGCCAAGGAGATCGCCTACGGCAAGATGAAGGGTGTCAAGCTCACCATCCTCTACGGCTCGGTCAAGGCAAACGACATCGTGCTCAAGGACGAGCTTGACAAGATCGAGGCCGCCTGCCCGGATGTGAAGGTCGTGCACGTCCTGTCCGACGAGCCCGACTGGCCCGGCGAGAAAGGCTTCATCACCCGCGAGATCATCGAGAAGTACTCCACACCCGACTGCACCTACATGTTCTGCGGCCCGCTGCCCATGTTCCGCTTCGTCAAGAAGGCCCTGGATGATATGGGCGTTCCCGTGCGCCGCTTCCGCCACGACGTGGTCAATAACCCCGCCGATGTCTCCACCCTGCCGGGCTACCCCAAGGGCACCGAGACCAAGACTTTCAAGATCACCGTGGTGCGCGGCATCCATGAGGATGTCATCGACGCGAAGGCTTCCGAGCCTGTCGCCGTCGCTCTCGAGCGCGCGGGCATCGCCATCGACACCCACTGCCGCAACGGCGAGTGCGGCTTCTGCCGCAGCCATCTGCTCTCCGGCGACATCTTCGTCTCCCCCGTGGGCGACGGACGGCGCATGATGGACAAGGAGATGGGCTGGTTCCACGCCTGCTCCTCCTGGCCGCTGACCGACCTCAAGATCAAGATCCCCATCATGTAACAAAATCAAAAAATCCCTTGCGAACACAGTTTCCAGTGCCCGCAGGGGATTTTGCGCAAAAGTCCGAAAGGAGTGTTCAAGATGCAAGTTACCAAGAAAAACGGAAAAGTCGTTGTGTTCGACGACGAGAAGGTTGTCGCCAGTATCCTCAAGGCCAATGCCGAGGTGCCGAGCGAGGCCATGACGCGCAAGACCGCGCAGCGCTACGCAAGCGAAGTCTTCGACCGCCTGACGGACCGCTCGGAAATCATCACCACCGCCGAAGTGCGTGACTGCGTGGCCGAGGTCCTGCGCGAAAAGGGCAGGCCCCAGACCGCCGAGCACTATCTGGCGTACCGGAAGTAATACGATCTTTCAATAAAAACCATGGAAAAGGACCTGATTTGTCCGGCGGACAGATCAGGTCCTTTGTGGTACGAGTGTTCATAACGGACTCACCTCTGCGCAATAACCAACTCGGAGGTCCCCCGCGAGACCTCCGAGTTGGAAAGGAAAAACAACACCATCGGTCAACCGGACGCCGCCTGCGGCGGCTGGTGACCTTATGGTGTTGTTTTGATGTTGGTCCGAGTGACAGGATTCGAACCTGCGGCATCGTGGTCCCAAACCACGCGCGCTACCAGCTGCGCTACACCCGGTCGTCGTCAGAAGAAGCCGGCTCCATTCCGCTTCCCCGGTTTGCGTAAGTGCCGGGAAAGCTCCATATCCGCAGGCTCCTTCTTCCTCTCCAAATCGAAGTCGGAGCTTCGATTTGGTTGAAATTAGGATAGCCTGCTGCATTCCGCTTCCTCGGTTTGGGTTGAAAGTCAGAGCTTCGATTCGGCTACTATGAAAGCCGGCTTCAAATTGAGCTTATCTATTATACAACACATAGACCCCGGGTGCAAGGAAAATCTGGGCGTTTTGAGAAAACACGCATGACACATCCAACGCGTAGGGGAATGTTGTACAAATCATGCAGGGATCAGCTATGCAAATTCTACAGAAAATATGAAAGATTTTTTAACACTTGCAATTTTGATAAGCAGCCCCTATAATCTCCACAGTCAAAGATTTTTAAGCGCGGTACAGAGAGACCGGCAAGATCGGCATAGGACGGGGCTTTGTGCGCCCTCGGATCGCGTCTTGTCGGAAACGGCAGGACTTTTTTCATGGGGGTTGCAGGATGAGACAGAAGGCCCAGCTGATGGACGAAGCGGCGCTGAACCGGGCGCTGATGCGCATTTCCCATGAGATCGTGGAGAAGAATAAGGGCGCGGAGAACGTGGTACTGGTGGGCATCCGCCGCCGCGGCGGCCCGATCGCCGAGCGCATCCGCGACAATATCCGCCGTATCGAGGAGCGCGAGGTGCCGGTCGGCAGCATCGACATCCGTTTCTACCGCGACGATCTGAGCCTGGAAAACGAGCTGCCCGCCGTGCGCCGCACCTCGCTGCCCTTCGATGTGACGGGCCGGGACGTGGTGCTGGCGGACGATGTGATCTACACCGGGCGCACGGTGAGAGCTGCTATCGAGGCGGTGTTCTCCTGCGGCCGCCCGCGCAGCATCCAGCTTGCGGTGCTGGTGGACCGGGGCCACCGGGAGCTTCCCATCCGCCCCGACTATGTGGGCAAGAACGTCCCCAGCGCCCGCACGGAGCTCATCGAGGTGCGCCTGCCGGAGTTTGACGGCGAGACCGGCGTCTGGCTCATGGAAATATAAGTGCTTGTAATGCGGCAAAGCCGCTTGCAAATAGATCTTCAATGAAAATCTTACAGAGAGAGGGTTATTGAATGAACAACAAGAAAACCATCGACGGACCCGTGTATGACGCGCGGGAGCTGGGAACGCCCAGAATGCTGGTGCTCGGCCTGCAGCACATGTTCGCCATGTTCGGCGCGACCGTGCTCGTTCCGGCCCTGACCGGTCTGGATGTCGCCACGACCCTGCTGTTCGCGGGTCTCGGCACGCTGCTGTTCCATCTGCTGACCAAGAAGAAGGTCCCGGCCTTCCTGGGCTCCTCCTTCGCCTTCATCCCCGGCTATGCTGCCATTGCCCCTCACGGCGAGGCTGACCTGCTGGTCTATGCCTGCTGCGGCGTTGCGTGCGTCGGCATCATGTACGCGATCCTGTCCGCGCTCTTCAAGACCTACGGCATCAAGAAGGTCATGCGCTTCTTCCCGCCCATCGTCACCGGCCCCATCATCATCGCCATCGGCCTGAACCTCAGCTCCTCGGCCATCTCCAACTGCTCCAGCAACTGGCTCATCGCCGTTGTCGCCATTGTCGTGGTCATCGGCGCCAACATGTACGGCAAGGGCATGATCAAGATCATCCCCATCCTGCTGGGCGTTGTGGCGTCCTACATCTTCGCGGTCATCGTCGATCCCGCTGCCCGCGCCAATGTGGCAGCCGCCGTAGCAGGCGCCAAGTGGTTTGGCCTGCCCATCTACTGGAACCGCACCGTGTTCGGCCTGTTTGCCTCCGGCAAGGTCGACGGCGCGCTCCTGACCTCCGCGCTGCTGACCATCGTGCCCCTGAGCCTTGCCACCATGGTCGAGCACATCGGCGACATCTGCGCCATCTCCTCCACCTGCGAGCGCAACTACCTCGTCGATCCCGGCCTGCACCGCACCCTCCTGGGCGACGGTCTCGCCACCTCCCTGGCCGCCCTCTTCGGCGCACCCGCCAACACCACCTACGGCGAGAATACCGGCGTGCTGGCCCTGAGCCGGGTCTATGACCCCCGCGTGATCCGCCTGGCCGCCGTGTTCGCGATCATCTTCTCCTTCTGCCCGAAGTTTGCCGCCCTCGTCTCCGCCATGCCCGGCGCCACCATCGGCGGCGTCAGCCTCATCCTCTACGGTATGATCTCTGCTGTCGGCGTGCGCAACGTGGTCGAGAACAAGGTCGACTTCACGAACACCCGCAACGTCATCATCGCGGCCCTGATCCTGGTGCTGGCCATCGGCATCAATTATGCGGGCTCTATCCAGATCGGCATTGTGTCCCTGTCCGGTCTCGCCGTCGCCTCCATCGTGGGCATCCTGCTCAACGCCATCCTGCCCGGCAAGGACTACGAGTTCGGCGTCGACGCCCAGGGCGACACCGCCGTCAACTTCAAGGTCTGATCAAAGCACAGCGCTAAACGGGGCCGCGTCGAAGTGCATGCTTCATGCATCCAAACCGGCGTACAGCATAGGGACCAAAGCTTATCCCACAGCCCGGCAAGCGCCTCAATAAATGCACTTATCCCCGGCAAATCCGTACAATTGTACGTTTTCGCCGGGGATTTCTGTATGCTTTCAAGTTGTTCCGCAGGAGCTGTCAGCCCCTGCGGAAATAAAATTATACAATATACCCCGCCTTTTTGGCCTGGAACGTGAGCTCATCCCGGTAATCCGGGTGGGCAATTTCGATCAGGCGCTTTGCCCGCACGTCCACCGGCTCGTCCTGGAGATCGGCCGCGCCATACTCGGTGACGATAAAGTGTACATCCGCGCGGGGGGTGGTAACGATGCTGCCCATGGGAAGGGTGAGGGAGATGTTGGAGTGCTGTCCCCCCGCCTTGTCCACATGCACCGAGGGAAGGGTCAGAAAGCTCTTGCCGCCGCGGCTCCACCTGGCGCCGCGCACGTAGTCGAGCTGCCCGCCCGTTCCGGAAAACTGGCGAAAGCCGATGGACTCGGCGCAGACCTGACCCGTCAGATCGACGCACAGTGCGCCGTTTACGGAGATCATGCCGTCGTTTTTGGCGATGTTCCTGGGATCGTTGAGCCAGGCGGTGGGGTGGGCTTCAAGGGAGGGGTTCCGGTCCATGAAGCGGTAGAGCTCCGCAGTGCCGAGGGCGTTGGTGAACACCGTCCTTCCCGGGCAGAAGCTCTTGCGGCTGTTGTTGATGACGCCTGCCTTCATGAGCGCCATGATGGGCTCGGTCAGCATCTCCGAATGACAGCCGAGATCGCGTTTTTCCCGCAGTGCCTCGCCTATCGCGGCGGAGACCCCGCCGATGCCGAACTGCACGCAGGCCCCGTCGGGGATGCGCTCCACGATATGCCCGGCGATGCGGCGCTGGGCATCGTTGGGCGGGGCCATCACCATCTCGGGCAGCGCCTCGTCCATGGCCACCAGGGCCGTCACGCGCTCTGCCGGGATCTGGCAATTGGCCCCGTATACAAAGGGCATGTTCCGGTTGACCTGCACGATCACCGTCTCGCTGTGATCCAGCAGCTCCGGGTCGAAGGGGGCCACGCCCAGGCTGATCATGCCGTATTCGTCCGGTTCACTGCCCGCCGCGAGAAGGACCCGCGCCCGGTGCTTGCCCATGCGGTCGTGGTTGATGTTGGCGAGATGCATCGCCTGATACGAAAGGTCCGAGCCTTCCGCGACGGCCCTGCGCTCCCAGGGGCCGAGAAAGCAGCTTTTCACCGTGATATGGCGGTTGTACTTCGCCTCGGCAATCTTCGTCTGCTTGTAAAAGCCCGCCAGATACAGCGTCACATTTTCCAGGTGCTCGAGGGAGTAATCCGCCAGCGCGTCCAGAAGGGCGTAGGGGATGCTGCCGCCGAAGTTCGACGCCAGCACATCGCCCGAACGGATCAGCGCGCAGGCCGTCTCCGGGTTCATGAGCCTGTCCTGATAGCGTTTTTTCCAGTCCATATCAAGCCTGATCCAGAAGGGCGTTCAGCTCCCGGGCAGCCTCGGCCGCGTCGTCGGTGAAGATCGTGCGGTCACAGAAGGAAGCCGCCTGTTTTTCCTGTGCGGCCACATCCATACGGGCCGAGACCTCAAAGGGGCTGCGGGCGGTCTTCTCATAGCGTGCGCGCAGAAGTTCCTCCGTTGACGGGGCCATATACACGCACACGGCCTCGGGCATGTTCGCCTTAAGCTGCTTTGCGCGCGCAGCCTCCAGGTTCAGCACGACGCTTTTGCCCGCGTCAAGCTGCTCCTGTACAAGCTTTCTCGACGTGCCGTAGTCGTTGCCGGCAAATTCAGTGCACTCCAGAAGCTCGCCGGATTCTTTCATGGCGTTCCAGCCTTCCAGGTCGTAAAACCAGAAGCCGACGCCGTTTTGCTCCCCGGCCTTCATCTTGCGCGCCGTCACGGGGACCACATTGCCGATATCGTCACGGCTCTCGAGCACCGCGCCTACGATCTCACGCAGACCGGCACCGCTGGGGCCGCAGATCACAAACAGTCTGCCCATACGCAAACCCTCCATTTTTTATGCGTTGTCATTATATTATAATAGAAAAACCCCCGCTTGGCAAGTATGAGGATGCTTGCATAATAAGCGGCGCCTTGGTATAATAATACAGCACACAAATTTGCTTCTGACAGAAAAACAAAGGTGAGGCCCGGTGAAAAAACGTACATCCAAGGAGATTTTCGGCGACGCGCTGCTGCTGCTTGCGCGAAAAGAGGAGCTGGAGCGCATCACGGTCAAGCAGATCGTGGAGCAGAGCGGCCTGTCTCTGCAAACCTTTTATAATCACTTCCACGACAAGGAGGAGCTGGTGGCCTGGCTGCACCGGGAGGGCAGCGAGCGCGCCCTGAACCGGCTGGTAGAGCGGCAGTGCAGCTTCCATGAGATCGTTCTGGCCTGCATCCGCTTCTTTACGGAGAACAGCAACTATCTCCGCACCGGCTTCGGCAGCGGGGTGGAAAACCCCTATTCGAGGCTCAGTCTGGAGGGCTCCTGCAACTTTCTGAGTGCCTATATCTGTCGGCGCAACGGCCTGGAGAAGCTGCCGGAAAAACTGGAGTTTTTTGTGCAGATGTTCGTTTTTTCCTGCATGTGTGCCTTTTCGGAATACTCTGCCCACAAATGGGATATGACGATGGAGGAGCTGGCCGCCTGCCTCGAGCTGGGTATGCCCGAGCCGCTCAAACCCTATCTTCTAAACTGAAACAGAAAGAGAGAAAACAACATGGATCAGAATTTTGACCTGCGCAGTTACGTACTGCACGGCGGCGAGCGCGTGGCGGCGGAGGTCGTGCGCTCCACATGGAAAAACCCGCGGGAGAGCGCCTTCCTGCTGCGTTTCGGCGCGAGCTTCGCGGCGGCCACCAAACGTCGGCACGACGCGAGGGCCAAGGGGAAAAAGGTGCCGGGCTACCTCACGCTCCGTCTCGGCGCGGGTGAGGGTGTCACGGCGAAGGACTGGGAGAGCTTCTTCGACGCTGCCTCCAAGCGCGGCGTGAGCGTCATGCTGCTCACCGGGGACGAACCGCTCAGGTACACGCAGCTGCTGGAGCTTGCCGGGAAGAAAACGGAGCTCCTGTTCCCGATCTTCACCGCCGCCTCGCCGGACGCCCAGACCATCAAACTCCTGGACCGCTGCCGGAACCTCGTGCCGGTGGTGGACGTGTCGGAGGCGGGCACCCAGGCGCTGGACACCATGGATGCGCTCACGAAAAAGAACATCCTTTTCGGCGCTTTTGCCGCGGTGAAGGAGGATAACCTCTCCGCCGTCTGCGCCGACGCGCGCGTCAGCGCCATCGCAAAACGTAACTGCAAGGGCCTTCTGTACCTGGACGGCCTCAGCGGCGAGGCGGAAAAGACCGAGCTTGCCAACAACATCAGCCGTCTGCGCACGGCCTACCCCGAGCTGCTGTTCTTCTCCATGGCGGGCGAGAGCTTCGGCGGCACGGTCCTGCACGACACAAAGGCGGAGTTGGAAGCGTTCGTAAGATAAAGCAAAGAGTGAAGGGCGCGTTGCATAATCCACTTTTCACCGTAGGGGAGGGGCTTGCCCCTCCCGGCAGTGCAACACAACCATTATAAAACAATGTACGGCGAAAACGTAGCATTTTACGAAATCGCCGTACATTTTTTGTAGTTCAAGTTCGTCGTGTGCGGGAGGGGCAAGCCCCTCCACCCGTAAGATAGTTTTATTAAACTTTGTGAAACGGTAAGGCATATGTCATGCCGTTTCCTGCTTCATCAGTTCATCAAGCGGAATAAACCCGATCAGATCGTACTGGATATAGATATTCTGGTGGCGCTTGCCGCTGCTTTTGTCAGGCGCACCCACATAAATAGCTTTGATCAGTTCGTGAGCCATGTAGGGGGTCAGCTCATCCAGATCGGAATACTTTTTCGCGCGCTCGATGAATATGTCAATATTGTGGATCTGTCTTTCCTGTACTTCAATCTCCTGTCGGAGCACTTCAACATCCGCTTTCAAGCCCTGCTGTTCTTCCTCATAGCCCCTGCTCATCATGGCAAAGCGTTCATCGCTCAGCTTTCCGCTTACATTATCCTCGTATGTCCTGACAAACAGCCGGTCAAGCTCCTGAATTCGCTTCTCGGCCTTTTCAAGCTGTCTGCGCTTTGTCTTGAGGATATTGTCGCCTTCCGCCTGAAGCTTTTGCTCCATGATTGAGCGGAAATACGCCTCATAGCGAGTAACAAGCGTGATGACTTTTTGTGTATAATGCCAGACCAGGCGCTCTAATACAACTGCGCGGATGTAATGACTGGTGCATGATTTCGTCCCGCAGCGGGCATTGGAGCAGGAAAAGAACCATTTGTTTTCTTTTTCATCTACTCCGTTGAAATACATCTTTCCCTTACAGTCCGCACAAAATACGAGTCCTG
>CADAUZ010000022.1 GCA_902791215.1 Oscillospiraceae bacterium | reverse complement strand
CTCCTTTCGTGTTTACCTGTATTATTATGTCTGAAGGCAATAATGTACAGGACACGAAGTGAGTATTAGTGTTTTAAGCATACAACTTCCGATTTGTCGAGATGATTATATCATGAATGCCCGCAACGGGAAAGCCTTGAAAATGTTCGCTCGTTTTACTTGGCACTGATGATGATTGTTCCCGTAGTCGTTTTCAGGATGTTTACCATGACCGTGTAGCTGCCGGGATCAACAGTATGTCCAGTCGTTCCGGTAGCGCTTACGGTAATGTCCAACGCAGGATCATCATTTGTATGAAGAATCTCCTCCACAGAGGCATCGGGACTTGCGGGGGCTTCATCGCGGAAGAACCTGATCTGAATCTCGCCCTTGCTGAGCGTCGAGTCAATGACCAGCTTTTGACCCTCGGACACGGTGATGTCTGCACCGCCGCCTCCGCTGATTCCCGCCTTATCAGCCGTGATGGAGATGGTGTTGTCATCATTGGGCATGATCTCCAAGCTCGGTTTGCTAGTTTTGGCCGTACATCCACTCAATGTCAATGACAAGAGCGTCGCCAAAACGACCAGCAGTGTTACAAATACTCTCTTCAATTAATAGGCTTCCTTAATCAGCTTTCTCATTTCCATACGATCATACAATCGACCGCTGTTTTGCCGTTTGACACAAGAGAAAAGTATTCAGTCTGCATATCAGAATGCTTGAAAACTGCAATCTCATCGCCCTCAAAGGTCTGATTTCCATAGTGAATTTCAATTCTGGATATCTCCCTCTCTTCGAAGGTCCTTGCCTCATAGGTGTTAAGAATAAAGCGCAGATACTCAATGTTGTTTGTGTGGGAACAATAGTCAAGATTTGTTGAACGCACCCTTACTGTCTCCATTAAGGCAGAATCGCACTTGGGAAAGCGGTCAAATGACAATTCTGAGAGTGCCTCCTCGCAGGGCATATCATCCGAAACACCGACGGTCACAGCTTTTCGGATATGCCCGGTTTGCAGATCCAATGCACACAGTTCAAGCCGTGCATGAAACAACGGCTCATGATTTTCCGTTGAGGATAGTTCCGTGTCGATCAGAAGCTTGGCACTTGAGTGGCCGGAGACAAAGCTGCGCAGCCTGTACTTCTCTCTCCAAGCAGGGCGTCGAAATACCCGAACAGTATTTTTTACAAATACCCACATCGCATCGTATTCCCGCATGGCGGTGAGACCGTCAATATGGAGATCCCCCATGAGCTCTGTAACCGCGTCCTCTTCCAACTGAAGCAGAGCCAACGCAGAAAGACGTGTTGTGCCATCACACATACTGGCGGGGACGAGCCCTGTTTTTGTGTATATCATATCTACTATACTCCTCCAAAGCTGGATTATCTCCCGCTAATTATAAGCCAAACGTATCCGAGACTCAAGAAAAACGTCAAGTAAACAGAAAGTTAGCTGTTTATGTTTTGCGGCGCTACTTCATCTGACATATCCACCTGATACACGCCGCATACCTCATTTTCTTTAAGCTTCAGCCGGTGTTGCAGGTATTCCTGCACATCGAAGGTGTTGCGCTCATCGAAGTCCGCTGTGAGCTTATAGTTAGGGTGCTTCGTGATGTCGTATTTGTCCGAGAGAAACGGTCGGACACCGCGAAGCTGGAGGATGCACTTGCCGCCGTCTAGGACAGCAAGCTCATCCACACTCATAAGCTCCTTGCCAAGCTTCTGATAGTTAAGGGAATGGGAAACCTCCCGGCCTCGGCTCTCTCCGGTATTGAACGTATCAATGGTTTCTTTCCCAAGTGAGGTTGCAAGCTCTTTGAGCGTGGTCGGCTCCTTTCCGCCGAGGAAGATGGAACAATCCATATTGCCTATGATGGTGTCCGCGTTATCCTTGTACAGCGCTTTGAGCTGACTTTGCGCCTGCAAGACGAGGCAGCAGGAGATCTCACGGCTGCGGATCGTGGCGACCAGCTTTTCCAGGCGCGGGATCTGTCCGATGTTGGCCGCCTCGTCGATCAGACAGCGGACGTGAACCGGCAGACGCCCGCCGTACACATCATCCGCTTTCTCACACAGAAGGTTGAAAAGCTGGGTATAGCACAACGAAATCAGGAAATTGAAGGTGTCGTCTGTGTCTGACATGATGATAAACAGCGCCGTTTTTCTGTCGCCAAGGGTATCAAGCTGAAGCTCATCATAGGCGGTCAGATCGCGCAGCTCCTGAATATCAAAGGGAGCAAGGCGAGCGCCGCAGGAGATCAAGATGCTTTTTGCTGTCTTGCCCGCCGCCAACTTATACTTTGCGTACTGCCTGACCGCAAAATGGTTGGGCTTTTCCTTTTTCAGATCGTCAAACATGATGTCCACGGGATTCTGAAATTCCTCATCATCTTCGCGCACTTCCATCGCGTTTATAAACTCGATCAATGTAGAGAAGTTTTGCTCCTCAACCGGAGCCTCATAATGGATGTATCCGATCAGTGCCGTATAGAGCAGCGTTTCGGCTTTGACCCAGAAATCATCCCCGGCTTTGCCTTCTCCCTTGGTATTGGCAATCAGCGCTGTGACCAGCTTCAAAATGTCTTTTTCGCTGTGAATATAGGCGAAAGGATTATAATGCATAGACTTGGCGAAGTTGATCGTGTTGAGAACTTTGATCTGATACCCATAGTGGAGCAGCATTTTTCCGCAATTGTTTACAATGCCACCCTTCGGATCGGTGACCACAAAGCTGACCGGATACTTCTCGGAATTGCACTGCATTAGGTTGGGAGTCAGCCAAAACCTTGTCTTACCGCTGCCGGAACCGCCGATAATCAGCACGTTTTTGTTTCGCGCTGTCTTGGGATCAGCAGGCCGGTTGTTCATGGTGAGCATTTCCGTCTTCGTGAGAATGATATTGTTTTTGAAATCCTTGTCCATGTATGGGGCAATGTCCTGTGCATTGCCCCAGCGGGCAGAACCGTATTCCTGATTCTTACGGAACTTCTTGGCGTGTTGGCTTTTCTCATACACGGCAAGCCATATTCCGGCGGCAAAGATAACGCCGAAGGAGAGATCGAAAGGGTGAACGCTTGGAAAGGATGACTGAAAGGCAATCGCCATCCCCTCAACGATGTGCAGAAACTTCTCGGAAAAGCCATAGCCCGGAGCAAAGCGCCAGGACTGGCCCAGCTTTGTCCCCAGCAGGCCAAACAGGACATACGGGAAATTGAGCAGGAGGAAGCGTTTTGTTTTCGTGTTCAACGCTCGCGCTCCCTCCACTTTTCTTTTGCCGGTGCAATCGACGCGACAAGCTCCTTGATCTTCTGGAGCTTTGCCAGTACCGAGGGCTTTTTCCCGCGGTTCACCACTTTTTTGTCCGTGAACTCCTGAAATGCTGCCAGCATAGCATCCTCATCCGATGCCTTGAAGAAAATCATGTAGCGATCCTTTCCCTTCACCTTGAAGGGCGCATAGTCGATACCGTACTTTCTGGCAATCCGCTTGAAAGAGCCAACACTGTCATCGGGAATCTCCACGCTTTTCATGCCGCGATTCTGCGCGGCCAACTGCTTGACGGTCATTTTGCCGCGCTTCACCTTGGGTGACTTGTGCTGTCGCTCGGCTTTCATCTGAATAAGCAGTTTGGATATAGCTTTTTGTAATTCTCTTTCCGTGAGCTTCGCCGTATTCACGATCAGCGTGACCGTGCGCTGCTCAACTTCTTCCTGCAATCACATCACACTCCTCGTTATGGAATAGAAAAGAGGCTGAGCGTAAACTCAACCTCTGATAGAGAACACTATTTGTTTTACAGCTTTGCAAGATATTTTGCCTGGTCTTCAGGCGGAATCTTCAATGCTGTCATGGCTTGGTCAGCAGTGAGCTTCAGAGTGTCCATCAAATTTCTGATGCTGACCAGATATGTCTGTTCACGAGTCTCATTTCTTGTCTCTTCAAACGCTTTACACATGATTTCCACTCCTTTCGGGTTCTCCTTGTAATACTTTGTTGCTGACTTCAGATACAGATTTTCGCCAATCTGGCACGAGATTCTTCCAGTGAAACTCCTATATGGCCGGAAGCGCGAATGTCTTCCGCGGCGGCAAGTTTCGCTTTCAGCCTATTCAGTTCTTCACGGCGCTCGGAGGCTTCAATGCTCGTTCCCATGATATCGCCTACGTCGTTCTTCGTGATATAAATCGGTTCAGACTCCTGATGTGCCAAATCAGAAATTGCATCGTTTTTGTTTCGGAGCAAGGTGGATGACTTGAACAACATAGTAGGCACCTCTACTGATTATTCCGTTATTATTATATCGCAATTCTGCCTTCTTGCAATATCATCTTTGGTATCTTGCGGGTTCATTTGCGCCGGTGAGTTGCAGGCAGATCCGCGCAGCAGTCATAACTGGAATTTGCCTGATTCTCATACTCTTCATCCCGGAGCTGCTCTTCCCATGATATGTTGGGAGCATCAGGCAAATCAGCCCACCAGCAACTTTCACGCCGCTCTTTCTTCTGAACCGGTGGCAGCTTCAGCAGCTCCTCAGGGTCTGGCTTTTTGAGCATGAGGTGCTTGATCTTCCTGACCATTTGGGGAAGAACAAGCATATCCCTGCCTGTGATCGAAAGCAGCTCCTTTGCCGTCAGCGAGAGCAATTTTTTGGGGCGCTTGTCAAAACCGTATGTTGCGCAGATATTCCGGATTACTCCGGCAAGTTCTTCTCGGGAGCGGTCAAAATCTGTCGGAAGGCGTACATCATGCATGGTGTCATAGAGAACCAAAAGCATGGTTGTTACGTCATTGGCATCAATATCCGGGATTTTCAGAAGCTTGGAAACCTTCACATCCGCAATATCCCTGGGCCTGCGGTATCCGGCTTCACGCAGCACATGGAGCGCGTTATGGCTTACCCTGCGTTTCCATGCTCTCATCTTTATCTTGGGCATAGCGATCTCCTTATATTACTTATAATATTTATGAATGAGCAGGGGGCAATACTGCCCCTCTGCGTTCAGTCCAACTTGCTCACTGCGAGGATGCCGCTGAGCGTGGTGTAGGCGATTCGGCAGTGCTTGGCGAGGGCGATGTTGCTCTTGACCTCATCATTTACCTTGTCGCCGCAGACAACAAGGATGCGGCAGCGCTTGAGCAGCTCATCGGACATTTCCTGCCGGTCCTTGACCTCGGCGGGGGCGTCGCCTTTCAGGAATGTCGGCATGAACAGCACCGGGCAGATGGGCGAGTATCCGGCTTCATATGCCTGACGGCAGTAGTTGGCGGCATTGGTGGCATTTTCAAGAGCATCCGTCCCCCAGGGGGCGGAGATGTAGGCTAAAGGTCTGGTCATGTTAAAAGTCCTCCTATTATAATTATTGTTATTCAGTTACCCGTTCGCAAAAAACAAGGTAGCGATATTTGCCGCCGCTTGCATAAGGATGGCAGGTCAGCAGCGTAATCATGTCTTTACCGGGCTGGATAAGGATAGCGTTTACATCGTCCGGCGATACAATCTTGATGTCGGTGACCCTGTAGGTCAGCGTATCCCACAGGTTGGTGATGATGACCTCATCCCCCGCTTTCATCTTGTCGATGTACCGGAAGTAGTCATAGCCACCGTATCCACGATGGCCGGCGATCACGGAATTTGTATCGCGTCCGCCGATGGGGATGCTTGTTTGAGAGAGAACTGCCGCGCCGTTCGCCATGTTTTCCTCAGACGCGCCGAGAAACAGCGGCATTTCCAGCTCCATTGCCGGGATCGTTATCACCCCGAAGGTCTCATCCGGGACACCATAGGCAGTGAGCGCAAACTGCGAAAGCTCATAAGCTGTCTTGCTGGTAAGCTCGCGCTGCTTGTAGGTGTAGAGCTGCATGTTATAGCGCTGGATTTCCTTGAACAGATTCCCGTAAGCCCGCTTTTCTTCGGGCTTCAAGTTCTGTTCATTGGCATGGAGTTCATCCAGTGCCTTTTCAAGCTCCGTTTTCTCGCGGTTGTTCGTAAATGTCCGAACTCCGGCGCGAATCTCCCGCGTTTTCTCCGCTCGAAATACAAGAGGTCTGAGGGCGAAGGCTGCACTGGCAGCGGCAAGACAGAGAAGGATGGTCATAATGAGAATTTCTTTGTACTTAGAGCTCATGTTTTCCTTCCTTCCTCTCCTTTCGCCGGATTAGCGGTTGCCTGGGTGTTTTCCGCTGCACCGCCCCATCCACCATTGAAAGAGCAATTGGAGATGCCACAGGACGCCGGTAAACTTTAGGTTGCTTCTTATTGACGGCGGGTTTTCTCATATGAATGCCGCCTACTATGGCAGCAAGTGCCGCGATCCCCATCAGGCCGACCCCGATTCCACGCAGATACTCCTGCGTCCAAGTAGAGGCTGGCAGTTCTTCTATGATTGCGTCCTCCACAGCAGCAGCGGCGACCGTGTATTCGATCCGTTCCCCGCGTACCAGCAGCCGGTGGGTGTTGACCCCGTAGGGTGTACAGGTAACGAGAGTGCAACTGTCCCGGTTGGGATCAATTGTGAGCCTGGACGTGTCCTCCGGGAGTACCGTGTTAATGTCCAATACCATGTAGGCCAGTGTTTCATCCAGCGTCTTGACATAGAACACGTCGCCCTTTTTGAGCTGGTCGAGGTCAGAGAACATCCGCTTTCCGGCAAGACCGGAATGCCCAGTGATGACGGTATGCGTTCCCTGACCGCCGACCGGGAGTGAAGAACCGAGCAGATGACCGAGGCCACGGTCCAATGTGCTTTCCTCGGTGCCGTGGTAGATGGGCAGCTCCAGATTCAGAACAGGGATTTCAAGATAGCCCATAATCCCGTCGCCCCGGATATTCAGAAGATGGTCGTAGCTCTCGGCAGCTTTCTGCAGAGCATCCTTGGTGTAGGGCTTTTCGGTCACACTAAGAAGCGTAGCGTTGTAATTCTGAGCGTCCGTCCGTGCGCGGATCTTCTCGGTATCATCCATTTTCTCCACAGCTTTGGTGTACTTGGTTTCGATGATGCTCCGGTTGGTTTCAGAAACGAGGTTGCTGACAAGGGGGTAAAGCGTTACGCCCATGGCGATGATTGCAAAAGCTGCACAGATCATAATTTTCGTTCCTTTTCTCATTTTCTCTCCATAAGAGTTGCAGGGAGGCGTCTGCCTCCCTGCGTCTGTTTTTCAGAGATTACTTACTGGATGTCTGCTTCTTGCGGGATACGAGATACATCCCCAGGATGGCCAGCGCCAGCCCAGACAGGCCGAACACCGGGAACATCCAGTTGCCGTAAGAACCGGTCTGCGGCAGGTCGAAGCCGCGAGTGTTGATAACAGTCAGTACGGCAAAGGCATTGGGAGATTCGCCGTCAGCGCTCATGTTGACGGCGTTCTTGTCTACCTTGGATGCAGCGGTCAACATCTTGTGATCCAGATGCTTCTGCGGCATATTGTGATACGCTCCGGCAGGGACGCTGGCAAAGCGGGGATCGTTCTGGATCAGGCCGACTGCATCCTTTCCATAGATCGCGCAGGACTGATCGCTCTCTGCCTTCGCAATCACGACCTTAATGTTGCTCTTGAGCAGCGTGTAGTTGTTATCCGTGCGCACCTCGGTCAGCGTGTAGGCGTCATCCTCCAGCCCCTTAATGAGCAGCTTGCCGCTGGAAGTGGGAGTAAAGAGCGTCGCTTCGTTCTGGTTGGTCGTGTGACCGGTGACAAAGTATTCGCCATCGGCCTGGTTGCGCTGGGCCTTCACGAAATACTTATCGGTATCATTGTAGAGTGCGAACTCGACTTTGCTCAGATCGCCCTGACCGTCACTGAAACGCTTGGTGAGATCAATGCCATAGGAGAAAACATGAGCATCGTCGATCAGCGTGTCGTAATAACCGCTGTTGGAGCGCGACCATTTCAGTGCGACCTCGTTGGAGTTGCCCGCATCACCGAATACGACAGCGGCATCAGACTTCATCTTTGCCGCGTAGGTGATGCGCAGCGTGCAGTCGCTGTACCCGCTGTTGACCATATCTGCACCGGTGTAAACATTGTGGTTGGTGTTGATCTCTGCAAGGCCGGCCTCGGTCATGGAGATCGTCATGAGGTTGTCGCCATTGGACGCGGTGTTGTAGGTGACAGCAAACTTGCCGTCAGTCTCCGCCCATGTCGTGATCTTGTTCTTGCAATCGGCATCTTTGAAGAACTCCAGCACCACATCGCCCTTGTTGTAGACAATGCCCTTGGAGAGCTTGTCCACAAAGGTGTAGTCGGACAGATAGGTGGAAGCGGAAGTAATGCTGGGCAGGGTGCTGATGATCTGATAGTCGATCACGTCACCGGCAGAAGCGGTGCCGGTATGTGCATAACCATCCGTGATGTTTGCGCTGCCGCCGTTTTTGCCGGTGTCGGCCTTGGCTTCACGCAGCGTCTTTTCAAGGCTGGGGATGCCGGTCAGGTTCTTGGGGTACAGGGTGATGTCATAAATCCAGCGGGTTCCGCCATCGCTGGCATTGGTGCCATTGGTGGAGGTCATGGGAACAGAAACGAGGAAAGGCGCGGTAGTCTCGGTGACCATTTCGGGAACCTTCGTCTCGACGAACAGATACAGGCCCAGAGGAACATCCGCTGCGCCGGTGTGGCCATAGGCATCGGTTTCGGGCATCTTCATGCCGCCGCTGGTTACGACATAGTTTTCCAGTGCGTTCTTGGTATCCGTGGCGTTGGTCTCCAGCGCGGTTTTCAGACCGTTGATGAGGACGTCGGACCGGAAGTAATAGAAAGTCACGCCGTCAATCTGCTCATCCGCATCAGCATAGCGGTCATCGGCACTCACGCCGATGGTTGCGAGGAAAGCGTTGTTCTGCGGATTGGGTGCAATGCCGTACAGCAGCTCAACGTGTTCCTCGTTTTCCTCGGACTTTGAATAGAGCTTGATGTCGCCAACCTTGATAACGCTGAACTCTACGCCCTTCAGCGCGTATCCGTAGGCGTCGCCATTCTCGTTCAGGTGGGAAACCCGCCCGGTGCTGCCGAGAATCGTTTCCACGCCGTTTTCATCCCGGATACCGGTGGAGACATAGGAGCTGTTCCAAACACCGTCTTTCTCGGCGTTGGTGAGATCGTATTTGTAGATGTTGATGGAGCCAGTCCGGGTCGTATCAATGATCGCTTCCTCGACAGGGGCCGCCCATGCGGGGATCGTGATGCTGCATACCATCAGGACGGCAAGCAGCATGGAAATGAGTTTTTTCATAGATCAGTTCTCCTTTTGTTTTGTAAAAATGATTGTGAACAGTGCTGCCATGCACAGCATTACAAAGGGAAGATAGGCAAAGCCGGAACCACCGGAATCCGGCAGACGATAAAGGGAATTGTCCACGGCGGTCACGAATACCGAGTACACAAACGCCTTGCTGTCGAAAACCTCGGCGTCGTTTGCGTAGATGTTCTCGGATTCAACAGGCAGCGTCCCGGAATAGAGGGTTCCGCCGATCAGGGAATGTCCCTCCGGCGCTTTGGTTTCTGTCAGGCGGTAGAGAATCAGGCCATCAGCTCTCAGGCCCTCGAAGCGGACACGACCGTTCTCGCCAGTCATGAGCTGTCCGTTCACAAGGTCCTCCGAGGTGCAGCCGCCGCGACTCACTTCGCTGTCAGCGGTGCGGGAGGCAACAGGCTTCCAGGTCTTGCCGCTGTCCGTGGAAAACTCCAGCAAAAAAGCAGCCCCGGAAAGCAGGCTGCCGTCGGTGTCCTTCTTCGTAACCTGGAGTGTGCCGGTTCTGCGCACATCCTCGCGGGTGTGCTTCACATGCAGCTCCTGTGCGGTAACGGAGAAGGTGTATTCCGTTTCATCCAGCTCAAAGCCCTTCGGCGCTTTGAACTCCTTGTACTTGTAAGTGCCGCTGGGAAGATCATCGAAGGTCAGCTTGCCGGAGGCATCCGTATAGCCCTCCTTGATCTGCTCACCGCTGCTGTTGTAGAGCTGATAGCCTGCGCCCATCAGCATGATGTCCTCATGGGCGGCCTTCTTCATGATCTCCAGACTGCCGCTCAAAGGAGTGTTTTTCACGCTGATCTCCAGCATCTGCCCGTTTTCCGTGATCTCTACAGGAATCGGGGTTTCATCGACGGCGTACCCGTCAATCGCTGCGCTTTCTTTCAGCGTGTAGCTGCCGAGGGGCAGGCCGTTCAGAACCAGCTTGCCGTTTTCATCGGTGTCGCCCTCCGCCGCAAGATTGTTTGCGGCATCGAACAGCTTGAAGTGGACGCCTTTCAGAGCATTGCCGCTCTGGGAATCTGTTTTCGTCACAGTGATACCTCCACGGGCCATTGTATTGGTCGCATTTATCTGCACAACCTGGCCATTTTCTTTTATCTCCACAGAGATGGGGGCTTCGTCCAAGAGATAGCCGGTAATAGTCGCGGTTTCACGCAGGATGTAGTAACCAACCGGGATATTGGGCAGCGTCAGCGTACCGTCCGCCCCGGTATCGCCCTCAGAAGCGAGTGCGCCTGCTTCGTCAAGGAGCTTGAAATGCACACCAGCGAGAGCAGCGCCGGTTTCAGAATCCGTCTTGACAATGGCAACAGATCCACGCGCGGGCGTATTGCTGATGCTGACCTCGACGGTTTGGCCGTTCGTGGAGATCGTGACCTCCCTCGGCGTAGCGTCCAGGATGTAGCCGTTGCGGGTTTCCGTCTCGGTGAGCGTATAGGTTCCGAGGGGAAGATGAGAGAACGTGACCACACCGTTTTCATCAGTTGCCCCGCCGCCGACTGACGTGCCGTTGGCATCCGTGAGGATGAAATGGACACCGGAAAGCGGAGCGCCGGTTTCGGCACCGGTCTTTACCACGGAGATACCGCCCAGGGCGCTTGCGTTGGTGATCTCTTTGGTCACTACATCGCCGTCATTGGAAAGCTCAATGGGGATCGGGGTATCGTCCAGCACAAAGCCGTCCAGCGTTGCGGTTTCCTGCACAAAGTATTTTCCAATGGGGAGCATGGAGAAAACGAGCTTGCCTTCCGTGTCGGTATCGCCCTCGTCGATGAAACTGCTCGCCTCGTTGAACAGCTTGAAATGGACGCCTGCAAGGGGGCTGCCGTTCTCGTCGCTCTTGATTACCCGGATATGGCCATGCGCTTTGTAGTTGGTAAACGTATGCTCGTCAACCGCCGTGTGGTAGCCTACCCTCGCGGCCATCGGGTAATGGTTCGGGATATACCCCGGCAGCTCCGAAACCTCAGCGTACCAATAGTCCCCGATAGGAAGCCCCTCAAAGACAAGCACACCGTTTTCATCCGTTACGCCTGTACGGATTTCGTTTTTGTCCGCGTCATAGAGCTTGAACTCTACACCGCTCAGAAGCTCACCGTCCTCGTTCTTCTTGATGATCTTGATACTGCCTCTGGCGGGAGTGTTGGGATAGGACAGCGAAACGACTTTCCCGTTTGCATCCAGATAGAACTGTTCAATGCCGCCCTCCGGGAAGTAACCGGGAGGCGCATTCGTCTCCTGGCAGTAATACGGGCCGAGAGGCAGTCCTGCAAAGACCACAAGGCCGTTTTCATCGGTCGT
Organism: Oscillospiraceae bacterium; assembly: GCA_902791215.1. Classification (GTDB taxonomy): domain Bacteria; phylum Bacillota; class Clostridia; order Oscillospirales; family Oscillospiraceae; genus Limivicinus. Next base: position 35,742 of record CADAUZ010000022.1, on the reverse strand, counting down.
TCCCTTGACGACTTCGCGCATGTGTTCGTCGAAGAGGGTAAACTCTGCGCCCTGCAGGGGTGCGCCTGTTTCGGAATCCGTTTTGAAAATCTTCACGGTTCCGGCAGACTTGTAGTTGACTACACGCTTTTCAACAACCTGCCCGTTTTCTGTGATGGAAACCGGATACTTCGTGTCATCCATTGCGTACCCAGGCACCGCAAACGATTCCTGATAGTAGTAATCGCCCAGGGGCAGATCATTGAAGATCAGGACACCGTTGCTGTCTGTGCCGCCGCTTTTGATCCTGTCGCCGTTGCTGTCGAGCAGGAGGAAGCCGGTGCTTGCAATGGGGCTGCCGTTTTCATCGACCTTAACGAGCTTCAAGCTGCCGATGGCGGGACTGCGTTCGTTCGTAAGCGTGATCTGCGCGGTCTGCCCGTTTGCGGAAACCGTTACCTTGTGTGCGTCGGAATCCAGAATGAACCCCGGCAGAGTCTCGGTTTCCTTCAGGTAGTAGTCACCAAGCGACAGCATCGGGAAAAGCATTTCACCGTTGTCGTCCGTGACGCCGCTACCCACAACGCCTCCCGTACTATCCAGCAGATTGAAGCGAACGCCCATAAGGGGATTGCCATCCGTGTCGGTCTTGATTACCTTCAGACTACCCTGTCCAAGACTGTTTGTCATGGTTTTCTGTACAACCTGACCGTCTGACGTGATGGATACCGGGTACTGCGTGGAATCCTGCACGTAACCCGGCAGGGCGCTTGTCTCGGCGTAGTAGTAATTGCCCAGCGGCAAATCTGAGAATGTCACGACACCTGAGCCGCCCGTGGTCTGCGTATCAAGCGCGTTTTTGGAGCTGTCGTACAGGGTAAAACCGACACCGGAAAGCGGATTGCCTTCGGGATCGGTTTTCAGGATTTGCAGGCTGCCTTTTTTCGGCTGAACGACAGAACCGGGCGTTCTGATCGTCAGGAAGCCACGGACGAACGTGTTCTCGTTCTGATCCAGGACATAGGTGACGATGCGCTGCTGGTTGGCCGCAGCCGGAGCCCAGAAGAACAGGCGCGCGGTCGGCGTTTCATCAAAGCCGTAGGCGCAGAGCATAAATTCCTGATTCGCATACTGAACGGGAATCGAAAGGTTCAGCGTTTCGCTCTGCACTCCAGTGTGGCCGCTGATGATGAGGGAACCGTCCGGGGAGTTGTCCATGAGACTGTAATCCCCGGAGATTCCCTTGTTGAGATACGCGGAGCCGGAAAAATACTGTCCGTTCTGCGTCAGGCTGATTTCGGACGGGTTAAACGTCAGGCTTCCGTCACTGATAGCGACTGTCTGTGACCGTGCTAGATTAAGCAGGCCGATACACCAGTCGAACAGATCTTCGCAGCCGTACTTTCCGCGAATCCAGTCGCCGTTGACAGTGAGGTTGAGATACTGCGGCACACCGTCGCAGTGGTTTTCGGCCAGCCAGAAGCGAATTGCGTTCGCTGTCGCGTAACGGGCTGCCTGGGCGTCGAAGCCGCCGCTGTCTGCCGGGTAGCCGTGGGTGAGAATTGCCCGCAGGCCGGTCAGCACATAGTCATCGTAGACTTCTTCGCCGTCGATGGAGTAATAGCCGCCGTTGTACGGATTGTCCTTGCTGGTCTGGAGGCAATAGGCCACCTCACCGGTCGCCGTAATCCAGTGGGCGGGCGTCTGGAGATCGACCCAGGTTCCGCTGGTGTTGTAGGTCTGAAAGTACGAATACATGGTGCCGGACGTGATGACCGCCGTATCCGCATAGGCTGCATGAGGGAAGAAACTGAAAATGAGGATGACACAGAAGATCATGCAAAGACTTCTGCGCCAGCTAAGTTTTGTCTTGGTCAAAAGAACCTCCTTTCATAGTGCGGCGGGGATCAGCCGCCGTACAGATCGTGATTGACACGCATGGCGTAATGGTTGTCCAGCGTGCTGACAGAATTGAACAGGGCGGAGAGCAGATAAGCCTTGGTGTTCTTTACCTCAGTGGTGTTCTCGTGGATACCGTCCAGAACTTTTTCGATATGTTCCCGGCCGATCTGAGAGAAGCGGTGCTGCACAAATGCCGTGGGAAACTCTGCATCGCGTCCCAGGCGGATCGACTTGCCGCGGTTCATCTGCACCTCAAGCATCAGCTCCACCAGCTCATCCACCTGCTGGGGGCTGTATTGCTCGATTAGGCACTCATACTCGATCTGATCTCTGATCTCACGTTTCTCTGTGAGTCCGTCCGTCATTCCGTCCTCATCCCCCTGCGAGGGGGCAGGGGGAGTGAATGACTGAGTATTTAATACCTGAGTATTTGATTTTTTCGTATTTTGTTTTTTATTATTTAATTCTCCCGGATTCTCCGGTTCCGGGGCAGCCGCATCAGGTGAACCCGCATCAGGTAACGCCATATCCGGTGAATCCATATCCGGGTTTTCCGTATCTGGTGGGGCCATGTTCGGGGTGTGGGGCTTCTCATAGATCACATACTCTGTGTCCACGATCCGACCCCCTTTGCCGCGAAGCTGGTGGCGCTCCATGTAGCCGGTACTCTCCAGCTCCTTAATGGCAGAGTGGATCGCGTCCACCCCCTCCTTGCAAATGGAGGCAAGGCCGCGCTCGGAATAGTTCCAGCCATCTGGAAAAGAGAGCATCATAGAAAGCAACCCCTTTGCCTTGAGGGACAGTTCGGGGTTCTTCAAATGGTGATTGCTCATCACAGTGTAGTCCCGTGTGCGCTCTATACGAAATACAGGCATTTTTGTACTCCTTCATTGTTCTTCATGCAGACGCCGAAGCGTCATATAGGTTTACAGCTCCTGAAACGGGATAGGCACGGCGCGAAAGGCGTCGCTTAGGGCCTGAAGTGCGGCCACAAATTTGCTTGGGACAATATTGATCTCCTTTGGAATCTCATCGAGGTTGCGCGTCCGCACCTGCCGATAAACCACCGTGTAGTTGTTATCTGCATCCGTGAATTCGACTGCGGAAATGACAACAGGCGTGAGATCATCCAGAAACCAGAGCTCCATGCGGCGTTCCGCATCCGGGTGAGAGAAGTCAGTGCTGTCGGTATAGCTGTAGACGAGCGTCCCCCGGTGTTTGAGCACCGGCTCGCTGAGATAGTCGCAGGTGTTCTCACTGTTGTTGTCCATGCGGAAACGATAGATCGTCTCCGCATTAAACTGCAAAGCCTGAGAAATCCACTCAAAGTTGAGCCCAGCCCTTGTGACCACGGTTTCCAGGCTCATCTTGTGCCCGCTGAGCAGCGCGGCGATCAGATTCTGGAGATCATACTTTCTGTTCATGTCGGCACCTCACAGCTCATAGGTGGGCATAGGAGAGTTGGTGTACTCATCGGCCATCTCCGCCAGAAGACGCGCCAGCATGTTATAGTCCAGATCAATGATCTCCTGAAACTCATCCAGATCAGTTGCTTTAACCTCACGGTATGCGCTGATGAATTCGCCGTCATTAATGTCCGTGCGCAGATTGGAAACGAGCACAAATCTCATGTCATCAGTGAGCCAGATTTCAATGAAGCGCTCAGAAATGATGCCGGATTCCGAGACGGAGATCATGTGAAGGATGGGGCAAATAAGCGTCGCAGGAAACGGGAACAACTGCTCGCCGCGATATTCGCAGCAGGACGCTTCTTCCGTCCAAATAGAGTATGCGTACACTATCTCCTTGCGGTGCTGAAAGACCTGAGCCAAATGGTCACAGTTCAAGTTTTTCACCAGCTTTTCTTCATGGGGGTCCAGCTCCACGCCACAGAACAGGTTATCTACAGCGTTTCTGACTTCGATTTTTTTCTTAAACATCTGTTGTTTCCTCCAAAATAGATAGTTGATCGTCCTCGGCGGCGAAACGAGCTTCCAACTGCTCCACCGTCCAGTTTTGTTTGAATTGTCCTAAAGGGCCGGGGCCAAATTGTGCAAGAGCACGATTATCCAGCTCCCGGAGTCTGGTCCAAAGCTCCGGGTGGTGTTTTCTCAGATTGCGCAGCTCTCCGATCCGCTGAAAAGGGCAGCACCAGCATGACGCCCGCCGATAGATACGGTACAGGCCGCCAAAGTCGAAGCCGTGGTCATAGCAAATCTGCAAGGCCATTTCTTCGGTGATGCCCCATTCCACAAGGGGATACTTCTCGTCTGCGCAGCGCCAAGCTTCATCCGCTGCGATGCCGACATAGTTCACCGCGCCAAGCTCTCCCTTGAGGCGATTGACCTCTTTGGCGATCAGGTGCGTTTTGAGCTGCCCTGTACACCAGCGAACCCGGATACCCGGCCAGCCATTGCCGTGAAGCGGAATCCCTCTCTGGATTCGATTCTCTATGGTTTTCGGCTTGACCTTCGGCTCGTCGAACATGAGATACTCGAAGCTGTGCTTTGCTCGCAGGATGGTGATATGGATGCCGCGCTTTTCGTAGAGATAGGCGTCCAGCTTTTCCAGGTGGGCATACATTTCAGGAAACTCCATTCCCGTGTCTGCAAACAGCACAATGTCAATGGGCATCTCCTTGTCGATCATGAGAAGGAGCATCGCCGTACTGTCCTTTCCACCGGATAAGCTGACCGCGTGATAACCTTTATCTGCGGGGGTTACATGAGTAGGGTTGCGTCACCTCCTGATTTTGGGCATAAAAAAACGCCAGACCTGTAAAGTCTGGCGAAGGGTTATCTGCTTTCTTCCCGCTGTCGTTTGCGCAGCCAGGAATCCAGCAGCTTGAATATGGTGTTTTCAATTTGCGCGGGAGTATAGGACTTTGGGAAATACTTTTTGAGCTTGTCCCCGGACAGCGTGATATTGCTGCTCAACTCCGGCTTTTTCTGCTCGGACATGATGCCGAGAATGGAGTCCTCGTTGAGATCGCCGGACTGACTGAGCTTTTTGATCCGCTGAGCCTGGGATAGGGAAGGGGTAGCCTGCTCACTCTCAATGGTTTCGAGAAGCAGAGCCTGTTCTTCTGGCTTGAGGTAGGACAGCTCGACGGCGGGCGTCATAGCCATTTTACCGGAATCCACCATTTCCTGAAGCTCAGGCTGAAGCTCCGTGAGGCGTATAAATCGACGAACAGTGTCTCCGCTTACACCCGCTGCTTTGGCAACCTCGTCATCCGCTCGGAACTTCGCCGCAACTTGCGGCGAAGTTAAATCTCTCCGCTCTCCTTGCCTTTTGATTGCCTCCAGCTTCATCTTGTAAGCCTGGGCGCGCTCGGAGGGAAGAATGCTCTCGCGCTGCAAATTGCTGTCTACCATGATGATCGTGGCGGCGTCATCGTCCAGGTCACGGACGATTGCAGGCAGCTCATTCAGGCCTGCAAGCTCGGACGCACGTTTGCGGCGATGGCCGGCGACAATTTCATATTCACCGTCAGGCCGCTGCCGCACGATTGCCGGGACGAGGACACCGTAGGCTTTCACACTCTCCACCGTCTCCTGCATTTTTTCGTCATCCCGCACCTTGAAGGGATGATTGGGAAAGTCATGGAGCTGCGAGAGAGGGATGTTGACGATTGAGCCGACCACATCCTTTGACCGTTCCTCTTCTGTGGAGAAAAGATCATCGAGAGAGGTCAGACTTATGTTTTTCGCGCTGCTTTTCAATCTTCAACACCTCCCCCGTGAGAGAGCGGTATGCCTCAGACACTTTCCCATGGGGATCGTGCGCGTAAATGCTCTTACCCTCAGCGCTGATTTCCGCTGCCCGGACAGATCGGGGAATCTCCGTGTCAAAGACCTTCCTCAACTTTCCATAAACACTTACTTTCCATTACCGGCCCCGCCCTTCTGATTGGCAATGGCGATTACTTTGCATTTGTCACGAATGTGATCCACCTCCTAAGTATGGGGCGGGCGATACCCCGGAAATAAAAAATCGCCCAGCGTTGAAGCTGAGCGAGCAGATAAAAATTCTTTCATTTTGTCAAATCAGGACAAAACCGAACAAACGGACAGCGAAGCAAAAGGCTGTGATGCGCGGAAAGCCGGTTTGAACTTTTTCGGGGTAAAAAGAGCAACGTGCAGCTTTAAGACCTCTTTGGCGAGCTGCCTTAAAACCCGACGAATAAGAGATCTTACGGCTGGCCGTTAGCCCATTTTTTAGCCCTTTTTCCTCTATAAACCCCGATTTGGCCCGAAAAAACGAGGTCAAATTTGGTCAAAATGGGTTAAAATTTTTAAAAGGGAAAAACCCCGGAAACTGTTGAATTTCCAGGGTTTTTTTGAAAGATTAACGCTTGGAGAACTGCGGAGCACGCCTCGCCGCTTTTAAGCCGTACTTTTTACGCTCTTTCATTCTCGGGTCGCGGGTGAGGAAGCCGGCGGCCTTGAGGGCGGCGCGGTAGCTCTCATCGACGACGAGCAGGGCGCGGGCGATGCCGTGGCGGATGGCGCCGGCCTGACCGGAAACGCCGCCGCCGGCGACGGTCGCTTCGATGTCGACCTTGCCGAGGGTGTTGGTGGTGACCAGGGGCTGACGGACGATGAGCTTGAGGGTCTCGAGACCGAAGTAATCGTCGATGTCACGGCCGTTGATGGTGATCACGCCGGAGCCGTTGGGAATGAGGTGGACGCGGGCGACAGAAGACTTTCTGCGGCCGGTGCCGTACATATAGGGCTTCTTGGTCTTGTAGGTTGCCATAGTTTTTTACCTCCTCTTAGCGATCCCAGACTTCGGGCTTCTGGGCGGCGTGGGTATGCTCGGCGCCGGCGAAGATGCGCAGACGCTTCAGCTGCCACTGCGCGATGGTGTTCTTCTGCAGCATGCCGCGGACAGCAAGGCGCATCGCGAGCTCGGGCTTCTTCTGCATCAGGATCTTGTACTGGGTCTCCTTGAGACCGCCGGGGTAACCGGAGTGAGTGCGGTAGTACTTCTGCTCCAGCTTCTTGCCGGTGAGGACGGCGTCCTTGGCGTTGATGATGATGACGTAATCGCCGCAGTCGACGTGGGGGGTGTAGTCGGTCTTGAGCTTGCCGCGGAGAAGATCGGCGGCGAGGGCAGCGGTCTTGCCCATGGGCTTGCCGGCTGCGTCAAGGATGTACCATTTGCGTTCAACGGTCTCCTTGGTGAGCATGGTTGTGGACATGTGATTGCCTCCAATATAAAATCAATTGTTTTGACTTGTTTGGGGCGCGGGCGGATAACGGGTCCCGCCGGCGCGCTTCCCTTTTATACCACAGGGGAGGGAAACTGTCAACAGTGAATTTAATTTAGAAATTCAAAACTCACAAAATCAAGCAAAATCTCGTTAAATCTATGGAATCCTTCAAACGAAATTTCAAACCGGAAAGCCTTTGACATTTGCCCGCCGCTTCGTTACAATAGGGCGAACAAAGAAAGGCGGGATTCCCAATGGACAAGGCACTCAACGAATTTACCGGCACCGTGCGCCGCGCGGTGGACGATTATGACATGATTCAGGAAGGCGACCGGGTGGCGGTCGGCGTGTCCGGCGGTAAGGACAGCATGCTTCTGCTGCTTGCGCTCAACCATCTGAAAAGCTTTTACCCCAAGCATTTCGAGCTCTCGGCCGTGACCATCGAGCTGGGCTTTGAGGGCATGGACTTTACACCGGTGAAGGACATGTGCGCGGAGCTGAACATCCCCTACGCCTGCCTCAAGACCGACATCAAGGAGATCGTCTTCGATGTGCGCAAGGAGGATAACCCCTGCTCCCTCTGCGCCAAGATGCGGCGCGGGGCGCTCAACGACTACCTGCGCGAAAACGGCATCGGCAAGCTCGCCCTCGGCCACCACTTCGACGACGCGGTGGAGACCTTCATGATGAGTCTGCTGTTTGAAGGGCGCATCAGCTGCTTTCGCCCAGTGACCTATCTTGACCGCTCCGGCATCACGCAGATCCGGCCCCTCGTGTATTGCGGGGAGCAAAAGATCGCAAACCTGGCTGCACAGCTTAACGTCCCGGTGGTGGAGAATCCCTGCCCCCAGGACAAGGCCAGCAAGCGCTGGGAGATCAAGCAGATGCTCAAGACCATGAGCGCCGACTATCCGGACATGAAGTCCAAGATTTTCGGCGCCATGCAGCGGCAGCCCCTTCCCGGCTGGCAGCCGAAGGAAAACTGGCGGCTGAACCGATAAGCCGAAAGGGTGTCATCTTGAGCGAAGCGAAAGATCTTGAAGATCCTTCGCCGACGCTCAGGATGACTTTTTTTATGTACAAAACCGGCAGGGCAAAAGCCCTGCCGGTCATTGCTATGCGATTGATTACTTGTTGACAAGGTGGATGGCGAAGCCGCCGTACTCGCCCTTGAGGTAGACGAACTTGGGCGCGCCCTTGTCGTTGTAGGTGATGGAATCCTCGTTGAACTCCACACCCTGCAGACCCAGGTGATAGATGCAGCGCTCGACGCTGTTGGTCTTGAAGCCGATGTGGCCCATGGTGCCGGGGCCCTTGTGGCTCATGAACTCGATGGCGTTGTCGGCCGCGAACCAGGACTTGCCCGTGTCGCGCGGGGACAGGCCCAGCATGCAGCTGACAAGCTTGGCGAGGCGCTCGGCCTCTTCGCGGCTTTCGGTGTTGACGCCGACGTGGGCAAGCTGGATGCCCAGCATGACCTTGACGGCATCCTTGCAGATGGCGGTGATCTCGTCCCAGCACTCGCCCTCGATGAGGTCCTTCTTGACCATCCAGGTGCCGCCGCAGGCGACGATCTGGTCGAAGGAGAGGTAGTCCATCATGTTCTTGGTGTTGACGCCGCCGGTGGGCATCCACTTGAGCTCACGGTAGGGACCGGCGAGGGCCTTGAGCTTCTTGATGCCGCCGTTATCCTCGGCGGGGAAGAACTTGACGACCTCCAGGCCCAGGGTCATGGCCTGCTCCATCTCGCCGCCGGTGGCGGTGCCGGGGAGCATGAGCGCGCCCTTGTCAAGGCCGTATTTCACGGTGTCGGGGTTGAAACCGGGGGTGACGATGAACTGGGAACCGGCGGCCAGTGCGCGGTCGAGACGCTCGCGGCTGGTGACGGTGCCGGCGCCGACCACCATTTCGGGGACCTCGGCGGCGATGGCGCGGATGGCCTCCTCGGCGGCTGCAGTGCGGAAGGTGACCTCGGCGGCGGGCAGACCGCCGGCGACGAGGGCCTTGGCGAGCGGGACGGCTTTCTTCGCGTCGTCAATGGCGATGACCGGAACGATACCGATCTTGGACAGGGTATGCAGAACTTCGTGCATAGGGCATTCCTCCAGTAAATTGTATATATTGAGCCCCGCGGACTCCGTGTTTCTTTTGTGATTGTAACAGACGCGCGGCTTCTTTACAATGCTGAAAACGGACAAATACCCGGCAGTTTTCATATCTGCCGGGTATAGCGATGTCACTTTTTTTCTCCGACCAGCCTCTCGCCGATTTTATACACATCGCCCGCGCCGACGGTCAGCACAATGTCGCCCGGGTGGGCGATGGCGCGCAGGGCGTCCTCAATGACATCGAAGGTCTGGCAGAAGATGGAGCCGTCCACTTCCTTTGCCAGATCCGCCGAAGAGATGCCGATGGTGTTCTTCTCACGCGCGGCGAAGATCTCCGCAAGGAACACCACGTCGGGCCGTCTCAACTGCTCGACAAAATCGGGAAACAGGGCGGCGGTGCGGGAATAGGTGTGGGGCTGGAAGACCAGCACCGTGCGCTTGTAGTTGAGCTGCTCCACCGCGTCGAGCAGCACCTTGAGCTCGCCCGGGTGGTGGGCGTAGTCGTCGTAGACATCCGCGCCGTTGTACTTGCCCTTGAACTCGAAGCGCCGTCCCGCGCCGTTGAAGCCCGCGAGGCCGTATTTGACGGCGGTGGGCCGCACGCCGAGGCTGATGCAGGCGGCGGTGGCGGCCAGAGCGTTCTTGACATTGTGCATGCCCGGCACGTGCAGCGTCACATCGGTAAAGAGCTTCCCCTTGTAGAGAATGTCGAAGTGGGAGTTTGCGCCCTTAAATTCGATGTTTGCCGCCGTCACGTCGGCCTTGTCGCTCAGGCCGAAGGTGATGACATGCCCCTGAACATCCTGCACGACCTCCATGGTGTTGGCGTCGTCGAGGTTTGCGATCACATAGCCGTCCGCGGGGACACGCTGGGCAAAGAGATGGAAAGAATGCTTCACATCGTCAAGGTCCTTGAAGAAGTCCAGATGGTCGGCTTCCACATTCAGCACGACGGCGACCGTGGGGTGGAAGGAGAGGAAGGAGTTGTAGTACTCGCAGGCCTCCATGATGATGGTGTTGCCGTGGCCCACGCGGTGGCCCGCCTTCAAAAGGGGCAGCGTGCCGCCGATCATGACGGTGGGGTCCTTGTCGGCGGCCATCATGATGTGAGTGCACATGGAGGTGGTGGTCGTCTTGCCGTGGGTGCCGCAGATGCACAGGGCGTTGGCGTAGTCCTTGGAGATGGCGCCCCAGGCCTGGGTGCGCTCGAAGACCGGGATGCCCTTGAGGTGCGCGGCGATGATCTCGGGATTGTCGTCGTGGACGGCGGCGGTGCGCACCACAAACTCCACATCATCCGTGATGTTCTCTGCATGATGTCCGATGAGGACCTCGATGCCCTTGCGGCGAAGGCTTTCCACGTTGGCGCTGTCGTTCATGTCCGAGCCGGTGATGCCGAGGCCCATGCCGCTGAGCACCTCCGCCAGAGACGACATGGACACGCCGCCGATGCCGATCAGATGGCCCCGTCTGCCGGGGGAGAGAAAATTGTCAAATTCAGCCATAATAACGCTCCAATGATTGATATGAAAAGCAGTTGCGGTCAGAGGAAAAAGGTGATACTATACAGTCACGCGCTGCGTTTTTCATTTATATTATTATAATACGGTGCCGGGTGACTTGCAAGTGCATCTTTCCCGGCGCGGCGGATCAAGAGGTGGGATGGCCGTGGACTCCTGGGAGGCCCTGAAAAGTGAATGTGCGCGCTGCCGCGCCTGCTCTCTGTGTGAGCGGCGGCACAACCTGGTCTTTGGCGTCGGCAATGAGCGCGCGGAGCTCATGCTCATCGGCGAGGGCCCCGGCGAGCAGGAAGACCTCAAGGGCGAGCCCTTTGTCGGCCCCGCCGGGAAGCTCCTGGACGACATGCTGAAAATGATCGACCTTGACCGCAGCATGGTCTACATCGCCAACATCGTCAAGTGCCGCCCGCCCGGGAACCGCGATCCCCTGGGCGTGGAGCAGGACGCCTGCCGCGGCTGGCTCGACCGGCAGATCGCGCTTATAAACCCCAAAATCATCGTCTGCCTTGGCCGCATCTCGGCCAAGGCGCTCATCGACCCGGACTTTCGCATCACGCGCGAGCACGGCGTCTGGTACGACATCGACGGCCGCCGCGTCATGGCGACCTATCACCCCTCGGCCCTGCTGCGCGATGTGACGAAGCGGCCCGAGGCGTTTATGGATCTTCGCAGTTTGAGAAAGGAAATCAAGGCTGTCTGCGACAGCGTCTATTTATGATCGAGTTTCACGCAATCTCCATACTGGACAAGGAATGGATCGACCGCCACCTCATGTGTGAGGATTCCCCCAGCGCGGACTTTAACTTCGGCAATATGTTCATCTGGGACCAGCACTACCGCCAGCTGGTGTGCAATTTCGGGGAGCGGACGCTTACCAAGGTGCGCCTGCACGGCCGTCCCGCCTTCGTCTATCCCATCGGCTGCGGCCCGCTGCGCCCGGCGATCGAGGCCCTGCGGGCGTACGCGAAGGCAAAGGAATACCCCTTCCTCCTGCGCGGCATCACCGAAAAGCACAGGGAGCTTCTGGAGCAGGAGTTCCCCGGCTGCTTCTGCTTCTGCGAGGAGGAGAAGTACGCCGACTATATCTACGAGGCGCAGAAGCTCTCCACCTATTCCGGCAAGGCCCTGCACGGCAAGAAAAACCACTGCAACCGCTTTGAGGCCGAGCACGAGTGGTCCTTCGTGCCCCTGACAAGGGAGCTCATCCCCGCCTGCGAGCAGATGCTGAACGAATGGACCGAGGACAATGCCGAGCGTCTGGATGACAGCATCGTCTACGAGCACGACGCCATCGAGCGGGCCTTCCGGCATTACGAGGAGCTGGGCCTGGAGGGCGGCGTCCTCTTTGCGGACGGGAAGCTCCTGGGCTTCTCCTTCGGGGAGATGACCAGCTCCGATACCTTCAACGTGCATGTGGAAAAGGCCGCCGCGGACATAAACGGCGCATACCCCATGGTATGCCGCGAGCTTGTCCGCATGCTCATGGAAAGACACCCCGAGCTTGTCTGGATCAACCGTGAGGACGACATGGGCCTGGAGTCCCTGCGCAAATCGAAAGAGTCTTATAAGCCTGCATACTTGTTGAAAAAGTACGCTGCGCAATGGATCGGAGAAGACTGATGGCAGATTATACCTTGAGAGAATATCGCGCGTCGGATATCCCGGCCCTGTCCTTTTTGTGGCGGGACGTGTTCGGCGATCCGCTCCCCTTCACGGCAGAGTTTTACGCGCTTCTGCCGGACATGGGCTCGGCGGTCGTGGCGGAAAAGGACGGGAAGCTTGTGGGAGCAGCCCATGTGCTGACCGGCTTTGAGCTCGTCGGCAAGCGCAGAAGGGCGCCGGTCGTCGGCTATATCTACGCCGTGATGGTGGCCTCCGAGTACCGCAGTCTCGGCGTCGGCAAGGCCGTCACGCTGGAGAGCGCAAAGCTTGCAAAGCGCCGCGGGGCGACGCTTCTGTGCACCCTCCCGGCGGACGCGCCGCTCTACGGCTGGTATCACCGGCTGCTGGGCTTTGAATGCGTGCTGCACCGCAAAACGTTCGAACTGGGCTGCCAGGCGCTCGCGGACACGATGGAGCTTACATCGACCGAGTATCTGCACTGGCGCGAAAAGCTCCTGGAGGGGAAGAACCATCTGCGCCCCTCCCAGCCGACCATGGAGTTTCAGCGCCGCTTCTGCAAATTTTACGGCGGCGGGCTCTACGCCTGCCGGAGCGGGATCTGCACCGCGGAGCTCGACGGAGACGTGTGCGTCATCAAGGAGCTTATCACGAACGAGCCTGCCGACTGCGTCACGATCGCGGCCTCGGTGGGAAAGCTTCTGGGCGCGAAGAAAGCGGTGTACTATCTCCCGGCGCGGGAAGGGGAGTCCTACGTCTCCGCCCAGCCCGGCAGCATCCCCGCCGACAGCGTGTGGAACCTGACCTTCGACTGAGCTCAGCTGCCATTCTTTACAAACAGGAAACAATTCCGGCATTACTTACGAAACATCTTTGCGGTATTCTATACTCGCAAGCAGGAAAGAACTTCATAAGGAACGAAAGTTCTTCTTAAACCAAAAGCAGAGTGGTCAGGCACTCTGCTTTGGTTTTTTAAACTTATTTCTCAATGATGACCCGGTTGCCGTGAATCTTCAGCTTGTGGGAGCAGTAGAGGATCACCGCCTGGCTCAACAGGCGCCATTCGCCCTCCTCCAGCACCCGGCGAGAGAGGGTATCGGGCGTGTCGTCGGGCAGGACCTCCACGGCCCGCTGGAGGATGATGCTGCCGACGCGCCCGTCCCCGTCGGCAAAGTAGGCGGTGGCACCGGTGAGTTTCACGCCGCGCTCGAGCACCTGGCGCTGGATATCGCCCTCTTCATCCTCAAAGGCGGGGTAGAGGGCCGGGAAGGTGCCGATGATGCGGTTTTTGAACTGGTAGGGGATCACACCCAGGGGCATGTCGTAGCCCGCAAGGATCACAAGCTCGATGTCCATATCCTTGAGCTTGTTGGCCACCGCCATGCTGTGGCTCGTGGTGTTGGGGAACAGCTCCGGGTCCACCACATAGGCGGGCACCCCCGCGTTGAGCGCCCGCTTCATCGCGTACACGTCCCGCGCCGTGGAGATGACCGCCACCAGCTCAAAGTCCGGTATTTCCTTAAAATACATGGAGTCCAGGATCGCTTGGAGCCGTGCCCCGTCCCCGGACACCAACGCCGCCGCTCGTATCATGTCGAACCTCTCTGTCTGTCCAAATCGCGGCGGTACTTGTCGCGCGGAGAAAAACACGCTATAATAGCAGCACCGCCGTCACTGTCTGTGTTATGTCGACTTATTATACCGTATACCGACGCGGCGGTCAAGCATCAGGAGGCAGGCTTATGACAGAAATTTATGTAATTCGGCACGTTCAGGCCGAAGGCAACCTCTATCGCCACATGCAGGGGCACTGGGACGGGGACGTGACGCCCCTCGGGATACGGCAGCGCGATGCCCTGGCCGAGCGCTTTCGCACTGTCCCGGTGGACGCCGTTTACTCCAGCGACCTCTGGCGTGCGCGCTTCACCGCCTCCGCCATCACAAAATACCACGATCTGCCCGTGCAGACGGACAGACGCCTGCGGGAGATCAACATCGGCCCCTGGGAGACCGAGCCCTTCGCCAATATCATCTGGGAACAGCCGGAGCAGCTTGACAGCTTCATGCACGATCAGGAGCATTTTTATCTCGCCGGGGCCGAGACCTATCAGCAGGTGCAGGCTCGGGCGCTGACGGCGCTGTACGAGATCGCGGAGCAAAACCCCGGCCGCACCGTGGCCGTCACCACCCACGGCATCACCATCCGCTGCATACTCACAAAGCTGCTGGGCATTTCCCTCAACGACAGCGAGACCGTGCCCATCTTCCAGAACACCGGTGTTGCCCATCTTTTCTATGAAGACGGGCAGTTTCGCGTGGATTACCTCAACGACTTCTCCCACCTGCCGCCGGAGCTTCAGCGCAGCTACGTCAATCTGCCCGCCCTGCGCCATGTGTGCGTCGACCCCACGCAGTACCGGGCGCTCTACGAGCAGAGCTATGCCGATGCCTGGTTTGCCGCCCACGGGAACTTGAACGGCTTCGAGGCAGATACCTACTACCGCGCGGCCTGCGAACACCATATCCATGACAGCGAGGCCGTCATGGTCCTGTACGAAGGGGAGACTTACGCGGGGCTCATCGACCTGGACACCAAACGCGGCGAGCATGCGGGCTACGGCTGGGTGAGCCTTCTATACCTGTGCCCGGAGTACCGGGGACAGGGACTCGGCGTGCAGCTGCTGGGCCGGGTCGTGGCTAAATACCGCCATCTCGGGCGCAGCGCCATCCGCCTGCATGTGGCGGAGGACAACCTGCCGGCCCTTGCCTTCTACCGGGCCAACGGCTTTCGGGAGCTGTCGCGCGTGCCGGGAGCACAGGCCCAGCTTCTGCTGATGGAGAAGGATCTGCGCCATGGGCATGTATGACGAACGGGCGCGCGTCGTGTACCCCGAAATCGAGCAGGGCCGCCGCGTGCTGGTCATCTCCGACATCCACGCCAATCTCCCGTATTTCCACGGCCTGCTTCGAAAAGTCGGCTTCTGCGACGACGATCTCCTGATCCTGAACGGGGACTTCCTCGAAAAGGGCGCCGAGAGCCTCCGGACCCTGCGGGAGGTCATGGCCATGACGGAGAAGGGGAACGTGATCCCCGTCATGGGCAACTGCGATGACTGGGCAGCTATCTTTTCCATGGACACCCATTGGGAAAAGAATCTGCAAGGCTATCTGCGCTTCCGAAAGAGCGGCCTTCTGTGGGATATGGCCCTGGAGCTGGACCTTGACCCGCTGGAGTTGCCGGATTTTGAGACCTTCAAGCGCCTGCTTTCCGCGCGCTTTGCGGCGGAGTTTGCCTTTCTGGATAAGCTCCCCCACGCGGTGAGAGCCGGGCGATATACCTTCGCCCACGCGGCCGTCTATCCCGACAAGCCCCTGGAGGAGCACAGGGTCGGGGAGCTTCTGCGCTGTGACGCCTGGTACAAGCTGGGCTATTCCTTTGATAGCTGGGTCGTGGTGGGGCATTACCCGGTGATGCTCTACTGTGACGATATCGTCTGCGCAAACCCCATTATCGACCGCGAGCGGCACATTGCCTGCATCGACGGGGCGTGCGTGCTCAAGGACGACGGGCAGCTCAACTGCCTCATTATCCCGGACATCACGCGAGACGAGCTCAGCTTTGAGGCGTACGATCCCTTCCCGGTGCGCACCGTCCTGAACGATCAGGCGGCGTCGGAGCACTCAACATACATCCGCTGGGGCGACAGCCGCGTGCAGGTGCTGAAACGCGGGGAAGAGTTCTCCCGCTGCCGCCACGTTCGCACGGGTTACGAGCTGGACATCCTGACCAAGTACCTGTTTTCGGACGGGGAGTTTACCGACTGCAACGACTGCACAGACTATGTCCTGCCCTTAAAGGCGGGGGACAGAGTCGGTGTGGTGGAGACCTGCTCGCGCGGGTACTTTGTCAAGCACAACGGCGTCTCCGGCTGGTACTTCGGGGCGCTTTCGGAGGAATAGAATGAGGACACTGGTTTCCGCTCTCGCGCTCATCTGCTGTGGTATGAGCCTCGTGCTGTTTGTCACGATGGGGCTTGACAAGCACTTTGCCCGGACCGGACACCGCCGCGTGTCGGAAAAGCGCCTGTTTCTGCTGGCGGCCCTCCTCGGCGCGCCGGGCGGGCTTCTCGGTATGTACGCCTTTCGCCACAAGACAAAGCACTGGTACTTCGTCGCGGGCTTCTGGGCTCTGACGCTGCTGCAATTGGGCGTGCTTTCGTATCTCGCGTATCGCTTTATGTAACGTCCCGCACCCGGAGAGTGGAGTTTGCTTTAGAAATCCCACTCTCCACTTTTCACTTTGCGTTACATCTCGTCGTCGATAATGGCGTCGCTGCGAAACAGCAGGCTCACGCACCACAGAGCCGACAGGCCCACAAGGGTGTAGATAACGCGGCTGACGGTGGCGGTTTGCCCGCCGAAAAGCCAGGCGACCAGATCAAAGCGGAACAGGCCGATGCTGCCCCAGTTGATGCCGCCGATGATGGTCAGCGCCAGCGCAATACGATCCATAAGCATACGCGATACGCTCCTCTCTTTTTTGGAAACGCTGCGTAAAACAGCGCTTCCTGTGGGTTCCCGCTTATTGTTCCCCATGTGCACAGGAGTATGCGCGGACTGAAAAATTATTTTTCACGTTCGACAGAAAGAACGCGATTTCGCCCGCGGGACATGCTATCATACAGGCACAGCTTATCCAATTGGCCTTTCGTGAAAAAGGCCGCGGCTCATATCTTTATCCCAAACCCTGTCTTGCGGATCGCTTTTGCGGTCCGCACTTTTTTATTGTTTCCGAAAAGGTGGAAACTATTTGTGGATTTTTCGCGTCGAATGGGGTAGAATACAAAAGATATGACCGAAAGGAGGCACGGCATGAAGGTCCTGTTTGTCAACGGTTCGCCGCGCGGGCGCTTCAGCGTCACGCTCCAGAGCTGTCTGTACCTGGAAAAAAGCTTTCCGGCGCACAGCTTCCGGCATCTCAACGCGGCTGCCGGGCTGGGCGGCTTTGAAAAGGACATGGCCCCTGCTGCCGAGGCCTTCGGCTGGGCGGAGCTTGTGATCTTCGCCTGCCCGGTCTACTCCTTTCTCGTCCCCTCACAGCTGCACCGTTTTCTGGAACTTATGCGGGAGCGGGGCATTTCCCTCAAGGATAAG
Source organism: Oscillospiraceae bacterium (assembly GCA_902791215.1). GTDB lineage: Bacteria > Bacillota > Clostridia > Oscillospirales > Oscillospiraceae > Limivicinus. Next base: position 18,241 of record CADAUZ010000022.1, on the reverse strand, counting down.
TATGCGGCGCCCCTGACCACCTCCAAGCACTTCTTTGATGTGACGGCCCACCGCTTTCTGGAGGAGAACCTCCACGATCTCGGCGCAAGGGTAATCCACGGCCTCTCGGCGGATATGGAGGATCTGCTCACCGAGCAGGGGAGAAGGGAGCTCACGCGGTTTTTCCGCTATGCCGTCTTCTGCGCGGAGAATGCCGTATACGAACACAGTGATGCTCCCGCAGCCGCGCCGGAGCGCGCACCCTATGTCAGCACGCTGGAGGCCGTTAAAAAGCTGGAGGGCTTCGACACCGTGATCGTGGGCGACCTGCGGGAGGGGGACGAGAGCCTGCGCGCGCTCATCAAGGATTTTTCCGCCGCCTTTCCCTATCGCACGCGCTTTGTGAATCTCGCGGACTTCCCCTTCAAGGGCGGCTGCCTCGGCTGCCTCAACTGCGCTGCCTCCGGCAAATGCGTCTACCGCGACGGCTTCGACGAGCTCCTGCGCGAGAAGATCCAGAGCGCCGACGCCATCGTCTATGCCTTCACTCTCAGCGGCCACAGCATGGGCTCCCGCTTCAAGATGTACGACGACAGGCAGTTTTGCAACGGGCACCGTACGGTGGCCGAGGGCAAACCGTTTGCCTACCTCGTAAACGGGGACCTGAGCGGGGAGGAGAACCTGCGCACTGTACTGAAAGCCAGGGCGGACGTGGGACACAGCTTTCTTGCGGGCTTTGCCAACGATGCCGACTCCATCCGCGATGTGTCCCTGCGCCTTGCCTGGGCCCTGGAACAGGGCTATACCCCGCCGCGGAGCTTCTACGGTGTGGGCGGCATGAAGATTTTTCGGGACCTGGTCTGGCTCATGCGCGGCATGATGCGGGAAGATCACCTCTATTACAAGGCCCACGGACTTTACGATTTTCCGCAGCGGCGCTGGCCGCGCATGCTGGGCATGCAGGTGCTGGGCGCGCTGCTGCGCTCTCAGCGTATCCGCCGCCTGATCGGCGACAGGATGAACGAGGGCATGCTTGCCCCCTATAAAAAGATATTGAACGAAGGGATAAAACCGCAATGACCGTATTTGTCATGAAGCTGCTGGCCGTGTGCTCCATGCTTGTCGACCACACCGCCATCTTTCTCTACCCGCACTTTATCGGAAAGCCGGTCTATGAGTGGATGCGAGCCTTCGGCCGCCTGGGCTTCCCGATCTTTGCCTTCCTGATCGTCAACGGCTATGAGAAGACCCATGACGTGAAGCGCTATCTCACAAGACTCATCGCCTTCGCCGCAATATCTCAGATCCCCTTTACCCTTGCGCTGCAAGTCAACCGCTACCCCGACGGGGTCACAGCCGTCGCGCTCGGGCAGCGCTGGTTCGTGTGCGCCATCTTTATCTTTGTGGTCTGCGCCGCGTGGCTCGGCGCCGTGCGCATGGACTGGTCGGTGATCTGGCCGCTGCTTGCAATGACGTTTGCGGTGCTGCGCGTCCAGTATCTGGGCGTGCGCATCCTGGGTGCGAAGATGAACGTGTTTTATACGCTCTCGCTTTCGCTTGCGGTGATCGCCGTCCTCGACGCGGCCATGAAGCCGGAGCGGGACTGGGTGAAACTGCTGATGCAGGCCCTGGGGCTCTTCGGCGCGTTTTTCCTGATCCGGGACAACATAGACTACGGCTCGATGGGCGTGGCGCTCATCCTCTCGCTCTGGCTCGCCCGGGGCAGCCGCTATTCCCAGGCGGCGGTCATCGTGCTGTGGAGCGTGGTGGAGTACATCGTGCCGGGACATCCCATCACGCACTTTATCTTTGCGTGCCTTTCCGTTGTGCCGGTGCTGCTCTATAAGGGCAGGCAGGGTCCGCCCCTCAAGCTTGCCTTTTACGCCGTCTACCCGGTGCATCTCATGATCCTCGGCGCGCTGACGATATATTTTACACTTACATAAGATGCAGGCGGGACCTCGTGTCCCGCTGTTTTTTCTGTTCTTTTTGGTTGTAAAAGTGCGGGGCTTGTGATATTCTAAGATGAATTGCCATACGTACAGGGAGGAGCCTGTCATGTCTATCCGAAGAATGTTCAACAATGCCGTGAGCATCGTGTTCACGTTTATCAAGTTTTCCATCATGAAGCTCTTTCTGGGCTCGGGCTTTCACTTTAAGCCCATCTGCCGCTTTTCGCCCAATGTGGTCACGGAGTTTGAGCACGGCAGCCATGTCTCCATCGGCAACCGCACCCGCATCCACTCCGGCTGCAAGCTCAAGGTGAGAAAGGGTGCGTCCCTCACGCTTGCCGACGACGTGGTCTTTACCTATAACTGCATGATCAACTGCCGCGACAGCGTCACCATCGGGGAGGGGACCTCCATGGGGCCCAACGCCTGCATCTACGACCACGACCACGATTTTCGCGCGGGACTCGACGAGCTGCGCTTCAAGACCGCGCCCGTGGTTATCGGCAAAAACTGCTGGATCGCCGCCGGGACCGTCATCCTCATGGGCACGACCATCGGCGATAACTGCATGATCGGCGCCGGCTGCATCCTCAAGGGGAACATTCCGGCCAACTCCGTCGTCACACAAAAGCGCGAGACCGTGATCCGTCCCTGGGAGGTCAGACAATGATCCGCGTGCTGCACATGATCGCGAGCCTCGACGTGGGCGGCTCGCAGACCATGATGATGAACATCTACCGCAATATAGACCGCGAGAAGATCCAGTTCGATTTCGTCATTGACCGTCCCGAGGAGACCTATTTTGCCGACGAGATCAAATCCCTCGGCGGCAGGGTGTACACCATGACGCCCTTCCACGGCACCAACGCCGGCGAGATCAAACGCGACTGGAACAACTTTTTCTATACACACCCCGAATACCGTATCCTCCACTCCCATGTCAGAAGCTACGCCTCGCTCTATCTCCCGGTGGCAAGGGCCCACGGGGTCAAGACCATCATCCACAGCCACTCCACCTCCACCGGCGGCGGGGTCAAGGGCGCGGTCAAGACTGTGATGCAGCTTCCTCTGCGCCATCAGGCGGATGTGCTGATGGCCTGCTCGCTCGACGCGGGCGAGTGGCTTTTCGGCAAGCGGGCCTGTCAGAGCGAGCGCTTTGTCCTGCTGCCGAACGGCATCGACGTGCGCCGCTTTGCCGTGAGTCCGGAAACGCGGATACAGTACCGCCGGGAACTGGGCCTGGAAGGAAAGTACGTCATCGGGAATGTCGGCCGCTTCTACGATGTGAAAAACCACACGTTCCTGCTGGACGTGTTTCAGAAGGTATACGAAAGGGACAAAAGCGCCGTGCTGCTGCTCGTCGGTGTCGGCCCCCTGCAGCAGGAAATGGCGCAGAAGGCCGTGCGCCTCGGTGTTGCCGATCAGGTCATCATGACCGGCAACCGGGACGATGTGCCCCAGCTTCTCGGAGCCATGGATGTCTTCGCCTTTCCATCCCTGTGGGAGGGCCTCGGCATCGCGGTGGTGGAGGCACAGGCAGCAGGACTTCCCTGCGTCATCTCCGATACCATCACCAAAGAGGTGGGGCTTTCCGACCTGGTGCGCTATCTGCCCCTCGGCGACGCGGAAGCCTGGGCCGACGCGCTGCTGGAGCGCCGTCCCCGCGAGGATGTGACCGGAGCCATCATAAAGGCTGGTTACGACATCCGCGTCACCGCACAGAGACTTACCGAGCTCTATACGCGCCTTGACCGCGAGGCGCTGGGCTGAAAGGACAGACATGGAAAAGAGCAAAGTCATCCGATCCCTGATCTATAAATTTACCGAGCGCTTTGCCGCCAAACTCATCGGCTTTGTGATCCAGATCCTGCTGGCGCGGCTGCTGGCCCCGGAGCTTTTCGGCCAGGTCGTGCTGTTGCAGACGGTCATCGACTTTTTTGTGCTGGTGATCGAAAACGGCGTCAACACCTCCCTCATCCAGAGCCCGAAGGTAAGCGAGCGGGATTATTTCACGGTGTTTGTCATCACCCTTGCCCTCACGGGCGCTACCTTCCTTGTCATGCAGGCGGCGGCCCCGCTGCTGGCGGACTTCTACCGCAGCCCCGGTCTCACGGCTCCCATGCGTTTTTACGCGCTTTCCCTCCTGTTCAGCGGCTTTAACTCCATCCAGACCGCCCGCATGCAGCGGGAGATGCGCTTTCGGGAGATGATGTTCTGCAATCTCTCGGCCACAGTGCTGGCGGGCACGCTCGGTGTGGTGCTGGCATGGCGCGGCGCGGGGATCTGGGCGCTGGTGGGCTACTCCTTCGCCTATATCGTTTTCGTCTGTATCTTCACCTTCCTGGTGCAGCGCTGGGTGCCCCACGGCGGTTTCTCCAAGGAAAGCGCAAGGCGCCTCGGCGGCTACGGCCTGAGGATGATGGCGGCCTCGGCGGTGGAGAATCTCTACATCAGCCTGCGTCCGCTCATCATCGGCAAATTCTTCTCCGCCGCCGAGCTCGGGCACTACAAGCAGGGACAGCAGTTTTCCCACACCATCTCCATCAATATGGACGCGGCGATCCGCCAGGTCATGTTCCCGGTGCTGTCGCGCGCCCATGACGAGAAGGAGAAGTTCATTGACATCATGCGCCGCATGAATAAGCTCGGCAGCTTCGTGATCTTTCCGGTGATGTTCGGCCTGTCCGCCGTGGCAAAGCCGCTGGTACTGCTGCTGCTCAAGGAACAGTGGCTGCCGACGGTGCCGCTGTTGGCGATCCTCAGCATTGCCGAGGCCCAGATCCCGCTGACGAGCGCCAACACAGTCGCCCTCAAGTCCCTGGGGCGCTCCGACCTCTACGCAAAGCAGGAGGTTCTGCGCCGGGTGCTGATGGTGGCGGTGCTGGTGATCAGCATCGTTGGTTTCCGTTCTCTCACGGCCATCGCGATCGGCTACGCGATCTCCGCGTGGCTCGACGTGATCGTGACGAGCCTGCCCATCAAAAGGCTCCTGGGCTACGGGGCGCTCGACCAGTTCCGGGACGTGTGGAAAAACGGCGTCAGCGCGGCTTTGATGTTCGCTGCCGTGCGGGCCGTGGGGCTTCTCCCGCTGCCGACGGCGCTGCTGCTCCCGGTACAGGTCGTGTGCGGCGCTGCGGTGTATATCGCGCTGAACCTGATTTTGAAAAACGACAGCCTGCTGTATATCCTGTCCATGCTCAGACAGCGCCGGGCTGCAAAGGATAACCCATGAAAAAAGAAACTGTAAAGTGGATAATCAAGGCGCTGCTCGCGGGTCTTGCCGCCTTCGCCGTTTTGTGCGCGGCGTGCGCGTTTTACTTCAACGTCCCCGTGCGCGTCTCCAACCCCGACGGTACCACCGAATACCGCTATGAGCCGAACCGCCGCTATTTTCGCGGCACCGAGGGCTTCGGCACGGGCCGCACCAACAACGAGGGTTTTAATAATCTGCGTGATTACAAGCACGGGGATACAATCAATATCCTGCTGATGGGCTCGTCGCACATGGAGGGCTTCTGCGTGCCCCAGGCTGATTCCGCCGCCGCGGTATTGAATCGCCTCTTCGGCGGGGAAAAGTACGTCTACAACATCGGCATGGCGGCCCATACCTTCCTTTACTGCGCCGAGCATCTGGACAGGGCCCTCGCGGTATATGCGCCAACAGACGCCGTAGTTATTGAGCTTGCAAAGCTCGGCTACGGGCCCGCCGAGCTGGACGCCGCCGTCGACGGGACGCTGCCGGAGATCCGCGCCCACGAGGGCGGGGTCGTCACGGCGGCGCAGAAGATCCCGTATCTGCGCCTGTTTTACACCAAGTACTTCCAGGGCGACGGCCAGGCTGCCGGAGACGCAGCGCAGACTCCCGCGGGGGACTTTGAGGCGTCTCTCTCCCGCCTGCTGCAAAAGCTCGGCGAGACAGGACGCGCCCACGGGGTGGACGTGATCCTGGCCTACACCCCTACCGTCCTGCCGGACGAGGACGGGCACATCGCCGTCCAGGAGCAGCCCGATGAGCGGGCGCTTTATCAAAGGCTGTGCGCGGAAAACGGCATCGTCTTCCTCGACCTGACAGAGCGGAACCTTGCCGCCGCCGAGGAGCTGGGAGGGCTGCCCTTCGGCTTTGCCAACACCAGCCCCGGCACGGGGCACATCAACAGCCTGGGGCTTCGACTCTTTGCCGAGGGCGTGTATGAACAGCTGAGCGCGGGGAGGGCAGAGAAATGAGCTTTGTAAGCCGTCCCTTTCTGATCTTCTTCCCCACGGTCTTCGCCCTCATGGCACTGACGAATCTGCCCGCCTTTCAGGCCATGGAGCAGGAAAAGCGCCTGCGCATCCGGCACATCATCCTGCTGATTGCAAGCTATGTGTTCTACGGCTGGTGGGACTGGCGCTTCTGCTTCCTGATGCTTTTCCTCACGCTGGTGGCCCATGTCTGCGCGCTGCAGATGGATAAGCCCTGGCGCAAGACGGCGCTCGTCATCGGCGTGGTGGTGCCGCTTGTGGTGCTGGGCATTTTCAAGTATTACGATTTCTTCATCAATTCCTTCTGCGATCTCTTCGGCATTGTGCGCACCAATACGACCGCCCTCGTCATCGCTGTCGGCATCAGCTTCTATACCTTCCAGTCCCTGAGCTATACCATCGACGTATACCGCGGCAAGATCGAGGCGGAGCGGGACTTTATCCACACGGCGCTCTATATCGCCTTCTTCCCGCAGCTGGTGGCCGGTCCTATCGTCAAGGCCGGGGACTTCCTGCCCCAGCTTCGGCAGGAGCGCAACATCTCCCTTCAAAACCTCGAGCCGGGCCTGCAGATCATGCTCTTCGGCTTTTTCAAGAAGGTCGTTATTGCCGACAACATCGGCCCCTTTATCCAGGCCGTACACAGCGCGCCCTCTGCCTACAGCGCGGGAACTCTGCTGCTGGCCGCGTACGCCTATTTTGTCCAGCTCTACTGTGACTTCTCCGGCTATTCGGACATCGCCGTGGGCTGCGCCAAATGCCTCGGCTACGACCTGACGCGAAACTTCGACATACCCTTCATCTCGCCCAATGTCAACGAGTTCTGGCGGCGCTGGCACATCAGTCTCTCCACCTGGCTCACCGAGTACCTGTATTTCCCCCTGGGCGGCAGCAAAAAAGGCGAGGCACGGACCTATCTCAACATCCTCATCAACATGACGGTCTGCGGCCTCTGGCACGGCCCGGAATGGAAGTATGTGATCTGGGGCTTTTTGAGCGGCGTTGCCCAGTGCGTTTTCCGCGCGACGGGACCCATCCGCAAAAAGATCCCGAAAACTCCGCTGACGAATGCCCTCAATATTTTTGTGACCTTCCACTTCTTCTGCTTTATTGCGATCATCTTCTGCGCAAAGGACATCGGCACCGCTCTGCAGTACATCGGCTATATCTTCACCCTGCACCGCGGCATCCGCTTTGTGAGCTTCTGGGGCATCTTCGGCCTTGTGCTCGTCTGGGGCGCGCACCTGGTTGCCTGCGCGCACAGCCGCCGTCTCGGCATCCGGCCCACGGGCTACTATCCGCTGGTGAGCCTTGGAAGCTTCACAGGCCTGCTGGCCTTCTTCCTTTTCCTCGGCATCACCGTCGCCCTGGCCTACACCGGGCAGAGTCCCTTTATTTACTTCCAATTCTAGGGCAACACCGCACAACTCGACTTCGACGCCTCCTGGAAAAAATGTGCCCTGACTTCGTCACTTTTTCTTGAAATACACATAGTATTCCTACGAAAAAATGCCATCGTCAGAACCCAATTTTTCTCAGGATTCGCTCTCGCCGAATTATGCGGTGCTGCCCTAGTAAAAGTGAAGAGTGAAAAATGAAGATATGGTGTCCGTTTCGCGGACGATGAAAATTGTACGGAAGCCGCTCCTTCACTCCACTTTTCACTTTCAACTTTTCACTTTCGCATAATCTGTCCCGCCCCTCCATACACTTTGGAGGGGTGGTGATGTTTTTATGAAGCATAAAATCCGGTACGGGCCGCTGGCAATTTCGCTTTTGATCCCGCTGGCGGTCGGCGGCTTTTCCGCTTTCCTGACGCGCGACGGCATGGAGTATTTCAAAATCGTCTCAAAGCCGCCGCTCAGTCCGCCCGCGTGGCTCTTTCCCGAGGTGTGGACGATTTTGTATCTGCTGCTGGGCTGGGCGTCCTATCTCGTCTGGGCAAGCGGCGTGAGTCCCGCGCGGCGCGACCGGGCGCTGACCGTGTACGGCCTGGGCCTGGCTGTCAATTTCCTCTGGCCCATCGTGTTCTTTACCATGCGCTTTTATTTTACCGCCTTCCTGCTGCTTTTGCTGCTGTGGGTGCTGGCGGTGGTCACGGCCCTGCTCTTTTCCTGCATTGAGGAAAAGGCGGGCAAGCTCCTGATCCCCTATATCGTCTGGCTCACGTTCGCGGCGTATTTAAACGTCGGCGTGTGGGTGCTGAACCGGTGAACAACCTGTCATCCTGAGCGAAGCGAAGGATCTTCTCTTTAGTCCAGTACAGACTAAGATCCTTCGTCACTTCATTCCTCAGGATGACGGGTTTCTTTTTGCATACCGCCCTCCTTTACGTTTTGATCCATACTGTCCAAACAATTTGCGGCAATTCACACAACGATTTGAACAAAAAGTTCCGACCGCCCTATTTTAAAGTGTTTATCTTGCATAATGCATGGCTGTGTGTTAAAATAACCACGATAGTAATATCCGCATACTGCACACTTTTTCTCGAATGGGGGAACGCACATGGAACAGAAAGCCAAGATTCTTACGGTTGCCGGCAAGGGCGGTGTCGGAAAGACCTCCATCTGCGCCTCGATCGTGCGGCTTCTGGTCGAACAATATCCCGACAAGAAGATCCTTGCCATCGACGCAGACCCCGCCGTCGGCCTGTCCGTTGCTCTTGGTGTTGACGTAAAGCTGACGCTGGACGATATCCGCATGAGCATCGTCGACAGCGTGGAAAACGGCGAAACCAAAGAGGCTCTGGAGCTTCTGAGTGAGGCGCGCTTCCGCATCTTTGATGCGCTGGTCGAGATGCCGGGCTTCGCGTTTCTCGCGATCGGCCGCCCGGAGAGCTCCGGTTGCTACTGCAAGGTCAATTCCTACCTCAAAGAGGTCATCAGCATCCTCGCCAACAGCTTCGACTACGTCGTCATCGACGGCGAAGCCGGGATCGAACAGATCCAGCGCCGCGTGATGGAAAAGGTCACGCACCTCATCCTCGTCACCGATCAGAGCAAGAAGGGCGCGCAGGTCATCGCCACCATCAAGCAGGTGGCCGACGAGCTCATCGCCTACGACCGCATCGGCGTCATCGTCAACCGGGTCACGAACCCCGAGCTTGTAAACGAGTTCAAGACCCCCAGCGTCGACGTCCTCGCCTATATCCCCGCCGACAGCGCCTTTGCCGCAAACGACATCATGGGCAAGAGCGTCATGGCACTGCCCGCGGATTCCGCCATGCTCAAGGGAGTGAAGGAAGCACTCCAAAACATAGAAATACTGTAAAAGAGGTGTAACATTTGAAAGATCTTAAGCATCTGATTTTCTTTGAAAAACTGCTTGAGAACGCCGACAACGAGCTGGTTAGACAGGCTCAGAAGGAGGGCGGCATCGCCCTCGGCTATACCTGCTACCACATGCCCGAAGTCCTGCTCAACCTCGGCAACTGCTTCTCGGTACGTCTGCGCGCACCCAACACCGGCTCCATCGACATCGCCACCTACTACATGTCCAACTACACCTGTGAGTACGCACGCGCACTCGTGGAGCGCGGCATTGAAGGCGGCTACCAGTTCCTCGACGCCATGATCGGCGTGGACGCCTGCTCGATGATGAACCGCGCCATGGAGCACTTTGAGATCCTCCAGGTCAATGACAAGCCCAACTTCTTCGTCTCCCACTGCGACATTCCCTTCAAGGTGACCGACTACACCCTCGACTCCTATGTCCGCCAGATGGAGGTCCACGTCCTGGACGAGCTGAACAGGCGCTTCGGCGTCGACACCTCCGACGAGGCCATCCGCGCCGCCGTCAAGGAGCACAACGAGGTCTGCGCCATCCTCACCGAGATCGGCCAGATGCGCAAGGCCGACAATCCTGTCGTCACCGGCTACGAGTACCATGTCCTCAACCTCGTCTCCTTCACGTGTCCCAAGAAGCTCATCCTGCCTTACCTGCGTGAAACGCTGGAGGAGCTCAAGACCCGCAAGCCCGACAAAAAGCCCGCCTTCCGCGCGAGAGTCGCCATCGTCGGCTCCGAGATCGACGACCCCAACCTCACCAAGCTCATCGAAGGCTGCGGCGCGCTGGTCGTGTCCGACCGCTACTGCTTCGGCTCCACCCCGGGCCGCGAGATCATCGAGCTTGCAGACGACAAGCCCGCCCTGCCGCAGATCTGCCTGCACGTCATGCAGCACTCCGAGTGCGCCCGCTACATCGCCGACGAGAAGGTTCTGCAGCGCCGCGAGACGGCCGACCGCCTCGCCAAGGAGTATAAGGCCGAGGGCATCATCTACGAGCAGATGAAGTACTGCGATTACTGGGGCTTCGAGCGCGCCCTCGTCTCCCACATCATGCACGACGAATACGGCTGGCCCGTCCTGTCCATCGACCGTCTGTACAATAACGGCAACTCCGGTCAGCTGCGCACCCGTGTTCAGGCCTTCGTAGAGTCGCTTGAGATCAAACGTATCCACAAGGAGGCAGAGAAGAATGGCTAAAATGGAAAAGATGGTCTACCCGAACCCCAAGTTCTGGAAAGCCAAAGACAATATGAACTGGAAGAAGCAGGGCGAGAACGCAGCCGAGTTCCTCGGCATCGCCTGGAAGCTTCTCAAGGCCACCGACTGGAAAAAGTTCGGCGCCGACCGCGTCAACGACTGCAAGGCCGACTTCGAGCGTGTCAAGGGCGAGTATGCGGACTTCATGGCCCTCGACAACAACGAGAAGTGGGACCGCGTGGTAAACGGCGAGAGAAGCCTCGGCCGCCTCTACCGCAAGGGCGCGATGGCTACCGTCCGCCGTGAGTGGCGCGGCGTGAAGGACACCGCCTACGACTTCTATGAGTGGGGCAAGCTCTGGGTCATGCTGCTCGGCACCTTCTCCAAGGACCTGATCCCCGCCCTCAACGGCGCGCTGTGGTACCGCTGGATGATCTCCTACTTCTGCTGCCACGGCTTCATGGACAAGAACATCCTCGGCCTGCGCGGCTCCAATCTGCGCATGAGCCATGAGCTTACCTATCAGATCTTCCGCTACGTCGCCGAGAACCTGGTCCTCCTCAACAAGGCCGACCGCAAGAACGGCAACAGCGACGAGCTCAACCGCATGATGGTCACCTTCGACGAGATGACCATGGGCCAGATCATGGCGGGCTTCCCGGACCTCTGCGGCATCCCGCACCAGCTGCTGCCCATGTTCCTGGTCAGTGAGATCGACCAGCTCGTGTGCATCCCCTACATCGACGCGGTCGAGTCCTACGGCCTGCCCGCCGATACCTGCCCCGTCCCGTCCTCCGAGTGCGGCGCGCTGGTCATCAACGCCCTGCCCGACATGGGCTCCGGCTTCATCTCCAGCTCCATGCCGTGCGACGGCTCCACCATGGCCTCCTCCTACTTCTCCCGCCGCTTCCCGAATATCCCCGTGTTCCACCTCTGCTTCCCCGTCCGCTACCTGGATGAGGAGACCGTGCAGATGGGCGCCGAGGATATCAAGGCCTGCATCAAGTGGATCGAGGAGCGCACCGGCGCCAAGTGGTCCTGGGAGCATTACTTTGAGTGCATGAAGCGCTTCAACCAGGAGACCGACCTGGAGCTGAACAAGTGGGAGATCAACAAGTCCTCCCGCCCGCAGCTCATCGGCCCGAGCTATGAGCTGTTCCGCAAGTGGAACTACGAGATGGACGGCGGCATCGACCCGCGCGTTCTCCCCTCCATGAAGAAGGTCGACGCCATGCTCATGAAGGCCTACGAGAACGGTGAGACCGCATGGCCCGAGCGCAAGATGAAGCACCGCGCCATCGTCTGGTCCTGCCCGGCCCACTACTACGCGAACTTCTCCAACTGGCTTGCAAACTGCTGGGGCATCGACGTGCTGGTCGAGATGGAGTCTCTGAACTTCACCAAGCACCTCGAGACCGAGGACAAGGAAGAGGCTCTCCGCGACCTGGCCCGTCTGTACGAGCGTATGGTCATGCGCCGTCACACCAACGGCGGCTACCAGAACGTCGTCGACGAATGCTGGGCCCAGTGCGAGGCATGGAACGCCAAGCTCGTCATCATGTACCAGAACGTGGCCTGCAAGAACATGGCGACCGTTCAGGGCATTCTGGACGAACAGGGCCGCGCCCGCGGCTATGACCTGATCTGGATCGAGCACGACCTGATGGACCCGCGTACCGTCTCGAGGCGCACCATGCGCGACAAGGTCAACGAGTACATGCGCACCGTCATGAAGGCCGAGCCCGTCGACCCGTCCCTGGTCGAGTTCGAGGACGAGGTTTGTATGTGAGTCAATTCTTGCCTCCCCCAGCCGCTTGCGGCGATTGGGGGAGGGGGACCGCTTCAGCGGTGGAAGGGGTTCTCCCGGTTTACGAACAATGTACAGGACGGGGGACTCCCTCAGTCACCTGCGCAGCATACACAAGTTCTAAGACTCCTTCGTCGCCAAGAACTTGTAGTAAGTGTGAGCACTGGTGACAGCTCCCTCAGAGAGGGAGCCTATATGTGACGTAGGTTCCACCTACACCAAGGCAGTCATTCTGGACGAGAACGGCAAGATGATTGCCGACACCACCATTCGCAGCAAGATCAATTCCGAGCAGTCCGCCATCGCGGCCATGGCCGAGGTGTGCGAGAAGGCAGGTCTCAAGGACAGCAAGGAGCTCTCCTACCTCATCGGTACCGGCTACGGCCGCAACAAGGTGCCCTTTGCCGACGAGAACATCTCCGAGATCTCCTGCCACGCCATGGGCGTGCATGTGACCGACCCCACCGTCAAGGCCATCATCGACATCGGCGGCCAGGACGTCAAGGGCATCAGCATCGACACCGACGGCACCGTCAAGAACTTCGCCATGAACGACAAGTGCGCCGCCGGTACCGGCCGCTTCTTCGAGGCCATGGCCCGCTCCTTCGAGCTGACCCTGCCCGAGTTTAGTAAGCTCTCCCTCACCGCGAAGAACGTCATCCCCATCACCGCCCAGTGCACCGTTTTCGCCGAGTCCGAGGTCATCACGCTCGTCGGCGAGGGCAAGGCGACCGATGAGATCGCCGCGGGCATTGAGATGGCCGTTGCCAAGCGCTGCTTCGTCATGGCCAAGAAGGCCGGTGCCACCGACTCCATCACCCTGACCGGCGGCTGCGCCAAGAACGACGGTCTGAAGGAAGCCATCGAGCACGTCCTGAAGCTCAAGGTCGTCAACCTCAAGACCGACCCCCAGCTCATGGGTGCCCTCGGCGCTGCCGAATATGCCCGCCAGAAGGGCATGGCCAAGAAGTAATCAAAGCCAGGCAGTTAAGGAAAGGAGCATACACGAAAGATGCGTTTTCTCATTGAACTGATTAAAAAATTCGTGCTCATCCTCATCGGCAAATGGGTCAAGAGGACCGTGCTCGTCGTCGTGGGCATTGTTGCGGCGCTGTTCGTCGTCTACTTCTGGAACCTCGACCAGAAGCTGCTGGGCTGGGCTTACAAGCAGGTGAACCTAATCTTCGACGAGAAGAAGGTCGACCAGGTATTCTAAGCTATGGATCTCTACAATTCCCTGATCAAAGAGACCCGGGAACTCACGGACAAGCTCCCCGCCCAGGTCTGGGACTATGACCCCAAGGCCGTGTGGCCCTCCAACAGCTCCAGCGAGCTGGTGCTGCAGAAGTACGCGGCCTACGAGCTCGGCGCCTCCGGCAAGGGCTCGGCAAACTACGTGCTCTTTACCTCCAACGAGGAGCTGGGCGGCAAGGATCAGGTCATCCTCTGCGGCAAAGACCTTAAGGACATCAAGTCCGACTGCGACTTTGCCCGCATCGTCATCCTGCGCATCGGCGTTCTGGACGATGACGACGAGGCCGTCTACCGCACGCTGCGCGACATCGAGTTTGCCAAGTACCATGTCTACCCCCAGGGCTACATGGTCCGCATCTCCCCGGAGAGCTACCGCGAACAGGTGCGCGTCAGCAAGGAGGCCGTCAAAAAGGGCATCAGCTTCAAGGCCCTCGGCATGAACTACATCCAGGCCTACAAGCAGGACCCGAACGTCATCAGCGCCACCGTCATCTTCCTCACCGATCCCGCCGCCGACTACAGCGCTCTCAAGGCGCTGGCCAAGAAGTCCGCCGACGTGACCGGCACCCTCACCCACATCTTCGAGGGCCTGCCCACGGACTGCTCCGTGTGCGCGCTCAAGGACATCTGCGATGAGGTGGAGGGCATGAAGGAACTGCACTTCGGCGTCGGCGACAAGGGCACCGACCACAAGCATTGATACAAAAAATGTACGGCGAAAAAATTCGCCGTACATTTTGTTAACAGGAGCAATATATGAATCTTGAATTTACCCTCGCCCGGATGGATCGGATTTTGGAGGACTATCAGGAAGCCGCCGACCGGCAGGAGCGAAACCGCAAACCCAGTGAGCTCTTCGGCCTCAAATTCGGCCCGTCGGATGATCCGCTGCATGACCGCTTCGCGCAGGATATGGCGGCGCTGCTGTCGGATTTCGCGTCGGAGAAGCCGGACAGCGCAGCTTTGCGTCCGGTGCTGGAAAAGCTGCTGCGCGCGGCAAAGGAAAACCCCGAGCCCAAGAGCGCCTATTGGATGCTGGTGGCGGTACAGGGCCTTTCACGGGAGCTGATCCCCGGCCTGAGTCGGGAGGACGCCGCCGCGCTGATGAAGGACTACGAACGAACCTGGCCCCGTCATGCCCGCCTGCCGGTGCAGGACGATGTACTCAAGTGTTTGAAAAAAGCGGCGAAATAATTACCCGAACATCGCCCCGCTGAATAAGCTTTCCAGAAGCCTGCACAGCTCCTCGTCCGTGCAGGCTTCTCTTTTGACGTAGTCCTGCGCAACGCCGGTGAGCGCCCCGGCGGTGAAGTTTGCGGCGCAGCGGCGGGACAGTGCGTCCGCCGTCTGCAGAAAGCAGCCGCAGTCCATCAGCGAATCGAAGATGCTCTGATATAAAAGGTGCCCCACCCCGTTATTCACCAGCAGGGTCAGAAAGTGCCGCTGGCGGGTGATATAGCGGCTGTAGCTCAGGCAGAAGCTTTGAAGGCACGAGCTCGCCTCCGGCTCCGGCGCGTAGCAGTGGCTCTCGCGCAGGATGTAGGACACCACATCGTCCTTCGAGCCGAAGAGACTGTAGAACGTGGGGCGGGAGATCCCCGCCGCCCGGCACAGGGCGCTGATGCTGATGTCGGCGTAGGGGGAGCGCTCCATCAGCTCCAGCAGCGCGCAGGCGATGGCCCGCTGGGAGCTAAGCGCTTTCTCGTTGCAGCCGCAGTACACAGGCAGTTCACCCCCTTTTGGTCACCTCAAAAAACTCCTGCCCGGCGCTGCGCCGGAGCTTTTGCCCCAGCTTTTCGCGCAAAAAACTTGAAATCCACAAAGGATTCCTGCGTTTTTTGCACTTCAATCTGGAACAAAATCTCTCGACGCATCACCAGACATGCGTTTTTAGAGGCTCCCTTTTGTAAACTTATTTTGAATGACCTTGACAAGTGTAAAGTCCTGTACTATGATTATACCAGAATCTTTACATTTGTAAAGCTCAATCTTCCTCAAAGCGAGGAAAAATTTTTTACCCAGGACTTAGCACTCGCACGAAAAGAGTGCCAGAATTGCCAATAGGAGGTACGAATATGCCTGTTTTACCCATACATAATTCCGTTGCGGTGCCGCAGTCGACCATCTATCTGCGCCCGGACTATTACCGCACCATGACCGGCCGCGAGCCCCAGCAGGACGCGAAGGTCATCCTCATCGTCACCAAAGAGCCAATTGCCCGCAATGCCGTCAAGCCCGACAGCTTTTATCCCATCGGCGTGGCCGGCATCGTGCGCGAGACGAATATGCAGGGCTTTGTCACGGTGGAGCTTGACTCCCGCGTGAACCTGGAGGAGGTGGAGATCCAGCCCGAGGGCGGCATCCACCTCAAGGTCTCCCGCCGTCCGGATCTGGACGATCTCGACCCTGTCGACGCCCGGAACCGCCTGACCGCCGTGAAGGAGGCGGTGTTGGCCTTCGGCGAGGGCAAGCCCTGGCAACCGGCGCTGCGGGTCTTCGCCGCGCTGTGGACCACCATGGGGGATGTGGCCGCGGGCCTTTCGCCGTGGATGCCCGGCAAGAGCGAGGAACGCTACGCCCTGCTCGCCGAGGACAGCAAGGCCAGGCGCTTCGAGATGATGGAGAAGATGATCTATGAAAACCTCGAGCTCATGAAGGTGGGCAACGAGGTGCGCACCGCCCAGGAGGAGGATCATCAGAAGATCTACCGTGAGGCCGCCATCAAAAAGCAGCTCGAGTACCTGCAGAACGAGCTGGACGAGCTGCACCCCGAGAACATCTCCGACCTGCAGAAGCTCGAGCAGCGCCTGCACGACGCACCGCTCAACGAGCTTGCGCGCAAGGAGTGCGACAAGGTGCTCTCCCGCTTAAAGCAGGAGGGCAAGAACAGCGCCGAATACGGCCTGCTCTATGATTACCTTGACTTTCTGTCAAATCTCCCCTGGGGCAAGGCCGAGCCGAAGGACATCGACCTTGACGAGGCTGAGAAGATCCTGGATGCCGACCACTTCGGCCTTGCGAAGGTCAAGCGCCGCATCATCCAGCAGATCGCGGTCATGAACCTGAAAAAGCGCCAGTCCGGCTCCATCCTGCTCTTTGTCGGCGCCCCCGGCACCGGCAAGACCAGTATCGGCCAGAGCATCGCCAAAGCCCTCGGGCGCGAGTACGTGCGCGTCAGTCTCGGCGGCGTGCGGGATGAGGCGGATATCCGCGGCCACCGCCGTACCTACATCGGCGCCATGCCGGGTCGTATCCTCGACGGCATCTCCAAGTGCGGGGTGTCCAACCCCGTCATGGTACTCGACGAGGTCGACAAGCTCTCCATGTCCTATAACGGCGACCCCGCGAGCGCCCTGCTGGAGGTCCTGGACCCCGAGCAGAACAGCACCTTCACCGACCACTATCTGAATGTGCCCTTCGACCTGTCGGACGTGTTCTTTATCTGCACGGCAAACTCCCTCGACACCATCCCCCAGCCGCTGCTCGACCGCATGGAGCTCATCTCCTTCCAGGGCTACACGCCCACCGAGAAGCAGGAGATCGCACGGCTGCACCTGCTGCCCAAGGCCATGGAGGCTGTCGGCATCGGGGAAGGGGAGCTGGAGCTTTCCGAGCAGGCGATACAGGCCATCATCGACGACTACACCCGCGAGGCGGGCGTGCGCGGGCTCAAGAAGTGCATGGACACGCTCTGCCGCTCGGCGGCGGTGCATCTCGTACGCGGTGGCGAAAAGCCCATGCGGGTGGAGCAGGAAGACCTGCGGGAGCTTCTCGACATGCGCCCGCTGCCTCACCGCCATGTGAAGGAGGAAGCTAAACCCGGCGTGGTCACGGGCCTTGCCTGGACGCCCGTGGGCGGGGATGTGCTGTATATCGAAACCCTGCTCACCAGGGGCGGCGGCAAGACCGTCATCACCGGCCAGCTCGGCGACGTGATGAAGGAGTCGGCCCAGATCGCCGTGAGCCTTGTCAAGCACCTGTTCCCGGAGCACGCAAACCTCTTTGAGGAAAACGACCTGCACATCCATGTCCCTGACGGCGCAACGCCCAAGGACGGTCCCTCCGCGGGTGTGACGCTCACAAGCTCGCTCTCGTCCCTCGTGACCGGCATCCCCGTGCCGCCCACCATCGCCATGACCGGCGAGGTATCGCTCCAGGGCGATGTAAAGCCCATCGGCGGCCTGCCCGAAAAGCTCATGGCGGCCCAGCGTGCCGGGGTAAAAACCGTGTTCATCCCCGAGGAGAACGTGGATGATCTGCGCGAAGTGGCCCAGGAGGTCCGTGACGCACTGGAGATCATTCCCGTGCGCGACGTGGAGGAGCTGCTCGGCCATCTCGGCATCCACCCCAAGGAGCCGACCCGCATCGCGTCATAATAGAAAAATCTCAGAGTCACAACGGCTCTGAGATTTTTCTATGTTTATTGGGTCAATCACTTTTTCTGTGGGATGCCGGTAAAGGCATCGAGCAAATGAATTGAATAAAGAAGAGCCATCCGCTAAGATGGGGTACTGTCTTCC
>CADAUZ010000021.1 GCA_902791215.1 Oscillospiraceae bacterium | reverse complement strand
GGATACCCGGACGATGAATACTTCTTCCTCAAGCTATTCGACGCCAGCCGCAGAACCTATGACCGCAATCCCAAATCCCACAGGTTTTGTGATTGAGCCTTTTTTATCAGAATTACGGGCGCGAGAATGTCACAGAAATAGATCGTGTACGGCATATTTTTGCAGTTGGGAAAAAACAGAAAGAAAAAGTTGATGAACTTCGCGCACTAAAAGAACAAGAGAGGAATCAAATTGCCTTAGTAAAAACACGCAAAGCCGAATTAGATGCTCTCAAACAGAGCTTTGAACAGCAAAAAACAGCAAAAGCGAAAGTCATTAAAAACGCGGCAAATTATTCCAACGCCTATAACAAAAACGCATTTTATTTAGCTTATAGTAATTTGCAGAAGCCAAACCTTCTTACTAGAGAAGAATATCAAAAAGCGATCTCTGCAATTCATGCCGAAAAACGTAACACAATCCCTTTTCCCTCTTTCTCCTTTATTCAGCCAACGGTAAAGGATTACATTTATAAGATTCTGGTAGAGACACCAGTCAATGCAACAATCGCGTCACTCAAGGATGATGCCCCTGTTTCTACATGGGTAGAACAGGGATTGCGACTGCATGATGATAGGAAAACGAATACATGTTTCTTCTGTGGCGGAACTGTGACGGAGGAGCGGATTAACAGACTAAAAGATCACTTTAACCAGTCCTATATCCGACTTTCAAACCAAATCGATTCTGCAGTAAAACTCTTGAATGACAGAATTCAGCAATTCCGTGATGCGAAAACGAATCTACCCAGTGCTCAACTTCTTTACCCAGAGCTGAGAGACGAATATGAGTCCAGTTGTTCAAATGCTCTTTCAATATGCGATCTATATATACAGGCATTGGAGCAAGTCGCAAAAATTGTGACTGCGAAGAAAAGTAATATGATTGATGTGCAGTGTGCCGAAGACTTCTTGACAATAATGTCCACATTATCTTTTGACTTTTCAGTTTTTTCCAGATTACAAGACATTATCAATCAACACAATGAGATAACCGCAGACTTTCAGCGGAGCATTCAGGCCGCTCAGAAAAAGGTTGAGCAGCATCATCTATCGGAGTTTTATTCTGAGATTGCTAAATTTGAAGAAGATATAAAGAAAAAGGGTGAAGAATTCACGGCCGAGGATAATGGCCTAAAGATACTACAGTCAGCCATTCGGGATTTAGAGGTTCAGGTCAAAAACTCTCAGATCCCCGCAGATGCGATAAATCGGGAAATTGCGTTTATAATGGGAAGATCCGAGTTGGTTTTTTCAAACTCGGATCTTGGATATACAATAACGAGAAATGGAAAAACTGCAAAAAACCTTAGCAAAGGTGAGGAAAACGCTGTTGCTCTGATTTATTTTTTCAATACATTATTAGGTGTCGATGAGAATATTGAAAATACAATTGTGATTCTTGATGATCCAATCTCGAGTTTTGATTCAAATTTTTATTATAATGCGATTAGCTATATTCGAGAAAAAACCAGTAATGCTGGTCAGACATTCATTTTCACTCACAAATTTTCTCTTTTCAAAGATTACTCGCTGATGTACCGGGACAAAACAAATCGTTATCTGATAAAACGTTTGGGTAACAAACCATGTTTGGTGGATGAAGACAATACTCTCAGCCAGTTTCATGATGAGTATGCTTTTCTGTTTAAGAAAATCTACGATTTCGTTAAGGCGCCACCGGCAGATACTTCTGAATACTTACAATATCCCAATATTGCAAGGAGACTGTTGGAAGGATATTTATCTTTTAAGCTGCCCAAACCTGAATCAGAGCCTATGCTCAACAAGGTATTACAGCTTGAGGATGGCCGTAACACCGCAGCAGGAAGATCAGTATTGCGTTTACTTAACAACCATTCACATTTTCGGATTATCCCGAACGGGGAGTCATCCGATGAAATCGATAGTATTACTGCTCTGCCTACTGTTTTAGGACAGTTGTTAGAATTTATGCGCGATCATGATCGCCTTCATTACGATACGCTTGCAAAGTATTGTGATGAAACCTATACCGGAGAAGGTGCTGCGGTCGAAATTGAGATTCCTTTTCAGAAAATTGTTAAGCTCTATGCCATGCCATCCTCGGCCGGAACTGGAAACAGCTTGGATAGCGAGGTTCCATTTGATGAAATAACTGTAACGAATCCGGAATGTTCTTTCGCTATAAAGATTTCAGGAAACAGCATGGAGCCTGAATACCCAGACGGGTGTATTGTGCTTGTAAAGCAAAGCGAAGTTATTCCTGTAGGGCATATTGGGATTGTATGGTATGATGGGCAATCATATTGCAAGAAAGTAATTCATCGCAACAACCAGGTCGAGCTGAGATCCATTAATACAGCTTATGCTCCAATTGTTGTAACATCGACAGATTATAGAGTTTTTGGAGAAGTTATTGGGATTGTTGATCCAGGTACAATGCATAATACTCTTTAGTCTCTCGGCTTATACTTACAGAGAGCGTACCGTTGGAGGTATAACATCATGTTTATCATGAGTAAGCACGCCTTCTCTCTTGCCAGCATGGAAGAATGGGAACAACTAAGCCAGCAAGAAAAAGCGGACATCCACCGCATCCATATAGGATTGGACAGTCAAATTTGCCTTAAAGAAGAGGACGGCTTCGCGTTCATTCAATCTCTTGGTGTATCCTGTCCACAGCTTCAAACACTGGCCGTGAATAAAGAGGTTTCGCTGGAACTGCTTGAGTCGATCAAGTTGTTATCCCTCTCAGGCCTCTCTGTCTGGATGACAGAACTACCGCAAAGAATCTCTATGCCAACGCTGCGCGAGCTTACTTTATTCATTGATTCCGCCGAACCGCTTATGCCGCTTGAAGCGATGGCCATACACGGCGAATCTGGAGAAAACGAGGACTTCACCGCATGTTCGTTGCTTGATGGGTTAACCATCTCTCATGCTCACTGTTTTGACCTGAATGGCCTCGTTACTGCTCCCACAATTCAGCGCCTTAAAATCAAAGACTGTGTAGTTTCCGATCTTGCACCGCTGACCAATCTTCCGCTGACTGATCTGACTTTATCGAACTGCTATCTGCAGGACATTTCCATGTTAGAGAAGATCGAGAGCCTTCAATCCCTCGACCTATACGATAACGCAATAGAAACAGCGGTCGGCCTTTGTGCTTAGCCGGCTCTCCGATTTCTGGAACTCAGAAGAAACCCGCTACGGGATGTATCTGACATTCGTGCGGCGTTCCATGGTGATCGGCTGTTCATGACGAAGCACGATGCTGATATATTTAAAATCTACGATGATATTAACGCACTCCGCGCTCAAGCGAGCAGGGCGCTCTTTTATCGAGTAATTCACGCATTTAATCCGGAGCAGGAAAAGTTATACTTGAAATACCAGCGGAGAGAACTCATCAAAGAAGATTATGATACGTTGCTGGAAAGGCAAATCCGATTTGAGGCCAAAAACGCGCTGTCCAAATTCGACAGGAGTGTTAATTCAATAAGCAGTGACTTCAACTATCGCAGCTACTATATTGAGCAATTAAAAAGAGAGTATCCGTTCCTGCGGTATGATTTGTTTAAGTTAGCTATATCATCCGCAATGGCAGGAAGGCCCAAACCATCCGGGACGGCTCCATCACCAGCGACGCCAAACCCCTCCGCCTGAAAATCCGCAACATCTGCGGAGATGAAACCGTGTGGGAGATGTGAAAAATACGAGCAGTAAAACATCTGATATAAAAGAACGCTTTAAGCCGAATCGTGAATTCTATTTCTGGCTTTTTATCTGTGCGCTTGTGCTTATGCTTTTATGTCTTGATATTTCAGAAGAGAACGGACAAATGTTTACAATTGCGACCGGGTTGAGTTGCGGATGCGTTGCCTCCGTCCTTGTGGCTTGGCTGATTGATGAAGCTAACTGTAAACGCGATGCGCAGGAAGCAGATAATAACTATAGGATTATTTTCAAACGACTTTACTTTGTTTTTGATGCCGACCTTCAGATTATTATACATGACACAGCACATTTTATTCGAGACGATACGCCCAGAAAATGGCACGATTGGATAGTTTGTACGTATCATCAGATTGAAAAAGACCCATCTGTGATTCCAGCCTATAATCAATATCTTATGCAGTTTTTTGATGCGATTGCAGAGCAAGTCATTATGATTCTTGGTCAAGAAGCTGTGTTGCTGCAAATGGGCGTTATATGTGAAAAGGATATTCAGGCATTGCGAGGAATTTTATCTTACTGTGAGCTTTCACGGACTGTATTTCGCTCAAAAAGCACAGAGGAATTTGTCAGCAAAAGATTTCAAACTAACCTCAGTCTCATGCGCGCAACAATTGCGTACAGCCCCTCCCTGCGGCCAATAAATGATATCTTGATTGAACCAACATTATATAGACTGGCATTAGAGGCAGAGCAAGAGACGGAGGAGCAAATCAAAGCATCAGAAAACTTCACTTCTACCCCTTCTATAGTTCGCTCTGAATCAGAGCCGACAAGAGAAAGCAAAGTGTAATTCCGAGGAGTCCTACTATGAACGATCAATTTGTCCACGATATTTCCAATATTCTGGAACAGGCGCGGCAACGTGCAAAAACTGCGGTCAATCTTTCCATGGTCTATGCCTATTATGAAATCGGCAAACGCATCGTTTTGGAAGAACAGCAGGGCGAGCAGAGAGCCGCTTATGGTCAGCAGGTGTTGAGCGAATTATCACGATATCTTACCTCGCAATTTGGAAAAGGCTTCTCTGTTGCTAATCTGAAAAACATTCGTCAGTTTTATCTCGTGTATTCCAATGATCAGATTGGCGAAACAGTGTTTAGCCAATCTGTGAACCTGCCCACTGTG
Organism: Oscillospiraceae bacterium; assembly: GCA_902791215.1. Taxonomy (GTDB): domain Bacteria; phylum Bacillota; class Clostridia; order Oscillospirales; family Oscillospiraceae; genus Limivicinus. Next base: position 54,853 of record CADAUZ010000021.1, on the reverse strand, counting down.
GACAATGGCCGAAAATTTTATCTAAGCTGGTCGCATTATTTGAAGCTCATGCGCATCGAGAATAAGGATGAGCGTCATTTTTATGAAATTGAGGCGGCAAAGAACGGCTGGAGCCTGTCAGAACTGAAACGGCAGTATAACAGTTCCTTGTATGAGCGCCTTGCCCTCAGCACGGATAAGGATAAGGTTTATCGCTTGGCTCTTCAGGGGCAAACTGTGGAAACCGCGAAGGACGCGGTCAAAGACCCATATGTGCTGGAATTTCTTGGGCTCCCAGAGCTGCCGGAGTACTCCGAAACGGAGCTTGAAACGCGGATCATTGACCATCTGCAGCAATTCCTGTTGGAGCTGGGGACGGGCTTTGCCTACATTGGCAGGCAGGTTCGCTTTACCTTCAATGAGGAACATTTTCGTGTCGATCTGGTTTTCTATAACCGGCTTCTACGCTGCTTTGTACTCTTTGATTTGAAAATCGGAGAATTGAAACACCAGGACATCGGGCAGATGCAAATGTATGTGCATTACTATGACCGCATGGTGAAGCTGCCTGAAGAGAACCCTACCATCGGCATCATCCTATGTAAAGACAAGAACAATGCTGTTGTAGAAATGACTCTGCCGGAGGACAATGCGCAAATCTTTGCCAGCAAATATGAAACCGTCCTGCCCAGCAAGGAGGCTCTTCAAAAACTGCTTGCCGAACAGACTGGTGATGAAGCTTCACTATGAACCACAATTTTTATACTGTTCTTTCGTAAATACTATCGGGTCAATTCCTTCGGCTTTTTCCTCTGCGGCCTTTCCTGATGCTGGATACCATCCCGTTTCTGTCCGAGATTCTCATGGAGAGAGCGGTACTGAGTGACAACACGGTTTTCGCCCAGTAGATTGTTAACATCGGATTTAGCCGCTTGGATAATAGCTTCATCGTAGTTCAAGGCATAGTATTCATGAATAGCAGACGCAGCACGTTCCTCCTCCATCGGGTGGAATGCACGGCGGGCATCCATCAGCGCATCCTGATCTAACTTGACGGCCTGTGCTTCGAGCTTATGGAACTCCTCAACGGCGATGTCCAAATCACCAGTGCACCGTGCCACGACTCTTTCCGTTTTCAACAATTTGTCTCGTTCTGCCATGATACGAGCCTTTGAACGTTTGATCCCTTCATCGTCATTCTCGCCGATCAAGAGAATTTGTCGCTCCTTTTCAGATTTCAGTTCCTCCAGATTCTCAGTCATTTCTGCAATCCGAGCATTGAGCTTAATGAGTTCAAACGGCTGAAATAAGGATACATCCCTCTTCTTTACAATCAGCGCTTTCTTCTCTTTCTGTGTGGCCTTGATCTGTGCGACAAGCTCATTGTACTTGTTGAGCTTTGGGGCAATTTGGCTGATCTCCAGTTTAATCTGCTTTCGCATCCGACGCGCATGAAGCAACTGATACGCCATGACTATCATATTCGCCCGCATGTGTTCCATGGATTGCGCTATTGCAAGGACCGTGTTTTGCGCAATCGTCATCAGGCTTTGAATCTCTGCTTTGACTCGTCGCAACAGGACGTTATCCTGCTTGATTTGCCGGTTCAACTCACAGCGATCCGAAATGATGCCTTTCTTCTCCAACACGCGGGCAGCTACGCCCTCATGGATCGTCGGCTGTTCATTCTTGCCCTGCTCGGCAAAGCTGCGGTGGTCGATTCGTTCGTCAAACCCCTTCTGCTCCAAGCATAGATTTACCTCATCTGCCCAGGCAGCACGCCATTTTATAAGCTGCTCCTCACTGTTCCATCGTTCGGAAATCGGATTCTGCCTGCCATACTTGGTACTTTTCGGGTACTTGGATACGCGCTCCAACCCCTGCGCCTCGGCTGCGGATGGTGTCATGAATGCTTTCTTCTTGCCGACCTTGTATTGATACTGCTTCTCCCATCCGTCTTTCTGAGCTTCTTTATATTCAGCGGCGGTGAAGCCCCGTTCTTCGCCGTCCTTCACGCAGAGATATTCTTTTTCTGTCTTATGCTGCCAGGTGCCGTTTTCACTGAGCGGGCGCACGGTCAGCATGATATGGGCATGGGGGTTATGCCCGTCTGTATCGTGGATCGCCACATCTGCGCACATGCCATCGTCCACAAATTGCTCCTGAATGAACTTCGACAGCAGATCGACCCATTCGTCCTTGCCCAGCTCGATAGGCAAGGCGGCAACGAATTCGCGGGCCAGTCTGCTGTCTTTCGTTTTCTCAGCTTCTTCCACGGCGTTCCAGAGCTTTGCGCGCTCCTGCCATTCCACAGGGGCACAGTCCGGGAGGAAAACATGTTCCCAGACGAGGCCCTGCTTTCGTGTATAATCATGCTGAATGCCATCGTACTCGTTATAGATGGCGGAACAGCTCATATAGGCCGATGCTGCGCAAGCAGATCGGCCCGTGCCTCTGCTGATGACCTTCGCTTCCAGGTGGTATATTGCCAGTCGCTTTCACCTCCATGTTTTTCTGTTTCTCTTTCGCAAAAGAGAAAGCAGGCCAAACTATTGGGATGGCCTGCCTCTGCGATAAAGCTGCTGGGTGCAGGTTTTCGCAGGCTGAGGGAGAGGTGTACCGCTCCCTCAGCGCAGACAATGATGACCAAGACCGCAGTCTCGGCAGCATTGGCTGTAGGCTCCCGCAGGAGCCGCATCCGCCTCGCAGAGCGCGCGGCCTGACCAACGGGAAGGCTACCACCGCCGGGCCTGCGACCCGGTGGTGAGTAAGTGCGCCCTTCGGGACAAAAAGAAAGCGGAGCGCCCCGGTTCCCCCAGGACGCCCCAACATCCGTCATGTGATTTTCTCTCGTAATATCTCACTTAGCTCCTCCAAGCTCATTTTTGCCGCATCAGGATAATACTTTTCGATCAAAGCACCTTCCTGAATCAGCCTTCGTGACCGGGCTTTTCGCTCCTTCACTCGGTCTCTGGCCTGCGCTTCCTCCAGCCGGTGCTTCGCCTGGATCAGTTTCTTTTGTTCTTCTGTCAATTTCATCCGTCCTTTCTGTCAGTTTTTCAAAGAGTAGCAGCAGAATCCATAAAAAGTGCAGCTACAATCACGATTCCAGTACAAACACCGGAATTGTGACAGCAGCTGCACATCGTTTTATAGCCACTTCTTCATATAGCAGCAGTAAAACTGCTTCAAAGTGGCAGTATTACAGGCTATCCATAAACTCCATCGCAATATCCAGATTTTCATCAGTCATAGTTTCCTGCGCAGGCAGGGATGCAGACTGGGCAGCTTGCAGCAGCGCAGATAAACCGGCAAGTCCAGCATCTGTAGATTGCAGTCCTTCCCGGATCGTATCCAAAATCTTTTGCAGAAAAGCATCCTCTTTCTCTCTGAATTCCAGAAAGGGATCGTTGTCAAGACGCTTCTGTCGGGAAAAGTGGTCGTTGATTGCGGCCACAACTGCACGGCTGTACGATTTGTATTTCTTCCGGTCCATGCTTTGCAGATGCTCCCATGCCTGTCGGTCTTCCGGCTTGTTGAGGTTCAGCCGGATGTTGGTGTTGATCGTTGTCCGCTCCATCATGCGCCGCCTTTCCGACCGAGCATTTTGGATGCCAGCAGCTCATATCCCTTGGCAGTGGCACAGATGTCGGTATTGATCGTGACACGGTTGGGATCATAGTCTGTGAAGTTCTGGATCAGGCAGCCTCCGCCGCCGATCACATAGAGCTTCATCAGATCCGAGTTATACTCATGCTCGCGCAGGCGGCGCATGATACCGTCAGCATATTCAGTCGCTGCCTGTCGGATCACTTCGAGCTGATCTTTGCCGATGTCCGCCTCACCGGTACGGAGGACTTCTTCCAGCACCGCATCATTCAGTGTAAAGCCGAATTTGCGCAGCACCATCTCCCGCGCGGAAAGCGCGCATTGGAATGTGCCGTACTTTTCAGTGAAGCATTTGCACATGACCGGTTTCCCGTTGATAATATACATGATGTTCATGGTTCCGTTGCCGATGTCGCAGAGCATATTGACGCCTTTGAACTTTTGCAGTTCATTCGCCACAGCGGAAAAGCCTTGCGCATATATGTCTGCGCCGACAAATTCCACATGATAACTCTCGCCGCGGAAGGTGAAATCCACTTCCTTGTTCTGCAGCAGATAGTCCTTGAAAGCTGCTTTCTGTTCGCCCACCCAGGTGAGCGGAAGCCCCGCCGCCAGATGCACACAGGCGCTGGTCAGTTTGCGGATATGAAGCTCAATTCCAACTGCCGCGAGGGTAAGGATGTAATAATCCTGATCGTCCGCCTTGTTCGCAGCAAACTCCTTATGACCTTCTCCGATGATGTAATACCGGTCTTTGTAAATAAGCATGTTGTGTGTGAAGAGCGGTTCGGCGTCGAAAGCCATCACGCCCGATTTGAAAATTGCGTGGGCCGTCTTTATATTTTCATAACCATGATCGATTCCGATGACGACCGTGTTGTTTGTGTTTTTCATGATGTTTATCTCCTTTCAGCCGACTGTGCGGCAATAAAAAATTCATTCAAATATGCGAAAAGGCGGCCCATGAGATCATACTCACAGACCGCCTTTTTCGACTTCTTATATGGTTTCGTTTTGCGTTTCTGCTGCACGCAGGGCAGCCAATTCTTTGCGACGCTGGTACTTCTTCCTGTACTTGGCACGTTTCTCGGCAAGTTTCTGTTCTTCCGGCGTTTCTTCCTGCACGATCTCCTGAACCGGGATCGGGAAGTTTCCAATAAAGTTCAGATAAATGTCGATCTGCTGCTCACGTTTGCCTCTGGGCTTGCTGGGAGCATGAACCTCAATCCGATCCACAAATTCGTTGATCATGGGTGTAGTCAGTACTGAGAAATCCGTGTACTTCTCAGCGAGAGCCAGGAACTTCTCAATGCGATCACTGTCCACCTCATAGGCATCCAACTCCTGTTGGCAACGGGCAATCCGCGCTGTCAAGTCCTTCTGTTCTTTTTCATATCCGGTAGAGAGTGCATCGTAGCGTTCCTCAGGCATTTTGCCAAGTGCATAGGTTTCATACAGCTTTTGAATCAGCACATCCAGTTCAGCATGACGCTTTTTCATAGAAGCCGCTTGTCGCTTCGTCTCTTTCACAGCGCTTTTCTGGCGAAGCTCGGATTCTTCCCGGACGCGGGCGGCAAACTCTTCCTTGTTCTGAATTGCCCATGGGCAGATGGTTTGGAGCGTCAACAGAATCAACTCTCTGACAGCCGCCGTGGTAACATAGTGACTGCAGCATTTGTGTACTGAACGAGGCTGTGAACGGGAGTATGCTGCGCACTCATAATTATCTTGCAGTTTCTCGCCTTCGGATTTTGTCATGTACTTTGCACGATGGTTATACATCCTTTCGCCACAGTCCGCGCAATACATTAAGCCGGTCAAAGGATTGGCCTCTTTAGTGGTATCTGTTCTCCGCACAGTCTGCCGGAGCTTCTGCGCAAGCTCCCATGTCTCCTTATCGACGATGGCTTCATGTGTGTTCTCAAAGATCATCCACTCCTCCGGTGGCTTATAAATGATCTTCTTGCTTTTATAGGACTCTTTACTCGTTCTGAAATTGACCGTATGTCCCATATATTCCGGCTTGGACAGAATATCGCTGACAGTATGCCCGTACCACTCGTAAGGTGGGGAATCTCCGGGTAGTGTCCGCAGCCCTTTACGTGCCCAATATGGACCGGGAGCCTCAACTTTTTCTGCTGTAAGGATTTTAGCGATGGTGTACGGGCCATTGCCTTCAACAGCAAGTTGAAAAATACGGCGTACCGTGGGTGCTGCCTCTTCATCGACAATCCAATGGTTTTTGTTTTCAGGGTCTTTCACATATCCGAATATGGCATTGCAGTTCGTGGGTAAGCCAGCCTTTCCCTTGGTTTGATAGGCGGCCTTGACCTTGCGAGATACATCACGCAGATACCATTCGTTCATGATGTTCAGGAAGGGCGCAAATTCATTGGTACTGGTGTCTTCACTGTCAACATTGTTGGCGATGGCAATAAAATGAACCCCATGCTGCCGGAAAAGCACCTCAGTGTAAAAACCGGTTTGCAGATAGTCGCGCCCAACGCGGGACATATCCTTGACCAGCACCGTGCCAACAAGCCCGGCTTCAATATCTCCGATCAGACGTTTCCAGTCCGGGCGATCAAAATTGCCGCCGGACCATCCATCATCTGTATAGTGGACGATATTGGTGTAACCATGCTGTTCGGCATAGGATTCGAGGTAGCGTTTCTGGTTTACAATGGAGTTCGACTCGCCCGCGAGTTCATCGTCGCGGGACAGGCGCTCATAAAGCGCCGTTATTTTTTCTTCCGTCTGTCTGATAGCCATTTGGCTCTCCTTTCAGACTGGCGGCTCATTTGTGGCAATTGGAATTATACCACAATTTTCGTCAAAGTCTACTGTTTCGTTTCGGATTATATGCAATAGTTTATCCTCCATAGTCTGCTTGGCTTTATGGCTAAAGTGTACGTTTACTGTGTAGTAGGTCGAGCCAATCCTTCGGCTCAGGGATAATGCAGGGGACGCTTTTTCTTCCACAGGGCTCCTTTCCGTGCTCTTGGCACTCGTAGTTTCTGAATTTGGTGTTGAATTTTCATAAAAATTTCCTTTCAGCCGAGTTGACCGGCAATGATATTAGGCTGATATTATTTAGTCATGTGTATAGGCATTTCCTCCTTTGTGCAAAAGTGCGAGCAGTTATTTAATAGAGGAGTGTATCTCCCTTCACCTATAGGAGAACCGAAAGCAAAATTCAGAACTGTTTTTATTAAACATTTTGTGAATAGCGCACTTCCTCCATTACACGCAGAGAATAGCTGGAAACTGCTTTCCCTACTTATAGGAGAACTGCAAGCAGATTTCGGAACTGTTTTTGAAGGCAAAAATAAAAACTTTTTGTAAACGAGGATCATATATGCTATACTGTGCCTATCCTGCGAAAAGGAGGCGGTGCAGTTGGTCAAAGAGGAAAAACCCTTATTCGATGATTACGAATACGGGTACGGCTATGATTATCTTCTGGACGAGGAACAAAAAATGCCCATCGGCACCGCTGACGATGCTGATGGGCAGGATACTGAAGAAGCCTGGTGGGAAGATGAGCCGGAGGATGAGATCCTGGCTAGTATCTATAAATCATACAGCGAAGACTACACAGAGAATCACCCGGAAGAGAAGCCGGATGATGAGACCGATGAAGTTCCGCTTGAAAACCTCCTGCTAGACGGCGTGGCGCTGGAATTGAAACTGAAGCCGGAGGAAGAAAAAGAGCTGGAAGAAACTGAAGGCCGAAAGTTGCTGAAGCGGGAATTACGAGAAGAAGCGCTCCACCGTTATGAGGAAGCCGCCCGCACAGTGCAGGATTTCAAAGACGTTCATGCCACATGGGACAAGCTGGACGCGAATCGTGAGCGCCGTGAACGATACCATGAGCTTCTTCGCGGAGATGTCCCGATAGACTGGAACGTGGATTATGGCACTGCATCCTTTGTCCCACGGTGGCGAAATGACCCGACAGAGAGGCAGATGCTGCGAGGTAATTTCCTGGACTATTTCTTTGACTGTCCCTACGAAATGCACGACCTCACGAGCAAGGAATATCTGCGACAGATTCTTATGGATCTGAAAGAGAGCCATAGAGAAATCTTCTATTTCCTGTTCCTGCGCCTGTACAGCCCTCAGTATGTGGCACTCATGCGGGGGCAGACAGATCGGAACATCCGCAAGGTGCGGGATACCGTTATCCGAAAGATACACAAGAAGATGTTTAAGCAGCTTACGAAGATGCAGGATCACGGGTATGTTCCGGGGGCCAGAGAATCGACATTTCTTCAGGAATGGGGGCAAGCAAACGAACAATTCCCTGATGAACAAGAGGAGGACTTGTCCGAATGAAGAACTTTTTTGAACATACAAGCGCCAGCTGGGTGCGCTATTCGGATTACGAATGGAAGAAAGCTCCAGACGGAAAAGATTATCTTGTCCCCACCGAAAACGCGCAGCCAAAGTCTTATGATCCGATGAAGGTCGCGGAAGAACTGGTTTTAGCTGCCGCGGATATTGGCCTGATGCTGTTTCGCCGGGAACCTGCGAAGGCAGTCAAAGAGGTCATCCGCGCATTTGCCGGTAGGTATGGCCTGCTTGGAATCATGACCGCGCTGCCGACGACACCGCGCTTTATCGAGTACGAGAAGGTCTATTTCAATAAGAATCAGCTTATCCCAGCGGAGAGCATGGACACCGGAGATTACATCAGCCTGTTTTTCCCGTTCCGCAAGCCGGATTTTCACAAACAGGGTGTCGAGTCCGTCTGGAATACGGATGACCGCATGATGATGGCGCTGATCATGACCTATAGGACGGAGCCGCAGGCCATGGTGATGAGCTTCATGCGGGACCACGGCGAGCAGTATGACTGGCTGGTTTCCGTATTCAAGGACTGGACGTTCACGCTGGTGACCGCCACCCTGTATTACACGGACAAGGATACCTTGGACGAGGAGACACTTGATCTGTACCGCAAGGGCATGGCCTCTTTTGAGGGCAACACGCCGACCTACCATCTGGAGCTGCGCGATCATCCGACGCTTGTCTGGGACTTCCACTCGCTTTTGCTGAACATCCGTATTCTATTCAGCATGGCACTGACAGACGAGGAGAATCCACTGCGTATCTGCAAGCACTGCCAGCATCCCTTCTTTGCGGAAAAAGCAGATGCAGAGTATTGTTCTCTCGATTGTCGCAACAAACACAAGAAGGGGAAAAAGTAAAAAGCATTTTTGAATCCCGTCTCATGAAAAAAGCGGCTGCAAGTATCGGTGAGTTACCGAGTTTGCAACCGCTTTTACAAGAGTTTTATTAGATTTCCCGCATTTGTCCGTCAGTCAACACATCCATCATGATTTTTGAGCCGAGGCGGAATGCGTAGATGAAGGTCTCACAGTCTGTCAGTACATTAACCTCTCGCTGGGCAGTCATGTAAGCTTCAAACTGCTCCTTTTGCTTTTCGGTCAAAGTACCGAGCAGCGCATCCCCGGCTTTCACGACTTCATTGAGTGCTCTGGAATATTGACTGTCCTTCTCGAAGCTGCGCTCACTGGGATGAATGTCTCCCATGTAAAGGTCTTCAAGAACCTGCATTCTCAGCACCCCCTCAGCAATAGACGAGTTCGCTTAACACGATCTCTTCGGCGAGGTTATGGATGCTATTCATGCGCTGCACCCATTCAAATTGATCGATGGCTTTGAGTGCTTCAGTCACGCCTTCCCGATCAGCCATCTGTCGGATAAGCAGATTCATCCGATCAACGCAGGTATGATCTATCTCTGCCAGGTGCTGATACAGTTTACAGGACAGGATCAGGTTAGAGTACAAAACTGGGCGGTGCTCTTGAAGATAGCGCTTTCGCATGCGGCCATATTTACCAATAGTAAGTTGTTCTTCATCAGGGAGGACAAGATTGGGGATGAGATAGTCCCCGCATTGGGAATACGAGATTTCCATTTTCGAATGGCTCCTTTCGTGGTAGAATGATGCTTGCAGTTGCGGGAGAGCCCGATTACTCAGGCATTTTGCCTCCTTTCTCCCAACTGCTGTGTCACTTTGCCACAAATGAGCCGCAGTCAGGTGTAGTTCATGAGGGATAAATTCCTCCTTTACAAACTACACCCGGGTCCTCCGATTTGGTTTAAACGGGGGCTTTGCAAAAGCGCGCGGATGATGTATGATGTCAGCATGCAAAAAAACAGGAGCGTATGATCTATGGACGAAATCGTGGAACTCAGTCAGATGCTGGAAGCGCGGGAACGCCGCGCCATGCGGCAGTGGGAACTGCTGGCCGCTTACAGTCTGCCGCTGGTGTCCTTCACCATGAACATCGCGGGCCCCGTGAAGAACAGCCCCTCCATCCGCCGGGGCTTTGCCCTGGGTAGGGAACTCCTCTTCGGGCAGCTCAGGCGCGTGAAGGCCCCGCTGGTCTTCCGGGAGGAGACCGACGCCCCCACGGGCTGCGAGGGGCTCTATGTGGTGGACATGGAGGCGGGAGCGCTCAAGGCGATCACCGTGGAGCTGGAGGAGCACACGCCGCTGGGGCGGCTGTTTGACCTCGACGTGCTCGACCCCGGCGGCGAAAAGCTGGAGCGGCCCGTCCCGCGGCGCTGCCTCGTGTGCGGCCGACCGGTGAGCGAGTGCGCCCGCAGCCGCGCCCACTCGGTGCCTCAGCTTCAGGAGAAGACCCACGCCCTGCTCACGGCGGCGCTGGACCGGCATGACGCCCAGACTGTCGCCGCCCTCGCGGTGAGGGCGCTTTTGTACGAGGTGGCCGTCACGCCGAAGCCGGGTCTTGTGGACCGGGAGAATAACGGCAGCCACCATGACATGAATGTCTATACCTTCCTTGCAAGCGCAAGTGTCCTGCATCCCTACTTTGCCGAATGCTTTCTGATCGGGCGCTCCACCGCCGCCGCCCCCGCGCCGGAGACCTTCTCGAAGCTGCGTGTCCCCGGCAAGCTTGCCGAGGGCGACATGCTCCTTGCCACCGGCGGCGTCAATACCCACAAGGGCGCGATCTTCACCATGGGTCTTGCCTGCGGCGCGCTCGGCCGCCTGGAGCCGGAGGCGCGGACCGACCCCGCCGCCGTTTTAAGCCAGGTGTCTGCCATGACGCGGGGCGTGGAAAAGGAGCTGACCGCCGCCGCCGGGACCGAGACCCACGGCGGGCGCGCCTATGCCCGTTACGGCGTCACCGGGGTGCGCGGTCAGGCAGCCGCCGGTTTCCCGACGGTGCTGGAATACGGCCTGCCGGTCCTGGAGGAGGGACTCAGACAGGGCAAGAGCAACGACGAAGCGGGCGCCGCCGCGCTGCTTGCGATCCTGAGCCGGACCGTGGACACCAACATGATCGCCCGCGGCGGCTTTGATACCCAGCGGGAAAAAAGCGCGGCGCTTCAAAAGCTCCTGACCGCCGATCCCTACCCGGACACGGAGACCCTGCGGGCGCTGGACCGTGCGTACACGGCGGAAAACCTCTCCCCCGGCGGCAGCGCGGACCTGATGGCCCTGTGCTGGCTGCTGCATTTTCTTCTGGAAGGGAACTGAAAAAACAGCCTTGGTTTTTCAAAAGAATTGTGCTATACTCATCAGGCAACATATTTATGCATCAAAACTGAATTTTGGAGTTGATAAACATGATCGATCAGAAGCTCGTGGCCTGGGGCCGGAGCGGGAACATCATCCGCGAAATCGCGGAGTACGGCGCCGAGCAGGCAAAAATCGTAGGCGCGGAGAACGTGTATAATTTCACCATCGGCTCGCCCAGCATCGACCCGCCGGCCTGCGTGTTCGAGACGATGGACAGACTGCGCGCAACCGTGCCTGCCCATGAGCTGCACACCTACGCCCCGGCGGTGGGCCTGCCCGAGGTGCGGGAGAAGGCGGCGGCATACCTGACGCGCACCTTCGGCGTTCCCTACCGCAAGCAGGACATCATCATCACCTGCGGCACCTCCACCGCGCTTGCTGTGCTGACGAAGGTGCTGCTCTCGGGCGGCGGGCGCGCCATGACCTTCACGCCCTATTTCATGGACTACCGGTATTATGCCGAGTCCGTGGGCTCCACGCTGACCGAGTGCCCCACCGTGCCGGATACCTTTCAGCTCGATCTTGCGGCGGCGGAGAAGGCTCTCACCCCGGACACGATGCTGCTCATCATGAACTCGCCCAACAACCCCTCCGGCGTCGTTCTGCGGCGCGAGGGCCTGGAGGGCCTGGCAAAGCTCCTCGAGCGCAAGCAGAAGGAATACGGCCACCCCATCTACATCGTCGCCGACGAGCCCTACCGCGATCTGGTCTATGACGGGCAGGAGGTCGTGTATCTGCCCTCCATCTATAAAAACAGCATCTACTGCTACTCCTTCAGCAAGTCCATGTCCCTGCCCGGCGAGCGCGTGGGCTTCATGGCTCTGCCCCAGGATCTGGACGACTACGACGACATCTATTCGGCGTCCCTCGCGGCCATCCGCGCCTTCGGCTATATCTGCGTGTCCACCATGTGGCAGCGCGTGGCCATCGACTGCCTCGGCGCAACCAGCGATATCTCCATCTACAAGGGCAACCGCGACCGCCTGTACGGCGCGCTGACGGAGATGGGCTATACCTGCGTCTACCCGGACGGGGCCTTCTATCTCTTTATGAAGACGCCCGAGCCGGATGCGGAGGCCTTCTGCCGCCGTGCCATGAAGGAAAATCTCCTGGTCGTGCCCGGGGACAGCTTCGGCACGCCCGGCTACGTGCGCCTGGCCTACTGCGTAAGCCCCGAGGTCATCGAGCGCGCCCTGCCCACCTTCCGCAAACTCGCCGAAGAATACGGCCTGAAAGCGTAAAACGAATACAAAGGAGTTGTGAAAAAAACCACTTGACATTGTAGGGGCCGACGCGGCCCAGGCCGGCCTCTCTTGCCCCTTTGGGGCAATTCACCTTCCCCTCAACTCGAAAACGCGCAGAAATCCCCGGCGAAAAACGCACAAATGTGGCGGATTTTGCCGGGGATACGTGTAATTATTGCGTTTTCTTTGCCGGGCCGCGTGATAAGCGTCGGCCCCTACGGTGTTGATATTACTGTGTTCTTGATGAAGGGGACTTTTTTCACAGTCCCATCATTTCCCGTTATGAGGCACTTTTATGAAGGCGGATAAAGGTATCATTCCGCAAAAATTCAAATATCTTCACTTTCCACTTTTCACTTTGGTATTCACGCTTTGAGCGCGCGCATGGCGTTGAGCACGGCCAGCACCATCACGCCCACATCCGCGAAGATCGCGGCCCACATCCCGGCCAGACCCAGCGCGCCGAGCAGCAGGCAGGCAAACTTCACCAAAAGGGCGAAGCTGATGTTCTCGTACACGATGCGCAGGCACTTGCGGGAGATCTTGATGGCCCGGGCGATCTTCATGGGATCGTCGTCCATGAGCACCACGTCGGCGGCCTCGATGGCAGCGTCGGAACCCAGGGCCCCCATGGCGATGCCGATATCGGCGCGCGAGAGGACCGGGGCGTCGTTGATGCCGTCACCCACGAAGGCGAGCTTGCCCTTGCCGTCGCGAAGCTCCTCCAGCAATGCCTCCACCTTTTCCACCTTGTCGCCGGGCAGCAGCTCGCTGTGGTACTCGTCGATGCCCACGCGCTCGGCCACCTGTTTTGCCGCGCTCTCCGTGTCGCCCGTGAGCATGACGGTCCGCGTCACGCCCACCTCGCGCAGGGCCTTGAGCGCGTCGACAATGTCCTCTTTCTCCAGATCGGAGATCAGGATATGTCCGGCGTAATCGCCGTCCAGCGCCACGTGGATGACGGTCCCGGCGCTGCGGCAGGGGATGTACTCCACGCCGAGCTTTTCCATGAGCTTGTCGTTGCCCGCCGCGACCTTCACGCCGTCCACCGTGGCGATGACGCCGTGGCCGCTGATCTCCTCGATGTCATGAACGCGGCTGCGGTCAGGCTCCCTGCCGTAGTGGCGGCGGAGGCTCTGGCTGATGGGGTGGGAGGAGGCGCACTCGGCGTGGGCCGCGTACTCAATGACCTCTTCCTCACTGCGCGTGCTGTGGTGTACGCCGCTGACCTCGAAGACGCCCTTGGTGATGGTGCCGGTCTTGTCGAAGACTACGGTCTTGACCTGCGACAGGGTCTCCAGATAGTTCGATCCCTTGATCAAAATGCCCTCGCGGCTGGCCCCGCCGATGCCCGCGAAGAAGCTGAGCGGAATGGAGATCACCAGCGCGCAGGGGCAGCTGATGACAAGGAAGGTCAGCGCGCGGTAGGCCCAGGTGCCGAAGTCCGCGGGCATACCCATCACGAGGCGCACCAGCGGCGGCAGCAGCGCCAGCGCCAGCGCGCTGCAGCACACGGCGGGGGTATAGACCCGTGCAAACTTGGAGATGAAGTTTTCCGAGCGGGACTTGTTGGAGCTGGAATTTTCCACAAGCTCGAGGATCTTGCTGACGGTGGACTCGCCGAACTCCTTTTCGGTTTTGATGCGCAGCACACCGTTTAAGTTGATGCAGCCGCTGATGACCTCGTCACCGGGGGCGACATCCCGCGGGGCGCTCTCGCCGGTGAGGGCTGCAGTGTTGAGACTGGACGTGCCCTCGAGCACGATGCCGTCGATGGGCACGCGCTCGCCGGGCTGCACCACAATGATGCTCCCGACCGCGACCTCGTCCGGGTCCACCTGCTCAAGCTTGCCGTCCACTTCGATGTTGGCGTAGTCCGGGCGGATGTCCATGAGGGCCGCGATGCTGCGGCGGCTCTTGCCGACGGCGATGCTCTGGAACAGCTCGCCGATCTGGTAGAAGAGCATGACGGCCACGGCTTCGTTGAAGTCGCCGTTTCCGTCCGCGACAGCGAGCGCGATGGCGCCGAGGGTGGCCACCGCCATGAGGAAGTTCTCGTCAAAGACCCGGCCGTTTTTGATGCCCATGGCCGCCTTGTGCAGGATGTCCCAGCCGACGGTGAAGTAGGCGGCCGCAAAGAGAATGGTCTTGGCCCACACGGGCAGCGGCAGCACATTTGCAAGCAGCAGCAGCGCAGCCGAGACGAGGATGCGGTAGAGCATCTTTTTCTGTTTCTTGTTCATCGTATCACTTCCCAGAAGAAAAGGCCGCAAAGGGAGACAAATTGCCCCTTGCGGCTCAAGACATCAAAAGTTGATCTCGCAGTCGGGCTCTACCTTGCGGCAGGCCTTGAGTACATCCTGCATGACCGCCTTGGGGTCGGCGCCGTCTTCAAAATCCACGGTCATCTTGAGGGCCATGAAGCTCACCGTCGCATCCTTGACGCCGGAGGTCTTCTTGGCGGCCTGCTCCATGAGGTTTGCGCAGTTGGCGCAGTCGACTTCGATCTTGTAGCTCTTTTTCATATCGGAATTCTCCTGTCTTTTTTCGATTAAGTGATTGTTTAATCTTTATGGCCGGAGTATAATCCCGTCAGGAATAAAAGTCAACGCCGGAAACCGACTCCCTTCCGAATGGGAGAAAAGGATTTCCAAACGGGCGCTTATGAAAGGAAGACGTTATGAACATCGAGCTCATGCCCCATGACCACGGCAACGTCCGGCGCGCGGCGGCACTGCACAAGGAGCTGCGGCGCGGCGGCAGCTTTGACACCGTGGCGGAGATCTTCCGCCTGCTGGACGACGGGAGCCGGGTGCGCATCTTCTGGCTTTTGTGCCACTGCGAGGAATGCGTGCTGAACATCTCTTCGCTTACGGAGATGTCGAGCCCCGCCGCCTCCCACCACCTGCGCCTTTTGAAGGACGCGGGGCTTGTGGAGACGCGGCGCGAGGGCAAGGAGGTCTACTACCGCGCCGCCGACACCCCGACGGTGAAGCTGCTGCACAGCATGATCGAAAAGACCATGGAGATCTCCTGCCCGGAGCTCGGCGAGAGCGCGGACACGGCCCCGGGCTTTACCGCCGAGCAGGTGGAGACCGTGCGCCGCATGCACGACGAGCTTTTGCAGCACCCCGAGCAGCGCCACACCATCGAGGAGCTTGCCCGCCGCTGCCTGATGAATCCCACGACGCTCAAGGCGGTATTCAAGGCGGTATACGGCGATTCGCTGGCGGCGCACATGAAGGAGCACCGCCTGGAGAAGGGGGCGGAGCTTCTGCGCCGCAGTGACGACAGCATCGCCGACATCGCCGCCGCCGTCGGCTACGACAGCGCCAGCCGCTTTTCCGCCGCCTTCCGCGACCGCTTCCACATGCTGCCGACGGAATACCGGAAACAGCTCAAATAAAAAAGTGAAAAGTGGAAAGTGAAAAGTGAAGATATGGAGCGGCTTCTTAAATGATCCCGGACACGGTCACTTTGCAATTTTAATTAACATAAAACCAACCCTTGCTTTTTATGTCAAAGTAGGGTATGATGGGGGTACAAGAGAAAGGAGGGGGATTCCCTATGAAAAAATTTATCGCAGAAGCGGTCGGCACCTGCACACTGGTCGTGCTCGGCTGCGGTACCGCCATGCTGGTGGGCTGTGACGCAGCAAACGGCGGCGGCTACATCCTCACCGCCCTGGCCTTCGGCCTGTCCATCGTCGCCATGGCTTACTCCATCGGCAACATCTCCGGCTGCCACATCAACCCCGCCGTCACCCTCGGCGTGTTCATGGCCGGCCGTATGGACAAGAAGGACGTCGGCGGCTATGTCATTGCTCAGTGCATCGGCGCGCTGATCGGCTCTGCCATCCTGGCGCTCGTCTTTAAGCTCGGCGGCGTGACGGATATGACCGGCGGCCTCGGCACCAACGGCCTCGCCGGTGTGGGCGGCAACGCGATTGCGGGTCTCCTGGTCGAGATCATCCTGACCTTCATCTTCGTCACCTGCATCCTCGGCGTGACCTCTTCCAAGGCGGGCCACGGCTCCTTCGGCGGCCTTGTCATCGGCCTGACCCTCACGGGCGTGCACATCCTCGGCATCGGCCTGACCGGCACCTCCGTCAACCCCGCCCGCAGCATCGGCCCCGCGATCGTCGCCGCCATTACCGGCAACACCGCGCCTCTTGGCTCCCTGTGGGTCTTCATCGTCGGCCCCCTGGTCGGCGCAGCGCTCGCTGCCTACTGCTACAAATACCTCGAGAGCAAGTAATCAAATACATAACGCAAAAGACGCACGGCTCGACCGTGCGTCTTTTTTGTATACACTTGCCTCCCCCAGCCGCTTGCGGCGTTTGGGGGAGGTGTCACGAAGTGACGGAGAGGGCCCTCTCAGTCAGCGCCGCAAACGGCGCTGACAGCTCCCCCAAAGGGGGAGCCGAGTGACAGCGTCAGATAATCGGAAATCCCCCGTCGACATGCAGCACCTGACCCGTGACGTAGGAAGCCTCCGCGAGATAGCACACCGCGCGGGAAACCTCCTCCGGCGTGCCGAGACGGCCGAGCGGGATTTCCTGCTTGAGATAATCCAGCGTCTCCTGACCCAGCACCTGCACCATGTCGGTGTCGATGACGCCCGGGGCCACGGCGTTCACGCGGATGCCGCTGGGGGCAAGCTCGGCCGCCAGCGAGCGCGTCAGACCGATGATGGCGTGCTTCGTGGCGGAGTAGGTAACCTCGCAGGACGCGCCGTGCCTGCCCCAGATGGAGGACATGTTGATGATGCAGCCGGAATGTTCATGCAGCATCGAGGGCAGCACCGCCTGAATGGTGTTGTAGCAGCCGCCGAGGTTCACCGCGAATACCCGGTCCCAGGTGGCGCGGTCGATGTCCTGAAAAAGCTGCTGCTTTGCGATGCCCGCGTTGTTGACGAGCAGCGTGACCTTGCCGAGTTCCTTTTCGGTCTTGGCGACCATGGCCTTCACTGCTTCCGCGTCGGCCACATCCGCCTGTACCCAGATGGCGTCGGCGCCCTCTGCGCGCAGCTTTTGGCACAGCTCCTCCGCCAGATCTGTGCGTTCGATACAGTTTACGCACACGGCCCAGCCCTTTCTGGCCAGCGCCTCGGCGCAGGCCCGGCCGATGCCGCGGGAGGAGCCGGTGATGAGCGCGACCTTCCTCATTCCTCGACCTCCTCGCCCAGATGCCCGGCGATCCGATTGCGGCAGTAGGAGGAGAGCTCCTGCGTGCTCATGGCCTTGACTTTCTCGACGGGGATCACTTCCAGAATGTCAAGGTTCACAACGGTGCGGCGGAAGGGAAAGTTTTTGCCCACGTTTTCGCTGCCCTGGATGGCGGCGAGCACGATGGGGGCATTGCCGCGCTGGGCGATCTTGAAGGAGCCCGCATGGAAGGGGAGAAGCTTGCCGGTCTTGGTGCGCGTCCCCTCGGGATAGAGACCGATGGAGCAGACGCCGCGCTTGAGAAAGTCCGCCGCCTTGAGGATGGCCTTGAGGGCCTCGCGGTCGTTTTCACGGTCGATGGCGAGAAAGCACGCGCCCCAGGCGAGCCGCGCGATCCCTGGCAGGTTCATGTTCGAGGGCTTGGAGAGAAAGGCGATGTTACAGTCGCGGAGCCTGTCCGCCGTGACCACGGGGTCATAGGCCGAGCGGTGGTTGCACACCCAGAGAAAGCGCCCCTCCTGCGGCAGCAGATCCGTTCCGCTGACGACCGCGTGCACGCGCCCCCAGGAGCAGAGCCATTCGGCAATGATCGCGCAGCCGTGGCGGCAGATGGGACTCTGGTTTTCAACCGGGCCTTTGCTGCCCGCGATGAGGGCGACAACGTACCAGAACACGATAAACAGCAGATTGACGGCGACGAAGGTTCCCAGGCAGATGAGCAGCGCCTGCCACCAGTTCAGCCCGGCGCCGAGCGCTCCGAAGCTCGCGCCGAGGGCGGCGCAGATCATACACGCCATGACCAGTCCGGAGGTATTTTTGTGCATATCGAATCACTTCCGTTTCCAAAAATAGAGATGTTTTTCAGCGCGTTATTTGTGCAAATCAACAAAATCAGGAAAAAAGAAAAAAATGGATGTGACATTATGGAACAACCCCTTGACAGAATAGGGAAAAGGGAAGAGAATATTAAGCAAGCAAGCAAGCAAGCAAGCAAGCAAGCAAGCAAGCAAGCAAGCAAGCAAGCAAGCAAGCAAGCAAGCGGGCGCGGGGCGGGAGCTCTGCGCATTTCTATTATAGCGGCTTGCGGGAAAAATTCAAGCCCACAGCGAAAGGCGGGAACGCATTGGACGAGGATTATACCCTGCTGCCGCGCAGCGCCGATATGCCGCATAACGCCGATCTCTGCCTGAGGCTGGACAACGACTGCATGGAACCCTTTATCAAGGCGGGCGCGCTTGTATGGATCGACGGCCATGACGCGCCGGAGGAGACGCAGCCGGGCCTGTTTTACTACAGAGGCCGCGTGCTCTGTCGCCAGTGGTGCGAGGACAGTACCGGTACGCTCCATCTGCTGTGCGCAAACCCCGGGCGGGAGGACGAAAACCTCTCCCTCACGGGCGCGGACAAGGCGGCGTGCCTGTGCCTCGGACGGGTGATCCTCGACCGAAAGCTGCCCATGCCGGTTTATTATTGACAGGTGCGGAGTGAAGCTTGCTGAATGAAGCCAATAAGCGCTTTTACTAAAATTTGGAAAACAAACTGCTTTTTCATTGTGGCTTAAGCAAGGCATGATAAAATACAGTGACCAACCAGAACAGGAGATAATGCAAATGAAAATTCTGATCATCGAAGACGAAAAGCTGCTGGCCGATTCCATCAAGACCATGCTGACGGGCCGCGGCTTTCAGGTGGAGGCCGTGTACGATGGGGAGACCGGCGCGGATTACGCCGAGCTCGGAGTTTATGATCTGCTGATCCTGGACGTAATGATGCCGGGGATGGACGGCTATCAGGTGGCGCGGCACGTGCGCGCCAAGCGCTGCGGCACGCCGATCCTGATGCTGACGGCGCGCTCGGGCGTGGAGGACAGGATCGAGGGCCTCAACGCCGGGGCGGACTATTACCTCACCAAGCCCTTTGACATGCGCGAGCTGCTGGCCTGCATCAATGCCCTCCTGCGCCGCCAGGGCAACCAGGTGGACGAACTGGTCTACGGCAACACGGCGCTGGATCTGTCGACCTCGATGCTGGTGTGCGGCGAGAAGAGCGTGCGCCTGTCCGCCAAGGAATTTGATGTGATGCGCCTGCTGCTGCAATACAGGGAGAAAAATCTCTCCAAGGAGATCATTCTCGCCAAGGTCTGGGGCTACGACTCCAACGCGGTGGAGAACCACGTGGAGGTCTATGTGGGCTTCCTGCGCAAAAAGCTCAGAAGGATCGACTCCAATCTGCGCATCGTGTCGCTGCGCAGACTCGGCTACCATCTGGAGGTTGACGAGGCTTGATCAAAAAGCTTCGCGTCCGCTTTATCTGCGTCACCATGCTGATCGTGACGGTGGTGATCGTGGTGGCGCTGGGGATTCTGACCGAGTACATGCAGAAAAGCCTGGTCAAGGATCAGTATGCCATGCTGCACCGCATTGCCGAGGACCCCGGCATGAAGGTCAGGCCGAGCATCACCACGAGCAAGAATTTCCATCTGCCCTGCTTCATCCTGGAATACACGACGGACGGCAGACTGGATGCCCGCGGGGACAGCAGCTTTGACCTGACGAATGAGGCCGAGCTGAAGGAGCTCTATGAGCTCGGCTGCGGTGCGGAGGAGACGGAGGGGGTCCTGGAGGACCGCGGCCTGCGCTATGTCCGCATGGAGACGCCGCGGGGCAGGAAGCTGGTCTTCGGCGACATGTCCGCCGAACGCGCCACGATGCGCTATCTGATCCGGGAAAGCATCCTGATCGGCCTGGGGGTCTTTTCGGGTGTCCTGATCATCACGCTGTTTGCCTCCGCCCGGATCGTCAAACCGGTGGAGGATGCCTGGAAGCAGCAGAAGCAGTTTGTGTCCGATGTGTCGCATGAGCTCAAGACCCCGCTGACCGTCATTATCGCCAACGCCGAGCTTCTGGAGCAGCCGGGCTACGGGGAGGAGAAACGCCGGGAATTTGGCAGCAATATCCTTTGCATGTCGCGGCAGATGCGCCGCCTGGTGGAGAGTCTGCTGGATCTTGCCCGCCTGGACAGTCTGCGGGAAGCGGACACCCACAAGGAAAAGGTGGATCTGTCCGCCGTCACGGAGGACTGCGTCCTGCCCTTTGAGCCGCTGTATTTCGAGCGCGGCCTGACGCTCGAGTCCGACATCGAGCCGGACATCCGCGTTTACGGCAACGAACAGGCGCTGCGAAGGTGTGTGGATATCCTGCTGGATAACGCCCAGAAATATTCCGATCCCGGCACCGTGCGCCTGCGCCTGCAAAAATCCGGACGGAACGCCGAGCTGACGGTCAGAAACCCGAGCCCGGAGCTGACGCGAACCGAGTGCCGCGATATCTTCAAGCGCTTTTACCGGCGCGACGCGGCCCGCACAAACTCCGGCAGCTACGGCCTGGGCCTACCGATTGCCGAGGGGATCGTAGAGCGCCACAACGGCGAGATCGAATGCGGCTGGGCCGACGGCGAGATCTGCTTTACCGTGAAAATACCGCTGATGTGATAATAATGCCAAAGGCGTCCACGATCTGTGGACGCCTTTGGCATTAAAAAACCCGGCGCAAAACGCCGGGTAATTGCTTACCAGAGATCAACGTCGCCGGTCTCTTCACCGCGTACCCAGTACGCCTTGTTCTGATCGACGCGAACGTATACCTTATCAGCTTCGCCAACCTTGGCAAGGATCTCGGCAAAGGAGATCTCCCCGCCGAGCGGAGACTGCACGATCACTTCAACAGCCTTCTTGGCAGCGGGCTTCTTGGCCGCAGGCTTCTTCGCCGCGGGCTTCTTTGCTGCGGGCTTCTTGGCTTCTGCCACAGGAGCTTCGGCCTCGGCAGCCTTCTTGGCTTCGACCTCGGCAGCCTTCTTGGCAGCGCTCTCTGCGCTTGCTTTTCTGGGAGCCATATTCATTTCCTCCTATTACACATAACTGATACCCAAAACCCGGATACCAGGGGCTATTATAACACGCTTGCTTAAAAAAGCAATGGTTTCTTACAGCTTTTTTACAATTTTTCGCGCTAATTGGCACTTTCTGAAAAAAATGACCTACTGAATATAGACGATCGCCGTCTTTCGGAAGGCGGAGGCGATCTGTACGCAGGCGGAATAGAACAGGCATCCGGCGTAGAGATACACCAGATCTTTGGTGTCGGGGAGGAAGAAACCCGCCACCACGGCCAGCACCGCGATCGCGAAATTGCCGATGCCGAGCGCCATGCTCCACCGCCACAAGGGGGCCCCGTAGCGCCTGGCCTCCAGCGCGCGCAGCACGCCCGTCACCCCCGCGAAGGCATGGATGCCCAGCAGATAGAGGATGATATACATTTTGGGGTCGTCCACCATGCTGATGGTGAACACCGCCAGGTCCAGCACGATGATCCCGCGAAACAGGAGCGACTTGCCGCCCACCATGTGCCGTGCCATGCTGAAGTAAAAGATGAAGCAGCGCAGGGCATATATCAGCATCATCAGCGCCAGGATGAGGGCCACCACGTAAAAGCCCACATCCGGCTCATATACCATCAGGGCGCAGCAGGCCAGCATTAAAAGCCCCACCAGGATCTTTTCGATCCGCTGTATACTCGTCATGTGTTCCGCCCCTCCTTTACCGCGGCCTCGATCAGCTTGACAAAGTCCCGGATGCCCTGGAAGCCCTTCTCGGCATAGTCCACGGAGAAGCCCGCCAGGAGGTTTCCGGATTTGAAAATCTTGTTGGTGACCATGCTCTTTTGCGCCATGGCGGCCAGAATGAAGCGGCCGAGAAAGCTGTTGTCCTTCTCCTGCTCGGGCAGAGACATGTATTCGCCCTGGTATTTGTCGAGATCAAAGGGCCGGATCTCCCGGCCGGAGAGCTTCTCGCCCAGCGCCTTCCAGTCGGCGCAGGCGTCCGTCTGCCGCTTTTCGAGGATCGCGCGGATCTCTTCCTCCCAGGGGGCGACGGCTTCGGTGTCGTACTGCCCGATTTCAAAGTCCGGGTTTATCCCGCGCAGGTACTTCATCGCATAGATCATCTGGGTGAAGGCGCACATGTAGTCGTGGGGATTGTCCTTGATGATCTCCCGGTAGCCGCCCCAGGCGGGCAGGTACTTGTAGCGTATGTAGCTGTAGTCCGGCATATGGCCCGCCCGGCCGTGGCCCAGGTTCATGATGCTCCGCTCGCTGCTCTGGTAGATGCTGTTGTTGTAGATGCTGTGTTCCGGATCGTCCGCGCCGCCGGGGCTGTGGCGGAAGCTCACCTCGCGCTCGGTCCCGTCGGGCATGATCTCATAGAAATAGCTGTTGGTGTTGTTGACGACGAGCGACGGCGTGCCCGCGAAATAGCGGTGGGCCCAGGTGTCGGCCAGGACATGCATGGCGATGCCCGCCGCCTGGAGACTGCCGCCCTTTGCAAGCTTCACGGTATCGGCAGCCAGGGCGCCGTTGGGAGTGCAGATGAGGCGGAACTTGTTTTTGTACAGGCGGTTGGAGTGGTTTACCTCGGCGTACAGATTGCCGGGCAGAAAGTGGAAGGAGGACCAGATACGCGTGATGTCCTGGAGCCCCAGCAGGTCCGTGCGCGCGTTCATCAGCTCCAGCTGGAGCTGGGTCGTGGCGGCGGAGAGGGGGGCCTTGAGCTTGGACAGGAGCGTTCTGGTGCAGCAGTCGACAAACTGGGCGCTGTAGGCGATGTCGAGGCTCTCCTCGTGGCTGCAGCCCGCGAGAAAGGCCGCGCAGTAGGTGGCATAGTAATGAAAATCTATCTGCATGCCTCAGCCCTCCACCAGCTTTGCAAGCTTCCTTACCCGCAGCGCCGTATAGATCAGCTCCGCCAGCATCGCAGCCGAGCAGCATTCCACAAACATACTCACCGCGTAATCCATCAAAGACTGGTTTTCCATGCGCCCGCTTGAACGGCCGAAAACGGCGCCCAGCAGCGAAAACACGCTCCAGGCCAGCAGCAGGCAGGCCACGACGATATAGGTCGGGCGCTGCCGTTTCCCGCTGCCCGCCGCCCTGGCCTTGAGGCCCACAAACAGGCGCAGCGAAAGCCCGATCAGCATAAACAAGGCGAGCAGGACGTAGGCAACAGCGGTTACAGCTTGCCGATACTCCTCCGAAACCGTGGTAACATCCACCCTGAACACACCCACATAGATGTAGAGAAGCGTTTTCGTGATGCTCCAAATCCCGAAGCTGATCACGCCCGACCCGAGGCTCATCAGCGTGATCCTTCGCCTGCGCAGCTCGATTACCAGCTCGTTTTCCATAGAAACTCCTTCCGCCGCAATTTTTTTCCATTATAACACGACTGTCAACAGCGCAGAGCGGCAGACGCCCGCCAGGCGGAAAACTGAAAAGATTGTAAATATTGTACTTTCCTGTCGGCACGATCTGTGATATACTATTAAATCGGTAAAAAAATCCTTCTCGGAAGGGGGGGCAGATCATGCCGCGGCAAACGATAAAACGGAAAAAAGCGGGTACGCTCGCGCTTCTGCTCGTCGCTGCCCTGCTGCTGAGCGCGTGCGCGCCGCAGGTCGCCGCGCCGACCGTGCCGCCGCAGACACCGGCGCCTGCGCCGCCGGAGGAGAGCGCCGCGCCCCGTTACCCGGATACCATTGTCATTTCAGAGATAATGGCAAAAAACAGGACCACGGTGGATGACGGCTCCGCCTGCTTTCCCGACTGGATCGAGCTGCACAATACCGGGGACGAGAGCGTGGACCTTGACGGCTGGACGCTGAGCGACCGCGATAATCTCCCGAAGGCCATGTTCCCGCCGCTTGTGCTCGAGCCGGACGGCTATCTGCTCATCTTCGCGGGGAAGGATCACGCGCCCGCCGCCGATGAGTTGCTGGCCCCCTTCGGCATTTCGGCGGGGGAGACGGTATATCTTCGCGCGCCGGATGGGGAGCTGAAGGCGGCTGCCGAAGCGGGCGACATGAAGGCGGACATTTCCGCGATCCGCGGCGGCGGGGGAGAGTACCGCGCCTGCGCCTGGCCGACGCCGGGCTTTGCCAATACCCCCGCGGGCTTTGAAAGTTTTCAGGCTTCGCGTGAGAACGCCTCGCCGCTGAAAATCAACGAGGTGCTCGTGAAAAACGAGAGCTTCCTGCCCTCGTTTTTATACGGCACGGACGATATCGTGGAGCTGAAAAATGTTTCCGACGCGGCGCTTTGGCTCGGGGACTATGCCATGTCTGACAAGAAGACGGGACTGCGCTGCGCCCTGCCGGACGTTACGCTCCAGCCGGGCGAGCTGTTCCTGGTTTTCTGCTGCGGGGAAGAACGCAGCTCCGCCGAGGAACGCTTCTATGCGCCGATCGCACTTAACAGCAATGAAGATGAGCTGTATCTGTACGGCGCCGACGGCAGACCGGCAGACTGCATGACGCTGCGGCAGATCCCCGCGGGGGGAAGCTATGGCCGGATGCCGGACGGAAACGGCCTGTTCTATTTCTCCGCTCCCACGCCCGGCGAGGAAAACCGGGACGGCAGGCGCTTTATCGCGCCTGTACCCGCGGTCGATACGGAGCCCGGCGTATACCCCGACGCGCAGCATCTGACCGTTTCGCTCAGCGCGGCGCAGGAGCTTGACGCCGGGGAGGAGACGCGCATTTACTATACGCTTGACGGCACGCGCCCCGACGAGAGCTCCGCGCTCTATACCGGGCCCGTCACGCTGACCGAAAACACAGTCGTGCGGGCGGTCGCCGTGGGAGAGGACTCGCTTCCCGGCGAGGTGGGGACATATACCTATCTGCTGCGGGAGCACCACAGCCTGCCGGTGCTGAACATCACGGTCGACGACCTGGGCATGTTCAAAAACCTGTACTACGCCTCGGCCAAAAGCCTGCAGACGGCAAACGCCGCCTATTTCAACGGGGAGCACAGCTTCAACAAGGATGGGCTTGTGCGCCTGCGCGGACATACCAGCCTGGATCTGCCGAAAAAAAGCCTGGGCCTTTACTTCCCCGACCGGATAGACGGGCCGCTGGAGGCGGATGTCTTCGGCAACGGCGTGACCACGTTCACGCGCCTGCATGTCCGGGCCGGGCAGGATAATCTCAAGACGCTTTTCCGGACCGAGCTCATACAGGATCTGGTGCTGGAGAGCTCCACGCATCTGCTGTCGCAGAGCAGTCAGTTCTGCGTGGTCTATATAAACGGCGCCTATTGGGGACTGTATGCCCTGAAAGAGGACCTGAACGAGCAGTACTACGCCGAGCATTATCATGTCAGCCCGGAAAGCGTGATCATCGAGGAAGGCGAAACCGCCCTTGCCTCCGACTTCTATAAGGACGTTGTGGAGTTCACCGCGCAAAACGACATGCGCGACGCGGCCAATTACGAGAAAATCTGCCGCACCATCGACATCGACAGCTTCATTGACTGGATCATCTTTGAAGGCTACTCCGGCAATACCGACACGCTCAACAACATCATGTTCTTCCGCTCCACCGAGGGGGACGGACTGTGGCGCTGGGCGCTGCTCGATCTGGACTGGGCCTTCCAGAATCCGGAGATGGACTACCGCGTGATCATGAACAGCGAGGCAAACGCCGGCTTCCAGATGTACTCGCTCATGATGGCGCTGTTTCAAAACGACGGCTTCAAGGCGCGCTTTCTGCGGCGCTTCGGGGAGCTCAACCGGACGACGCTCTCCAACGCCCACGTCAGCGAGGCCATCGAGCGCTATGTCGCGATGCTCGAGCCGGAGATCGAGCGTGACGAGCCCCTGCGCGACTCCACCTACTTAAGCTGGCAGTACTATGTGGACGAGCTGAGAAACTTCATCACGGAATTTGACCGGGAGAACCACAACGTGCGCCAGATCGCCCTCTTCCTCAACATGAGCGAGGAGGAGGTCCGCGCCGCCATGGCCGCGGAGCAGTAAAGCCGAAAAATAATACACGTTTTCATTTTCTTCACAGCTTGCTTAAGCTTTCTTTCAGCATAATGCTTTATGCTTTCCTACAACCGAAACAGAAAGAAGGGATGCATCCTGGACATCCGTTACCGCCATGAGTGGAAGCACGAGATCAGCTATGCGGATCTGCTTGCCATCCGCCAGCGCCTGCGCGCCGTGGCCGAGAGCGATCCTCACGCCTCGGGCGGGCGCTACCTGATCCGGAGCCTCTATTTTGATAACGCCGCGGACAAAGCCCTGCGGGAGAAGATCGACGGCGTGAACCTGCGGGAGAAGTTCCGCATCCGCTACTATAACGGCGACACTTCCGTCATCCACCTGGAGAAGAAGTCCAAACGCGCGGGGCTCGGCACCAAATACAGCGCCAACCTCACAAGGGACGAGGCGCAGAGCATCGTGGACGGGGACCTTGACTGGATGATGGACAGCGGCCGGGACCTGGTGCGGGAGCTTTACTGCAAGATGCGTTATCAGGGTTTAAGGCCGAAGACCATCGTCGACTACACCCGTGAGCCGTTTATTTACCGCCCCGGCAACGTGCGCGTCACCTTTGACTACGACATCCGCACGAGCCTGAGCTCCACAGACTTCTTAAACCCCGCCTGCGTCACCGTCCCCGCCGGGGACGCGCCCATCCTCCTGGAGGTAAAGTGGGACGCCTTTCTCCCCGACATCATCCGCGACGCGGTCCAGACCCCGGGCCGAAGAGTCGAAGCCTTTTCCAAGTATGCGCAATGCAGAATCTACGGATAGAATTCAATTGCGAACAAGGTTCGCAATTGAGGGACTCGCGCTTATCGCACACGGCGGGCTGTAACACGCCGTGCTTGGTCGGCGCGAGGCCTCGCAGACAAGCTGGGATCGTCGCGCGCTTCCCGCGCGTCGTTATGCTCGGCTTAAGGTGTTTTTGAGGAAGCAAAGCTCCCTCAAAAACGATTGAGAATAATCGGTAGTTTTATTTTATAAGGAGCAGACAGTATGACCTTCAACGACATTTTCAAATCGAGCTTTCTCACAAACGTGAACGCGGTGAGCGTTCTGGACATGGCCCTGGCGCTGGTGCTGGCCTTCGGCGTGGGCGTGTTCATCTTTTTCATCTATAAGAAGACCTACGCGGGCGTCATGTATTCGTCAAGCTTCGGCGTGACGCTGGTGGCCCTGACCATGATCACGACCCTCGTGATCCTCGCCGTCACGTCGAACATCGTGCTGTCCCTCGGCATGGTGGGCGCGCTGTCCATTGTGCGTTTCCGCACCGCCATCAAGGAGCCGCTGGACATTGCCTTCCTCTTCTGGGCCATCGCGGCGGGCATCGTGCTGGCGGCGGGCCTCATCCCGCTTGCGGTGTTCGGCAGCGTCTTCATCGGCCTCATCATTCTGATCTTTGCCAACCGCAAGGACATGACACACCCCTTCATCGTGGTCATCGACTGCGACGGCCACGACAGCGAGACCAGAGCGCTCAAGCTCCTCAAGCAGCGCACCGTGCGCTGCGCCGTCAAGAGCAAGACCGCCCGCGAGGGCGCGGTGGAGCTCAACGCCGAGGTGCGCCTCAAGGACGGCAACACCGACTTTGTCAATGAGCTCGCCGCCCTCGAGGGCGTCAGCAGCGCGGTCCTTGTCAGCTACAACGGCGACTACATGGGCTGAGGAGGGGCGCGATGTCAACGCACAAGCAGATTGATCTCATCTGCGTTGCCGTCCTTGTCTTCACGCTGCTTGTCACCGTCCTGTTTATGAACGGGCAGAAGCTCGGCCTCACACCCATGGTGGACGGGGACGCGGAGAGCAGCAGCGATTCCGCCTACTTTACCAGGAATGACCGCGACAGCGACTGGGACAGCGCCGGCGCCACCCGCATCACCCTCTCGGGCGAGCGGGCCTACGTCTCCGGCGGCGGGGCCTATGTCCAGGGCGGCAACGTGGTCATCGCCCAGGCCGGGCGCTATATCCTCTCCGGTACGCTCACGGACGGCAGCGTCATCGTCAGCGCCGACAGTACCTCCAAGGTCTGGCTATTGCTTGACGGGGCGGACATCAGCCGCTCCGACGACGCGTGCCTGCGTGTCGAGCAGGCGGACAAGGTCTTCCTGACCCTCGCTCCGGGCACCGAAAACCGCATGACAAGCGGCGCGGAGTATTCCGAGACCGCCCTCAATGACAACACGGGCGGCGCGATCTACAGCCGCGACGACCTCACCATCAACGGCAGCGGCAGCCTCACCGTCACGGCGGCCTATAAGCACGGCATCGACGTAAACGACGAGCTGGTCATCACCGGCGGCAAAATCACGGTGGACGCGCCCCAGGACGCCATCCACGTAAACGACGGCTTCTGCCTGGAAAAGGCCTCGCTGATCCTGCGCGCGGGCGACGAGGGCATTAACGTCCAGGGCCCGGATTCGCTCCTGTACATCGCCTCCGGCAGCGTCGATATCGAAAGCGGCGGCGCGGCCCTCAAGAGCGCGGCGGATATGCGCGTCGAGGGCGGCAGCATCACCCTTGATTCCGAGGCGGACGGCCTGCACAGCGAGGGCAGCATCGCCATCGAGGGCGGCAGATTTGAACTCCGCGCGGGCGACGACGGCATCCATGCCGACAGCGCCGTGACGATCAGCGGCGGCAGCATCCTCATCAGCGAGTGCTACGAGGGCATCGAGGCCCTGACCATCGACATCTCCGGCGGCGAGATCGAGCTCTATCCCACCGACGACGGCCTGAACGCAAACGGCGGCGTCAGCTTCGGCCCCGGCCACGGCATGTTCATGCAGCGCGTATCCGGCACGGACGAGTCGGAAAACAGCGACACCTGGATTCACATCAGCGGCGGCAGCTTAACCGTGGTCAACGCAAATGCCCGGGACGCCGACGGTCTGGACTCCAACGGCGACATCGTCATCTCGGGCGGCACCATCCGCGTCAGCCTCAACGCCTCCGGCAGCAACGACGCCATCGACTACGGCAGTGAAAGCGGCGGCAGCTGTATCGTCACCGGCGGCGAGCTCGTGGCCTGCGGCAGCTCCGCCATGGCGGAGGGCTTCAGCGACAGCTCCACCCAGTGCGCGGTCCTGTATAACCTGGGCTACAGCGCCGAGGCGGGCAGCACCGTGACCGTGAAGGACGCGGCGGGCCGGGAGCTTCTCAGCTACACGGTGCCCTGCGCCTTCTCCTCCGTCTCTCTCAGCTCTCCGGACATGAAGCTCGGCGAGACCTATACGGTCACGGTGGGCGATAAGGAGCAGGAGATCACCCTGGATTCCGTCAGCACTATCGTGGGCAGCACAAGCGGCGGCATGGGCGGCATGGGCGGCTGGGGCAGAGACCAGCGCCAGCGCGACAGCGCCGACGGCAGCGAGCGCCCCGAGAACGGTGAACGCCCCGCGATGGGCGGCTGGGGCGCGCAGCCCGGCAATGTGAACGGACAGCCCGTCGGCACCGGCGAAAACGTCATGTCCACCCCGCCGGGAGATGGCGGCGAGCTGCCGGACTTTACCGACATGCCCGCCCCGCGGGATTCCGGCAGCATGCCCCCGGACATGAACGGCATGCGGCCCGGCATGAACGGCGAGACGCCGGACCCCTCCCAGATGCCCCAGGGCATGGGCGGCGGTCACATGCGGCGCGACGAAATGCCGGACGCAATGCAAAACGCCGCTGAGGAAGCGGCGGAGCTTGCGATCGAGGAGCCGGTCCCGACCGGCCCCCAGCCCGTCAGCGCCTCCACCTGGCAGCTGCTTGCCGCCTGTGCCGCGGCCCTAATCCTCGGCATCCTGATCGCGGTAAAGTACAGACAGTGAAATAAACAATATGCGTATCGGTTTTACACAGCGGGGCTTACCCCCACACCCACAACAGTTAAACACTTGCCTCGCCCCAGCCGCGCAGCGGCGTCTCGGGGGAGAGGTGTCGCAAAGCGACGGAGAGGGGTTCGCGGGCCGACCGCCAGCCCTCTCAGTCACCAGTGTTGCGACACTGGTGCCAGCTCCCCCAGAGGGGGAGCCAAGTTCAGCCTTTGCTGACTAAGATACCCCAAAAACAATAAAAAGACCGCAGGGACTGATCCACCGGATCGACCCCTGCGGTCTTGCTTTTATATGTTTATTCTTCACTCTCCGCGGCTTTGCTGTCTTCCTCGTCCTCTTCCTCGATGCGTCCGCTGGCGGTCACGTAGAGGCGGTACACAACCGCGATGAGGATGATGCAGCACAGGGCCATCGCGCCGTAGCAGCGGAGATACCAGTCGCCGTGGCGCTGCACCAGATACTCCGTAAAGCCGCCGCAGCCGAGGGCGATAAGCCACAAAATCCACAGCAGCCAGTGCCAGATGCGCGTCCCGTTTGCCTGGATGGACAGGCGGCTGTAGTGGATGAGCAGCAGCAGGATGCACACGGCGGTGACGATCTGCACGATGCTCACAAAGCCGTTTTGCGGCAGGAAGCTCGAGTCGTAGCGGGTGGAGTCCAGAATCATTTCCGAAGCTGCGTACAGCAGCAGGAACATGTTGACGGTGTTGCCCTCCCTGCGCCCGGCCTTCATGGGGAAGTTGCGGTACTTCATGAAGAATTTCAGCAGCAGCAGGCAGAACAGCAGCATCAGCAGGAAGTGTACAAAGAAGGTGGCAAAGCGGTACTCGGTCACGCCTGCGGAGTTGGTGATCCCGGCGGCGATGGGCAGATGCTGCAATACCCCGGTGGTCACGGAAATCTTGCTGCGGCAGGCGGAGGAGAACAGGGCGCTGAGCCTCACGAAGGCGATGACGAGTGCCATGCCGGGGGCGGCGGCGTCCAGGAGCTTTGCGGTGTCGCCGTCGTCGAGCTTGGCGGCGATCCAGGCGGCAAGCCACACGCCGGGGATGGCGGCGGGCAGGACGTAGCTGCCGGCGGAGTAATCCGTCATGGCCTTGAAAAAGCCGTCATACTGCTCCTGATGGCAGTACCAGTGCAGCATCCTGCAGAGCGGGATCGAGAAAGCCAGCGCCAGCGGGAAGAAGAGCATCATGGACACGATGCGGCCCTTGTTGGTCACCTGCAGCGAAAGGCTCATCAGCAGCGCCGCCAGCAGCCCCGCGGTGATGATGATCGCGCTCCAGTAGAGAACGGTGGTGTCGAAGTATACGGCTATGGGATTCATCGACGCACCTCCTCGGGAATGGCGGTTGCAAAGTAGATAATGTCGCTCACGGCGCGCTCCACGCCGAAGTCGACGTGGTTGATGGGCGCGCCCATCATGATGATCTCGGCTGTCTGGCCGCCGTCGAGGGTGTAGGCCTTCCAGACGTTCTTGGAGTAGATGATGCGGGCAAGCTCGTTGATGGTGGCGCGGGGACGGGCGTCGGGCGTGTGGTTGATGGTCATGAGCAGGTAGTGAAGCTCGTCCGTCATGGAGATGCAGGAGCGGGAGTACTCGGTGTTGACCTCACCGATGGGGTAGCCGGAGCAGTACTGCAGCTCCCCGTTATCGACCAGCACCGGCCCGAAAGCCACGGCAAAGACCACGTCGTTTGCCTGGATGAAGGCCTCGGCCTCGCCCTCGCCCATGAGCTCACCTGCCCGGGTAAAGAGCATGTCGCCGGAGGCGGTGAAGAAGCAGGAGTCCACCTGGGCGGGATTGTTGCGGTAGAGCTTGCGCTGGTAGGCCGTGATGCCCAGGTCGCGGAAGGCGTAGAAGTCGCCGTTCATGGCCACCACCGCGTTGGAGGCATTTGCCATGTCGGAGGCGTAGAGCTGGACGCTCGAACTGTAGCTGTCCTCGGCAAGCTTGCGCCTGAGCTGCGAGCCGTGGGCAACCTTCACCTCGGCGAAGGTGCAGCAGCGCTGCTCGATGTATTCCTGCCAGGTGATGACAAGGATGGTGTCGTCGTAGTAGTAGCGGATCGGCTCGTCCGGCACAAAGTCCGCGGTGGGGTCAAAGATCATCTTCTGTCCGTCGATGAGGATCGCGGCGCGGTTTATAAGCTCCGTGATGTCGGCGGGATCGTAGGTGGTGCCGAAGCCGTCGGGATCGGGCGCGGGGGCCACGGTGGCGCTCTCCTGCAGGGTGTAGACCTTCTTGATATAGGTCAGATCGCCCAGCGCGTCTGCGGCCGCGTTGTTGACATACTCGTCCAGCTTCCCGGCGAGGCGCAGCTTCGCGTCGGCGGCCGAGAAGGCGTTGAGCGTGCCGGAGGCCGGGTGCAGGTACACAAGCGTCCACACCAGAGCGGCCAGCGCAGCCGCGAGGAACACCAGCGTCATCAGCGCCCGCAGGATCCAGGGGATGCGCTTTTTGGCATAGACGCGCGGCGGCTTGGGTTCCTTTTTCGGCTTTTCTTCTTTGGGCTCCGTTTTGGCTTTCCTGCCGAGGCGGCGCTTTTTCTTCGGCGCCTCTTCCTCGCTCTCGCCGGGATCTTCGGTCCCGGCGGCGGTCTCCGGCTCGGGCTTTGCTTTACGGAAGCGGGACTTCTGCGCCGCCTTGCGCTCCTTCTCCTCCTCACGGGAGTAGATGGGCGGCAGCTCATAGCGCACGGTGTCCTCGCTGCCGGGGGCTGAGAAGGGGGAGTCGGCCGCGTGGGAGGAATAGACCTCCACGGCGGGCTCAGTTTCCGGGGCCGGTTTTACCGGCTCCGCTTCCGGTACGGGCGCTTCTTCCGCCGTGCCCCCGTCCCGAAATTCGGCGAGGATGGCGTCAAGATCATTGAAATCGTAATTGTCCTTACTCATGCTCTGTCTCCATCAATATCCGATCCCGCCGGCAAGGGCGCGCAGCAGCGCGGGGCTTGCGAGGATCTGCCAGCGGCCGTCGGTATAGGCCAGGGAAAGGTCGAACTGCGTCTCGGCGTAGTAGGCGGGGGCGTTCTGCAGCACCACGTTCAGGGCCGCCAGATACGCCTCGTTAGCAACCTCGGGCCGGTAGCGCCGGTTCTCGTCGTACACCTCGCTGACGGAGCGGCTCTGCACGATGACCTCGGCCTGGCGCTGGGTCTCGTCGGCCACGGCCTGCTCGAGCCGTGCCAGATCCAGGTACGTAAAGCGCACCGGCTGTACGGCCTCCAGCTTCTCCGTGCGGCACTCGCCCGCGAGGGAATAGGAATAGCTCTCATGCAGGGCCTGCTGGATGCGCTGCCCGGCGGGGGAGGAGGGCGTCTCGGCTAGGCCGAGGTCTGAGTAGTCGCGCAGCTCCGTGTAGGCGGCGGGGTAGTTGCCGGTGCAGATCGCGTCGAGGAAGCGCGTGACGCTCTGCGCGGGGTCGCCGCTGGGCTTTGCGTACACCGTGCCGTAATAGACCCCGGCCGCGGAAAGGGCCATGGCGGCGGCGCTCAGGACCAGGGCCAGGAACAGCCCGATAAAGCGCGTGCGGTACTTGACGCACAAAACAATGGTCACAATGAGTCCTATCAGCAGGAAGGCGCCGATGGCCACGGCGGGCACGATCATGGGAAGCGCCACCCGGTCGGGCGCGGCGGAAGCGGCGGAGGCGGGCGCGGGCGTCACGACGGGCACGGGCGTCGCCGGAACGGGGGCGGGCGTCGGCTCCGGGGTGGGGGAGGGCTTGTTCGCCAGCTTCTCGGTGTACTCGCACATGGCGGTGCACCAGGCGCTCAGAAACTCCTCCGAGGTCGCGCTGCCGCGGGAGAAGACCACGATGGCGATGGGCTGGGTGGTGTAGCAGATGGCGCAGTCGTTTAAGATCAGGTCCTCCGCAATCCAGCCGGGCTTGTGCGCGATGCGGAAGCGCGGCTCATTGGTCTTGAAGAAGCGGTCGGTCATGGCCTTCTGCATGGTCTCGATGATGTTGGGGAAGCGCTCCGGCTCACGGTACAGCAGATCCAGGCAGTTGATGAACTCGCGGGGCGTGTACATGTTGACCATTGTCTGCTCCATGGGCTCGGACCCCGGCTCGACCCCGTAGTAAGGGGCGGTCTTCACGCGAAACTCGTTGTAGCCGCCGAGGAAGGTGTCGCAGAGGAAATAGGCCCGCTCGTTGCTCGAGTCGATGAGGATATCCTGGATAACGGAATCGAAGCTGAAATACTGCTCATAGACGCTCCAGTCGATATTGCCGTTATGGAGCTCTTCGGTGGCGTACATGCAAAGGGGCACCTTGAACATGCTGGCCGCGACGGCGTACTCGTCGCCCCGGATGTAGTGCTCCTCGCCGGTGACGAGGTTGCGGTAGCCCGCGTAGATCTCGTACTCGCCGATCCCGTATTTTTCCAGCACGGCGGCGTTGACGGCGTCCCAGTCGGGGTCTGACTCCCCGGCGGCCAGGGCGCCGGTGCAGAGACTCAGGCAGAGCAGCAGCGCGAAAACCGCGGCAAATATTCTTTGAAATGCTTTCATGCAAACACTCCGATATGTTCGATGTTGGATTAAACTAAATCATTTTATCAGTAATACGGGAATATTGCAAGTGCGGGAGAGAGAAATTCAGCTTATTTTCGACGGGAAATATGCAGCTTCGACACGGCGCGGGAGAGAACGGAGGACTTTTTGACAATATTTCCCTGCTCTTCCTCCGTTGGCCCCAGGAATTTGAGCACCGCGATCTGCGGCTCCATATCGGCGGTAATGGTGATGCGGTCGGTGTCGTAGTGCCGGACCATGGCGGGGGCGTAGTGCTTGGTCAGCTCCTCCACATGCTCGAGCCTGCGCGGGCCGCGCTTGCCGTCGCGGTAGTGCATGGGGATGAGCACCTTGGGGAAAAGTTCCTCGGCCAGGCGAAAGACCTCCTGGGAGGGCAGCGCCGTGCAGGACCCGGCGGTGATCATCATGGCGTCGAGGTCGTAGAGCTTGCTCAGCTGCTCTCCCGTCAGCGGCGCGCCGATGTCGCCCATGTGGGCCACGCGTAAGCCGTCCGCTTCGATGAGATGGATGAGGCAGCTGCCGCGCATGATGCCGCAAACCGTGTCGTGCCAGACCTCCATGGGGGTGATGGTAAAGGGGCAGTCGCTCTCGGGCCTGCCGGAGAGCACGATGCCGGGCGTGTAGTTGTGCCCGTAGCTGTCGTGGCTTATAAGCAGCTTGTCCGCCTTCACACCCCTGAGCTTCGGGTAGCCCGGGATATAGTCCGCATTATAAGGGTCGATTGCCAGTGTGTAGCCGTTATGGGTAACGGTAAAGCAGGCATGTCCCAGCCAGCGTATCTCCATGGTGCGTTCCTCCAATAAAGGGATATAACAATATAGTACAAAAGTTTTCATCGGTGTTCTCCGTCATTGCGAGGAACCAGTGCACACACTGGTGACGTGGCAATCCGCCCGCCGGAGGCAGTAAACAACTCAGAAATCTAACCTGGCCGCAGGGAGTACGGATTGCCACACCAGTGACATCGGTCACTGGTTCGCAATGACATAGAACGGACATGATCGCATTTTGTCTTTTTATCCCTCCATGATGTGCATTGCCCGAAGGTCGGGGCTTTCAATGTGAGAAGCTATCTCAAATGCATGCGGCTCCAGATAGTCCCAGCTCCCGTGGGTCAGGTGCTGCGCCTTGAGCTCCTTCACCACGGCGGCGCAGATGTCCTCAATGACGGCGGACTTGAGGATGCGGCCCTGCTCGTCGTTTTCGGATGTCAGCAGAAATTCCAGCGCGTCCTTCATCCCCGCGAGGGTTTCCAGATTCTCCATCCCCCGAAGCTGCCACTTGTAATAGGGCATGTGGCGGCGGTTCAAAAGATAGATCGCCTCACAGGCGTTATTCACAAACTCCGTCATGGCAAGCATCGCGGCCCCGTATTCTCCGTGCCGAACGCAGCGGGGGTAGTTGTACTGTCCGGCCTGGGCCATGGTGATCACGCGCGCGGCCAGCTTTTTGAGCCGCACATCCTCCGGCATGCCGTGCAGGAGCGTCTCGCGGATCTCACTGAACAGCCCCTGATCGTCCCGGAAGACCGCGCCGTTGGTGGCCTCCGCCAGCGCGTGGGAGGGCAGCGACAGCCACTGCATATCGCTCTCCGGCGCACCGGGAGTGCCGGTATAGCGGCTGTAGAAATCGCTTATGCGCCGCACGCCGCGGCCCGTCTCGCTCAGGGCGCTGCGCTCGGCGGCTTTCTTGAAGGGGAGCGCCCGGTAGGCGCGGGCAAGCTGCACCCCGATCGCGCGGTCCGTCTCATCGTCTACCCAGAGGCAGAAGCCCTCGGGAAAGTCGTGGTCGCGCGAGAGCTCGTCGTCAAAGCCGAAGCACTCCGAGCCGTGGCCCGCAAGGCCGACGGCGATGCGCCCGGCCCATTTCGGAAAGAGCCGCTCGATCATGTCGACGCCGCAGCGCTCATAGAGCCTGCGCGCCTCTTCAAGTCCCTGCATAGATCTTCTCCGCCCTTTCCCGAAGCTCCTTCGCGTAGAGGAAGTAGCCGTAATAATCGAAAGTCGGCGCGCACTTGGAGATCGTGAAGGCATGGTAGCCGTCGCGCGGCAGGCCGGGGGCATTGAGCAGGTCCCAGGCCATCTCCAGGCAGTCCCCGATGCGCTCGTCCTCCAAATCGCGCTTTCCGTACATCTCCGCGAGATTGCACCAGGTCACGGCGCTGTCGTTTTCCGGGTGATCGGTCTGCTCGATGGTTTTGAGCGCCAGCATGAAAAAGCGCTCGGCGCTCTTTACATCGTCAATGTCGTCATAGCTCAGGGCCATATTGTTGTAAAGCCCCGCAAAGCGGTAGTCATTGGGGTCGAGATTGTCAGCATAGACCCGGGCCACATGGGTAAAGATGGGGATGGACTCGGGAGCGTGCCCGAAGGCCTTGAGAGTCGTCGCGGCGTTTAAGAGGATCGTCGCGCCCGAGACGGTGCGGCCCAGGTGATGGACGCGGATGATCTCCAGCGCGTGATTGACGGCATCCAGGGCCTTGTCCTTTTCCTGCGTGCGGCGGTATTGGCCAAGGAGCTCATTCGTGACGCTCAGCTCCGCGCGCCAGTCTCCGCCCTGCTTTGCGGTTTGAAGCGCCTGCTCCAGCAGATCGCGGGCGTCCTGCTCCCGGCCCTGATTGCACAGGGCGTCAAAGCGCCCGATGAGCCGCGGCACATCGAGTGCCTGCGGGCAGGGCTCCGCGTCCGGCGTGCCGGTATATTGGGTCGTATCAAAAATGCAGCAAAATTCGTTGTGGTCCATGTTGACTCATCCTTAAAGGGTATCGTTGATTCATTATACCACACTCTTTGAAACCCGCCAACACCGACTTGCAAGAAACGCGCCGAATGGGTATAATAAACAAAAACGTACACAAGGGAGAATACCCATGAGCAATCGACTGATATACGAAAAATCCCCCTATCTGCGTCAGCACGCGGAAAACCCGGTGGACTGGTATCCCTGGGGCGCGGAGGCGT
This sequence comes from Oscillospiraceae bacterium, assembly GCA_902791215.1. Taxonomy (GTDB): domain Bacteria; phylum Bacillota; class Clostridia; order Oscillospirales; family Oscillospiraceae; genus Limivicinus. The sequence goes on along the minus strand of CADAUZ010000021.1, from coordinate 17,071 downwards.
TCGAGAAGGCAAAGCGGGAGGACAAGCCCGTCTTTCTCTCCATCGGCTATTCCACCTGCCACTGGTGCCATGTCATGGCGCACGAGTCCTTCGAGGACCAGAGCGTAGCGGAGATCCTGAACAAATCCTACGTCGCCGTCAAGGTCGACCGCGAGGAGCGGCCCGACGTGGACAGCGTGTATATGCAGGCCTGCGTCGCGGCAAACGGCAGCGGCGGCTGGCCCCTGACCGCGATCCTGACCCCGGAGCAGGAGCCCTTCTTCATCGGCACCTACTTTCCGAAGGAAAACCGCGGCGGACGCATGGGCCTGCGCTTTTTGCTCACGGCCATCGCCGAGAAGTGGAGCGCCGACCGCGCAGAGCTTCTGCACACCGCAAGCGAGATGACCGCCTACCTTAAGCAGGAGACGGAAACGGGCGAGGCGGCGGAGGACCTGCCGCGCAAGGCCATGGAGCAGCTCATGAGCTCCTACGACAAGGAGTACGGCGGCTTCGGCTGGTCGACCAAATTCCCCTCCCCGCATAACCTCCTGTTCCTGATGGAGTATGCTGCCGCCAAAAACGACCGCAAGCCGCGCGAGGCCGTCGAGCATACCCTGCGGCAGATGTACCGGGGCGGCATCTATGACCATTTCGGCGGCGGCTTCTGTCGCTACTCCACCGACCGCGAGTGGCTCAAGCCCCACTTTGAAAAGACCCTTTACGATAACGCCCTCCTGGCCCTGACTTACACCGAGGCCTGGCAGGACGGGCACATGGCTCTCTGGCGCGAGACGGCGGAAAACACCCTCGACTACTGCCTGCGGGAGCTCAAGGCCCCGGACGGCGGCTTTTACAGCGGCCAGGACGCCGACAGCGACGGGCAGGAGGGAGCGTATTACCTCTTCACGCCCGACGAGGTTTCCAATGTCCTCGGTGCGGAGGCGGGAAAGCACTTCTGCGAGTGCTACGACATCACCGCCGAGGGCAACTTCCAGGGGAAAAGCATCCCGAACCTCCTGCTTAACAACCGCTGGAGCTTCCTGCCCGAGGGCTATGACGAGTTCCGCGAACGCCTGCGCGAGTACCGGGCCGGGCGCATGGCGCTCTTTACCGACAACAAGATTTTGGCGGGCTGGAACGGCCTGATGCTCATGGCCCTCTCCCGCGCGGCGAACGCCTTCTCAGACCGGCGCTACCTCCTGGAAGCGCAGGAGCTTGCGGCCTTTATCCTGCATAACATGCGCGCGGACGGAAAGCTCAGGGCCCGACTCTGCGATGGGGAGCTGCGCTTTGACGCAAGCCTCAGCGATCACATCTTCTGCGCTCTCGGCCTTGTGGAGCTCTACGCCGCGGACTTTGACCCGCAGCACCTCCTGGACGCCGAAGCCCTCGCCGGGGAGCTCAAGCGCTTTGCCGACCCTCGGGGCGGGTACTTCGACACCCCCGCCGATGGGGAAAAGCTTATCCTCCGCCCGAAGGAGACCCAGGACGGGGCCCTGCCCTGCGGCAACAGCGCGGCGGCGGTCCTGTTCGACCGACTCTTTCGGCTCACGGCGGAGGAAATGTGGCGCGAGGCGCTGGATCAGCAGCTCGGCTTTTTGAAGACTGCCGCGGGGCAGTACCCCGCGTCGAACACCTACGGCCTCACGGCGTTGATGCGCGCGGACGGCCCGGGGCGCGAGACCGTGGCCGTCCTGCCGGACGAGCACTTCCCGGACGAGCTGAAGGCGATCCTGCGCAAGTGGTCGCCGGAGATGGCGGTGCTGGTCAAGACCCCGGCAAACGCAGAACTGCTCGCCGCCGCCGCGCCCTTCACCGGCTCCATGGCGCTCAAAAACGGCAGGCCCACCTACTATATCTGCACCGACGGGGCCTGTGCCCTGCCGGTGAACCTGTGAGCGGAGGTGAACATAGAATGAAGCGCGTCCTTGCCCTGGTGCTGGCGCTGTGCATGGCGCTGTGCCTCACCGACTGCAAACGGAAAAACAAAAAGGAGTCGGCCCCGGTCCCGCCCCCGGTCCCGACGCCGACGCCCAACGAGGTCTTCGAGGTCAAAATGACCCTCGATAACCTCTATACCTATTTCGATTACAAGGAATACCGTGCCGATATCCGGGACGAAAACACGAGCGAGATCAATTCCTCCACCATCGCCTACGGCCTCCAGCTCAAGCCCCAGTTCACCGCCGCAAACGACGGTGAGCACAGGGACACCATGACCCTCCGCTTTGAGGCGGACGGCGTGGTGATGAGCGGGGACTTTCAGATCAACTTCAATGACCTCACCTTCACCGGCTATATGGACACCAGCGAGCGCGTGCGTGTGAGCGAAACGCTCCGCTTCTGGCCCAAGGGCGACAGAACAACCACCTGGGCCTTCGGCAACTACTCCGGCACGAACATCATGTACTTTGAGTCCTTCCGCGTCACCGAGGTCACGGGCAGCGTCTTTCTCAAAATGGCGGACCTCAACGCGACCCCGACCCCGACCTTCATCCCGCATCCGGAAGTATAAACTTGACAAGGCGCTCAAATGCAGGTATAGTGATCGCGTTTGAGCGCCTTTTTCAAGATCATTTTATCTATATATGGTGGTGAAAACCGTGCAGGACGAAGCAAGAATCAAAGAAAAGCTCGCCTACATCTGCAAACAGTTCCGTCTGCCGGGGGAGCTGATCCTCTATCGCCTGATCCCCAACGGACATATCAACACGGCCTATTACGTGGCCCTCTACGACGGGAAGGAAGTCAGACAGTTTCTGGTGCAGAAGGTCAACTGGTACGTCTTCCGTGACCCCGTCAGCATGATGCACAACATCGACCTTATCACGCAGCACATCATGTCGAAGGAGCGCACGCTTGAGCGCCGCCGCAGGCTCCACTTCCACCACACGGCGGAGGGGAACAACTACCTCATCCTGCGCGAGCACCCGGACGGCAGCTATTACCTGTCCGACACCCTCAATTCCAACGACGAAAACGAGACCGCGGAATTCTGGCGGCTGTATAACTTCATCGAAAACTCCGTCTCCTTCGAGACCGCCGAGGGACAGACCGAGGTTTTGCGCATGTCGGGCAAGGCTTTCGGCAAATTTAACCGCCAGCTCCAGGACTTTGACGCAAGTCAGCTTGTGGAGTCCATCCCGCACTTCCACGATACGGTCTACCGCATGGAGACCTTCTTCCGCAACGTCGCGGAAGACCCCCTCGGCAGGGCGAAGGACGCCGGGCGGGAGATCGAGACCATCCGCGAAAACCGGGATTTTGCCGGGACGCTCTGCCGCCAGATCGACGCGGGCGAGCTTCCCATCCGCGTCACCCACAACGACACCAAAACCAACAACATCCTCTTTGACCGCGACACCCTCGACCCGCTGGTGATCATCGACCTTGACACCTGCATGCCCGGCCTTGCCTGCTACGACTTCGGCGACACCATCCGCTTTGCCGCCTGCACCGCGGAGGAGGACGAACCGGACGAGAGCAAAATGAAGCTCGACCTGGACCTGTTCCGGGCCTACGCGGAGGGGTATCTGTCCCAGATGGGCGGCGTCCTTTCCGAAGCCGAGCGCAAGTCCCTCGCCACCGGGGCCGCCGTCATCACGCTGGAGCTTGCCTCCCGCTTTTTGGGCGACTATCTCATCGGCGACAAGTATTTCCGCATCGACTACCCCGAGCACAACCTGGTGCGCGCAAAGGCGCAGCTTGCGCTGTTCCGGGACATGATGCTGCACATGGACGACATGCAGCGCATCATCGCCGATTGCAGAAAGTAAAAAACTATTTCGCAGTCTGCTCCAGTTCGAGCAGGCTGCGTTTTTTGTCTGTGCCGCCCGCGTAGCCGGTTAAGCTGCCGTCCGCGCCGAGGACGCGGTGACAGGGGATGATGAGCGAGACGGGATTGCGCCCCACCGCGCCGCCCACCGCCTGGGCGCTGCGGCAGCCGAGCCTTCGCGCGATCTCCCCGTAAGTCATGGTATGTCCGTAGGGGATCGTGAGCAGCACATCCCAGACTCTGTGCTGAAAACTTGTCCCGCGCGGAGAAAGCTTCGGGGTGAAATCCGGGACCTCTCCGGCAAAATACAGATCGAGCCACCTGAGCGTCTCGTCAAAGACCTGGAGGGGCTTTTCCGCATGCTCCGCGTCCAGCGTGTCGGCAAAGTATTTCTGCCCGTCGAACCACTGCCCGGTCAGGGCCTCGCCGTCGCTTGCCAGGGTAATGCCGCCCAGCGGGGAAGCGTAATGACAGGTGTACTCCATTTCAGTCTCCTTGCGGCCTGTTTTCCATGCCCCAGTCGCAGAGCTTGTCCAGCACTTCCATCAGCGTGTGCCCGCGCCCCGTCAGCCGGTATTCCACCTTGGGCGGGATCTGCGGGTAGACCGTGCGGGAGATGAGCCCGTCCGCCTCCAGCTCTTTCAGATTCTGACTGAGGGTCTTGTCCGTCACATGCTTTAAGTAGCGCTGCATCTCATTGAAGCGCACCGGCTCATACTCCATGAGACAGTAGAGGATGACGGGCTTATACTTGCCGGAAATCAGCGACAGGGTATAGCTGTAGCCGGTGGTGCTGAAATCCGCGTCCTGAATGCATTTCGTGTCCATAGCTTTCCTCCGGGATAGTACCTTTCACTAAAGTGGGTACTTGTGAATCCGATGGGCTTATGCTATCATACCCACAGCAAAAATGCAATACTGTACAGGTTGCGAAACCCGAGTTTCGCAATCGACGAAAAGAAAGGAAGCAAACCCATGAAAAAGAATCTCGGCGTTCAGCCTTATCTCTTCCCCATGCCCACCTACATGATCGGCACCTACAACGAGGACGACTCGGTCGACGTGATGATGATGGCCTGGGGCGGCATCTGCGACATGAAGATGGTAGCCCTCAACCTGGAGGAGGACCACAAGACGGTCGCCAATCTCAAAAACCGCATGGCCTTCACCCTCGCCGTTCCCGGCACGGATACGCTGGTGGAGTCGGACTACCTCGGCCTGGTCTCGGCCAACAAGGACCCGGAGAAATTTGCCCACACCGGCCTGCACGCGTACAAGAGCGAGAACGTGGACGCCCCCGTCATCGAGGAATACCCCCTGACGCTCGAGTGCAGGGTCGTCGAGATCCAGCAGCAGCCCTACGGCCTGCGCGTGTTGGGCGAGATCGTGAACGTCCTCGCGGACGAAAAGGTCCTGGACGAAAAGGGCAAGGTCGACGCGGGCGCCCTTCACGCCTTCACCTTTGACCAGATGCAAAACGGCTACTACGCCGTCGGCGAAAAGATCGGCATGGCCTGGAACGCCGGCGCCCCGATCGTGAAGAAGAGCAAAATTTCCCGATGAGTCCGTAGGGGAGGGGCTTGCCCCTCCCGGCGGAAGCAAGCCGAAATTATATAATCATTTTGGGCGAATCCGTAGATTGATAGGTGATACGGATTCGCCCAATTTTAATCTATGACACGCCGTTTTCGCTGCGCGGGAGGGGCAAGCCCCTCCCCTACTATCTATCCATTGATGATTTGATTGGAACGGAATCTTATTCCAGATTCTCGTCCATCACGCGGCTTCTCAGGCCCATGACAGAAGAGATCGGGAGCGAGAAGCAGATGCCGCGCGCTTCCGTGTCCGGCCCCGCCTTTTGGTTGACCGCCTTCATGACGGCGGCCTTCTCGCTCTTGTGGGCGACGATGTAGACCATGTCCTTTTCGTCGGCAAAGCGCATGTTGTAAAACTTCTCCCCGCGCATGCTGCCGGTGCCCTTGGCGTGCAGGACGGTGCCGCCGCCCGCGCCGGCCTCCCGGGCCGCGTCCATGACGGTGTCGGCATAGCCCGCGTTGATGACCACCACAATGAGCTCGTATTCAAAATCCATCGACGGTGTACCTCCTGTGATTTCGCTGTCGGTCAGATAGGAAAGGGTCTGCCGCCCGGCCACGGCCTTGATGGGGATGGCGGCGAGGATGCCGTTGCCGGGGATGTCCAGGTACAGAAGCTTTCGCGCCATCTGGAAGATCATGCGCTGCTGGGCCCCGGTGGCGACGGTCATGACGATGCGCTTTTCGGTGCTGGCAAGGCCGAAGCGCTTGAGGATTTCGCTGCCGGCGGTGCCGCTGGCGGGCTGGCTGAGGCCCACGACGGTCCCGGCGCTGGTGAAGACGCCCTCCAGGCGCGGCTCGGTTTCACGGTCAACGACCGCTAAAAGCTGATACAGTTCCATAGTCAGGCGATCTCCCACAATTCGATGATCTCGTCCCCGCCCGCGAAGTGTTCCTCGCTCTTGCCGCGGGAGCGGAGCACGTACACCGCGCCCATGCCCTGCACGGTGATGAGCGGCATCATCGCCACCATCGCGACAAGGCCGAAGGCGTCGGTCATCACGTTGCCGCCCAGAGCATTGGAGGCGCCCATGGCAAACAGCAGCATGAACGTCGCCGTGAGCGGGCCCGAGGCCACGCCGCCGGAGTCAAAGGCGATGCCCGTGAAGGTGGGCGGGACAAAGAAGCTCAGGGCCAGGGCCGCGGCGTAGCCCGGAACCAGAAAATACAGGATGGGAATGCCGGTCAGCATGCGCAGGATCGCGAGCGCGTTGCCGAATGCGACCGCGACGGAAAGGCTCAGCTCCATGGACTTCTCGCTCACGGCCCCGGCGGTCAGGTCCTCCACCTGCTTTGTCAGCACATGCACCGCGGGCTCGGCCCGGATGATGAACCAGCCCATCAGCATGGAGAGCGGGACCATGAGCCAGCGCCCCCGGCTCTCGGCAATGAGCGCGCCGAGGCGCTCGCCCAGCGGGGAAAAGCCGACGTTCACGCCGGTCAGAAACAGCACGAGGCCCGCGTAGGTGTACACGATGCCGATCATGATCTGCATAAACTGCCCCCGGTGCAGGCGCAGGCGCACGAGCTGGAAGAGCAGGAAGAAGACGAAGATCGGCAGCAGGGCGCGCGCCACCTCGCCAAAATAGGCGGGGAAGGCGGCAAAGTAGCCTTCCCCCACGGCAACGGTCGTGGGGTAGGCGGGGACAGGGGAGGCCTCCGCGCTGCCATTGTCCACATGGAAGATGATGCTCAGCAGCATCACCGCGATAATCGGCCCCACGGAGCAGAGAGCGACGAGACCGAAGCTGTCCTCCTTGGCCTTGTCGTCGGTACGGATGGCGGAGACGCCGACGCCCAGCGCCATGATAAACGGCACGGTCATGGGCCCTGTGGTGACGCCGCCCGCGTCAAAAGACAGCGGCAGCATGTCCGGGTCCACCAGAAAGGCGAGCGCGAACACCAGCGCGTAGAAAACGAGCAGCATGGTCCGAAGCGAGACAGCCAGCAGCATGCGCAGCATCGCAAGGGCGAGAAAGAGCCCCACGCCCACGCCCACGGTGAGCAGCAGGGTGGTCTTCGGGATGGCCCGCACGTTGGAGGCCAGCACCTGGAGGTCGGGCTCGGCCAGGGTGATGGCGGTGCCGAGGGCAAAGCTCGTGAGCAAAATCACCCAGAGCCTGCGCGAGGCCGTCATGGCGCTGCCGATGTGCCCGCCGATGCGGGACATGGACAGCTCCGCCCCCACGGAGAACATGCCCATGCCGAGGATCATATGTACCGCCCCCAGCAGAAAGGCCAGCATCAGGCCCGACGGGATGGGGACAAACAGAAAGCACACCGCCGCCACAATGGCGGTGATGGGCAGAATGGAGTTGATGGACTCCTGCAGTTTTTCAAACAAGAGCTTCTTTTGCGTCATGGAATACTCCCGGGAAAACAAGAATAATACTGATTATACCAAAGCGCGCACGGAAGGTAAATCCCAATTTTGCCCGTGCGCGTTTCTGTATGAAATCTTTACCTCAGCTTCCTGCGCTGGGCGAGGAGCTTCCCGCCGTTTACGATGTTCAGTACCCCCGTGGTGACGCCGAAGAGAAGCGTCAGAATGCCGAGAGTCAGAGCCTGCGCGCCGGAGCGCGTCAGGCGCCTGTTGGTGTCTTCCAATGCGCTCATGATGGTGATTCCTTTCTTCCTGTTATTTTAGCAGCGGGCGCCGGTCACGAAGCCGCGCCATGTCCCTGTCGATCTCCCGCTTGAGTTCCTTCATTTCCGCGCTCGCGGCGTCCTCGTCGTAGAGCATGCCGATCAGCTCCTCCTGCTTTTCGATCACGCCGGACTTGAGCATGGCGGTGGGCTCGAGGCGCTGCGCAAGCTGATCCCTGCCCGCCTCCAGGCGCTGGCCCACCCCGGCGGCGCGCTGCTCGGCCTCACGGCGCAGGCGCTCGGTCTCCTGCCGGATGGCCTCCATGCGCTGCGCCACGCGCTCGGTGCGGTAGATGACCTCCGGGTAGGCGTCGGCGAAGCGGCGGTGGAAGACGGAGCGGTCGGACAGGAGCAGGCGCACCTCGCGGCTGATCTGCTCGGTGTTGTCGGCCTTGCTCTGTTCGACCCCGGTTTTGACGAGCTTGAGGATGAAGTGGGACATGATGAAGTCCGCGGTGATGAGGGCCGTCAAAACCGCCGCCAGCGTCTTGCGCGCATTAAGGGGGATGCGGGCAAAGAGTTTATAAAGCAGCGGATCGAACACATGCACGATCAGTACGCCGCCGAGACCGAAGAGCACGAGGTTTCCAATCCACACGCGCCCGCGCAGGTTCATGGGCTTCTGGCTGTAATCCCACCAGCGGGCGTGAAAGCGCTTTTCCAGAATGTAGCTGGTCATGTACTCGAGCACCCCGCAGAGGATGAAGCAGATGGCGAAGGTGGTGAGATAGCCCGATTCGACCGGGGCGAGGGCGTGCGTTCCCACAGTACACAGCACTGCCCCGAAGCCGTAGATGGGCAGCCACGGCCCGGTGAGAAAGCCGCGGTTAATAAAGCGGCCGAACTCAAAGTATTTGAGCGTCACCTCCATGCACCACCCGGCGATGGAGAAGACAAAAAAGATGAGGACGAGATTGACGATATATTCCGTGTAGTTCATGCGTTTTTCCTTGTATTGATAATAATCTGTACCGCAGGGGCCGACGCCCCCGGCGGCCCGGCAGAGGAAAGCCTGAAACATGCGTTTGCCCCCGGCGAATACATAACATTGTACGTTTTCGCCAAGGGCTGTTCGACTTGTTTGGGTCTGTACCGCGCGGGCTGCCAAGGGTGTCAGCCCCTACGATGCCCAGTGTCTTTTTCGCAGCCTGTTTATAGTCAGTGGCAGTTGAAGTAATCCACGGCGGTGCTGTCGGTGAGCACCACGTCGCACTTGCCCTGATAGAGGTACTCGAAGCATTCGGTGGTGCCGCCGGCAAGGCGCGTGATCTGGCCCAGGCGCTTGATGAGCCGCGGGTCGGTGTCCAGGGCAGCGCGGGCCTCCGGGGTGGAGGGCATGCACATCTTCCGCCCGCCGAGTCGCATCTTGTTCCACACGGCCGAGCCGTTTCGCGTGGCGATAACGATGTCGTTGTGGATATAGGGGCCGTACTGGGTGTACTTGCCGGACGCGGCCTCCTCGGGGTCCAGGGCGATGCCGCCCCAGGCCACGTCGATGTTGCCGGAGGAGAGCTCCACGTACACGTTTTCCTTCTCGATCGGCTGCATTTTAAGCGTCCAGCCGAGCTTCTCGCACACGGCCATCGCAAGCTCCACATCGAGGCCCCAGTACTCGCCGTTGGAGAGATAGGAGAAGGGGAAGGAGTTGACATCAAGGCCGATGATGAGGTCCTGCGGCTCGGGCGGGACAAGCTTTTCGAGCGCGTCGGCCTGCTTGGAATAGTTGAGCGCGGCGCTTCCGAGCCACTTGGTTGCCAGCTGGTCGACCCGCCCCTCGGCGGCCAGCACGCTCAGTGCCGCCGTCACATAGAAGTAGAGGGGGTCATTGTTGCGAAAGGCGAGGGAATAGTCCTGCTGTACCAGCACCTGCACGGTGTCGATGCCGTAGCGGAACCTCGTCCTGCCGCAGCCGCCCAGGGGCAGCAGCATACACAGGACAAGCAATATGCAAAGAAAGCGTTTCATTCGTCTTCCTCGTCGTGAAGCCATTGATCTTCGTCGAACGTCACCGGCTCGCTCTGCCGCGGCTGGGGCCGGATGGGGGCCTCGGTACGGCGCTGTGCTTGAGCCGGGGCGGGAGCGGGACGGCTCGGACGCTGCGCCGGGGCCTGCGCCGCAGCGCGGGGACGGGCCTCCGGCTGCGCGGGTCTTGCCGCCGGGCGTTCGGGCTGCCGTGCCGCCGGGCGCTCCTGCGGCTGTCTTGCCTGTTCGCGCTCCAGCGCCTCGCGGCGCATCTCCTCGGCAAAGCGGCGCTTGTAGGACTCATAGCGTCTGCGCTCGTTTTCCTTGATGATGATGACGGAAGCGATGCCGCCCAGGATCGCCGCAATCAGCAAAATGAGCAGCACCTTGATAAGCGCGCGATTGCCGCGCTCGGCCCGGTCGGGCGTCTTGGTCTGCAGAAGGGTCTCGGGCCCGTTCGGCCGGGAGGCACTCTGCGGCTGTGACCCCGGCTGAGTCTGGGTCTGCTGGGGCGCAAGCGCCTGCTCGGCGGCCTGACGCGCCGCTTCCTCGGCGGCGAGGCGCTCCTGCTCGGCCCTGGCCTGCTCGGCGCGGAAGGCTTCAAGCTCGGCATCCAAACCCAGAGCGTAGTCCTTGAACAGGACGCCGAGGTCCGCGATCACCTGCTCGGAGCCGCCCACGTTCTTGGTCATGACCGTGATGATGAAGGGATTGGAGGTATAGATGATGCCGGTGGTGTGGTTCCAGTTGGTGTTTTCGTTGTCGATGTAGCTGCCGTACTTCTGCGCCACGTCATAAGAGCGCATCTCGTCGGGCAGGCGGAAATAATGCCCCTGCTCGGCCTGGAGCAGACAGTCGAGCACCTTGGGGAAGCGGTCGGGGTCGTGATAGAGGGTCTCCATGACCTGGGTCATGTAACGGGGGGAGAAGTAGCAGTAGAGCATGTAGCGCTCGTCATACTTATCGATGCGCGCGTACTGCTGGGCCTCCTTGCGCCAGATCTCGTCCCCGCCCTGGCCGTCGATGAGGAAGCGGCGCACGGCGTGGGCGTAGTCGTTGTTGGAATGGACAAGGACATAGTTGTATACGGTGTCGAGGTCCAGACCGCCGATCTGCGTATCTTCGCCGATCTGACCGTCGCGCAGACGCTCGGAGAGGATCATCATCAGCGGCACCTTATACATGCTGCCGGGGTAGAACCAGGTGTCGGGGTTTAGAAACCACTCGTCCCCGGTGGCGGTGTAGCAGAAGCCGATGCCCACCCGGTCCTTGCCGATGCCCTTGCGCGCAAGGTAATCGTCCACCATTTTTTCGATGGCGGCGCTGTCGAGGATGCTGCCCTCAAAGACGGGGGCGGCAGGCTCCGACGCTGTTGAAAACTCTGTTGAAAGATTTGTTGATAACTCTTCGGCAAAGGCGGGCACAGCCAGCGCGAAGACCAGCGCCAGACACAAAAGCCACGCGAAAACATGTTTCCCCATACGATTCATTCCCGAAAGCCCTCCCCAACGCACGCGGATGTGCGCGCTGTCTACTGTAAATTCCAGTATAACATATTATTCTCTGTTTTTGTACAGAAAAATTTAAAATTCCGCAAAGATAGAAAATTCCTTTTCTTTTGGCAGTGAGATGGTATAATAAGCGTGAAAAGTCTGTTATAATTCTGCCGTTTCCGTATGATGCCGCAGCCGTTTTGCGCCGATGATATCATACCTGTATCCAGATTGTATCCATTCCGGAGACAGAACCTAACGTAACCCAACGTAACAAAACTTATCGTAACGAAGGAAAGCCTAACGCAGCTTTAGCAGTAGGCGTTGTGGAAACTGTGGAAAACCCGGTATGCGCGTTACATGATCGCGAAGCGATACCGCCACTTCACTTTCCGAAAATCTCTCAAGAAGGGAGCAGATACCATGGACCACACCCTGATCGAACATCTGTGCGCGGGCAACCGCCGCTATCTCGCCGGGGAGGCGGCGGGCGACGTGTCCGCGGCCGTACGGCACGAGACCGCCGAAAACGGCCAGCACCCGAAGGCCATCGTCATTGCCTGCTCGGACTCCCGCGTGATCCCGGAGGCCATCTTCAACGCGGGCATCGGGGAGCTCTTTACCATACGCGTGGCGGGAAACGTCCTCGATCGGCACCAGCTCGGCAGCATCGAGTATGCGGCCGCCCACCTGCACTGCCCGCTGATCCTGGTGCTGGGCCACACCGGCTGCGGCGCGGTGGGGGCGGCTCTCTCCGGCGGGGGCGAGGGCTATATCCAGTACATCACGGACGAGATCCTGCTTGCCGTGGGCAAAGAGCGGGATGCGGACACGGCCTGCCGCCTGAACGTAGAGCATGCCGTGGAGACCATCAGACACGCTTTCCGTGACCACCCGGAGATCCCGTCGGCAAATCTCGAGATCCGCGGCGCGGTCTACGATATCAGGACCGGCGAAGTAAACTGGCTGTAAGGAGGGACACGCAATGAAAATAACCTTTCTCGGCGCTGCCCATGAGGTCACGGGCAGCTGTACCTATCTTGAGGTCGGCGACAAGCGCGGCGTCGTCGACTACGGCATGGAGCAGGGGAAAAACCTGTTTGAAAACGCGCCCCTGCCGGTTTCTCCCGAGGAGCTGGACTTCGTCCTGCTGACCCACGCGCACATCGACCACGCGGGGCTGCTGCCGCTTCTATGGAAGCAGGGCTTTCGCGGCTATGTCTACACCAGTGCCGCCACCGTGCAGCTTTGCGGCATCATGCTGCGCGACTCGGCGAACATCCAGATGCAGGAGGCCGAGTGGAAGACCCGCAAGGCCCAGCGCGCGGGCGGCGAGACGGTGACGCCGCTTTACGACCTCGACGACGTGGAGGGCATCATGACCCACATGATCCCCTGCGCCTACAACACCGTCATCCAGGTCAACGACTGCGTCTCCATACGCCTGACGGACGTGGGCCACCTTCTCGGCTCCGCCGCCATCGAGGTGTGGCTGCACGAAAACGGCGAGGAGCGCAAGCTCTGCTTCTCCGGCGACGTGGGCAACAGCGACCAGCCCATCCTGAAAGACCCCCAGTTCGTCAGGGACGCGCAGTACCTGGTCATCGAGTCCACCTACGGCGATCGGCTCCACAGCCATGAGCGCGTGGACTTCGTGCAGGCCCTGGCAACACGCATCCAGGAGACCTTCGATAAGGGCGGCAACGTGGTCATCCCGTGCTTTGCCGTGGGCCGCACCCAGGAGATGCTGTATTTCCTGCGCGAGGTCAAGGAGCGCGGGCTTGTCACCGGGCACGGCAATTTCCCGGTCTATGTGGACAGCCCCCTGGCGGTCGAGGCGACCTCGATCTTCCTCCAGTGCGACACCCAGTTTCTGGACGACAGGATGCAGGAGCTCATCCGCTCTGGCGTAAACCCCATCTTCTTCCCGGGGCTGGAGGTGGCGGTCTCGCAGGCCGAATCCCAGGCCATCAACTTAAGCCGCACCCCCAAGGTCATCCTTTCCACCAGCGGCATGTGCGACGCGGGCCGCATCCGCCACCACTTGAAGCACAACCTCTGGCGCCCGGAGTGCCGCATCCTCTTTGTCGGCTACCAGGCCGAGGGGACGCTGGGCAGGCTCCTTGTGGACGGTATCCGGGAGGTCAAGCTTTTCAACGAGACCATCAGCGTCAACGCCGAGATCGACGTGCTGCCCGGCGTGAGCGGGCATGCGGACAAGATGGGCCTGATCGCCTGGCTCAAGGGCTTTGAGCAGAAGCCCGAGCTCATCTTTGTAAACCACGGCGACCCGGAGGCCGCCGACAGCTTTGTAAACTGCCTTAATAACGAGCTGGGCTATCATGCCTTCGCCCCCTACAGCGGCACACGCTTTGACCTGCTGCGCGGGGAGTTCGACGTGATCGCCGAGCCCAGACCCATCAGCGAGCGCAGGGAGAGCGCGCCCTCCGGCAAGGCGGCGCGTCTGTTCCAGGCCCTCGTCAAGGCGGCGGAGCGGCTGCTGCGTGTCTGCAGATCTATGGAAGGCAGGCCCAACAAGGACCTCATCCGCTTTGAAAAAGAAATTGAAAACCTGTCGGATTCCATGGAAAAATGAGGGATTGCGCGGTTTTTCCGTTGACATCGTTTTTTTGCTGTGCTACGATAACAAAAAACAGAAAGCTTGTTCGCAATAACTTGGAGGAATAAAGTATGGCTGGCGCTTCCTTTGAACCGGAAAAAGCTTTGGGAAAAAAGCTTGCGGAGATGGATAAGCAGGAGCTGTGCGCGTTCATCTCGGATCTGTGCAGCACTGTGGTGGCGGAAGTCGGCTCCCGGGGCCGCAGGGGCGGCATCTATCCCGACAATATCAGCATCGACGCAGACGGACGCATCGCCGTCGGCCCCGCCGGGAAAAGCCCCTGGCAGGGACAGGAGCTGGAGTTTATCGCGCCCGAGCAGTACTGGGACGGACAGCTGTCCGCCGCGACCGACGTGTACGCCGTGGGTCTTCTCATGTACTACGCCGTCAGCGGAGGAAAGCTTCCCTTCGCCGGGGAGCGGGACGCCCAGCTCAAGCGCATGGGCGGCGGCAACCCCGCAGCGCCCCACAGCGCGGGACGGCGACTCGGCGCGATCATCGAAAAGTCCATCCGCTTCAAACCCGCAGAGCGATACCAGACCCTTGAGGAGCTGCGCGTCGTGGTGGACAGCTGCCTGAAAAACCTCTACACCGGCGGTGTGCCGAGTGCCGAGGCCATCTTCAAAAAGACCGACAGCGATCTCAACGATGTCGAGCGCATGATGGTGGGCATCATCGAGAAGAACGAGGATGCGGCCATCGAGAAGGCCGAGGTCCTGCCCTCCGGCGAGCCGGAGGACGGCGTGAAGGTCTACAAGCCCGTGCCAAAGCCTGCAGCCAAGTCCGCGCCCAAGTCCCAGCAGAAGGACGTGATCTCGGACGGGCAGGCGGATATGCTGAACAAAAAGATGAAGACCACCGCTTCCCCCGCCGCCCCGAAGCTGGAGGAGGACGGGGTGCTGCAGCCGGTGACGGTGTCGCAGAGCGCGGCCCACGCCACGCCTGCGGTGCAGTACAAGCTCAAGACAGGCAGAGAAAGGAAGATTGCAGAAGAGGTGAAAAAGCGCAGAAGAAGACCGCTTGCGGTGATCCTCGTGCTGTGCGCGGTGCTTGTGATGGTGGCGATCATCATGAACGCCATGCTCCGGGATTTCGAGAAAGCCAGGACCGTGCCCGATCCCATGCTCCAGACCACACCGACCGAGGCGAGCGCGGACCCCTATGCCGCCGTGCCGCCCACCCTCACGCCGGAGCAGATCCACTTTGAGGACTTCAACACCTCCGTCCCCGGGCCCAGTGTCACCATGGACATCGGCATTCTTCCCGAGATCGAGGAGATCCCGCCCGAGCACAGCTACCAGGTCATCAAGGACAACGTGAGCTGGACCAAAGCGGCCGCGGCCTGCACGAGACTCGGCGGGCACCTCGCCGTCATCAACGATGAGGCCGAGTTCAACGAGATCACGCGCCTTTGCGACGAGCAGGGCCTGACCTATGTCTGGATCGGCGCGCACCGTGTCGGCGGCGTCGAAAAGTGGGAAAACGGCTCCGACCTCACCGACGGCTATGTCCTCTGGGCCAGAGGCGAGCCGACCTACATCGACCGCAACGACCAAGTGGCCGAGGACTACATCATGCTCTGGAAGAACAACGGCACCTGGGCCTACAACGACAACCGCGACGACCCCTATGCCGACTACCCCTACATGTTCGAGGGCATCATCGGCTACGTCTGCGAGTTCAACGACGACGTGAAGTAAAGGCGTAAAACAAATACAGAAAGACCGTAGGGGTCGATCCCCAGATCGACCCGCCGACCCACGTACAACAGTGGTTAACGGCGGGCCGATGAGGGCATCGGCCCCTACGGCCTCTTTTTGGTGGTATGTTTTACCGGATAAAATGCGTCATGGGGCCGGACTCGGTGTCGGGCAGCGAGATGCCCGCCTTTTTGCCCGCCTCGAAACACTTGAGCATCCAGGCCATGTTGCGCGCGAGATTGCGCATCGTGCGCAGGCCCTCCTCGTCAAACCGCACCTCGCCCGGGGTGCGGCCGTGGGCGATGTTCCAGTAGTTGGAGCCGGGAACGGGCATGTGGGAAATGCCGAAGTATTTGTTCAGCACGTCGAAGCTGGCCGTGGTGCCGCCGCGCCGCGCGATGGCCACCGCCGCGCCCGGCTTGTGGGCGAAGATCTCGGACGAGCTGTAGAACACCCGGTCGAGGAAGGAGAGGATGCGCCCGCTGGGGTGGGCGTAGTAGACGGGCGTGCCGAAGATGAAGCCGTCGGCCTCCTTCGCCTTGGCGATAAAGGCGTTCACGCCGTCGTCCGCGCCGAAGACACAGCCTTCGTCCGTACACCGCCCGCAGCCGATGCAGTCGCGCACCGGCGCGCCGCCGATGTGGAAGATCTCGTAGTCGATGCCTTCCGTATTGAGCTGCTTTCCGATCTCTTCGAGCGCGAGCGCGGTGTTCCCTTTGGCCTTGGGGCTGCCGTTTAACATCAGAACTTTCATGTGGTTACTGCCTCCGTTTCGTCAGGTATGGATCCAGTATACCAGCAACCGGCGCTTTTCACAAGCCGGGGCGGAAAGAAATGTCAGATATTGACGAATGCACGGTTTTCCTGTAATATAGGACTCGCCCGTAAGGGATGGTGAAGAGTAAACAACAAACACGCAGGCGGTTGGTTCCATCTCTCCGAAGAGGGGAGGTGATGTGTATGCGTCTGACCTTCCACATAAGGAAGTGGACTGTGACGATCATCGTCAGGGAAACTTCCAAGAAGGCAAAGGCTAAACACGCAAAAAAAGCAACCGCCACTCCCGACAAGTGACGGTTGTTTGTGGCATTAGCCACTACTATAAAAACCTAACTCGAGGAGCTAACCGTGTGCGTGGTTTGCTCTTCATCCTCATTATAGATCAGCCGAATAGTTTTGTCAATCTCAAATCAGCGGCAAACACGGGCGTTTCATAAAAAAGGAATGATTTACCAAGTTGGCTTGGCAAAACAGAATTAGCAAGAAATGACTTTCAGCAAAAGGTTGTCATTCATTAA
>CADAUZ010000020.1 GCA_902791215.1 Oscillospiraceae bacterium | reverse complement strand
CAAAGCAAAATTGATGCACAGGTTGTCGAACTGGTACGGAAGCAGCACGAAAAAGCACTGGCCATTCTAAAGGACAATCGCGGTAAGTTGGATGAACTAGCTTCGTATCTGTATGAACATGAAACTATTACCGGTGAAGAGTTCATGCGGATCCTGAATGAAAACGCGAGCACATAATACCACAGGCCAAAATTCCGTCAATGTCCGTCTGGACTTGTTCGGAAAATTTACCTGATTAGAAGTAACGCGCCCCAGACTGTAGATGTAAAAGTCTCCGGTCTGGGGCTTTAATATTTGCATATCGGTTTACATAACTTTTTCTCTTTTCGCATTTTAACCCCACATATTTTTAACCCCCCTCAGGCTCCAAAGGGCAAAATTTTAACCCCCCTTGCATTTCACGGCCAGACGGCTAATATCTTCAAGCGGAAACAAGCCGTGAAGAAAAAAATTGCCGGGAAAAAGGCTCGAAAAATGTGGCACAATCTGTGGCACACAAAATAGAAAATCCCTGAAATCTCAACGATTTCAGGGATTATGACCTTGCACGCTAACTTTAATAGAAAGATAGGGGCTGGTTGCAACCACCAGAAAAACGGGTTGCATTTCCGCTGAGGCCGGTTTCACTTTTGAGGAAGCCGGTTTCATTTTTTGTCGGGACGGTTGCATTTAAGGGAAAAAGGTTTCAAATCCAACGATTTGATGGTGGCGATTATAATATTGCCTCACATCAACTCCGTGTAGCCGCTCTCCTGCCAGGTTAGCAGTTGTTCCCTGGTGAACATCTTTCAGCTCTCCGCGCAGTCGAGGCAGACGATTTCACCGTCGACGACGCGCAAGAAAGGCTCGCTGCAAAACTCTCCGCAACGCGGGCATTTCCGGCTTTCATGACGTGTAAAGGTGTTGGGCGGCGCGTCGAAATGAACGGGCGTCTGCGCGAAGACCTGTTCCAGTGGAGCAGAGAGAATAAACTCTGCCATCTCCTTTCGATCCGATTTTTTTGGCCAATCGCTCATGACCAGGCGAACGCTTTTCCCAGTGTCCCGGTCATAGAAATTGAATGCGGTCTTGCCGCGCTGTCGAAGCTCCAGATTCCCGTCCCCCAGCGTAGTGCCGAACACCATCTGGATACCATCCTGATAGCAGGCACGGTTTTCTGCGATGCAATACAGATTAAAGCCTTTCTTCTCGACCTCCAAGATTCGCAGTGCTTCCGCTCCGGCTCTGACACCGATGGCAAGGCCCGGGCAGTAATGTCCGTGCAGTTCGCCTGCTTTCAGATACAATTCGTGGATAAGCCCCCCTAGGGGTTATTGTTTCAAAAAAATGATTATTCCTCTAATGCTGTTTTTCTCTACAGATGCTTTTATCAGTATTTTGATCAAAACTATATTGATAAGCTGAACAAAGCAAAGCAAAACATCTCAAAACGATGACCGCATAGAGAACGTCAATAACGATTTAATTGCCGCTTACTCCCCTCAGCAGTACAACAGCGAAACATGGCTAAAATCGCTCCCCCAAAAAAGAAACAAATAATTTCAAAAACATCTTGACACAGATTGTTTCGAGTGATATATTCTTATCACAGAAACAGTCTGTTCTGCTTTGGAGGTAAAACCATATGCGTAGGAAAGACGAATCGAAGAAACCAATCATCGCAGATTTCATCAACGCATTTTTTTACGAACACGATAAGGTTCCCAGTGTGCGAGAGATCGTAAACGGAACCGGCATTCCCCTTTCGACCGTTCATCGTTATCTTGTAGATATGCAGGAAAAAGGCGAGCTGAGTTACAACGGTTATCGCAGCGCTCGCACGAAAGAAATGAGCGAGGTCTCGCCCATTCATGGCATTGCGGTGCTCGGTACTGTTGCCTGCGGCCCCGGCCAGGAAGAGGAGCAGCGCTTTGTTGAGACGATCCGCATGCCCGAAACGCTGGTGGAAAAGGGAGATTACTTTGCCCTGATTGCCAAGGGCGAAAGTATGATCGGTGCGGGCATCTTCCCCGGAGATTATGTTTTTGTGAAAAGGCAGGAAACCGCAAACGAGGGCGATCTCGTGATCGCACTCTTTGATGGAAAGAACAATCTGAAAAAGCTCGGCTTCGATCCGAAGAACAAAAAGTATATTCTCCATTCCTGTAACCCGGATACAAAAGCATATCCGGATATCATCGTGGATGAGCTTCAGATCCAAGGAATCGTGAAAGGCTCATATCATAAGCATTGATCACGGAGGACACAGGCAGAAATTGAAAACCACCATTGCAGAAGATCGTCTTCGACTTCCTTCTTTCGATTGTCCGAACCCAAATTGCAAGGCAAAGAACATTGCATTCGCAGTCAGCCGGGAAGCGAAGTGCGAATCAGAATTGATCCCGATTGAATTCTTTTCTGGCGACGCTCCCGCGGATTTCGCAGTCGTCTGTCCGAAGTGCAAGAGCAAATATGTGTTGTACCGGCACAGAGAAACGCCGATCATTCCGTTTTACAGTCTTCCTCTATACGGCAGAGTTGCCACCTGAACGAGCTGAATACTGCGCGTGATCTTTGGCTTGATGCCTGCCTTTGGTTTTATCAAGTTTTTTCAAATAAGGAACGCGTCTGAAAAGCAAAACGTGAAAAAAGTGGCGTAGGGAAAGCGGTTTCTTACTTAGAGCAAGTATCGACCTGTGGCCCAGAATTCGAGATAGCCGAATTTTTGCCGCGGTCAGAACTTGTTGGGGAGTGCCTTCCCCAAACCCAGCAGAACGAAAGAAACGATCATTTTTTCTCACACGGAGGTGTTTCAAAATGCGAGGACCGTACGACACGCCCAAGCGCAGTCATGTCATCAAAACGCGCCTGGACGATGACGAGTACGAATTCTTTTTACGCAAGTGCCAGGTCTACGGGATGAATCAATCGGAGATGATCCGCACATCCTTGGAGAAGCTTCAGATTTATCCCGTGATCAAATTCTCGCCGGTGAACAAGGAACTCTTATCAAAAGTCGATGAACTGATCACCGAGGGAAAACGCATCGGGAACAATCTCAATCAGATCGCCCGTGCGCTCAATTCGGATTCTTTTGATCCCGGTATCACAACAGATATCCGCCGCGCCCTCGGCGATCTGGCGGAATGGAAATATGAAATCCTGCAGGAGGTGGGACGCGCCATTGGCAACGATCAAACATTTGAGCTCGAAAAACTCGGACCTCGGGGCCGCCGAGCGTTACTTGATCTTTCAGCACGACGAGAGCTGCAACAAGCCGATCCTGGATGCTGACGGCCATCTGATCCCGCGCGAGGATTACCGCATTGATTCTGTTCTCTGCGGCGATGAGGATTTTGCCATCGCCTGCATGAAAACGAATCTCGCATACAACAAAAATCTCTCCCGCGGCGATGTGAAGACTCATCACTACATCATCAGTTTTGATCCGAGAGATGTGGAAGAAAACGGCTTAACGATGGATCGGGCACAAGCGTTGGGCTTGGAATTTTGCAAAAAGCATTTCCCCGGCCACCAGGCTTTGGTCTGCACACACCCCGACGGTCACAACAAAAGCGGCAACATCCATGTGCATATCGTTATCAACAGTCTGCGTATCGAGCGCGTTCCGATGATGCCGTACATGGATAAAGCCTGCGACACGCTTCCCGGTATGAAGCACCGATGCACCGCAGCCGCGCTCCGTTATTTGCGTGCGGAAGTGATGGAGATGTGTCAGCGTGAGGGGCTGTATCAGATCGATCTGCTGAACGGCAGCAAGAACAGGATCACGGAACGCGAGTACTGGGCTCAGAAGCAGGGACAGAAAAAGCTCGACGAAGAAAACGCCGAGCGGATTGCGAACGGTGAAGAACCAAAGCAAACGAAGTTTGAAACAGATAAAGAAATTCTGCGAAAACAGATCCGCGCTGCACTCAAAAAATCCAAAACGCTGGATGAGTTTTTCGATTTTCTGCTGGAGGATTACGGTGTTGCGGTAAAAGAGAGCCGCGGCCGTTTCAGTTATCTGACGCCGGAACGCACAAAGCCGATCACGTCCCGCAAGCTGGGTGACGATTTTTCCAAAGAAGCGATCCTCGCCGCATTGGAGAATCATGCAAAACAAATCATTCCTTCCGTCCATCAGAGGCCGGACATTTCTGTCACGCCCGCGATGAAACCCGAGATTGAAAAGCTGATCGATCTGGAAGCAAAACGCGCCGAAGGAAAAGGCGAAGGTTACATCCATTGGGGCAAGACCTTCAATCTGAAAACGATGGCCAAAACACTGATCTATTTGCAGGAAAACGGTCTGACCGATCTGGACGCGCTCGACACCGCATTAGAGGACGCGCATAAAAAAGTTTCTACTTCTCGCACCGATATAAAAGCGATTGAGCAAACCCTGAAGGAAAAGAAGGAACTACAGCGGCAGGTTTTGAATGCCCGCGCGGGAAAGGATCTGCACGCGGAGTACCTAAAGCTGCCGAAGAAAAAGCGGGAGAAGTTTTACGAGGAAAACCGCCCGGCGCTGATGCTCTACGATGCGGCCATGCGGTATTTCAAAGAAAACGGGATCAAAACGATTCCTACCGTCAAGCGAATCCAGGACGAGATCGAAGATCTGACTTCTGCCAAAAACGCCGGATACACTGAATACCGCGATAGCCAGAAGCGCGAAAAGGAGCTGCAGACCGTCAAGGGCAATATTGAAACAATACTCCGACAGCAGGAGCCGGAGGTCGGGCAGGGGCGCAAAAAGGACGAGCAGGAAATATAGCCCCTGCGTCACGATTTAGGCCGTGAAGAACGCAGCGATCATGCGGCTTTCCCAATGCGATTCTGACGGGGCTATATGATTTGACCTGCACCCCGGTTTTCCGGGTTTTAGAGCGTGACAGATTTATGCCTGGCAGCGTCACGGCTGTTAGCTTTTAGAGCATGAGAAACATAGATGTCATGCGGCTTTCAGATCACGTTTTTCACAAAGGAATACGATTTCACGTCTGCCCCCGATTTCGGGTTTCTAAACACTAACAAAGATCCGGCAGTTTGCTGCCGCTGCGAAAATGAAATTTGAGCCAAAACGGAAAATCTTCAGATTTTTCCGATCAAGGGATTGGGGAACATTCATCCCCCAACGAGAGGGCCGAGGGAAGCAAAACTCATTTTGGAGTTTTCGTATTCCATAGGCGTATCTTGCTTTAGAAATGTCGCTGAAAGGAAAAATGAAAAAATGGATAATGAACACATGAACGATTTTGATGATGAAGAATTTGACCTTGATTCCGACGAAGCCGAATATCTGGAGATGATCGAAGCATGGGAAGATGACGAGGATGACGGAGAGGAGAGCATACCGGAACTGTATTTCAGCCGTCCCGATCCTTACGCAAAACGTGATCCTCTTCCTGACGGTCAACGCTGCCGCAACTACCGCGTTGACGCGGATGGTCACATCGTCGTTAATAATCCGAGCGCATGGTGGATTCCGGAAATGAAGATCATAGAGGAGATTGACGGAACGATCTATACCGTCACCGGCAGCTATGAGGGAACGGAGATGCTGGATCAAAAACTGTCCCGGATCGTGCTGCATAATTTGGAGGATTTCTGATGACAAACGAAGAAAGTTATGTTAGCATGAAGCCATCCGATCCTGTACAGACAGTTGCCTACGAAAAGGAGGAAACAGAATTGTCAAGGGCAACTGATAAAATCACCGCATTATACTGCCGCCTCTCAAACGAGGACTCCCTGGATGGCGAGTCGAACTCCATAAGCAATCAGCGCCGCATCCTCAGCGACTATGCGCGAGACAGAAAATTCCCGAACCCCGTTTTCTTCATCGACGACGGATACAGCGGAACGGATTTTGATCGTCCCGGCTTTCAGGAAATGCTTGATGAAATCGAAGCGGATCATGTAGCAGTCGTGCTGACGAAAGACCTTTCGCGCCTTGGGCGAAACTCCACGATGACGGGTATGTTCATTAACATCACCTTTGCCAAGCACAACGTTCGCTACATTGCGATCAACGACAATTTCGATACGCTTAATCAAAACAGTGTGGACAATGACTTCGCCGGAATTCGCATGTGGTTCAATGAGTTCTATGCCCGCGATACCAGCCGGAAGGTTCGGGCTGTCGTCAAGGCCAAGGGAGAGCGTGGGGAACCGCTGACGACCTTTATCCCATTTGGCTACATCAAAGATCCGAACGATCCGAAAAAATGGATCGTGGACGAGGACGCCGCGAAGGTTATCAAACGTATCTTCGCTCTCTGCATGGAAGGCCGAGGCCCGACGCAGATCGCAAATCTGCTCACAGAGGAAAAAGTGCTGAACATCACTTCCTACTATTTGCAGGAAGGACGCAATGCGAATCATCCGAAGCCAGCTGACCCTTACCATTGGGAATCCAGAAGCATCTCGGATATTCTTGCCCGCCGCGAGTACACCGGCTGCACTGTTAACTTCAAGACGTATTCCAATTCCATCTGGGACAAGACGACCCGCAAGAATCCGGTAGAGAACCAGGCGATCTTCTACAACACGCACCCGGCCATCATCGACATGGACACCTTTGACAAGGTGCAAGAGATCCGGGAGCAGCGGCATCGCAGAACGAAATCCGGTAATACGCATATGTTCTCGGGCATTGTTTTCTGCGCGGACTGCAAGGGCAAGATGTATTTCAGCGGCTCTCACGATGATCCGAACAAATGGAATTACACCTGCTCGAACTCTCGCGGCAGCAATTCTCCTTGCACTGCCCATTTCATCCGCGCAATCGTGTTGGAACGCTTGGTCTGGAATTACACGCAGAGGGTCATTGAGCTTGTGCTCCGCTATGAAGCCCATTTCCGGGCGATCATGGAGGAGAAAATGCAGACGGAGAGTAAAGCGATCCTTAAGGTCAAGCGGAAGCAGCTTGAAAAAGCGGAGAAGCGCATTCAGGAGCTTGACCGTCTGTTCGTGAGAACCTACGAGGATAATGTGGCCGGGAAGCTGAGCGACGAGCGTTTTGCAGCGATGAGCCACGGCTATGAGGAAGAACAGCAGGGCTTGAAGGAAGCGGCAGATGTTCTCCGACAGGAGATTGAAGTACAGGAACAGCAAAACCAGAATTTAGACCTGTTCATTGAGCGTATTCAGAAGTATACGGCTTTGGAGGAGCTGACGCCCTATGTTGCGCACGAGCTCATCAAGGCGATCTATGTGGGAGCGCCGGACAAAAGCAGCGGCAAGCGCCGCCAGAGCATCTATATTCAGTACGATCTGATCGGTTTTATCCCGCTTGATGAACTGATGAAACAGGAAACGGCATGACAAATGCCATGCCGTCCCTGCAAATGACGATAAAACTATCTTACGGGTGGAGGCCCTTGCCCCTCCCGTGCGGGGAACATGTCGTTTTTTGTATTCGCCCGGGCGAACACAAAACATCTGATTGTACTGCCGGGAGGGTCAAGACCCTCCCCTACGGAGCAAGGATTCAGGGGAGCATCTTATGCTGAACGTTAAGCTCATCTGCGTCGGGAAGATGCGGGAAAAATTCTATATCGACGCCTTTGAGGAATACCGCAAGCGCCTGCAGGCCTATTGCCGCCTGGAGCTTCTGGAAATCACGGAGCAGCGCCTTTCTGACCGCCCGGCGGAGAAGGAGATCGCCGCCGCCCTCGAGCGCGAGGGGCAGGAGATCATGAAGGCCGTCCCGGCGGACGCGTATCTGGTGGCGCTTTGCGTCGAGGGAAAACAGATGCCGAGCGAGGGCATGGCGGCGCTGATTGCAGCGCGGGAGAGCTCCGGCAAGCCGAAACTCTGCTTCGTGATCGGCGGCTCCTTCGGCCTTGCGCCCGCGGTGAAGGCGCGCGCGGACAAGCGGCTCAGCATGTCCGAAATGACCTTCCCGCACCACCTGGCCCGCGTCATGCTCATCGAACAGGTATACCGCGGCTTCAAAATCAACGAGGGCTCGCAGTACCACAAGTAGAGATTGTGCGGTGTTGCCCTTGAAAGAAACCTGATAGAATGGTATAATAAGCGCAACTGCGCTTATTATATTGCATTCAGGTCGTTTTTCTCGCCGCTCACGCGGCAACCGAAAAACATGACAAATTATACCACAGCCGCGCTGCGCCTGTGGTATAATAAAAGCATGATACAAAGGGAGGTAAAGATGTATGAGAAAAGAAGGAGAATGGGGCAAGGCGATCCGGGGCGAGCTCTATGAGCGCTGGCCGAAGGATGAAAACGGCGAGCCCGAGGAGCCGGTGCGTCTGGCTACCCTGATCAATCTCAACATGGTCGACGAGCTGACCGTCAACATGCTCGAGGCCTGCGGCATCCCCTGCCTGTGCATGTACCCGGGCGACGGGAGCTTCGGCAAGCTGATCATGGGCATGAGCGGCCAGGGAACCGACATCTATGTACCCAGGAGCCTTGCCGCCGACGCCGCTGCCCTGTGCAATTATCAAGGCGACTATGAAACGGAAGACTGAATAGAAGCATCTGCTTTTTCGGAAAGGAAGAGTCTGTTATGCCTAAATCGTATAAGGACGAGTTTTTGCACTGGCTCAACAGCCCCGCGCTGAGCGAGGAGGAATGGCAGGAGCTCAACAGCATCAAGGACGATGAGAAGGAGATCAAAAGCCGCTTCTTCTCACCGCTGGAGTTCGGCACCGCGGGCCTGCGCGGCACCATGAAGCTGGGCCTGCACCATATGAACATCCATGTCATCCGCCACGCCACCCAGGCCTTTGCCAATGTCATCGCCGCCGAGGGGGAAGAGGCAAAGCAAAAGGGCATCGTTATTGCCCATGACTGCCGCCTGCACGGCGTGGAGCTTGCAAGGGAGGCCGCCTGCGTCATGGCGGCAAACGGCATCCATGTGCGCATCTTCGATGCTCTGCGCCCCACGCCGGAGCTGAGCTTCGCGGTGCGGTACTACGGCGCCACGGCGGGCCTCAACATCACCGCCAGCCATAACCCCAAGGACTATAACGGCTACAAGGTCTACTGGTCCGACGGAGCCCAGCTGCCGCCCCAGAAGGCCGCGGCCATCGCCGCGCAGATGGCGGCGATTGATGTCTTCAACGGCTTCAAGACCTGTGATTTTGACAAGGCCGTCGCCGACGGAAAAATCGAGATCATCGGCGCGGAGACCGACGAGGCCTTCCTTGAGCGCGTCCTGGACCAGGCCATCGACAAGGAGGCCGTGCGCAAGGCGGCGGACGACTTCAAGATCGTCTACACCCCCTTCCACGGCTGCGGCTACAAGCTGGTCCCCGAAGCGCTCAGACGCCTCGGCATCAAGCATCTCTACCCCGTCGAGGATCAGATGGTCATCGACGGCAGCTTCCCCACTGTGGAAAGCCCCAACCCCGAAAACCCCGAGGGCTTCCATCTGGCGGTGGATCTGGCCAAAAAGGTCGGCAGCGACCTCATCATCGGCACCGACCCGGACTCCGACCGCATCGGCACCATGGTCCGCGATGGAGACGACTATGTCACCATCACCGGCAACCAGCTCGGCGTGCTGCTCATCGACTACATCATCCGCGCCAGGCGCGAAACCGGCACCATGCCGGAAAACCCGGGCGTCGTGACCTCCATCGTCACCACCAGCATGGCCCGCGCCGTGTGCGAGGCAAATGGCGTCCACTTTGAGGACACCTTCACGGGCTTCAAATACATGGCCGAGCGCGTCGCCGCCTGGGAGGCTGCCCGCAGCTATAATTACATCTTCGCCTATGAGGAGAGCTACGGCTACATGATGGGCGACTACGTGCGCGACAAGGACGCCGTGACCGCCGCCATGCTGGTGGCGGAGATGGCCGCATACTACCACGATCAGGGCATGACGCTCCTCGACGCGATGAACGCCCTGTACGAAAAGTACGGCTGGTTCCAGGAGTACACGATGAACCTCGTCATGCCGGGGCTTGACGGCCTGCAGAAGATGAAGGACTTGATGGCGGAGCTTCGTGCCAATCCCCCGAAGGAGATCGGCGGGCAGAAGGTCATCCGCACCCGCGACTACTCGGACGGCAGCGTTTCCGTTGCCGGACTCGGCAAGGTGGGCACCACGCCCTTCTTCGGCTCGAATGTTTTGTACTTCGAGCTTGCAGACGGCTCAAGCTTCATCGTGCGCCCCTCCGGCACCGAGCCGAAGATCAAGATTTACCTGCTCGTGCGCGGCGACAGCCGTGAGCAGTGCGAGGAGCGCATTCAGAAATATACAGAATTTGCGGAGACTCTCAAGAAATGAAGCAGCTTTGGAAGCTTTTCCTGGCCTTCGCCAGGGTAGGGGTCATGACCTTCGGCGGCGGCTACGCCATGATCCCCATTTTGGAGCGTGAGATCGTGGACCGCCACGGCTGGGCGACGGAGGAGGAGCTGATGGACTACTACGCCGTCGGCCAGTGCACGCCCGGCGTTATCGCCGTCAACACCGCCACCTTCATCGGCTATAAGGTCGCGGGCACGGTGGGCGGCGTGGTCGCTACCCTCGGCGTGATCTTCCCGTCCGTTGTCATCATCACGGTTATTGCGGGCATCCTCACGAATTTCGCGGATGTGCCTGCGGTAAAAAGCGCCTTCGCGGGCATCCGCGTGTGCGTGTGCGTGCTCATTTTCAACGCGGTCTTAAAGCTCTGGAAAAAGGCCGTCGTGGACAAAATCACGCTGGTACTGTTTCTGGGCGTGTTTTTGCTGTCCGTGTTCTTTGACATCTCGCCCATCGTGTTCGTGGTGTTCTGCGCGGCGGCGGGCATCGTGCTTACAAGAATGGGGGTGAAGGGCAAATGATCCTCCTGCGCCTGTTCTACGAATTTTTCAAGGCCGGACTCTTCGCGGTCGGCGGCGGCATGGCGACGCTGCCCTTCCTCTACGATATCTCCACCCGCACCGGCTGGTACTCTCATGAAAAGCTTGCGGACATGATCGCCGTGTCCGAGTCCACCCCCGGCCCCATCGGCGTCAATATGGCGACCTACGTCGGCTTCGAGACCGCAGGCATCCCCGGCGCGGTGGTCGCCACGCTCGGACTTGTGACACCGAGCATCATTATCATCATCCTCATCGCAAGAGCACTCAAGGCCTTCCGTGAAAACCCCTACGTTGAGGCGGGCTTCTACGGCCTGCGCCCCTGCTCGGTGGGGCTGATCGCGGCGGCGGGCTTTCTCGTCGTGAAGATCGCGCTCTTTCGCTTGGATGCCTATGCCGCGAGCGGGCAGCTCATGGACCTCTTTAACTTCAAGGCCATCGCCCTCGCCGCCGTGATGCTTGTCTGCACGCGGTATGTCCCCAAGCTCAAGGGCCTGCACCCCATCGTGTTCATCCTCGCCTCCGCCGTGGTCGGCGTCGTGTTCTCTTTCTAAAATACCCATAACCCCACAACATAGGCCATTACGGCCGCAAATACAGCGCTCAGAAGGCGTCCTGTCAGGTGCAGGGCGCCTTTCGCCTTGCTCTCCGCCAGCACCGCGAGAGTTTGAAACTGCACCGACAGCCCGCCCCAGCCGAGCAGAAACGCAGAGAGCGCAAAGCTCGCGGGACCGGGCCGCAGCCCCCGCATGGCGGCGGCCCCGCTGCCGAGCTCCAAAAGCCCCGTGAGCATGGCGCGGACAAAGCGCGGCTCAAAGCCGAAGCGCGCGGCAGCAGCGCCGCAGAAAAGCGACAGCGCCCCGTTTGCGTCCAGCACCCGCAGCAAAACCGAAAAGCACACCGCAAAGCCGCACACGCTCAGGATCGACGCCGTCGCCTGCCGCACCGACTCCACCAGCGCCGTCGCCGGATCGGCGGTATCGAGCTGTACGTCCTGGATCTCTCCGCAGGGATGCTTTCCACGAAATACCAGTCCCGTAAAAAACGCCGCAAGGATATGGAGGCCGTAGAGAATGAGCCCATAACGCGCCGAGCCGAAGACCCCGAGCCCCACCGCGCCCACAATGAACGCGGGGCCGGAGTTGCTGCAGAAGGCCAGCAGCCGCTCCGCCTCCCGCGCCGTGACGCTGCCGCTGCGCTCCATGTCCGCAATGTAGGCGGCCCCCGCGGGATATCCGCCCAGAAGCCCCATCACGAAGGCCGAGGCCCCCGCGCCGCTCACACCGAAAAGACGCGCGGCAAAGGGCGCGAAAACTCTGCCGATAAGCCCCGGCAGGCCCACCCGGTTGAGATAGCCCGACAGCACAAAAAACGGAAACAGCGACGGGACCAGAAGCCGCGCGCACATCTCCAGCGCCTCGCGGCAGGCGTCGCCCGCCGCACCGGCGTTATAGAGCATAAGCCCCAGCAGGGCGATCCCCGCCGCGATCGGAAAACCCCGTCTCCACAGATTTTTCATACGCCCCTCCTTGTCCATCCTCATGTATCAAACTATGTCCGGGCGCATAGAGTTATGAGGAAGTGAGGTGCTGCGTGTGAAAGCGGACAGAGAGCTGCCTGCCGCGCTGGAGGAGCTGTTGGAGCTGCCGGGAGACGTTCTGCCCGGCGGGGGACGGCTCACGCTCTGCGGCGGCAGACAGGCGCTCATCGAGGGGCAGCGGGGAATTCTGGAATATACGCCCGAGCGCATCGTGGTGAGCTTCGGGCGGGAAAAGCTCAGCCTGAACGGGGACAGTCTGCGCCTTCGCGCCATGAACCGGGGGGAGCTGCTGGTGACGGGCCGCATCCGCGCGGCGGAATGGGAGTGAGCATGGAGCGTATCAGTGACCGCCTGCGGGGAAGCGTGGAGCTGGAGCTGTTCGGCGCGTTTCCGGCAGGTGTGCTCAACAGCGGAGCTTCGGAGGGGATCGAGCTTTGGGACGTGCAGTGCCGGGACGAACACAGCCTGCGCCTGAAAACCTTTGAAAAAAATCTTCCGCGGCTTGAGCAGATCGCCCGGCGCTCAGGGTGCGAGACGAAAACGATAAAGCGCGTCGGTGGGCGGGAGGGCCTGCGCCGTGTGCTGCGCCGTCCGGTGCTGCTTGCGGGTCTTCTGATTATGGCGCTGCTGCTCATGGCCTCGTCCCTTTTTGTCTGGGACGTGGAGGTGCGGGGCACCCGCCGTCTCAGCCGCGGCGAGGTCCTGCGCGCGCTGGAGGACTGCGGCTTCGGGGTAGGGAGCTTCTGGCCCGGGGTCAAAACCGACCTTCTCAGAAGCGAGGTGATGATCCGCCTGCCGGAGCTTGCCTGGATGGCGGTGAACGTCAGCGGCTCACGGGCCACCGTCGCCGTCGCGGAGCGGCAGCCCAAGCCGGAGATGTATGATTCAGCCGACGCGTGCAGCCTCGTCGCCGCGCGCGATGGCCTCGTTCGCCGCGTCAATGTCCTCGCGGGCAGCGCACAGGTCAAGGAGGGCGAGATCGTAACGGCGGGGCGGGTTTTGATCGCGGGCAGCAGCGATTCCTTAAACGGCATGCCCCGCGCCGTCCGCGCCAGGGGCAGCGTCATGGCCGACACCTGGTATGAGCTCAGCGCCGTCTGCCCGGTTGAGGAGCGGCTGAAAACCCCGGCCGGGGTGCCGCACAGCCGCTTCGCGCTGGTGTTCGGAAAAACGCGTCTGAATTTGTATATTGGTAGTGGAAAAACTATTGACGGATGTGATAAAATCATTTCGGAGTATACCCTCGGGATGCCAGGCCTGTTTTCCACGCCCCTGCGCCTCGTGCGCGAGCGCTTCGTGCCCTACCGCGAAAGCCTCGGGGACGACTATGACCCGAAGGCGGCGGGGGAGCGGCTTTATGCCCTGCTGGAGAGCCGCACGGAGGGACAGATTTTGGAATCCGCCCTTACACCGGGTAAAGCGGGGGAGCTCCATGTGCTCACCTTACGGGCACACTGTACAGAGAATATCGCCATAGCCGACGGCTGAGGCGGCGAAAGGAAATCACATGATCGATAAAAGCATCGAAGTCGAGCGCATGGAACACGTCATCAGCGTCTTCGGCTCCTTTGACCAGAACCTGCGCATCATCGAAAACGAGCTGAGCGTCAAGGTCCTGGACCGCGAGAACATGATCCATATCTGCGGCGAGGCGGAGAACGTCATGCTCGCCGAGAAGGCCATCAACGGCCTGCTGACCCTCGCCGCCAAGGGCGAGAATATCGACGCCCAGAACGTGCGCTATATCTTAAAGCTCGTCTCCGAGGGCAAGGAGACCAAGATCAACGAGCTTGCCGGGGATGTCATCTGTATCACCGCCAAGGGCAAGCCCATCAAGCCCAAGACCCTCGGCCAGAAGACCTACTGCGAGGCCATCCAGAAAAACACCGTCACCCTCGGCATCGGCCCCGCCGGTACGGGCAAGACCTATCTTGCGGTCGCCGCCGCCGTCGCCGCCTTCCGGGCCGAGGAAGTCAACCGCATCATCCTCACGCGCCCCGCGGTCGAAGCGGGGGAGCGCCTGGGCTTTCTGCCGGGCGACCTGCAGAGCAAGGTGGACCCGTACCTGCGGCCCCTGTACGACGCGCTTTTCGACATGCTGGGGGCCGACACCTACCAGAAATATCTGGAGCGTGGGAATATCGAGGTCGCGCCCCTTGCGTACATGCGCGGCCGCACGCTCGACGACAGCTTCATCATCCTCGACGAGGCGCAGAACACCTCGCGCGAGCAGATGAAAATGTTCCTGACCCGTATCGGCTTCGGCTCCAAGGTTGTTATCACCGGCGATATCACGCAGATCGACCTGCCTGAGGATAAGACCAGCGGCCTCAAGGTCGCTATGAAGGTCCTGGAGGGCATCGACGACATTGCCATCTGCACCCTCACGGGCTCGGACGTGGTGCGCCACCGCCTGGTGCAGAAGATCATCGAGGCCTACGAGGTCTACGACAAGAAAAACCCGGCGCAGGCCGAGCAGCCCAAGAAGCAGCCGCCGCGCCGCACGTACAAGAGGGGATAAGCCATGGAACACGAGGTGTATGTTTCCCGGGAAAAGACCGGCCTCGGCCACCGCGAGGCGGCGGGCCTCATCAAGAAGGCGGTCAACATGGCGCTCGATGCGGAGGGGATAAGTGTCCCCTGCATTATCAGCGTTATGTTAACCGATGACGAGGGCATCCACGCCGTGAACAAGGAGTTCCGGGATGTGGACCGCGCCACCGACGTTTTAAGCTTTCCCTTAAACGAGCTCACCCCCGGCGAGTTTGACCCCGACGCCTGTGAGCGGGACATGGACACGGGCGCCGTGATGCTGGGGGACATGATGATCTCCCTCGAGCGCTGCGAGGCCCAGGGCGAGGAATTCGGCCACGGGTTCAACAGAGAGATACAGTATCTGACGGTACACTCGGTCCTGCACCTTCTCGGCTACGACCACGTAGACGAGGGCGAGATGAAACGCCAGATGCGAGCGAGAGAAAAAGCCATCATGGGGGACGAGTGACGCCCTCTCAGGCACAGCGGTAAACTGCTGTGCCAGCTCCCCCAAGGGGGGAGCCAAGACTTGCCTCCCCAAAGGGGGAGCCGAGATTTGCCTCCCCAAAGGGGAAGCCGAGACTTGCCTCCCCAAAGGGGGAGCCAAGACTTGCCTCCCCAAGGGGGGGGAGCCGAGACTTGCCTCCCCCTTTGGGGGAGGTGCCCCAGTGCGCACACTGGGGCGGAGAGGGTTATCAGAAGCCAATAAGGAACAGGAGTTATTCAAATGACAAAATCAGCCATGATTACCATATGCGGACGGCCCAACGCGGGCAAGTCCACGCTTACAAACGCCCTGGTCGGGGAGAAGGTCGCCATCGTGTCGCCCAAGCCCCAGACCACCCGCAACCGCATCACCGCAATCGTCAACCACGGGGATACGCAGTTTGTCCTGCTCGATACCCCGGGCTTTCACAAGCCCAAGACCCGCCTCGGCGACTACATGGTCAACGTCGTGCGCGAGAGCGTCTCGGACGTGGACTGCGTGCTTTTGATGGTGGAGCCGGTGGCGTCCCTCGGCCCCCAGGAAGAGGCGCTGATCGAACGGCTCAAACAGGCGGGCGCGCCCGCGATCCTGCTCATCAACAAGATCGACACCGTGGACAAGGCCCGGCTTTTGGAGGTCATGGCCGTCTACAGCGCGGCCTATGACTTTGACGCCATCCTGCCCATCTCCGCCAAAACCGGCGACGGGCTGGACGAGCTTTTGAATGAGCTTGAAAAGTACGCGGTCGAAGGCCCGCACCTCTTCCCGGACGACATGATCACCGACCAGCCCGAACGCCAGATCTGCGCAGAGCTGGTGCGTGAAAAATTATTAAAATGCCTCGATAAGGAGATCCCCCACGGCACCGCCGTCGAGGTCACGAAATTCTCCGAGCGCGATAACGGCATCATCGACCTTGAGGTCACGATCTTCTGCGAAAAGGACAGCCACAAGGGCATCATCATCGGCAAAAAGGGCGCGATGCTCAAGAAGATCGGCGAGCTTGCGCGGCTTGATATCGAGGCCTTCATGGGCACCAAGGTCAATCTCCAGACCTGGGTCAAGGTCAAGGAAAACTGGCGCGACTCCATGGCGAGCCTCAGAAACTTCGGCTTTACCGAACAGTAATATTGCTCCGCCAATTCATTCCTGAATGAATTGACGAGCAATTTTGCCATGTTTCGCGGTTGCCCCGCTAGGGGCGAGCGAAACGGCAATTAAATCATTATTGATGTGCCTGCATTCGGTACTGTCTTGATTCAAAATAAAATTGGCACATCAATAATTACCAGTGTTTCTTCCGCGTCCGCCTCGCATACTAACAGCGAGGTGGTATGCGTGAGCAAAGACGCAATCTGGAGAGCCTTCGCCGAAACCGGCGATGTCGTGTACTATCTGCTGTACAAGGCGATAGACGCGGGGGAACGGACTCCCTCAGTCACCGCCGCAGACGGCGGCGACAGCTCCCTCAGGGAGGGAGCCTGAATGCCTCCCTCTTTGAGGGAGGTGCCCCAGTGCCGCAGCACTGGGGCGGAGGGAGTCGATACATAGATGTTTAAAACGGTAAACGCGCTGGTGCTGCGCGAGGTGCGCTACAAGGAGGCGGACCGCATCCTGACCCTCCTGACCGACACGGACGGCAAGCTCACCGTCAAGGCGCGCGGCGCGCTGAGAAAGAGCAGCCGCACCGCCGCCGCCACCCAGCAGCTCACGTACTCGGAAATGACCCTCTTCGGAAACCGGGGCAAGTACACGGTGAACGAGGCCACGGTGAAGGAGGGCTTTGAGGGCCTGCGCGGCGATATGGAAAAGCTTGCGCTTGCGGCCTACTTTGCCGAGTGCATGGAGGCTTTGAGTGTGGAGGACCAGCCCGAGCCCGCCCTTTTGCAGCTCGGCCTCAACTGCCTCTACGCCCTGAGCCGCGATCTGCACCCGCAGGAGAAAATCAAGGCCGCCTTTGAAACGCGGCTCATGTGTCTGTCAGGCTACGCGCCGGAGCTGGGCGTCTGCCCCGTCTGCGGCAGAGAGCCGGAAGTCCCCGCCCTGAGCCTGGATCACGGCTGCGCCTGCTGTATGTCCTGCCCTGGCATGGGGGAGAAGGCGGAGCTCGGTCCCGCCGGGCTTGCCGCCATGCGGTTTTTAAGCGAAGCGCCCGCAAAGCAGCTTCTGTCCTTTGCCATGCCGGAGGCAGACCTTCTGCGCCTTTCCGACGCCTCCGAGCGCTATTTGCTGCGCCGCACGGAGCGGGGCTTTTCCACGCTGGATTACTGGAAGAATCTCAGAAACTATACACATATGGGGAAAAAGCTATGAGTTTTTTTGAAAAATCCCTCAACACCCTGGAGCTGCCGGCAGTGCTCAATATGCTGGCCGCCGAGGCGGTGAGCGAGCCCGCCAAGGAGCTGGCCTTGAAGCTCACGCCCTCGACTGAGGAGGGCGAGGTGCGCCACCGTCTCAGTGAGACCACCGCCGCCAAGTCCATGATGGTCGTGCGCGGCAGCCCCTCGTTTTACGGCGTGAAGGACGTGCGCTCGTCGCTCGCGAGGGCCGACCTCGGCGGCGCGCTCAACACGCGGGAGCTTTTGGATATTGCCCATGTGCTCCAGTGCGCGCGCCTGGTGCGCGGCTACCTCTCGGACGATACCGTGGGCAAGACGCCCATCGACTACCTGTTCTATGCCCTGCACGCAAACCGCTTCCTCGAGGAGAAGATCACAAGCTCCATCACCGGCGAGGACGAGATCGCGGACGCGGCATCATCAGACCTTGCCAACATCCGCCGCCAGATGCGCGCGGCGGCGGCGCGGGCCCGGGACGCGCTGCAGAAGATCATCTCCTCCCCGAGCTACGCCAAGGTTTTGCAGGAGCCCATCATCACCCAGCGCTCCGACCGCTATGTGGTGCCGGTGAAGGCCGAGCACAAGGGCGCCATCAACGGCCTTGTGCACGATATCTCCGCCTCCGGGGCCACCATCTTTGTCGAGCCCATGGCCGCCGTCAAGGCCAACAACGAGCTCCGGGAACTTGCCGCCAAGGAGCGCGCGGAGATAGACCGCATCCTTGCTGAGCTGTCGGCTGACTGCGCCGAGCACCGCGACGGCATCAACGCGGACTACGAGATCCTGGTTCAGCTGGACCTGATTTTCGCCAAGGCCAAGCTGTCCTATAAATTAAACTGCGAAGAGGCCGCCATGGAGGGCCGCGGGATCGTGTTGCGCAAGGCGCGCCACCCGCTGCTCGACCAGGCGAAGGCCGTGCCTATCGACGTGGAGCTGGGCGAGAATTTCGATACCCTGGTCATCACCGGCCCCAACACCGGCGGCAAGACCGTCTCCATCAAAACCATCGGCCTGCTTGCCGCCATGCACCAGTGCGGCCTGCACATCCCCGCCGCCGACGGGAGCAGCCTGCCGGTGTTCACCCATATCCTCGCCGACATCGGCGATGAGCAGAGCATCGAGCAGAGCCTTTCCACCTTCTCGGCCCACATGAGCAACATCGTCAGCATCATCGACGAGTGCGACGATCGCTCCCTCGTCCTCTTTGACGAGCTGGGCGCGGGCACCGACCCCACCGAGGGCGCGGCCCTCGCCATCGCGGTCATCGAGCATGTGCGAAAATGCGGCGCCATCATCGCCGCCACGACCCACTATGCCGAGCTCAAGGTCTACGCCACCAACGAGCCGGGGGTGCAGAACGCCTCCTGCGAATTTGACGTGGACACCCTGCGCCCCACCTACCGCCTGCTGGTGGGCATCCCCGGCAAGTCCAACGCCTTCGCCATCTCCAAGCGCCTGGGGCTCTCCGATGAGATCATCGAGGACGCCAAGGGCCGCGTCAGCTCCGAGAGCCAGTCCTTTGAGCTGACCATCGAGAAGCTGGAGCAGACGCGCCTGCTGCTGGAAAAGGACCGGGAGGAAGCCGCGAAGAAGCTCCGCGAGGCCCAGGAGAACGCAAAAAAGGCGGCCTTCATGAAGGCGGAGCTCGAGGTGCGGCTTGACAAGGCTGACACCAAATCCCGCCGCGAGGCTGAGCGCATCCTCGCCGACGCCCGCGCCACCGCCGAGGAGGTTTTCCGGGAGCTCGACGAGATGCGCAAAATGGCCGACCAGGACGAGGACGCAAGCCGCGTCAACGAGGCCCGCGCCCAATTAAGACGCCAGCTCAACCTCTCGCAGGAGGCGCTGCAGAAGGAGCTCAATCCCGAGGCGGGCAATCAGGTCTCCGCCAGACCCGTCAGGCCCGGCGACACCGTGCAGATCAAGTCCATGGGCATGAAAGCCACCGTCATCGACAAATCCCCGGATGGTACTTTGAGTCTCCGCGCGGGCATCATGAATGTCACCGCCAAGGAGGATGAGGTGCTGCTTCTGGAAAATGAGCAGGCGCCCAAACAGAAGTCCGCGCCCAAGGGCGGCGGGGGAGAGCTGAGAAGCCTCTCCATCAAGCCCGAGGTCGATCTCAGAGGCATGGAGGCCGTGGAAGCGGTGCTCGCTGCCGAGCGCTACCTTGACGCCGCCGTCATGGCAAAGCTCAAGACCGTCACCATCATCCACGGCAAGGGCACCGGCGCCCTGCGTACAGCCATCCAGCAGATGCTCAAAAAGAACAAGTTCGTCAAGTCCTTCCGCCTCGGCCGCTACGGCGAGGGCGAGAGCGGCGTGACCGTCGTAGAACTGAAATAACGCCCCTATGCCGATTTACAGGAAATGACACCCGCTTTCGTTGATAAAAGCGCCAGAAAGATTCCTATGATTTGTTAATGCGTTCGTATAAAATAACGAAACGGTCGAAAGCTGTTGACGATTGTGCGAAAATTTGATAAAGTAGGTATACAGTTTCCTGTAGGGATAAGGATTTAAGCATTAAGGATTAAGGGGTGGCGACTATGATAACCAAAGAAGTAGTCATTAACAATCAGGTCGGCCTTCATGCCAGACCCGCAACCTTCTTCATTCAGAAGGCCAATGAGTTCAAAAGCAGCATCTGGGTGGAAAAGGAAGAGAGACGTGTCAACGCCAAGAGCCTTCTGGGCGTGCTTTCCCTCGGCATCGTGAAGGGCACCGCCATCACGATCATTGCCGACGGCTCCGATGAGGAAGAAGCGATCGCAACGCTCTCCGCTCTGATCGACTCTGACTTCTCTGAGTAATCGTACATTTCGCAGAGGCGTGTGTTTTACACACGCCTCTTTTTTTGTGAAGGGGTACTGTCATGTCCAATCCCGTGCTTGACAATTTAGCCGACAAGGCAAACCGTCTGCCGCTGCTGCCGGGCGTGTACATCATGCTCGACGAGCACAACGAGGTCATTTACGTCGGAAAGGCCAAAAAGCTCAAAAACCGCGTCTCGAGCTACTTCCACGGCGAGCACCTGCCCAAGGTCGCCGCCATGGTGGACAAGGTGCGCGACTTCAATGTCATTGTCGCGGGCAGCGAGTTTGAGGCCCTCGTGCTGGAAAACTCCCTCATCAAGCGCCACAAGCCCCATTACAACATCCTGCTCAAGGACGACAAGGGTTACCCGTTCATACGCCTCGACATGCGCGAGGAATACCCCTCCATGTCCATTGCAAGCCGCGCAGCAAAGGACGGGGCCAAGTACTTCGGCCCCTTCGGCGGCAGGAGCCAGACCAGGGATATCATCGCAACGGTGTCGAAGGCCCTGCTGCTGCCGGACTGCTCCCGAAAATTTCCGCGCGATATCGGCAAGGAGCGGCCCTGCCTCAACTACCACATGGGCTCCTGCGCGGGCTGGTGCCTGCGGGACAGCAACGCGGAGGACTACCGCCGCCGCATGATGCAGGCGGCCCTGATCCTCGACGGCAAGAGCGGGGAGCTGATAGAAGATCTCACCAAACAGATGGAGCAGGCGGCGGAAGAGCTGCGCTTCGAGCGGGCCGCCGAGCTGCGCGACCGGCTGCGCGCCATCGAGGGGCTTGCCAATAAGCAGCGCGTCATCGCCACCGCCTTTGCCGATACCGACGCCATCGGCTTCATTCGCGGGGCCAAAAGCTGCTTTACGGTTTTGCATTTCGTGGACGGCAACCTTGTGGGCAAGGACCTTGAGATGATGGACGAGCCGCTGGAGGACGACAGCGAGGCCCTCTCCGGCCTTGTGCGCCAGTACTACACTGCCCACCGGGGCGGCTGGCCAAAGTCCATCCTGCTGCCCGTGGAGATCGAGGACGCCGCCGATCTGGAGGAGCTATTAAGCCAGACCTCCGGCAGGCGCATCTATATCGAGACCCCGAAGCGCGGCGAGCGCATGCGCCTTATCGAAAGCGCGGCCCTCAACGCCCGCGAGGAGATCCAGCGCCGCACGACCCTTGCCCAGCGCCGCAGCAAGACGCTGGAGTGGCTGCAGAAGGCGCTGGAGCTGGAAAACTTCCCGCGCCGCATCGAGGCCTTCGATATCTCAAACCTCGGTGCCACCGGCATCGTCGCGGGCATGACCGTGCATGTGGACGGCAAGCCCCTCAAGCGCGACTACCGGAAGTTTCGCGTCCGCGACCTCGACGGCCCGGACGACTACGCCAGCATGTACCAGGTGGTGTACCGCCGCTTCGCGCGGGCAAAGGACGGGGACGAGAAGTTTACAGACCTTCCCGACCTGCTGCTCATCGACGGCGGCGACACCCATGCCGCGACCGCAGAGAAGGCGCTTTCGGACCTCGGCCTTTCGATCCCGGTCTTCGGCATGGTCAAGGACGACCGCCACCGCACCCGCGCCCTCATCCGCTCGGACGGGCGGGAGATCGGCATCAAGGGCAATCAGGCGGTCTTCTCCCTCGTGGGCAACATCCAGGAGGAGACCCACCGCTTTTCCATCGAGTACCAGCGCTCACTGCGAAATGAGGGGCTGGCCTCGCGCCTCGACGAGATCCCCGGCGTGGGGGCCAAGCGGCGCGGTGATCTCATCAAGAGCTTCAAATCCATCAAGGCCATCCGCGAGGCGAGCATCCCCCAGCTGGAGCTGGTAGTGCCCCGCAATACGGCCCAGGCGATTTACGATTACTTCCATCAGGAGGAAGAGAAATGCGAGTCATCACCGGAACAGCCCGCGGACGCAGACTGAAAACACCCGAGGGCATGGACATCCGCCCCACCACCGACAACGTCAAGGAGTCGGTTTTCAACATCCTGCAATTCGACATCGAGGGCCGGCGGGTGCTGGACCTCTTCGCGGGCACGGGCCAGCTCGGCATCGAGTGCTTAAGCCGCGGGGCAAAGGAGGTCGTGTTCATCGACCAGAACCGCGACGCCGTGAAGATCATCAAAGAAAACCTCAAGGCCTGCGGCTTTTCCGCCCCGGTTTTGCAGCAGGACGCGCTTTCGTACCTCAGCGCCTGCGGCAAGTTCGATCTCATCTTCGTCGACCCGCCCTACGACGCGGGGCTTTATAAACCGGTCCTCGAAAAGATCAATTCAATTGACATCCTGTCGGAAGGTGGTATAATATTATGCGAATCACGATGGGAGACCGAAACGCCGGACATGCAGGCCCCTTATTGTAAGCGTAAGGAGTACCGCTACGGCAAGGTCAAGCTCAGTCTTTACAGCAAGGAGAGTCCCGCATGAAAACCGCGATCTGCCCCGGCAGCTTTGATCCTATCACGCTCGGGCACCTGAACATTATCGAGCGGGCCGCGCAGATCTTTGACCACGTAGTGGTATGCGTCGCGGCCAACGCCACCAAGACCCACCCCATGTTCACGGTGGAGGAGAAAGTGGAGATGGTGAAGCTCGCCATCGCCAGCATCCCGAATGTGAGCGTGGAGGTCAACACCGGGCTGCTTGCGGAATTTGCCAGACGCTTTGAGGGCGCGGTGCTCATCAAGGGCCTGCGCGCAGCGTCCGATTTTGATTATGAGTTTCAGATGGACTCCATCAACAAGCGCCTCAATCCGGAACTGGAGACCATGTTTCTCACGGCGGATCAGCGCTATACGTTTTTAAGCTCCTCCATCGTGCGGGAGCTTGCCCACTACGGCTCGGACCTGCACGGCCTGGTGCCGGAGGAGATCATCGGCCT
The DNA here is from genome assembly GCA_902791215.1 of Oscillospiraceae bacterium. Classification (GTDB taxonomy): domain Bacteria; phylum Bacillota; class Clostridia; order Oscillospirales; family Oscillospiraceae; genus Limivicinus. The sequence goes on along the minus strand of CADAUZ010000020.1, from coordinate 23,890 downwards.
GATAGAAGAGAAAGCAAAAAGGAGATAAGCTATGGCCAACAATGACATCATCGAATTGCTGGACATTTTATACGGCATGGTCACCGAGGCGTGGAGCGTGCCGCTCGGCAACGACAAGTGCATCATCGAGCGGGAAAAGGCCATCGAGATCATCAATGAGATCAAAAACAGCCTGCCCACCGCCATTGCCGAGGCCCAGCGCCTTGTCTCCGCGCGCGATGAATTCATCGGCAACGCCAAGCGCGAGGCCGAGGCCCTGCGCAAGAACGCCGAGGAGCAGGCCCACCAGATGATCGAGGAGCAGGAGGTCGTGCGCGTAGCCAGAGCGCGCAGCAGCGAGATGATCGCGGCGGCGGACGCCAAGTCCAAGGAGCTCCGGCGCGTTGCAAGCGAGTATGTGGACGATCTCATGCGCCAGACCGAGCAGAGCATGAGCGAGGCGCTGAACACCATACGCGGCGCGCACGAGTCCTTCCAGGCCCTTGGCGGCGGCATCGCCCGCCAGCAGGAGGTTCAAGCCCAGGCCGCGCCCCAGAGCGCGAGGCAGACCGGCACCCCGGTCAAGCAGGCCACCCCCCAGCGCCAACAGCCCCCGCGCCGTGAACAGCCGGCGCCCCAGGGCAAGCCCGACCCGGTTTCGCCCAAGATCCAGCGCATCGAGCGCGAGAGCGAATAAGCTTGAATGAAAAGTGAAGAGTGAAAAGTGAAGAGTGAAAAGTGAAGCTGACGCCGGTATCATCTGATTCGTAATACAAGATATAGCCATCGTTCCCACCCAAAACGCAAGAACTTGGGCGGGAACTTTTTGCTTTAAAAAGTGCAAGAAAAAGTCAAAATATAACAAAAAGTTTCTCTTGCTTTTTCCAGTAGGGCCACATATAATAAAAATCGAAGTGGATGAAAGTGGGGCAAAATGGGTCATAAACCCACGCTAAGGGGGCGAATGGAGATGACAGGGGAATATCAGCACTCTCTTGACAGCAAGGGGCGCTTGTTCATACCCGCCAAGCTCAGGGATGAGCTGGGCGAGGTCTTTTTTATCACGATCTCCATGGATCGCTGCCTGTGCGCCTACAGCAGCGAGAGCTGGCAGGCGCTGTCCGAGCGTGTCAGCGCCATGCCCTATGTCAAGCAGCGCAAGATGCGCCCGCTCTTTGCCCACGCCGCCCGCTGCGAGCTCGACAGCCAGGGCCGCGCCCTCATCCCGATGAACCTGCGCGAATACGCGGGCTTTACCAAGAACGTGACGGTGGTGGGCTGCAACAACCATGCCGAGCTCTGGGACAGCGAAGCGTGGAGCGCGGTCTACGCCCTTGAGACGACGCCGGAGAATATCGCGGCGGTCATGGAGGAGCTGGAGTTTTGACCATTGACAGCATAGAGCAGACCCCGAAACATATCTCCGTCCTGCTGGACGAATGTATAGAAAACCTGAATATCAAGCCGGACGGGACCTATCTCGACGGCACGCTGGGAATGGGCGGCCATTCCTTCGAGATCGCCTCCCGGCTCTCCACGGGACGCCTTGTCTGCATCGACAGAGACGAGACGGCCATTGAGAGAGCCGGAAGGCGTCTTGCGCCCTTTGGGGACAAGGTAACGCTTGTCCACGGCAACTTCTCGGACGCGGCTTCCATCCTCGATTCCCTCGGCATCGAGGGGGTGGACGGAATGCTCTTCGATCTGGGCGTGTCCTCGCCCCAGCTCGACGAGGCCGAGCGAGGCTTTTCCTATATGGTGCAGGCGCCGCTCGACATGCGCATGGACCAAAGCGGGGGCCTTTCGGCCTATGAGGTGGTGAACACCTGGGAGGAAAACCGCCTCAACCGTATTTTGTGGGACTACGGCGAGGAGCGCTATGCGCGGCGCATCACCGCCGCCATCCTGAAGCACCGCGCGGAAAAGCCCATCGAGACCACCCAGGAGCTGGTGGACATCATCCGCTCCGCCATGCCAGCCGCCGCCCTGCGGGAAAAGCAGCACCCGGCCAAGCGGACCTTCCAGGCCATCCGCATCGCGGTCAACGACGAGCTGGGGGCCATCGCCTCCATGATGGAGACAGCGCCGGACAAGCTGAATAAGGGCGGAAGACTCTGCGTCATCTCCTTCCACTCGCTGGAGGACCGGATCGTCAAATCCGGCATCCAGGCGCGGGAGCACGGCTGCACCTGCCCGCGCGAGGCCCCGGTGTGCACCTGCGGTTTCAAACAGACGCTCAAGTCCGTCAGCCGCAAGCCGATCCTCCCGACGGAGGAGGAGATCGCCCGCAATCCCCGCGCGAGAAGCGCCAAGCTCCGGGTGGCCGAGCGCGTATGAGAAGAGCCTCCGCACTGGCCTTTCGCGTGATCTGCCTGGGCTTTTCGGCCCTGCTTCTGGTGATGACGCTCTTTACCCACATCCGGCTCGTGAGAACGCAGAGCCGCATCGCGGAGCTGGAAGCAGCGATTACGCGCGCAGAAAACGAACAGATACAATTGCAGATCAAAACCGCCTCGGCCCTGGATTTATCGGAGCTTGAGCGCAGAGCCACGCAGGAGCTCGGCATGCGCCGCCCCGAGCCGGGACAGATCGTGGAGATTGATTACCTGGGATAAAGAAACAAGCCGCCGAATAAGCTGATTACAAGCTTGTTTTCGGAGGCGGTAGATATGGCAGCACAGACCCAAACCCCGGTTCTCGCCGGGCGGCAGATGCTCAGGCGGTGCGCGTTTCTGGCGGCGGTGTTCGGCATGCTGTCGCTGGCAGTGCTGCTGGCAAGGCTATACAAGCTTCAGATCACGGACCACGGCTTTTATGAGCAGCTCGCCATCTCCCAGCAGCTCAGGGAGGCCCCGGGCACGGCGGCGCGCGGCGTCATCTACGACCGCAGCGGGAACCTGCTCGCGGTCAGCGCCTCGGTGGACAACGTCTATGTAAGCCCCGCCGAGATCGAGGCAAACGGCGAGGACCGCGCCCTCATCGCGCGGGAGCTGTCCGGAATTTTGGGGCTTGATTATCAGGATATCTATGAAAAAACCGGGCGGCGGGGCAGTTGGTATGTCACTGTCGCCCGCAAGATCGAAAGCGACAAGGCGGACGCGATCCGCCGCTTCAAGGCCGAAAACAAAATCAGCGGCGTGCGCCTTGAGACCGACACCAAGCGTTACTACCCGAACGGGCGGCTCGCCTGCCACCTGCTGGGCTTTGTCGGCACCGACAACTACGGGCTCGAGGGCATAGAAGCGCGCTACGATGACGCCCTCTCCGGCACCGCCGGCAGGAGCCTTCGTGCCACCAACGCCTACGGCGGGGAAATGCTCTTAAGGCGCTACGAGGAGTACCGCCCCGGCGAGGACGGCTGCGACCTTGTGACCACCATCGACGCGAGCATCCAGTACTATGTGGAAAAGCACCTCCGCCAGGCGGTGCTGGACTACGACGCCTTAAACGGCGCGGGGGCCATCGCCATGGATGTGAACACCGGGGCCATCCTCGCCATGGCATCCCTGGGGGACTATGACCCCAACGACTTCCTCGCGGTCAGCCCGGAGGCCCAGGCCATAATCGACAGCGCCGCGACGAAGGAGGAGGCCGCAGCGCTTCTTCGTGATGCTCAGGCACGACAGTGGCGAAACAAAGCCCTGTCCGACACCTATGAGCCCGGCTCCACCTTCAAGATCATCACGCTTTCGATGGCGCTGGAGGAGGGGAAAGTCAGCCCCGGCGACGCCTTCTACTGCGGCGGCAGCACCATGGTCACGGGGCGCGGCACGCCGATTCGCTGCTGGAAAAGCGGCGGTCACGGCAGCCAGACCCTCACCCAGGCGGTGCAGCACTCCTGCAACGTTGCCTTTGTCAACATCGGCCTGCGCGTCGGCGCAGAGCGCTTTTACGACTACTGCGAGGCCTTCGGCTTCTTAAAACTCTCGGAGGACCCGGACGCAAACCTCACCGCCCGCACGGGCATTGACCTCTCGGGCGAGAGCGGCAGCATCTGGTGGAGCAGGAACACCTTCTGCTCGAAGAAGAACCTGTCGCAGCTTGCGGCGGCGTCCTTCGGCCAGACCTTCACCATCACGCCTTTGCAGCTCATCACCGCCGTCAGCGCCTGCGTAAACGGCGGCAGGCTCATGGAGCCCTATGTGGTGCAGCGTCTGCTTGCCCCGGACGGGAGCGTCAGCTTCGAGCACGAGCCCAAGCTTGTGCGCCGCGTCATCAGCGAGAGCACCAGTCAAAAGGTGCGCCAGATCCTCGAGCAGGTGGTGGGCGACCCGACGGACGGCACCGGGCGCAACGCCGCCGTTCCCGGCTACCGCATCGGCGGCAAGACCGGCACCAGCGAGAAGGTGAGTCTTGAGGCCCGCACCGGACAGAAGGAGTACATCGTCTCCTTCATCGGCTTTGCCCCGGCGGACGATCCGAAGATCGCCGTGCTGGTTTTCCTCGACACCCCGTCGGACAAATCCGGCATTTACATCAGCGGCGGCCAGATGGCGGCCCCGGTCGTGGGGCGCATGATGGCCGATATCCTGCCCTATCTCGGCGTGGAGCCGGAGCGCGAAGACAGCGCCATGACCGAAATGCCCGCCTGTGTGGGCCTCGACCTGCCCGAGGCTTCGGAAAAGCTCAAAGCCGCGGAACTGCGCTTTCGCACGCGCGGAGAGGGGAGCACCGTCACCGCGCAGCTCCCGGCCCCCGGCACGAGCATTGCCGCCGGGACGGAGATCATTCTGTACTTTGACGCGCCCGTCTCCCCGGATCTGGAGACCCTGCCAGACCTCACGGGTATGGACCTCGATCAGGCGCGCGATACGCTCTCTTATTACGGCCTCTACCTCACCACAATGAGCAGCGTCACCGATCCTGAGCGCCAGACCGTCAGCAGCCAGAGCCTGCCCGCGGGGACAGAGCTTCCCCACGGCACAGTCGTGGAGGTCACGCTCATCGACAGCGGCGAGGAGCTGCTGGGGAGATATTAACAATTTCGGAGGGACACATCATGAAGCTTGCGCAGCTTCTCGAACATATCGACATATTGGAAAGTACCGCCGATCCGGAGCTGGAGATCAGCGGCATCAGCTACGATTCCCGCAAAACGAAGCCTGGCGACCTCTTTGTCGCCATCAAGGGCTTTGAGGCCGACGGGCACCGCTTCATCCCGAAGGCCGTGCAGAACGGCGCGGCGGCGGTACTGTGCGAGGACGCGCCCACGGACGGCACACCCTACGTTAAGGTGAGCGACTGCCGTTATGGGCTGGCCATCGCAAGCCGGGAGTTTTACGGCAATCCGGCCGCCCGCATGAAGGTGGTGGGCTTCACCGGCACCAGCGGCAAGACCAGCTCCACCTATATCCTCAAGCATGTGCTGGAAGCGGAGCTCGGCGCCAAGGTGGGCCTCATCGGCACAAACGGCAACATGATCGGCGACCGCCTTCTGCACACCGAGCACACCACTCCCGAGAGCCTGGAGCTGCATCAGCTTTTTAAACAGATGGCGGACGAGGGCTGTACCCATGTGGTGATGGAGGTCTCGTCCCACTCGCTGGAGCTCAGGCGCGTGGCTGGCATCGACTACGACGTGGCGGTGTTCACCAATCTCTCCCAGGACCACCTGGACCTGCACGGCACCATGGACGCCTACGCGGCGGCCAAGAAGAAGCTCTTTTCCCAGTGCAAAACCGGCTGGGTCAACATCGACGACGAGCGCGGCGCGTTCATGATGGAAGGGGAGCGCTGCCCTATGCTGCGCTATTCAACGCAGCAGGACGCGGAACTGAAAGCGTCCGACATCTCCCTCAGCGCAGGCGGCGTATCGTTCACTGCAGCGTATAACGGCGAGAGCGTCCCCGTAAAGCTTGCCATCCCCGGCATGTTCTCGGTCTATAACGCCCTCGGCGTCATGGCGGCCTGCCTCTCCCTCGGCATGAGTCTGAAAGCAACCGCCGACGGCATCAGCAGCGCAAGCGGCGTCAAGGGCCGCATGGAGCCCGTCCCCACAGACGGGGACTACTCCGTCATCATCGACTACTCCCACAAGCCGGACGCCCTGGAAAAGGCCCTCAAGGCCCTGCGCCCGGTGACACGCGGCAGGCTCATCGTCCTCTTCGGCTGCGGCGGGGACCGGGACCGCGGCAAGCGGCCCATCATGGGCAGAGTTGCCGCCGAGAACGCCGACCTCGTCATCGTCACCAGCGACAACCCCCGTACCGAGGAGCCCATGGACATCATCAATGAGATCCTTCCGGGGCTTGAAAATTCGCAAAAACCGTACAAAATGATCTGTGACAGGCCCGAAGCCATCTGCTGGGCTATTGACAACGCACGCTCCGGTGATGTAATATTGCTTGCCGGCAAGGGCCATGAGGATTATCAGATCATCGGGCACGAGAAGCACCACATGGATGAGCGCGAGATCGTCAGGGACTTTCTGGAAAAGAGAAAAGAGCGGCCTTGAGCCCTCGGAACAACGGAGACTGGTATGACCATTAAGCTGATAACCTCCTTTGTGCTGGCGTTTCTGTTCGTCAGCGCGTTCGGAAAATATTACGTGCCCTGGCTGCGCCGCCAGAAGGCCGGCCAGCAGATCAAGAGCCAGGTGGACTGGCACAAGTCCAAGGCGGGCACGCCCACCATGGGCGGCGTGATGTTCATTCTCGGGGCGATCCTGGTGTGCCTCACGGTGGGCGCGGACGGGATGCTCCACGGCAGGTTTGAGCATATCTTCGTGCTGCTCTTTGCCTGCGTGTTCGGCCTGATCGGATTTCTGGACGACTGGGAAAAGCTCAAGAAAAAGGAGAACATGGGCCTGAGCAGCCGCAGCAAGTTCCTCCTGCAGCTCGCCGCCGCGCTGGTCTTCATCCTCATCATGCGGCAGATCGGCTTTGTGCACCCGCACCTCTATGTGCCCTTCTCCCACCGCGTGGTGTATATGCCCGAGTGGCTGTATCTGGTGTTTGCCGTGTTTGTCATCGTCGGCACGGTCAACGCCGTCAACATTACCGACGGAGTAGACGGCCTTGCCACCGGAACGAGCCTGCCGGTGTTCCTCTTCTTCGTGGCGGTGTCCATCGCCTGGGGCAGGCGCTACCAGGAGCTCGGCATCTTCGCCTCCGCCATGGTGGGCGGGCTTTGCGGATTCCTTATCTATAACTTTAATCCCGCCAAGTGCTTCATGGGCGACACCGGCTCCCTCTTCCTCGGCGGGGCGATCGCGGCCCTGGCCTTTGCCTACGACATGCCGCTTGTCCTCATTACCCTGGGCTTTGTCTTCATCATCGAGACCCTGTCCGACATCATCCAGGTGGGCTACTTTAAGCTCAGCCACGGCAAGCGCGTGTTCAAGATGGCGCCCTTCCACCATCATTTGGAAATGGGCGGATGGACGGGAAAAAAGTGGAAGGAAAAAGAACTCTTTTTCCTCTTTACCGGAATATCTCTTGTCATGGCGATCATATCCTTTATAGGGGTGTATCAGCGTTACCCCTATTAAGCTTTGAGGCCGGGGAGGTGGGAATATGCGTTACGACAGCGCCCGCCTCACCGGCCTTCAAGATACCCCGGAGACAACGCGCAGGCCGCACTTTGACGGGCCCTTCTTTACCCTCACGCTGCTGCTGCTCGTGGCCGGAGTGGTGATGGTCCTCTCGGCAAGCTACCCGCGCGCCTGGTACGATCCGGGTCATGTCACCGGCGGAAACGCCGCGTATTACTTTGTCCGGCAGCTAGTCTTCGCCCTGCTCGGCGTCGCGGCGATGCTCTTTGCCTCGCGCGTGCCGATGGCGGTATACCGCCGCTGCGCCTTCGCCTTTCTCGGCTTTACGCTGGTGCTCTTGATGCTGGTGCCGGTCATCGGCGTGAAGGCCAACGGCTCCAGGCGCTGGCTCGGGGTAGGGGGCCTCACGCTCCAGCCGTCGGAGCTTGCAAAGCTCGCGGTGATTTTATCCTTCTCGGCGCTCATTTGCCGCTACCGGGCACGGATGCGCACGTTTCGCTATGGCATCCTGCCCTTTGCGGGTATCCTCGGGGCCATCATCGGGCTTCTGGTACTCGAGCCGCACTTCTCCGCCTCCATTATTATCCTCGCCATCGGGGCCGTGATGCTCTTCCTCGGCGGGGTGAGGCTTTTCTGGTTCGTGGGGGCTTTCGGCGCTGCCGGCACGGGCATTGCGCTCTTGCTCACGCTTTTTCCCTACGCCTCCTCGCGCATCAACAGCTGGCGCGACCCCTTCGGCGACAGCTCCGACCAGGGCTATCAGATCGTCCAGTCCCTGTACACCATCGGCTCGGGCGGTTTGAGCGGCCTCGGCCTCGGGGGCAGCCGCCAGAAGTTTTTATACCTGCCGGAGGAACACAACGACTTCATCTTCTCCGTCGTGTGCGAGGAGCTGGGCTTCATCGGCGCGGCGCTGATATTGTGCCTCTTTGCCCTGCTCATCCTGCGCGGCTACTGGATCGCCATGCACTGCCGGGACCGCTTCAGCTTCCTTGTGGTTGGCGGCGTGACGAGCCTGCTTGCCATCCAGGTTTTCCTGAACGTGGCGGTGGTGACGAACCTGGTGCCCTGCACCGGCATCTCGCTGCCCATGTTCAGCTACGGCGGCACGGCGCTGCTGATCCAGCTTTTTGAGCTCGGCATCGTGCTCAGCGCGTCGCGGGACGTTCCCGTCCATTAGACAGAAAGGAAATCAAGCTATATGAAATTCGTCTTCACCTGCGGCGGTACCGCCGGACACATTAACCCCGCCCTGGCAGTCGCGGGCAGACTCAGGGAGCTCATGCCCGACAGCCAATTCCTCTTCATCGGCGTCAACGGCAAGATGGAGATGCAGCTTGTCCCGCGCGCGGGCTATGTGATCCGTGGCCTTGACATGACTTACATCGTGCGCGGTTATGATCTGCACGCCATCGCGCAGAACCTCGAGACGATCCGCAATGTGGCGCGCTCGACCCGCGAGGCGAAAAAGATCATCCGCGACTTTGGGGCCGACGCCGTCATCGGCACCGGCGGCTATATCTGCTATCCGGTGCTCTCGGCGGCCCACGAGCTGCACATACCCACCTTCGTACACGAGAGCAACGCCGTCCCGGGCCTCACCACAAAGCTTCTCGCGGACAAGGTCGACCGCGTGATGCTGGGCTTTGAGGAAAGCCGCCAATATTACCGCCACCCCGAGCGCGTCACCGTGACGGGGACGCCCGTGCGCGGGGAGTTTGACCTTGTGACCAGAGAGGGCGCGAGAGACGAGCTGGGCTTAAAGCCCGGCGAGAAGCTGGTGCTGTCGGTCTGGGGCTCCCTCGGCGCCGAGCACATGAACAAGGTCATGGGCGAGATGATGGAAAAGCTCGACGGCAGTCAGGGCTTTCGCCTCATCCACGCCTCCGGCAGCCTCTACTATCCGCGCCTGACCGAGAAGCTCAGGGACAAGGCGCTGGAGGAATGCGGCGTCGAGCTGCGCGAGTACATCCACGACATGCCCCGCCTCATGGCGGCGGCGGATCTCATTCTGTGCCGCGCCGGAGCCTCGACGATCTCCGAGCTGAGCTACATGGGAAAACCGGCCGTCATGGTGCCGAGCCCGAACGTGACCAACAACCACCAGGAGAAAAACGCCCGCGTCCTCGAGCACGCAGGCGGCGCGGTGGTCCTGCTCGAGGGTGAGTTCGACGCAGACTCCCTGCTGCAAGAGGTACAGACCCTCCTTGCCGACGAGAAGCGACTTCAAAGCATGAGCTCTGCCATGCGCACCCTCGCCGTCCCCGACGCCTGTGAGCGTATCGTGGGGATCATATTGGATGTGTGCAGGGCATAAGGAGCCCTCTCAGTCACCAGTGTGCTCACTGGTGCCAGCTCCCCCAAAGGGGGAGCCAGGTTTTCCCGACTCTTTCCTTGCCTCCCCCAAAGGGGGAGCCAGGTTTTCCCGACTCTTTCCTTGCCTCCCCCAAAGGGGGAGCCAGGTTTTCCCGACTCTTTCCTTGCCTCCCCCCTTTGGGGGAGCCCAGTTTTAACCGACTCTTTCCCTGCCTCCCCCCTTTGGGGGAGGTGGCACGGCGCGTCTCACGCAAGCGCCGTGACGGAGAGGGTTCGATAACAAAAAACCGCCCCTCCGCATAGACTGGACTGATTCCAAATGCGGGGGGACTTTTTTATGGACATCTGGCGAATCAGGGGCGGGAAAAAGCTTGCGGGCGTGTGCGTTGTGCAGGGCTCGAAAAACGCCTCTCTCCCCATCCTGGCGGCCTCCATCCTCGGCCCCGCCGAGTCAGAGCTGCATAACGTGCCGCAGCTGAAGGACATCGACGCCGCGCTGCGCATCCTGCGCCACCTCGGCTGCGTGGCCGAGCAGCGGGACAATGAGGTTTACATAAATGCAAACGGCGTGACGAACTGCTCCATCCCGCACAAGCTGATGCTGGAAATGCGCTCGTCGGTGATCTTCATGGGGGCGCTGCTGGCCCGCTGCGGCGAGGCGCGGCTGAGCCCGCCGGGCGGCTGCCAGCTCGGAAAGCGCCCCATCGACCTGCACCTGGACGCTTTGCGCAGGCTCGGCGCCGAGATCGACGACAGCGGCGGCGAGATCATCTGCCGGGCAGGGGACATGCGCGGGACGGAGATCGCCCTGCCCTTTCCGAGCGTCGGCGCGACCGAGAACATCATGCTGGCCGCCACCGCGGCGAGAGGGGAGACTGTTATCCGCGGCGCCGCCCGCGAGCCGGAGATCGGGGCGCTGCAGGACTATCTGAGGCGCATGGGCTGCGAGGTGCACGGCGCGGGAACAGACACGATTGTGATCGGGCAGCGCCGCCCCGTGCGGCACATCGAGCACCGCATCCTCTCGGATCGCATCGTGGCCGCGACCGTGGCCTGCGCTGCGGCGGCCTGCGGGGGCAGCGTGGAGCTGCGGGGCGTGGAGCCCGGGCATTTTTCTACGGTTCTCCACTTCCTAAAACAGGCGGGCTGTGATATAATGTGCCAAAACCGCAGCGTGTGGCTGCGCTCCGGCGGAAAGCTGCACGCGGTGGGGGAGATAAGCACCGAGCCTTATCCCGGCTTTCCCACCGACGCCCAGCCGGTTTTGATGGCGGCGCTTTTGAAGGCGAAGGGCCGCACCGTGATCCGCGAGACCATCTTTGAAAACCGCTTCCGCCAGGTGCCGGAGCTTGTGCGCCTCGGCGCGGACATCACGCTGCGTGACCGGACCGCCGAGATCCGGGGCGTGGACAGTCTCAGGGGCACGGTACTCAGCGCCACCGACCTGCGCGGCGGGGCGGCCATGATCGTGGCGGGCCTCAGCGCCGAGGGGGAGACCCTGGTCTATGACACGGGCCACATCCGCCGGGGCTACGAGCGCTTCGATACACGCCTTCGCGCCCTGGGCGCGGACATCTGCCTGGATCAATCATACGTTTGAAAGGATAACAATATGGCAAGGAATCTGCTGAAAAGAAGAGCGCGCCAAAATGACGAGGAGGGCTTTAGCTTCCGAGAGCTCACGGCCAGCGTGAGCGGCCCGATCATGTTCTTTCTGGTCATCGTGTCGGTCATCTTTGTGATGAGCGTCTTCTTCCGCGTGTCGGACATTCAGGTGCGCGGCAACACCCACTATACCGACGAGGAGATCATCCGCGCCATTGATATCGAGGAGGGCGACAACCTGTTTTTCTTCGACAGGTTTGCCGCCCTGAGCCGCGTTTTCGCAAAGCTGCCGTATATCGACGAGGTCAGCGTCGAGCGCAGCCTTCCCAACCGCGTCATCATCACCGTGTCCGAAAGCCAGGCCCTGGCTTACATCGTCCTCGGCGAGGAGAACTGGACCATCGACCATAACTGCAAGGTCCTCGGCAAGGCAAACGACGACGAGCTGCAGGGCCTCATCCCTATCCTCGGCATCTCCCCGGGCACCCTCATGATCGGCGAGCCGCTCCAGACCGCGGACGGGGACGAGCGCATCGTGAATTTCATCGCCGAGGTGCTCGATCAGCTCGAAGGCCGCGGCCTCTACACCCGCGTCGGGCGCGTGGATTTTTCCGATGTGAACAATGTCGAGTTTACGCTGGACAACAAATACGTCGTGCGCATCGGTAACGGCAATAACGTCGAATATAAATTCGGCATGCTGATTTCCGTACTCTCGCAATTATTGGAGGGAGATGTGGGAATAATCAATGTAAGCGACGGAAACACCGCGCATTTCAGCCCAACCTGAGCGCAAATTACAAATCATTTACAAAAGTTTTCGGAAAATTAAAATTTGCACTTGACTACAGCGGGGAAATGTAATAAAATACCGACTGTAGACAAAGTGAAAAGAATTTGTAATTTACGCGTTAACAATAGATTGGAGGCAGTTCTATGGATTTTAAAGCCGAAGTACCGGAAAATGTTGTCAATATAAAGGTCATTGGCATCGGCGGCGCCGGCAATAACGTGGTCAACCGCATGGTCAAGGCGGGGACCCAGGGCGTCGAGTTTATCGCCGTCAATACAGACAAGCAGGCGCTGGCCGTCTCCAACGCGGATCAGAAGATCCAGATCGGCGAGAAGACCACCCGCGGCCAGGGCGCAGGCTCCGATCCCGAGATCGGCAAGCGCTCCGCGGAGGAGAGCCGCAACAATATCGCCAAGGCGCTCGAAAACGCCGACATGGCTTTCATCACCTGCGGCATGGGCGGCGGCACCGGTACGGGCGCGGCACCTATTGTGGCTGAGATCGCGCGCGACGCGGGCCTGCTGACCGTCGGCGTCGTGACCAAACCCTTCAAGTTCGAGGGCAAGCGCCGCATGGATCAGGCAAACGCCGGTATCAAGGAGCTGCTCGGCCGGGTCGACTCCCTGCTCATCATCCCCAACGACCGTCTGAAATTTGCCACCGACCAGAAGGTTACTTTGGCAAACGCCTTTGAGATCGCGGACGACGTGCTGCTCCAGGCCGTCACCAGCATCTCCGACCTGATTAAAAACACCGGCTTCATTAACCTGGACTTTGCCGATGTCACCTGCATCATGAAGAACGCCGGCTTTGCCCACATGGGCGTGGGCCGTGCCGCCGGCAAGGGCAAGGCCGAGGAGGCCGCCCGCATGGCCGTTGCAAGCCCGCTGATGGAGACCTCTATCAACGGCGCGCGCGGCGTGCTCATCAACATCACCGGCTCCGCCGACATGGATCTTGAGGATGTCGAGACCGCCGCGAGCCTCGTCCAGGAGGCCGCGCATCCCGAGGCCAACATCATCTTCGGCGCAACCTTCGACGACACGCTCGAGGATGAGATCCGCGTCACCGTCATCGCCACCGGCTTTGAGGACGCAACGCTCAACGCCGAGGCAGGCGTAGAGGTGCAGATCCCCGCACAGCCCGTGAACGCTCCCGCCTTCACGCCCGTGCGTCCCGCCTCGAACCGTGAGAGACCCCAGGGCCTTTTCACCGGCGCTGCCGAGAAGGCCGCCGCGGCCCAGCCCGCAGCGCAGCCTGCCGCTCCCGCGGCCCAGGCTCCGGCCCAGGGCACAAAGTCCGGCACGGATGAAGACCCCTTCGACAGCATCTTCAAGATTTTCAACAACAAATAAGCTATTTCTCCGTCCTCCTGACCGCCCGGCGATATTCGCCGGGCGGTCATTTTGCGTTGGGAAAAAACAAAAAAGCAGGGGCCGGTTGGCCCCTGCTGTATGAAAGCTTAAAACACGATCTGGTTGCGGCCGTTCTGCTTGCCGCGGTAGAGCTTCCGGTCGGCACTCTCGATGAGCTCGGTCAGGCTGGAGCGGTAATCGTTCTCCTCCACTCCGGCGGTGAGGGTGATGGAAAAACGATGCCCCTCGTATTCCAGCTCCATCCGGCGCACGTCGATCAGCAGCCCCGTGATGATCTCGCCCGCCTCATCGATGTTCACATTGGGGAAGAAGAAGCAGAACTCCTCGCCGCCCCATCGGCCGACGGCGTACTTCTCCTCGGCCTTCTCGGTGAAGAGCTCGGCCAGCCGCCGCAGAGTATAGTCGCCGCAGTTGTGGCCGTAGGTGTCGTTGACCCTCTTGAACAGGTCGATGTCCGCGATGGCGATGCAGTACATGGCCTCGGGATTGTCCCTGACAAAATTGTCCATGATATCGTGCAGGCCGCGGCGGTTGATAAGCCCGGTGAGGGGATCGGTCTCGGCCTCCTGCTGGAGCTTTTCGTTGTTGAGCAGCAGCTGCCGCTCCTTCTCCTGGAGGTTTGCGCTGTAGACGATGCACATGCCCGCAAGGATCAAAAAGACGGACACGGAGTTGACCGTCTGCATCAGAAAGAGGCTGAAGCTGTCGAGGACATAGCGGGGCGGGTGCATGGAGGTGTAGTGGAACAGCAGCATGCGCAGGGCCAGAAGCAGGCACAGATAGCAGATTTTTATGACCGGCGTCTCATACAGGCAGAAGAAGACCAGCAGCACCAGCACGATCAGCATGTGCTGCCCGCCGACGCCCCAGCCGAAGCTGAGCACATACCACACGGTCCAGCCGCAGATGATGAGGGCGTTGAGAAGCAGATTTAAGCGCGCGGAGATATGCTCCGACCGGTAATACTTCAGCAGCAGCGCGGCCTGGAACAGAACGGGAGGCCAGAACAGACGCTTTGCCGCCCAGGAGACGAGCACGAAGGAGACAAAGAAATAGATGGTCAGCATCCGGTCGTTCAGGCGCACGCTCTGGCGGTAGTACAGGAAGGTCCTGCCGCTGCTTTTGGGCACCTCTTGTCGAAAAAAGTCAAGAAAAAGTTTCATCTGTCTCACCGTATTGTATAAATGTAAAAATCACCCATACGAAAACCAGACTTTTTCTTATATAATACAAAAAATAGAAGCATAATACAATACCAAATTGAAAAAGAATAAAAAAACGTGACCCGCCTTGCGGCAGGTCACGAAAGGGGTTATGAGTTGTTCAGCTATTAAAGCTGGGGACCGGCGGCGACGAGCGCCTTGCCCGCCTCGTTGGACTCGTACTTGACGAAGTTCTTGATGAAGCGGCCGGCCAGATCCTTGGCCTTGGCATCCCACTCGGCGGGATCGGCATAGGTGTCGCGGGGATCGAGAATGCCGGTGTCAACGCCGTTGAGCTTGGTGGGGACTTCAAAGTTGAAGTAGGGGATGGTCTTGGTGGGAGCACCCTTGATGTCGCCGTTGAGGATGGCATCGATGATGCCGCGGGTGTCCTTGATGGAGATGCGCTTGCCGGTGCCGTTCCAGCCGGTGTTCACGAGGTAGGCCTTTGCGCCGCTCTTTTCCATCTTGCGCACCAGCTCCTCGGCGTACTTGGTGGGATGCAGCTCGAGGAAGGCCTGACCGAAGCAGGCGGAGAAAGTGGGGGTGGGCTCGGTGATGCCGCGCTCGGTGCCCGCGAGCTTGGCGGTGAAGCCGGACAGGAAGTAGTACTTGGTCTGCTCCGGGGTCAGGATGCTGACGGGAGGCAGCACGCCGAAGGCGTCGGCGGACAGGAAGATGACGTTCTGGGCGTCCGGGCCGGAGGAAACGGGGTGGACGTTCTTGACGATCTTCTCGATGTGCTCGATGGGGTAGGAGACGCGGGTGTTCTCGGTGACGGACTTGTCGGCAAAGTCGATCTTGCCGTTAGCGTCGACAGTGACGTTCTCAAGCAGAGCGTTGCGCTTGATGGCGTTGTAGATGTCGGGCTCGGAGTCCTTGTCAAGGTTGATGACCTTGGCGTAGCAGCCGCCCTCGAAGTTGAAGACGCCGTTATCGTCCCAGCCGTGCTCGTCGTCGCCGATGAGAAGGCGCTTCGGGTCGGTGGACAGGGTGGTCTTGCCGGTGCCGGACAGGCCGAAGAAGATGGCGGTGTTCTCGCCCTTCATGTCAGTGTTGGCGGAGCAGTGCATCGCGGCAATGCCCTTGAGAGGCAGGTAGTAGTTCATCATGGAGAACATGCCCTTCTTCATCTCGCCGCCGTACCAGGTGTTGAGGATGACCTGCTCACGGCTGGTGACATTGAAGGCCACGACGGTCTCGGAGTTGAGGCCGAGCTCCTTGTAGTTTTCGCACTTGGCCTTGGAGGCGGTGTAAACCACAAAGTCGGGGGTGAAGTTGGCTTCTTCCTCGGCGGTGGGCTTAATGAACATGTTGCGCACGAAGTGGGCCTGCCATGCAACCTCCATCACGAAGCGGACGGCCATGCGGGTGTCCTTGTTGGCGCCGCAGAAGGCGTCGACCACGTACAGCTTCTTGCCGGACAGCTGGTCCTGCGCGAGCTTCTTGACGACTTCCCAGGTCTCCTTGGTCATGGGGTGGTTGTCGTTCTTGTAGCCCTCGGTGGTCCACCACACGGTGTCCTTGGAGTTTTCGTCCATGACGATGTACTTGTCCTTGGGGGAGCGGCCGGTGTAGATGCCGGTCATGACGTTGACAGCGCCGAGCTCGGTCAGCGTGCCCTTGTCGTAGCCCTCGAGGGAGGGGTCCATCTCGTCGTGGAACAGGGTCTCGTAGCTGGGGTTGTAGATGATCTCCTTGGCGCCGGTGATACCGTACTTGCTCAGATCAATATTCATAATTGCATCAAACCTCTTTCATAAAAAATTCAATGGGTCTTTGCATATGCTAAAAATACCACAATCCGCCTTTACCGTCAAGCGGCACAGTATACAAATCGACTCAATTTGTGGGGCTTTCCCGGCGGCAGCATCATATATGTTGCATAATGGCCGCCTATATGTTATCATCGGAACAAAGAAGACCCTGACCAAAAAACAGAAAGGAAGAATGCCCCATGAAATTCTACAAATGCGCAGGCTGCGCAAAGCTCCTGGCCGTCATCGACGACGCCAAATGCACGCCCCGCTGCTGCGGGGAGCCGATGATCGAGCTTCAGGCCAACACCACCGACGGCGCGAAGGAAAAGCACGTCCCCGTTTACGAGGTCAAAGACGGCAAGGTCTCCGTCACGGTCGGCTCGGTGGAGCACCCCATGCTCGACGCCCACTTTATCGACTTTGTGGCCCTGCGCACCAAGTCCGGCTGCCAGGTCAAAAAGCTCCACCCCGGTGAAGCTCCCAAGGCCGAGTTTGCCATCCTCCCCGACGACGAGGTCGTCGCGGTCTACGAGTACTGCAACCTCCACGGTCTGTGGAAGGCGTAAACCCTTCCGCCGCTTCGCGGCACCTCCCCCAAACGCCGCAAGCGCGGCTGGGGGAGGCAAAGATGATTTCAGCCCCGGTGAAAGCCGGGGCTGAAAACATTTGACGCGGCTGTCATTTGGTGATATATTTAACAAAATCACAGAGAATTCACGGAGTGAAGCCAATGCCAAAGGATAACAGCAAATTCATCCGCATGACAACCGAACCGGTCACAAAGCTGATCTGCTCGCTTGCGGTGCCGACGATCATCTCCATGCTGGTCACGGCACTATATAACATCGCCGACACCTACTTCGTCGGCCAGGTCGGCACCGAGGCGACGGCGGGCGTGGGGCTGGTGTTCCCGGTCATGGCGATCATCCAGGCCTTCGGCTTCTTCTTCGGCCAGGGCTCGGGCAACTATATCTCCCGTTCCCTGGGCGCGAGGGACTACGACAAGGCCGAGTACATGGCCGCCACCGGCTGCTTCTGCGCCCTGCTCTTCGGCTTCCTCATCATGGCCCTGGGCCTTGTCTTCCGCGACGGGGTGCTCCATGTCCTGGGTGCGCGGGAGGGCCTTGTCTCCGCCAAGACCGTCAGATACGCTTCCGACTACATGACCATCATCCTCTGCGGCGCGCCGTTTATGTGCGTGTCCTTTGTGTTCAATAACCAGCTTCGCTTCCAGGGCAACGCCGTCTTTGCCATGATCGGCCTTGTCACCGGGGCGGTGCTGAACGTGGGGCTGGACCCGGTGTTCATCTTCGGCCTGCACATGGAGGTCAAAGGCGCGGCCCTCGCCACCGCCGTCAGCCAGCTTGTCAGCTGCACCATGCTCTATATCGGCACGCTTCGAAGCGACAGCCTCAAGATCCGTCTCCGCAACTTCCGACCCACGCTCTATTATCTCAAAAACATCGCCGTCGGCGGCCTGCCGTCCCTCTTCCGCCAGGGGCTTGCGAGTCTCTCCACCCTGAGCCTCAACGCGGCGGCGGGCGCGGCGGTGGCGGCCCATCAGGCGGACGCCGCCATTGCGGCTTTCTCGGTCGTGACCAAGATCATGATGTTTGCCTTCTCGGCCCTGCTGGGCTTCGGGCAGGCCTTCCAGCCCGTGTGCGGCTTCAACTACGGCGCGGGTAAGTATTCCCGTGTGCGCGCGGCTTATGCCTTCTGCCTGCGGGTGGGCATCAGCTTCCTGTTCATTTCCTCCTGCCTGGGCTTTGCCTTCGCGCCGGAGCTCGTCGCCCTGTTCCGGGACGATCCCAATGTCATTGAGTTCGGCAGCATCGCCATGCGCTGCCAGTGCTGCACCTTCACGCTCATGGCGGTGGTGACCATGACCAACATGCTCTACCAGAACATCGGCCGGGTCGTGGGGGCGACGCTGCTCGCGGTCGCGCGCCAGGGGCTCATGTTCATCCCCGTGGTGCTCATCCTGCCGCATGTGATCGAGCCGCCGATCTGGGGCGTATATCTTGCCCAGCCGACGGCGGACCTCTTCGCCTTCACGCTGGCGCTGGTGCTCGCGGTGCGCATCTACCGGGAGCTTCGGGAGAAGGAGAAGACGGAACTTACCTGATTCCTGACGAATACAATGGGCTGAGGCGACTGCCTCAGCCCTTAATATTTCGGAGGTTATTTCAGATGGCAGTATTCACAAACTTTGCCACGCTTTCCTATAAAGGCGGTACGCGCAATTCCAACACCGTTACCGGCGAGATCATGGAGACCGTCTCCGTGCAGAAGACCGCGATCAGCACCGGCTATGGCGCGGGGGACACCCTGAGCTACGCCGTGAGCCTTGTAAACGCCGGCCCCGCCGACGTGAGCGGGCTCAGCGTCACGGACGATCTGGGCGCCTATGAGCTCGACGGCACGGCGCTCTATCCGCTTTCCTACGTCGACGGCACCGCGCGCCTGATCGTAAACGGCGCGCTCCAGCCCGCCCCCGCCGTCACCGCGGGCCCGCCCCTGGCTTTCTCCGGCATCGACATCCCCGCCGGCGGCAGCGCCGTACTGGTCTATGAGGCGGACGTGACGGGCTACGCGCCCCTCGCGCCGGATTCCGAGATCACCAACACCGTCACCGTCACGGGCGGCGGCGTGAGCGTGCCCCTCACCGCGAGCGCCACGGTGGAATCCCTCGACAGCGCCGACCTCTTTATCAGCAAGGCGCTCAGCCCCTGCGTCGTCCCCGCAAACGGCGAGATCACCTACAGCTTTGAGCTGACCAACACCGGCAACACCGAGGCCGGGGCCGCCGACGAGGTGGTGGTCAGCGACGACTTTGACCCCATCCTCACGAATATCTCCGTGAGCTTCAACGGCGCCGCCTGGACGCGCGCCGTGCAGTACAGCTACGATGAGACCACCGGCGCCTTTGCCACCCTGCCCGGACAGATCACTGTCCCGGCGGCCAGCTACACCCAGAACGCCGACGGCACCTGGACCATCGAGCCCGGCACCGCGACCCTCACCGTCAGCGGCACCATCAAGCCCCGGGCGAACGCATGAACAGGGGAGGGCTTCGGCATCCCTGAAACGGCATAACGATACCCCGTACCAAAACGCCTGGTACGGGGTATTTTCAATCTTATTTGCTTCTCACATCGTCCCCGCCTGGGAAGAAGAGGGCCAGGGTGTCCGGGCCCACATGGGAGCCGGTGACCGGCTCGTACATGACGGTGAGGATGTCCCGGGGCGGGGCGTACTGCCGCAGAAGCTCGGCGAGGTACTTCGCGTCCTCCTCGCAGTCGGCGTGGGCGATGCCGATGATTTCATTGCGCGGATTGACTGCGAGGTCGGCGTAGCGCTTGGCCAGGGCCTGGATGGCCCGCTTTCTGCCGCGCTCCTTCTGGATGCAGACGATCTGCCCCTTCTCGTTGCCCTTCAAAAGCGGCTTGATCTGGAGCACCATGCCCACGATAGCGGCGGCGTTGGAGAGTCTGCCGGTGCGCTT
This sequence comes from Oscillospiraceae bacterium, assembly GCA_902791215.1. Classification (GTDB taxonomy): domain Bacteria; phylum Bacillota; class Clostridia; order Oscillospirales; family Oscillospiraceae; genus Limivicinus. Next base: position 3,862 of record CADAUZ010000020.1, on the reverse strand, counting down.
TAAGTGCATCAGATCGTCCACGGAGAAAATCTGGTACATGCGCTTGCAGTAGAGATTCAGCCTGCGCTCCACCTCACTGAGGACGATGCCCTGCTCGCGCCACTCCACCGCCTTGAATACCGCAAGCCCCTCGCCCAGGGACGCGCCCAGGGTGTCCACCAGGCAGATCTGCCGCTCGGGGTACTGCTCGCGTAGCATCTCGGCCCCCATCTGGGCGGAGTTGAAGGAGCTGGAGATGCCGGAGGACATGCTGATGTACAGCACGTCAAGCCCCTGTTTGAGAAACTGCTCCATAAACTCGGCGTAGGTCTGGGGGTTGATCTGCGAGGTGTTGACCTTCGTGCGGCGGCGGATCATGTCATAATAGGCGTGGCCGTCGAAGGTCTCGGTGTCGGTGCAGGTGTACTCCTGCCCGTCAATATAGTAATAGAAAGGGATTACCGCGACGCCCATTTCCTTGATCATGGGAGTGGGGATATTGGCCGCGGAGTCCGTGATGATCTGAAAGCTCATAGTGTGTCCCAACCTTTCGGTTTGAAGATCTATCTAATCTTGCGAATTATATTATCACACTTTATACATCGTGTCAATTGAATTTGCGGAATATTTGTTCTTGATTCTCAGATCATTTGTGTTATAATATGAAATACGAAAAAACGACTCGGAGAAACAGCCATGACATACAACAAGGAACTGATCGCGGGCAAGCTGCGCCGCTGGGAAAAATACCTCGATGATTACCGGCTCCCGACCTGGGGCGAGATTCCGGACATCGGCCTGTACATGGATCAGGTGGTGACGCTTTTGAGCGGCTATCTGGACTACATGCCGCCGGAGCTCAAGGAGGAGCAGATCATCACCCCCGCCGCCATCAACAACTATGTGCGCAAGAAGATCATGCCCGAGCCTGTGAAGAAAAAATACTACCGCGTGCACATCGCGTATCTCATCATGGTCTGCACGCTCAAGCAGAGCCTTTCCATCCCCACGCTCCAGACCATGATCCCCATGGGCCTGAGCAAGGAGGAATTAAAGCGCGTCTACACCGCCTATGTCACGCGCCACCGCCTGGCCTGCAAGTATTTCCTCAAGGAGGTGCGCGTCGCTGCGGGCGGCATCCTCGGCCACGGGCCGGAGGAGCTGTCGGAGATCTCCACCGACGACACCAATGACCTCATCACCTCCGTCGCGGTCATCAGCGGCTTTTCGCGGCTCATGGCGGAAAAGCTCCTGCTGCTGGAAGGCAAGGACCTCACAAACGGCGGCAGCATCGAACCCCGTCTCACGCGGGGGCAGGAGTGAGCATGGACATCGTCTACTGCGACGACGCGATCCTTGTCTGCGTCAAACCCGCGGGCGTCCTCAGTACCGACGAACCGGGCGGCCTGCCGGACCTGCTGCGCGAGGCGCTGGGTGATAAGGACGCAGACCTGCGCACGGTACACCGTCTGGACCGGGCGGTGAGCGGGCTGATGGTCCTGGCACGAAGCGCCGCGGCGGCCTCGGCCCTGAGCAAAGAGATCCGCGAGGACCGCTTCTATAAGGAATACCTCGCCATGGTCCACGGCAGCACGCCCGACAGGGGAGAGCTGCGGGACCTCCTCTGGCGCGACAAGGCGCGGAAGATGACGTTTGTCGCGCAGGAGCCGGGAAAAGGCGTGCAGGAGGCGGTGCTCGACTACGAGACCCTCCGGCGCGGGGAAGACATGAGTCTCGTGCGTGTGCGCCTCCATACGGGCCGCACCCACCAGATCCGCGTGCAGTTTGCCTCCCGGGGCTGGCCGCTGTACGGGGAGCGCAAATACTGCGAAAACCCGGACGACTGTCCGCTTGCGCTCTGGTCCCATGCGCTGGGCTTTACGCACCCGGCGACAGGGGAGCGAATGCGCTTTGAACAGGAGCCGCCGGAGCTTTATCCGTGGAGTGCCCCCGGCTTCCCCTCCGGGGGCGCATGACGACGCGCGGCGGACAAAGCCCTCTCCGTCACTTCGTGACAGTTCTCCCATATCGCCGCATCGCGGCCGGGAGAGGCGGGGGGCCCTGTCAAGAAACAGACATTCCTTGCAATCGCACTGCATAGAGACTATAATGAGCAAAACATGATTGCATGCAATCGAAGGAGGGACTTGCCTTGATTCTGAAAAGTCTTGCCATCGCTGCCGGCTCCTATGTGGTCGGCTCGATGAGTCTTTCGATCCTTGCCTCCAAGGCGCTCTTCGGCGGCGATATCCGCGAGAAAGGAAGCGGCAACGCGGGCGCGACCAATATGGCGCGCGTGCACGGATGGGGCGCGGGCCTGCTGACCCTCGCGTGGGACGCGGCGAAGGCCGCCGCCTGCATGCTGGCGGGCAAGGCTCTGGGCGGTGAGATCGGCCTGTGTCTCGGCGCGGGCGCCTGCATGCTGGGCCACTGCTTCCCGGTGCTGCACAATTTCAAGGGCGGCAAAGGCATCGCGGTCGGCGGCGCCGTCGCGTTCGGCATCGACTGGCGCGTCGGGCTTTGCACAGTGGGCGCCTTCCTGCTGGGCTCGCTGCTGTCGAAGAAGGTATCGGTCGGTTCCCTGTGCGGGGCGGTCGCCATCGCGGCGTCCTCGTTCCTGTTCCATGTGAGCACCCCACGGCTTATCCTTGCCATCTTCTGCGCGTGTCTCGCCATCGCCCGCCACGTCCCCAACATCAAGCGCCTGGCCGACGGCACCGAGCCGGACTTCAAGGCCGCCGACGGAAAGAAGTAAGCTTGCCTCCCCCAGCCGCTCACGGCGGTAAGGGGGAGGATTCTGACGCGCGAGAAACGCGCGACATTCCAAGCTTGTCTGACCGCTTCAGCGGTGGAAGGGGTTTTATGCGCCCCTTGTAGAACCGACGGTGTTCAGCGGAATACAAAATCCCCTTCACCGGGGATTTTACATTTTTTTAATCCTTTGCTCCCTGTACCTAGCTATAATGGAGATATAAGAAATACCAAACGAAAGGCAGATGCATTATGAGTAAACGTGCACTTGTCGTGGAAGACGACGCCAATATCGCCGAGCTTCTGCGTTTATATCTGGGCAAGGACGGCTTTGACGTGATGATCGCCGCCGACGGCGGGAAGGCCGAGTCCTCCTTCGATCTCTTCCAGCCGGATGTGGTGCTGCTGGACATCATGCTGCCCGTCAAGGACGGCTGGGAGGTCTGCCGCGATATTCGCCGCAAGTCTTCCACACCCATTATTATGTTAACCGCAAAGGGCGAGACCAGCGACAAGATCAGCGGCCTGGAGATGGGCGCGGACGACTACGTCACCAAGCCCTTCGACGTCAAGGAGCTGCTGGCCCGCATCCACGCGGTCATGCGCCGAACCGACGCCGACGCGCCGGTGGAGAAGAAGCTCCAGTATGACAAGCTGATCATCAACCTCGAGTCCTACGAGCTCATCGTGGACGGCAAGAAGATCGACACCCCGCCGAAAGAGATGGAGCTTCTCTATCACCTCGCGGCGTCGCCCAACCGGGTCTTTACCCGCAACCAGCTCCTGGACGAGGTCTGGGGCTTTGACTACTTCGGAGACTCGAGAACGGTGGACGTACACATCAAGCGCCTGCGTGAAAAGCTCGAGGGCGTGTCGGACAAGTGGTGCCTCAAAACCGTCTGGGGCGTGGGGTACAAGTTTGAGTTGCTGGAAGGCTGAAACCCCTTGATTTTCCTAGCTTTTTTTGATATACTACCCTTGAAAACAGCGAAAAACTAGCAAAAAAACTAGCATTCGCAAAATTGGGAATATGTGGTAAAAATAAAAAGCGAGGAAAAGTTCAAAATGCCGTCGAAAGATTGGGTAAAGTGCGAAGGCGAAAAAGGTATTTATAAGCGCAAAAAGAAGGATG
>CADAUZ010000019.1 GCA_902791215.1 Oscillospiraceae bacterium | reverse complement strand
GTTTTCGCCGGGGGCTTTCTGCTTTATTTTTGGACTGTACCGCTCGGGCCGCCGGGGGCGTCGGCCCCTACACTGTCAATTGACTTTTTTCACAGCCCCTTTTTTACGCGCGGTACTGTTTATTTCCGGGAAATTGTGTTATAGTATTTTTATTCTTTGTACGAGGGAATTGCCGCCATGTTGAATGCCAACCGAATGTCCACCAATATCATCGTCACAGTGCTTGTGATGCTGCTGGTGTTTGTGCTGCCTCTGGTGGACAGGCGCATCTGCACAAGGCTCGGCCTCAACCTCCACCACGGCGTGAGCACCAACCCCAAGGCCGACGCGCTGCTGCAGATCAGGCAGCTGATCCTGTTCGCGGTATTCTTCGTGTATGTGATGGTGTTCGCGTATCTGGTGTTTTTCTCCCGCTCGGCGTCGGAGGAATATCTGGTGCACATCGCGCCCTTTGTCGATCTGCAAAACGCCATCAGCACCGATTACGGCCTCTCCGATTTTCTGGTGACGCTCTTTCGCGGCGGCATTCAGGAAGCCTTTTCCCATGTGTATGTGCTCAAGTTCGAGGATATCGCCCAGGTATACATGAACATCATGCTCTATGTCCCCATGGGCTATCTGCTGCCCTATGTGTTCGAGTTCTTCCGCTCCCGCTCCGGCATCCGCCCGGTACTGGCCTGCTTTGTGATCTCCTTCATCACGGAAAACCTGCAGCTCATATTCCGCCGCGGATTTTATGACATGGACGATCTGCTCTCCAACACCTTCGGGGGGCTCATCGGGCAGCTGCTGTTCATCGCGGTGGGCTATGTAGTGACGCACCCGGACTGGCGCAGCGAGCTGTTCACCTACCGCCGCTGGCGGAAGGCTGCGCGGCGCAGCGCCCTCTACCCCTTTGCACGCGGCATCAAGCTCTCCCGCACCACCCTGCTCGGCACCGACGAGGACGCGGTCTACTTCTTCTATGTGACCAAGCTCGGCTTCCGGCCCCGCAAGCAGCTGACGGTGGAGTACTCCTTCGGCACGGACTTTCTCTTTGAGATGGGCAACTCCCAGGTGGAGGTACACTGCTCCAACCGCCCGGACAAGCTGCCGACGCAGTATCTGAGTATCTCGGCCCGGAACCTCCCGAGCATACGGGACCGGCTCAAGGCCCACGATGTGGAGACCGGCCCCTTCGAGCAGGACCCCTACACCGGTCAGCGCCGCATGAGCTTCACCGGCCCCGACGGCGTGATCGTCACGATTTTGGAGGAATAATGATATCGGGCGGATTCGCTGGTGCATCCAACGAATCCGCCCGATATTTTTTGACCATATATCTCCATTATGCTCTGCGGGCTTCGCCTAGTCTGGCGCAAATTTCTCTCGGGAATCCAATAAAGCTTCTTATCAAGGAATAGTATCAGTTGATCTTCAGGGTCTCCCACAAGGAGTTTACATAATCGAGCATTGCCTGATCCAGACTGCGGAAGGCGTACTCGTTATAGAGGGCGCTGAAGTTCTCAATGTCGGGATAGAGGATCTCCATGGCCTCCTCGCCCATCTCTTCGATGTAGCCCTCATCCTTGTACACCACGGAGTTCGGGGTGGCGTAGTAGATGAACTCGGCATTGGCGATGGCGGGCTCGGGAGAGAGCATGTAGTTGATGAAGCGCTCGGCAAGCTCCTTGTTCTGGCAGCAGGAGGGGATGCACATGGCGTCAACAAAGTAGTTGGTGCGCTCGGGATAGTAGAACTTGAGGTCCACGCCCTCGGCCTGAGCGTCGAGCATGGTGAAATAGTCGCCGGCGTAGTAGGTGCCGATGGCAGCCTCGCCGGACTCCATCATGTTGTAGATCTCATCCATGACATAGCTCTTGACCAGGGGGGCCTGCTTCTTGAGCTCGGCAAGGGCCTGGTCCCAGGAGGCATGATCGGTGTCGTTGGGGTCCAGGCCCAGCTTGAACTGGGCGGTGCCGAAGGCATCGCGGGGGTTATTGAACTGGAGGATGTTGCCCTTGTACTTGTCATTCCACAGCAGGTCCCAGCCACCGACATCGGCTTCATCCACGGCGTTTGCATTGTAGATCACGCCCACTACGCCATAGGTGTAGGGCACGGTGTACTTGTTGTCGGGATCGTAGTACAGGCTGCGGAAGCTCTCGTCGATGTTCTGATAGTTGGGGATGTTGTTGAAATCCAGCTCGAGCAGCATGTTCTCTTCGCGCATGCGGGCGATCATGTAGTCGGAGGGGATGACCACGTCGAAGGAAACGGCGCCGCTGGAGAGCTTGGCGTACATATCCTCGTTGCTGGCGAAGGTGGTGTAGTTGACCTTGACCTTCTGCTTGTAGGTCTCCTCGTACCACTTCTCGAACTCACGCACGGTGTTGAAGGAATCCTCCGAGCCGTCGGAGATATACTCGCCCCAGTTGTAGACATTCAGGGTGAGGGTCTTATTGCCGCTGCCGCTGTCGCCGGTGCTGCCGCCTCCGCCGCAGCCGGTGAGGATGAGGGTGCACAGCAGCATGACAGCTGCTGCAAGAGCGGTGAATCTTTTCATGTTCTTGCCTCCTTGGCGTTCTTTTTATTTGCTCTGGCTTCCCGGCGCTTCTGTACAGTCTCCTCGTCATAGAGGTTGGAGATGAGCAGCAGCGTCAGGATCACAAAGAAGATGATGGTCGCAAGGGCGTACATCTTCGGGGTGACGGTTTTCTTGGTCATGTTGTAGATGCGGATCGGCAGGGTCTGGAAGCCGTTGCCGGAGGTGAAGTAGCTGATGACGAAATCATCGAGCGACAGGGTAAAGGCCATGATCATGCCGGTGATGACGCCGGGCATGATCTCGGGCAGCTCCGCCTTGAAAAAGGCGCGCAGAGGCGTGCAGCCCAGATCCATCGCCGCCTCGGGCAGGGCCTTGTCCATCTGCTGGAGCTTGGGCAGCACCTGCAAAATCACATAGGGCAGGCAGAAGGTGATGTGGGCCAGGAGCATGGTGGCGAAGTTCAGGCTGGTAGCCGCGCCGAATAATCTGCCCACGAAGACAAACATGAGCATCAGGGAGATGCCGGTGATGATATCGGGGTTTATCATGGGGATGTTGGTCACGCTGTCCATGGCGGTGCGCAGGACCTTATTGCGCAGCTTGTTCATGCCGACGGCGGCGGCGGTGCCCATCACCGTGGAGATGAGGGCTGCCAGGACCGCGAGCACCAGCGTATTGACCACAGCCTTGAGCGTCTCTTCATCGCGGAACAGCTCCCTGTACCATTTGAGGGAGAAGCCGGAGAAGACCGACAGGCTCTTTGCCTCGTTGAAGGAGAAGACCAGCAGGATCACCATCGGCGCAAACAGGAAGACCATGATCAGCGCCGTGTAGATTTTCGATGCACGTTTCATATTCTCCCCTCCTTACGGAACGATAATCTTGCGGTTGGTGAGCTTCTGTATCAGCTGCATGCAGAAAAGCAGGATCACCATCAGGATGAAGGCGATGGCGGCGGCAAAGTGCAGGTTGTTGGCCGTGTACTGTCCCTCGATGGCGTCGCCGATGAGGTAGAACTTGCCGTTGCCGAGCTTCTGGGAGATGTAGAAGGTACTGATCGAGGGGATGAGCACCATGGTCACGCCGGAGAGGACCCCGGGCAGGCTCAGGGGCCAGATCACGCGGCGCAGTACGCTCACCGAAGGGCAGCCGAGGTCGGAGGCGGCCTCCAGGAGTCTCACGTCAAGCTTTGCCATGACGGAGTAAATCGGCAGCACCATGTACGGGAAATAGTCGTACACCATGCCGATGACGACCGCGGTCTCGGTGCCGATGATGTGGACGCGCCCGAGGTGCAGAGCTGAGAGGATGCTGTTGAGGATGCCGGTATCCTGCAGAATGGTCATCCAGGCGTAGGTGCGGATCAGGAAGTTCATCCACATGGGGATCATGATGAGGGTCATCAGAATGCTCTGGGTGCGCTCCTTCGCTCTGGCCATGATGTAGGCCAGCGGATACCCCATCAGCAGGCAGATGACCGTGGAGATGACCGCGAGCTTTAACGAGCGCATGAAAATGACGAGATAGGTGTGTACCTCCTTCACCGACTCCCCGTCGTCGATCTGAGAGGTGGCGGTAAAGAAACGGCTGATATTGTCAAAAGTGAAGTGGAAGTTCTGGTCCGTGAAGGCGTAGTAGGCCACAAACACAAGCGGGACCACGATGAACACCGCCGCCCAGATGGAATAGGGCGTCAGCGTCATATACTGTATAAGACTGCGGGTTTTCTTATTCATTGTCCGGCTCGCTTTCCGCCTCAAGCTCCTCGAGCTCTTCCAGATCCACCTCGCCGATCTGCTCCATCTCGTCGGAAAAGCTGGAATAGTCGCCGAACATGCCGGAGAACTTGGACTTCTTCATGACATGGATGGCGTCCGGCTCGATAAAGAGGCCGATATGCTCGTCCACATCGTGAAAGTCGGTGGTCTGGATCATCCACTTGAAGCCGCCGATGTCCACGATGATCTCATAGTGTACACCCAGGAAGGTGACGGAGGTCACAACGCCGCGCAGGTGGCCCTTCTCCTCGGGGACGATGTCCACGTCCTCGGGACGCACCACCACGTCCACCGCCTCGTGCGCGTCAAAGCCCTTGTCCAGGCACTGGAAGGTGTGGCCGGAAAAGCGGACCTTGTAGTCCTCCAGCATCATGCCGTCAAGGATGTTCGACTCGCCGATGAAGTCCGCCACAAAGGCGTTCTGCGGCTCGTTGTAGATATCCACGGGGGTGCCGATCTGCTGGATGTGGCCCTCGGTCATGACGACCACCGTGTCGGACATGCTCAGGGCTTCCTCCTGGTCATGGGTGACGAAGACGAAGGTGATGCCGGTGGCCTTCTGGATGTTCTTGAGCTCCACCTGCATGTCCTTGCGCAGCTTGAGGTCGAGGGCCGAAAGCGGTTCGTCCAGGAGCAGGACCTTGGGCTGGTTGATGAGGGCGCGGGCGATGGCGACGCGCTGCTGCTGGCCGCCGGAGAGACTGGTCACGGCGCGCTTTTCAAAGCCCTTGAGGGCCACGAGCGCCAGCATCTCGGTCACGCGCTTGTTGATCTCGTCCTTCGGCACCTTCTTCTCACGCAGGGAGAAGGCCACGTTTTCAAACACGTTCAGGTGCGGGAACAGGGCATAGCGCTGAAAGACGGTGTTGACGTTGCGTTTATGGGGCGGCAGGCCGTTGATGTTTTCACCCATGAAGACGACATCGCCGCTGTCAGGGGTCTCAAAGCCGCCGATGATGCGCAGCAGCGTCGTCTTGCCGCAGCCGGAGGGTCCCAGCAGGGTGATGAACTCATTGTCATAGATGTCGAGGTTGATGTTATCGAGCACGACCTCGCTGCCAAAGGATTTGGTGATGTTTTTGATTTCGACGATCTTTTTCATATCCCGTCCCCCAAACGAAAAAGCAGCCATGCAAAAGCATAGCTGCTGTAAGGGACCGGATGTGCATATACACATATAGAGCCCCGGCAAGAAACAGGGCCCGGCCTCAATGGATTTTAAGAGTCTATATAGCAAAGAACACTTTTACTACTCTTATTGACCATTTCACAGATTTGTATGCTTTTACAAAACCATAAAATTTGAGCTCCCATGAAACCGTATCGAAAGGACGGTTCCCAGCTCAATCAATAAGGCAACAGAAGTTGCCGCCGCATTCCGCGGTTCTTCGGCATCCGACCCGGCTGTCCGTATGGCCTTGGCCCTGATAGGGCGGTCGATATCTTGCTTCGGATAAACTCGGTATATCCAATTGAGACGCCTTATTTTAGCAGGATTCGTCAGGGGTGTCAATGATTACTTTTCAACAAATATCCCCACTCATGGTTGGAGAATATAGGAGATTTGATGCTGTTTCAGATATTCTTCAAGCGCATCAACCTCCGGGCAGAGCACCACCGCGTCGGAGAAGGACGCAGGCAGACTTCGGAGCGTTGACGAAAGCTCCACCGTTTTAAGCGCCGGGCATTGGTCAAAGGCACCCTCCGCAATGCTCTCACAGCCGTCCGGCACGATCACATGCGTAAGCGCCGTGTCACCGGAGAAGGCCTCCGCTTCGATGCTTTTCAGGCTCTCGGGCAGGGTGAGCCTGCGGCACTCCCCCGCTGTCACCTCCACTGTGAACAGAGCATCCGCAAGACCCGGGCACCGTGCCGTGATCTTGGCCCGCCCCGTCCCGACCGGCGTCAGCACCCCGTCCGAGACGGACACAACGGTGTCGTCGCTGCTTCGATAACTTATTTTCTCCATGGCTGTTCGGGGCCGGGCTGCCGCGGGCAGCGGGATGCTGTCCTCCATGTCCATTGTCAGAAGACGCAGGGAAAAGCCGTGTTCCGCCGGGATGATGCGCAGGAGGTTCGGGACATTGACCTCCCCCGCCCGCTCCGTCGACAGGCATACACGCGTCTCGAGCTCTGCCGGGGTGATGCCTGCGTGCGTCATGGTGAGAAGCGCGGTGAGCGCGGAGACATGGGGTGCCGCGACCGAGGTGCCGGTCGCCTCCGCGTAGCCGCCGTCGTTTGCGCAGCAGAGGATATTGCTGCCGTAGGCGTACAGGTCGACACTGCTGCCGTAATTGGAGAAGTCTGACCGGCTGCCGTCCGCCTCGGCCGAGCCCACGACGATAACGCCCGCGTCCGCAAGACCCGCCGGGCTGAAAACTGATGCGTCGGAAGCAGCGTTCCCCGCCGCGACGACGACCGTGATGCCCGCGCCGAGTGCGTCAAGCACCGCCGCGTTCAGCGCCTGCGAATCGTTTTTTGACACGAAGGAGAGGTTGATGATGTCGACGCCCTTCCCCGTCGCCTCGCGGATGGCGTTGACCGCGTTGGACGTGCTGCCGTACCCGCTGCTGTCGAGCATGCGGATCGGGTAGAGGTACACCGGGAAGCCCCGGGTACAGTCGGCAATGACGCCGCCGACATTCGTGCCGTGGCCGAAGGGATCATTCGTCGCATCTTCGTCCCCGTCGATATAGTCAAAGCCGCTTTCCCGTATACGATCTGCAAGCTCCGGGTGGGGATACATTCCGGAGTCCACCACGGCGACGACCGCGCGGCCTCGCGCAATGCCGCCGCAATAGTTCAGATATTCTCCATACTCCATAGCCTCCGCGCCCCAGGAGCGAAAGGCCGCCGTCTCTGTCGCGCACGCTTCCACGATCCCATCCCGCTCCGCATACTCGATCCCCGGGAGCGCGGACAACGCCTCAGCCGCGATCGAAGCCAGGGCTTCGCCGCCGAAATAAAGGGTATAACAGTGATCGGGGCCGCAAATCACATGCCGGGGGTCCCACACAGCAAAGTCAACGGCCGAGCCGTCTGTCCGACAGAGTACGGGATAGAGCCGCATTTCCTCGGAGCGCCTTCCGATCTCCGTGTCCGGCTCGGGGTAATCCGTCCCGGCCAGGCGGTTCAAGAGCGCGACCGTTTTCCCGTAGGCGCTTTGATCCTCTGAGCAGTCGATCAGCGGCGGGAACTCGTCCGGGGAAAGCCCGGTGTCCTCGGCGCGCGCCGTATTTTGTGGAAAGGACAGGCAGGCTGCAAACAGCAGAAGCGCACAAAAGCACTTTCGTATCATCGTCTTCAAACGGCGCTCACCGTCCTTTCCGAAATGATGCTGCGAGGGAAGATCATACTTCCCGGGCATGCGTTCATTATATCAGCGCCTGAACAGTTTATAATCGCTGTCCGCGGGGTACACCTGCACGCGCTGGGTGATATTATGGCTCTTGAGGTAGGATTCGTTCAACACATAGTTATAGGCGTATCTGTACAGCTCGCTCAGTGTGGCAAAGCCGTCAGTATTGCTGTCGGCGGGTATGCTGCCGGAACTGCCGATGCCCTCCACGACACCGGAGACAAAGATGCCGCCGGTACTCGGGTATCCATAGGTCGTCTCCTTGTGGGCCGAAGAGGTGAGGACATAGAACTTGTTTTCAACGCGCAGCTCACCGGTCTGCGCCGTGACCTCCTCCACGCCCTCGTCCAAATCCGCGAAGGCCCGGATCACCTGCTCGCCGAAGAGATCCGCGTCGAAGTCCTCTTCAAAAACGCCGTTATTCAGCCCGGCCGCGTAGACGCCCGCGCCGGAGCCGCAGGTGTTGATCAACACGATCACCTTGCCCGGCACCGCCTTGAGCGCGGTGGCAAGCTCGTCAATGAACAGGTGGTTCGGGATTTCATAATATCTGCCGTCCGGGAGATAGTAGCGATGTCCGGATGAGCTGTCCACCGTGCCGAGCGCCCCGGCGGTGACACCGTCGGCGGTCTCCACGCCGTGCGTACTGATGAAAAACAGCGACACATCCTCTTCCGTCGCGCCGGCAAAGCTCGAGGAGATCAGATCCAGGATGCGCGTGGGGCTTGCGTTCACATACTCATTGTTACCGCCGTAGATCGTATAGAGCTGCCCTGTGGGGCCGTGAATGCTGCGGAGCATGCTGTCCATACTGGTCACATCGACGGCGTTGCCGGGTCTCGCCCGATCCCCCTCAAAGTCCACCTCGGCAATCAGCAATGCCCGGTATTTGGTCTCGGGCACCGTGACGGTAAGCGTCGCCATATTGCTTTCGGCTGTCAGATTATTTTCGTCTGTGACCACGCAGCGAAACTGCCGCTTGTTCTGTCCGGCTTCAGCCGTGAAGCTCAGGGTGTCCGTCCGGTTCCCGTTCAGGCTTGAATTGTACCAGGTTCCGCCGCTGTCCCTCTCCTGCCACTGGTAGCGCAGGGTTCCCGTCCCCCCTGACGCCTGCACCGTGAAGGAAACGGCAGAACCGCTGAGCACGCTGAGGCTTGCAGGCTGGCGCGTGATCTGAGGCGCGGCGCCCGCTGTGAACTGTACGCTGATCGTCCCGGTTTCCTTGTTGCAGTAGCCGATTACGAAGTAATAGACGGTATTTGCCGTAAACGTGTATGTGAGACGGAAGTTGAGACTGTCGCCACTATCGTCGTCGAAGGCAAGCTGCTGTCCGTTCTCCTTGTACAGGAACACCCTCGTGTCGCCCGTGCCGGAGGACTGGATCGTATAGCTGCCGGAGACCGCCGGGACAAAGTAGAGTCTGGCCTGATTGCCGGGATTGCTGATAACATGGCTGCTCGTCCCCAGGCTGATCTCCGGTTGGAAGGTAAAGGACGCGCCGTCACTGTAGAGTGTGGCGCCGTCGCGGCCGGACACCATACACCGGAACTGCCAGCCGTCATACTGCGCCAGGGCGGTAAAGCGCAGGGTATCGGTGGTGCTGCCGACGAGGGCGGTGTTCTCCCATGTATCTCCCGCAGGCAGCTTTCTCTGCCACTGATAGCGCAGGGCGCTGCCCTCGGCCTCCACATGGAAGCGCAGCTCGGCATTGGCTCTTGCGGAAACATCCGCCGGGTGGGACAGGATCGCCGTCGGCTTGTCCTTGCTCAAGACCAGAGGGATATCGCCGGTCCTGCTTTCGCTGTAGAAATACACTTCATAATAATACACAAACCCGGCGGTGAAATCCCAGCTGAGGCTGAAATTCCCGTTCTCACCGCTGTCATCGTCGTCCGCAAGCTTCGTGCCGACAGCGTCATACAGGCAGACCAGCGTATCATTTTCGCCCGTCGATTCCAGCGTGTATTTCCCGCTTTCCGCCGGTACAAAGCACAAACGCGCACGCTCTGCACCGCTGCCGACAGCGGCGGTGACGCTGCCCGGTTCGATACTCCGGCAGCCGTCCGGGAAGCTGACAGCGATGTTGTGCCGTACGCACCAGCCGTGGGCATAGCTGCCAAAGGGGACGTAAGCCGTCAATGCGTTGCCGCAGTCCAGGAAGGCATCGTCCGCGATCTCCTGCACCGAGGCCGGAATATGGATCTCCCGGACACTGCTGCCGGCAAACGAAAGCGCGCCGATCCCGGTCAGCCCTTCGGGGAGTATCACCGTATCAAGGGCTGTATCCCGGAAAGCCTCCTCCCCGATCTCCCGCAAGCCTGCCGGCAGCACAAACAGCACCTCGTCATTGGCCGCCGATACCTCGGCGGAAAACGGTATAAGCAGGGCGATCAATATACATACAGTCAGGAAAACTGAAACTTTTTTCATGAATACTGCTCCTATTGGGGTCAATTGTTCAAAATGCTTTTTATGATTTTATCAAACAGCCCCGCTCTTTGCAATAAAAAACCGGCTGCTTTACCGTTTGTTTACATCTCCCGTCCATACTCAGTAGCGCACATCCCAGAGGATCAGCCCCTGGGCCGGGGCGGTGAAGCCCGCCTGTTCCCGGTCAAGGCTTTCAAGCGCCTCACGCGCGCTTCGGGCGCTGCGCTGTCCGCTGCCGACCTCCAGAAGCGTCCCCGTGAGGATGCGCACCATGTTGTAGAGAAAACCGCTGCCGGTGAAGGTCAGGCGCACTTCTCCGCCCAGGCGCTCGATTTCAATGCTTTTCAGCTCCCGCACGGCGGACTTTTTCATGTGCTTATTCGAGCAGAAGGCGGAGAAGTCATGCTCCCCCAGCAGCAGCGCCGCGGCCTCCCGCATGGTGCCCAGATCCAGCGCGGCGGGGTAAGCGTACAGATAGCGCCGCTCAAAGACGTTAGGCTCCGCGCTGTTCCAGACCCGGTAGACGTAGGTCTTTTCCCGGCAGTTGAGCCTTGCGTGAAAACGCGGGGCGGCCTCAGTGAGCGAAAGGGCGCCGATGTCCTCGGGGAGATATTTACGTAATTCTGTTAACATAATTTTGGTGTCATAATTCGTGTCCGCCTTGAAGGAACAGACCTGGCGCCTGGCGTGTACGCCCGCGTCCGTGCGCCCGGAGGCGGCAAGCTCCACAGGCTGCTTGAGCATGCGGGAGAGCAGGCCCTCCGTTCTGGCCTGGATGGTGTTGTCGGTGTTCCCCTGCCGCTGCCAGCCGCGGTAGCGCGTGCCGTCATAGCAGAGCGTGAGTCTGAAATTGCGCGTCATAGCCGCCTCCGTGTTGTTTGATAGAGATAGTTTATACGTTCTTCGCTTGTTTTGCAAGCCGCGATTCCCCTCTTGCATGATTGGGAATTTGGTGGTATTTTAATGACGATTCAGAAATTCACAGTTTTTTGATACATTGCCGCCATGATGTGGTAAAATTACAAAGTATGAATCCTGAAGAAAGCGATGGCGGAGCCTCATGAGAGAAAAACTGACGCGTTTCATGGTCGGGAGGAACGGCAACGATCAACTGAATCTGTTTCTGTATGCCGTGGACGCGGTGCTGCTCATCGCGGCGACGCTCATCGGCGGGCAGGTCGGGCGCTGGATGTTCGCAGCCGTTCTGGTGCTGCTGGGCTATATCTACTTCCGCATGTTCTCGCGCAACCTCACCAAACGGCGCGAGGAGAACGGAAAGTTCCTGCGCCTGCTCTACAGCGTGCAGGCCGGACTCAAGATCCGCAGGGAGAAATGGGTGCAGCGCAAAGACTATAAGTTCTTTACCTGTCCCTCCTGCAAGACCACGCTGCGCGTACCGCGCGGCAACGGCAAGATCAAGATCGTCTGCCGCAAGTGCGGCAATTCGTTTACGGGGAAAAGCTGATGTTTGGGTATCTGGTTGCGGCGACAAAGGTCCTGGAAAACGAGGATCTTGCGCGTTATAAATCCGTATACTGCGGACTGTGCAGAAGTCTCAGCCGCTGCTTCGGGCAGACCGCCCGCCTCACGCTGAACTTTGACATGACCTTCCTCGTGCTGCTGCTCGGCTCGCTGTATGAGCCGGAGGAGGAGCGGGGCGATCAAACCTGCGTCCGCCACCCCATCGAGGCGCATCCCTACGCCATGAGCGAGCTCACAGATTACGCGGCGCATATGAATATCGCCATGGCCTATCTCAAGTGCCTGGACGACTGGAAGGACGACAGGCGTGTGACCGCCTGGGCCGAGGCCAGGACCTTAAAGGCCGGGTACGAAACCGTAAAGGCGAAATACCCCCGCCAGTGCGGCGCGATCGAACAGGCACTGGGTGAGCTCTCCGCCCTGGAGGACGCGGGCCGTGAGGACCCGGATGCGGCCGCCGCCTGCTTCGGGGCTATGATGCGCGAGATCTTCGTTTATAAAGAGGACCGCTGGGCGGAGTCCCTGCGAAGCATGGCCGACGCCCTGGGGCGTTTTGTCTATCTGCTGGACGCGGCAATCGACCTGGAGGACGATGTCTCCCACGGCAGTTACAATCCCTTCCGCAGTCTCGCCGGAGACGCGGACAACGGGGAGCGCTTCCGCGACATACTGCGCATGCAGCTCGGCGAGTGCATTTTCTGGTTTGACAGGCTGCCCCTGGTGCAGGATGTGAATCTTCTGAAAAACATCCTGTGCGTGGGCTTATGGGCGGCATTTAATCAAAAATACATGGGAGAGGTTCCTAAAGATGGTTCAGGACCCGTATAAAGTACTGGGCGTGTCCCCGGACGCCTCCGACGATGAGGTCAAGAAGGCCTATCGCGATCTGACAAAGAAATACCACCCCGACCTGAACCCGGACGATCCGAAGGCCGCCGAGAAGATGAACGACATCAACGCCGCCTACGACCAGATCAAGAACGGGAACGTGCAGAGCGGCCCCGCCTACGGTCCGGGCTACGGCGCGGGCTACGGCGCTGCGGGCGCGTATCAGCAGCAGTACGGCTACAGCGGCCGGACGGATTATTACAACGCCCAGGCCCGTCAGACCGAGCGCAGCGAGTATACCGCGGCCCGGAATTTCATGCGCAACGGCATGTACCGCGAGGCGCTCAACGCCCTGTCCGGCGTGCCCGAGGAGGAGCGCGACGGCAAGTGGTACTACCTCACCGCCGGCGCGAACATGTATCTCGGCAACAAGGTCGCGGCGCTCGAGCACGCAAAGCGCGCCGTGAGGCTCGATCCCAACAACGAAGAATACCGGCGGCTTCTGGAGATGCTGCAAAGCGGCGGCGATTTCTACGACAGCTATTCGAGCGGCTACCAGCGCTCGGTCAACCTCAACCCGATCTGGGTATGGCTCTGCGCCGCCTCTCTCTGCACCGGCGGCAGACTGCCGCTATTGTGCTGCTGCTGAGAAAGATTGCAAAACACCCCTGCGAACCTTTGCATGTTCGCAGGGGTGTTTTCTGTTTACCCTTATGCGAGGGTCAGGTCCCCGTCCTTCACCCAGCCGAGCCTGCGGCAGACCGCGTTCAGAAGCGGGCAGAGAACGGCGGGCAGCACGAAGCAGATCAGTACCAGCCCCAGCCAGTCAAAGCCTGTGGGGCTGATGGCCTGCGCGCCCTTGGCGACAGCCTCGGCGCTCGGAGAGACCCAGCCGGTCCACACGCCGATTTGACCGCACAGGCCGCAGGTGCCCATGCCGGAGTTGATGGGTGCACCGTTCATCTCGAGGCGGAAGAGGCACGTGGCAAGCGGCCCGGTGATCGCCGAGCACACGATGGGGGCGATCCAGACGCGGGGGTTTTTGATGATGTTCGGCATCTGGAGCATTGAGGTGCCGAGGCCCTGAGACACGAGGCCGCCCCAGCGGTTTTCACGAAAGCTCATGACCGCAAAGCCCACCATCTGGGCACAGCAGCCCGCAACAGCCGCGCCGCCCGCAAGGCCGGTCAGCTGCAAAACGGAGCAGATGGCGGCGGAGGAGATCGGCAGCGTCAGCGCAATGCCCACCAGCACCGACACCGCAATGCCCATCCAGAAGGGCTGGAGCTTGGTGGCCCGGTCGATCATGATGCCGAAGGCCGAGGCAGCCGTGCCGATGGGCGGGGCAATGAGCTTTGCAAGCGCCACGCCCACGATGATGGTCACGGCGGGGGTGACAAGCAGGTCGACTTTCGTCTCCTTGCTGACGGCCTTGCCGCACTCGGCGGCGATGATGGCGATGATCAAGACCGCAAGCGGCCCGCCTGCCCCGCCCTCGGCGTTGGACGCCCAGCCCACGGCGGCGAGGGAAAAGAGCACCATGGGCGGCGCCTGCAAAGCATAGCCGATGGCGACCGCCATCGCGGGGCCGGACACCGCCATGGCATAAGCGCCGATGTCGACGAGCATCTGCACCTTGAGCTGTGCGCCAAGGGTCTTGATGATCGTGCCGATGAGCAGGGAGCAGAAAAGTCCCTGCGCCATCGCGCCCAGGGCGTCGATGCCGTAGCGCTTGCCGGAGAAAACGATATTTTTGCGTTTGAGAAACGTGCGGAATTTTTCCATATCTCTATCCTCCCAAAAAGGATGGCAACATGATACCCGCCGAAGAAAGCTTTGTCAAGGAAATCCAAAAGTGTAACAAAGGGCAAATAACAGAACCGTCCCGGCGATGGGACGGTTCAAAACCTGTGGTCAATGCCGCTTTGCTTCATGATCTCGTTGGCTGTATGTCTCGATTTGATTTTTCCGTCAACAGTGACATTGGTATTGGTGATCGGGCTGAACCAGATGTCGTGATCGCCCTTGCCATGACGGACAAAATAGCAGCCGTACAGCTTCAAAACATCACGGACTTTCTTCTCATATTCAGCCATAGACCGCTACCTGATCGTTTCTCTCGGCGAGAAAGGTAATATTATATGCGGCATGCTTTTGTCCGTTCAGTTCGTTCAGCTCCGGGATCGCATACTTGACTCTCTCAAGCAGTGCGTCGAAGGACCCGGACTCCAAAACAAGGCCGGGCACATCCTCACTTGTCGCTACCCAGACCTCCGCTTCCCTGTCCCAAATCATTTTAACCTTATAACTCATCGTTTGTTCCTTTCCCTCACAGCAGTCATATACCGTCAACAGTTTACTCTATCAGTATACCACATTCATTGTGGGAAATCTGTAAAACTTCATCTTTATGATACCCGCCGTCTCCCCTGTTGTCAAGCCCGGCGGGTCTCCGCCGGGCTTGTTTCATTAGATATATTGTTTTCTCTCCAGCCGGTCGTACCACTTTTCAAGCAGCGGGGCGACCACGGCAGTGGCCTTCATGTCGAGGTTGAAGAAATACATCGTAAAGGTCACCACGAAGAAGCCCAGCACCACCAGCAGAAGTTTCCATAAAATGCTCAGTAAAAACTTTTTCATATCGCGATCTCCTTAGTATGCCTCATTGTCAGGAATATTTTCCAGCGACGGGTCGAGCGGCTCCTCGCGCATGACGGTGCGCATGTAGTTGTTGACCTGGTCGCGGATGGCCTGGCGGGTGAAGACGCGCGGGTCGCACAGGTCGTGAGAAACCCACATGACGTGGATGCCGCGCGCGCGGCCCTGCTCCTCAAACATGCCGTGCATGCCGGTGAGGGCCTTGCAGGACATGTGCTCCCACATCATGACCACATCGGCGTTCATCTTCTCGCACAGATCCCACAGCTCGTCCAGCAGCACTTTGTAGCCGCCGTGGGTGTGGTTGCGCATGATCATCTCCATGTTCAGCATCGCCATGTCGCGGTAGGCCTGCTCGCGGTTCTCGGGCGTGTCGGTGTCGGCGATCATGTCGGTGTTGATGACGGAGAGCATGTCGGTCAGCGGCACGACGCCCCAGCACTGCACCATCCAGTAGAGCATGTCGATGACGTACTGCGGCTGCACGCCCCAGACGATGGCGCGGTGGCGATACTCTTTCGCGTACATGCGCTTGGCCTTGTACCCCTCTTCGGCGAGCTTTAAGAGCTTGTGGTCGATCTTCACGAAATTGGGATCGCGGCCGGAGTTGCCCATGTAGTTGGTGTCGTTATAGAGGGAGAAGGCCGCACCGAAGAACTGCGGATACGGCGTGGAGTTGATCTCCATCTGGGCGATGCGGCAGCGGGTGGCGTCGTTGACGCGCTTGGCGGCGGCAAAGTACACGTCCCAGTCCCACTTCTCGCCGGTGTGCTTTTCGACGAAGGCGATGGCGTTCTTGATCTCCTGGGCGGCATAGTCCATGACATCCGGCTCCTTGTGGCGCAGCGGGGTGGCAAGCTGGAAGGTGGGGATGCCGTACTCGCGGTCAAGGCGCTTGGCGATGATGCCGTTGCCCATGAGGGAGCCGTCGCAGGTGGTGTTGTTCTGCACCGCGCAGCAGCCCAGGACACAGAAATCGTCCTCGATGGAGATGCCGGCCTCGGCCTCGGGCATGGGACAGACATCGCCGGGGATGCCGTACTGCTGGGCGATGTCCAGATAGTGCATGACGTTGAACTGATGGAAGATGTTGGAGGCAAACATGGTGGGCACCTCGCGCAGGATGGTGTGCACCTTGTCGCGGTCAAAGCCCATCATGAAGGTGACCATGGAGTTTTCGTCGGTGATGACGCACTTGTCGGAGTATGCCTTGTCGTTGCCGACACGGCGGTCGCCGCGGAAGCAGTTGGCGATGGCCTGGGTCACGTCGGCGATGACGAAGTTGAAGGAGGTGTGGGCGATGCGCAGCGCCTCGCCGCGAAGGCCGATGGTGAACTTGTCCATGCCGTGGGGCACGAAGAGATAGCTCATCATCCAGCGGTAGCGGAAGAAGCCCTTGACATTGCGCGGGACGATGATAAAGCGGCCCAGCACGCTCAGCAGGTACAGCCAGCGGGTGTAATCATAGAAAGTATCCTTCACGCCGCGCCACTCACGGCGCGCGCGGACCTTCAGCTTTTCGTCGTAAATTTTCCCGGGGGACTGTTCGCCCGCGCGGGGGACGGGATTGATGATCTTTTCGACAGTCTTCATGCTCTCCCACCTCTCTGAATATTCTTGATTTCAATGCTCTCCACAAAGGCCTGGACGCGGGTGCGCATCTGGCCGGAGGAGGAGGCGATGTTGTACGGGCGGTCGACCGACAGCACCGGGAAGCCGAAGTCCGCGTGCAGCATGGCCGAGCCCAGGGTGCGCTCATAGGCCCAGGGGTCACAAAACTT
Organism: Oscillospiraceae bacterium; assembly: GCA_902791215.1. Lineage (GTDB taxonomy): Bacteria > Bacillota > Clostridia > Oscillospirales > Oscillospiraceae > Limivicinus. Next base: position 63,796 of record CADAUZ010000019.1, on the reverse strand, counting down.
GACCTGCTCATAGATGACGCCGTCGGCGTTATACTCCTTGGCAAGGTCGGCGACATAGCGCTTGCGGTCGTAGACCTTCTCGAGGTTCATCATGCGCGGACACTGGCAGTTCTGGATATAGTGGCGGCAGACCTGGGTCAGCGCGCCCTCCTCGTCGTTGAGGACGATCTCGGTGCGGCCGGGGTAGGAGCCGAAGCAGAAGCGGTCGCAGCAGACGAAGGCGCCCTGCTCCTCGATGAGCTTGACAAAGCCGGAATCGTCCACCTCGGAGCCCACCAGCAGGACGCGGGCACGCCAAGGCTTGTCGTCCGGCTCGCGGGTCTTGAGCTCCTCGAGCGTCTCCTCGAGCTTGTCAAGGATGAGGTACTTGGGACATACGTAGGTAGCCAGACACAGCACGTGGAACTCATAGCCCGTGATGCGCGGCTTGTCTTCCTTGCGAAATTCGCCGATCTGGCGGATCACGCGGCAGAGGCGGTTGTGCCTTTCCACCGCCTCGCGGATTGCGGCGTCGGAGGTATCCACGCCGTAGCGCTCGTGCAGGGGGTTGAGGATGTGGTTCTTGCACTGGAGCACGGCGAGCTTTACATCGTTTTCGGTGTTTTTGAAGGCGATCTCCATATATTCATGGAAGAATTTCGGGTTGCCCTTGCCCATGGTCTCCAGCAGCTCCATGTTCTCGACGGCGCGGTTGATCATGGTGCAGCCGTCGGGCGTGATGACGCAGTCGGAAAAATTGAAGCCGCCCTCGATGGCGCGCTCCAGAAGGGCGCGGCTCGGCTCGCAGAGAAGGTTTGTCATGTAGTAGGTCGCGATATCCAGCGATCCGGTGTTCGGCGCGGACAGGCGGATGGAGACGCAGTCGCCCAGGTTCAGAAGCGGCTCCGGCACGTTCTCGCAGGTGTAGGCCACACAGATTTTTCCGTCGGCCTTCGCCTGGGCGATCAGTTCGTTATTGGCCTCCTGCAGGAGCTTTTCAAAATAGTTCAGATATTTCAGATCTCTCATTGGTCTTGTTCTCTCCCCCACTTTCGGTCGTATGTTTCCATAGCAGAAAAGGCGGATCACTCCGCCCGATGATGGATATATTTTAAGAAAAAATGAACGAATTGTCAATTACTTGACAGTCCGGTGGGGTAAAATGGGGATGTTCACCAATCGTGGCCTGACTCATTTGGTTGATTTTAATAAGACAAAAACGCAGGATGTATAAACAGCATCCTGCGTTTTATCTTGACATTTTTTCGTGTTTATCAATCATTCAAGCTGTCATGGCTTCGCGTCAGCGAAGGATCTTACTATCGGTTCATGATGAGGCATAAGATCCTTCGCTGCTCTCAGGATGACACGGCTGAAAGAGGGCGCGGAGGCGTCACGCGATCTGTCCAACAAAATGCGGGACGACGACGCTGCTCTCCCAGTAGGTGATAAGCTGGGTGAACTGCTGTTCGGTCAGGTATTCGTCATAATCGCGCGGCTCGTAGTTGTAGCCGTCGGTCTGGTGATAGCAGCCGTCCCGCTCGCTGCCTTCATACCAGGTCATGGCGGACTCGACGGGCGTAAGCGTGCTGCCGTAAAGACGGTTAATCACAAAGATGCTGTTGCCCGCGCCGTTGGAGCCCTCGTTTAGGATCGAACCGTCGGAGCGCAGGAAGTAGCGGCTGCGGGCGCGCGTGCAGGCCAGCTGCACCGGCTGCCCGTTTTCGAGGGTGTAGAGGTCGAAGATCACGATCTCGGAGTAGGTATCGTCGTTGATGCCGGCAATGATGAGCTCCTGGATGCCGTCGCCGTTGATGTCCTGGAGGGCATAGCCCACATGCGGCGCGTAACTGATAAACTCGGAGAGATTGTTGTTGAAGGCGTATTCCGAGGTAGTATTGCCGGTGGTATAAGCGCGGTAGTAGGCGGAGATCACGGAGCCGTAGGCTGTCAGGGTATCGTCCACGTAGATCATGGCGGGGGCCGTCACGGCGCTGCCGGCGGGGCCGTCAAAGCGGGCCTGCACACTCCATCCATCAACGGAAACGGGCACATTGCTCACGCCCAGGGTGTCCTCCGGCAGAACCTGGATCTGAAGGCCGGGGTTTGCGGCCATGGCCTGTTCGACGGTGTAGCTCTGGCCCTGGGGGCTGGTGAGCAGCCAGGTAAGGGACGTTGCGTTATCGGCGTGGGCGATGAACCAGGCCTTGCCGCCCACGGTCAGGGACTCGCTGGTGGGGTTCTTGGTGATGGTCACGGGGCCGGAAACCTGGGGCTGGGCGGTAAACTGCGGCTGGGCGTTGGGCTGAGGGGTGACCTTGGGCTGCGTGGGCTGGGCCTCCATCTGTGTCCAGCTGAGGGTCAGCGTTCCCTGCTCCTGGCCCTGGAAGCTGTTTTTCTCCATGTTGCTGTAGTCGTCCATGGAGATCTCGGTGCCGTTTTCATTAAAATAACGGATCGACGAGCCGCCGAGATTGTCGTAGAGCTCGTCCTTCGAGGCAAGGGTCCTGAGTTCGATGCGGCCGTTTTCGAGGAAGAAGCTGTCAAGGCCGGTCCAGTAATGGGCCGCGCCGTCGCGCATCATATCCTCGCAGACGTAGGTATAGCGCCCGCTCACGCTGTCACGGTAGCAGGTGATGGTGTCCTTGATGATGTCGGGCCAGGCTTCGCCCTCGCGGGTATTGTCCGGGCACGGATTGAGGCCGGTGCCGTTTTCATTGACCTCCCAGACCTTCACCCAGGTAAACAGGCCCGTGCCCTGGAGAGAGGCGGTCAGGACCTCGAGCCTGCCGTTGTGGTCCAGGTCGGTGATGGCGGAAAACCAGGTCTCATTGCTGAGATCCGGCTGCCATACGGCGCGGCTTCTTTCGATCAGGGCGTGCTGCTCCGCCTCGGACATGGGGGCCGGGGTGGGAGCCGGAGTCGGAATCGAGGCATAGATGTCCACCGCTGTCGGCGTGGGGCTGGGGGCAGGCGTGGGCGCGGCCTGCTTTGCCGAGCAGGCGCAGAGCGCCAGGCAGCACAGAAGCAGGACCGGAAGCAATTTTAATAAAGAGTGTTTCATCGTAAACCTCCTGTGGTTTTCTGTTCAGCTCTAAGACGTTTTGATCTTGCAAATGTTCCGGGGAGAAGCTCCCCGGAACATTGTTTTTCTTATGTTATGTATTGTGCGTTTCCGCGTCGCGGTGCCGTTCGGCCTTGGCCTCATACATGTTGTGGTCGGCTTCCTCGAACATCTGCCGAAGTTTCTCGCCGCGTATATCCGGCAGGTAGGCGTGGCCTACCGAAATGCTGATGCCGCGGCTCTCCTGCTCCGCGCGAAAGGCGGCAAGCGCCGACCGGCACTGCTCCTCCGTGTCACCGAGGCGGATCGCCACGAATTCGTCTCCGCCGGTGCGGAAGACATTTTTGCCCGTGCTGTCCCCGAAGGTTTTCAGGATGCATGATGCCGCCTCACGCAGGAGCTTGTCGCCGGAGACGTGGCCGAGCTTGTCGTTTGTTACCTTGAGGCCGTCCACGTCCATGGAGTAAATTGTGAGGGAGGTATGCTCCGGCGTGTCCAGGAGCTTCTTGAGAAACTCCTCATAGGCCAGGCGGTTGGGAAGACCCGTCAGGGCGTCGGTATGCGAAAGCTCCCGCAGATCTTCTTCCAGCTTGTTGCGGTGCTCCATCAGGTCGTCATAGGACTCCGCCAGACGCCTCAGCTCGGAAAAGCCGTATTCTCTCGGAAGGCTCTCGCCCTTCTGCACATGCTCCACACTCTTTTCCAGCGGGATCAGCAGCTTTGTAAACAGCAGCACAATCATCACCAGCATTGTGCCGATAATCAGCGCCATCAGGACCCACTGCTGCAGGCGGTACAGGGACAGGACGTTGGAAAGGCGCTGGATGCTTGCCACGTTTTCGTCGTTTGCGGTGCTGACCGCTATGCTCAGGTTGCGCTGCACGTCGCCGCGCGTGGACTGGTATGCGGAGTCTGCAAGCAGCTCATGGGCTTTGCCGATCTTTGCCCCGTCCGGCAGCTTCTCCAGCTCCTGCGGCAGCTCCATAGACTGAAGCTGCGGCCACGTGCTCAGGTCAGTCCCGCGGGACTGTGCCGCCAGGCGCATGGCCGTCATCTCCGTCTGCGCGCGCTCCATCACCGCGTCGGTCGAAGCGCTCAGATACCCCGCCGCGCTGTTTTCAGGCGCAGCGTCGGCACTCATATGGGGATGGTGGGCAGCCCCCTGCTCGGCTTCACTGCCGCTGCGTATGAGCTCCTGCATGGCGGCGTAGCTTCCCTGCATATTGCCGAGCTGCTCAAAATAGGTCTTGAGGGTATCTTCGTCCCCAGTGTTTACATACCGCATGGCGGTGCCGGTAAGCTGATCCGTCAGCTGCGAAATGCCGTTGGACATGCCGGCCAGGGCAAAGTTTCGCTGTGTATACTGAGAGATCACCTGCCCCATGTTATTGATGCGCACGGTATTGAACACGATCAGCGCGTGCATGATCAGCATGGCGATGACCGCGGGAATGATCATGCGCTTTGCGGAGATCGCAGGCTTTTTTCTGTTGTTCGTATTCTCCATTAGCTCCCTCCATTCCGGCGTTCAGCGCGTGGGAGTGGCCTTCTGTTTTCCTCGATAATTACCCTATTTTATTAATAATATCATATTTTGCGGTACTGCACAAGTGTTTCCAGGAAAAAAATGTGAAATAATGGTATTTCCCCTGTACCTTTCCTTCGCTGTTTACATATTCTATTTGTCAAACATGGACAGATTGTCCATACATTATGCGTCACATAATCTTTCTGAAATAAGGGTAGGAATAAAGTTCAAAAAACTTAAACAAAAGACTTGATTTTTTTGTTGCATTGTACTAATATGTGTCACAGGGATATGAACATTCTGTTAATACCCAGTACAACCATTATTAATAGGAGGAAGAAAAAATGGTTAGCTTTTTCCTGTGCCTGGCCGTTCTGATCTGCGGCTACCTGTTCTACGGCAAGTACGTAGACAGCACCTTCAACCCCGACGACCGTGAGACCCCTGCCGTCGCCATCAACGACGGTGTCGACTACGTCGTCCTGCCCCAGTGGAAGCTGTTCATGATCCAGCTTCTGAACATTGCCGGCCTCGGCCCCATCTTCGGCGCCCTGTCCGGTGCCATGTGGGGACCTGTGGTCTTCCTGTGGATCACCTTCGGCACCGTGTTTGCCGGTGCTGTGCATGACTACTTCGCCGGCATGCTGTCCGAGCGCAACAACGGCGCCTCCATCTCCGAGGTCACCGGCATCTACCTCGGACCCACGATGAAGAACGTCATGCGCGTCTTCTCCGTCATCCTGCTGATCATGGTCGGCACCGTGTTCGCAGTCGGCCCCGCCGGTCTGATCGTCACCCTGACCACCAACAGCGGTCTGGGCGGCATCCTGACCAACAAGGTCTTCTGGCTCGCCATCATCATCGCCTACTACTTCACCGCGACCTTCATCTCCATCGATAAGATCATCGGCAAGATCTACCCCGTGTTCGGCATCTGCCTGATCATCATGGCTATCGGCGTCTGCTTCGGCACCCTGACCAGCGGCGAGAAGATCCCCGAAATCTTCTCCCACTTCACCAACATGCACCCCAAGGGAACCCCCATCTGGGCCTTCATGTTCATCACCGTTGCCTGCGGCGCTATCTCCGGCTTCCACGCCACCCAGTCTCCTCTGATGGCCCGCTGCCTCAAGAGCGAGCGTCAGGGCCACTTCGTGTTCTACGGCGCCATGGTCGCCGAGGGCATCATCGCTCTGATCTGGGCTGCTGCCGGTGTCACCCTGCTGGGTGTCGACAAGCTGTCTGAGATGGGCGGCGGCAACAACAACACCGTCTACACCATCTGCACCATGACCATGGGCAAGATCGGCATCATCCTTGCCATGCTCGGCGTTATCGCCTGCCCCATCACCTCCGGCGACACCGCCTTCCGTTCCGCCCGTCTGACCCTGGCCGACTGGCTCAAGCTCGATCAGGACAGCGCCAAGAACCGTCTGATCCTCTGCATCCCCGTGCTCGGCATCGGCGCCATCCTCGGCTTCGGCAACGCCCTCGGCAAGATCGACTACCAGATCATCTGGCGTTACTTCTCCTGGTCCAACCAGACCCTCGCCATGATCGTCCTCTGGGCCGGTGCCATGTACCTTGCCCAGAACAAGCGCAACTACTGGATCTGCGCCGTTCCCGCCACCTTCATGAGCGCTGTCTCCATGACCTACTTCATGATGGCCGGCGAGTGCATGGGCCTCATTGCCTTCTTCAAGAACAACGCCAAGGTTGGCTACCCCGTCGGCATCATCTTCGCCGTCGCCTGCCTCGCCCTGTTCCTGTCCAAGGCCAAGAACGCCGCTTCCAAGGCTGCAAAGGTCGCGTAAGCTACGGCCCTTGCGTTAATCGGCAAAACATAAGCAACACAAGGGGCTGTGAATTTCACAGCCCCTTATCTCTTCGTTTCATAAAAATGCCCTTGTGGCATTTTCATGAAACGAGGAAGAATGCAGCTTCTTGTCATTCTGAGCGAAGGGAAGAATCTTTCTCCGTTTCGCTGAGGATGACAGGGCTTTTCAGTTCCCGTTGTTTCTGATATAATCATCTCGCAATTGATTTCAGGAGGATTCCCATCATGATCATCACTCCCTCCCCTATCGGCTCCAGGACACTGACGCCGGAGGTTTTGAAGGCTGACAAAAAAGCCAGCCGCAAATTCGGTCCCTGCGGCGTCGGCAAAGAGGCGCTGTACATGGGCACCAATTACATCGACCGCTGCTTCTACATTCCCTGGAAGGAGGTCAAGCGCGTGTTCAAGCGCGTGGCCATGAGCCAGGGCGCCTATACCGGGCGCGGCGCATTCGGAGCGCTTGCGTATCTGGTGGTGCAGTTCGGAAACGGCAAGGAGAAGCAGAGCCGTTTCCGCCACGAGGCGGATGTGGACCGGTTGTTGGCTGCGGTGGAGAAGGAACACCCCGCCATCCCCACCCACTCCGCCAAGGCCGAACGCAAGCTTGCCGACGCAGAAGCCAGGGAAGCCGAGCGTTACCTCAAGGAGCTCAGTCCCGAGGCCGAGGACGCCGTGCATGAGATCAGTCAGGCCAAGGTCTACCTCGAACAGCGGCCTTCGCTTTCCAATGTCCTCGCCGCCGCGGCAAAGCAGAAGCGCATTGTGGACAACATCAAGCCCGGCTACCGGATCGCGGGTATCGTGATGGCTGTCGTGAGCATCCTCGCCATGATCTACGGTGTCTGGGCGCTGACACAGCATCGCACGGCGGCGACCTATTTCCTGCTCGGCGGCGCAGCGCTGTTCTTCTTCGCCCTGTCGGCCAACATGCTGCCGAACAAGTGGAACAGCAAAAAGCGCGGCCAGGAAGACTGGAACGCTGCGCTTGGCGAAATGCGGGAGTATCTCGCCGAAAAGCCCGGTTTCCCCGTCCCCGCCCAGTATGCGCACCCCATCGTGCTCGAGCGCATGATCCGCGCAGTGCGCGAGGGCAAGGCCAAAACCACGGCCCAGGCCTATACCACCTTGAAAAAGGAGCTCAAGGCCCTCAACAACACCGTCAAGGTCTCTCAGGAGGAATACGACGAGGTTGTGAAGATCAAGCCCCTGTTCCTGGTGTGTGAATATAAGGACGAGGTTTAGTCAGGTGCGAACAATGTTCGCACCTGAGTACTCGCGCTTATCGCACGCGGCGAGGCGTGATACGCCGCGTTTGGTCGGCGCGAGGGTTCGCTTTGCTCACCTAAGGTGTTATTGAGGAAGCAAAGCTCCCTCAATAACGAATATAAATGTTTTGTCATTATATGGTAATTTTTATTCTTACACACAGAGGTAAATATCATGGATCAGCTTTATTCTTTTCTTGAATCCGAGGGCGTGGACAAGGGGCTGCTGGAGGGTGTAAAGGCCTTCCGCGCAAAGTACCCCACCGAGGCGGAGAACGCGCCGCGCGTGCCCGACCCCGAATATTTCTACTACGGCAAAAAGACCTGGGAGCTGGCGCTGGCCGCCATCCTCGCCGGAAAAAACCTGCTGCTGGCGGGGCCGAAGGCCACGGGCAAAAACGTGCTGAGCGAAAACCTGGGTGCCCTGTTCGGGCGGCCCGTCTGGAACGTCTCCTTCCACATCAACACCGACGCCTCCTACCTCGTCGGCACCGATACCTACGACGGCAACAAGGTCTCCTTCCGCCCCGGCCCGATCTGGCTGTGCGCGGCGAAGGGCGGCTTCGGCATCCTCGATGAGATCAACATGGCGAAAAACGAGGCGCTGGCGGTTCTCCACGCGGCGCTGGACTTCCGCCGCAGCCTGGACGTGCCGGGCTATGAAAAGACCGATCTCCGGCCCGAGACCCGCTTTATCGCAACGATGAACTACGGCTATGCGGGCACCCGCGACTTGAATGAGGCGCTGACGAGCCGCTTTGCGGTGCTGGACATGCCCATCATTTCCGAGGAAAACCTCCAGAAGCTCATCTCCCGCCGCTATCCCGGCATCAGCGTGAAGATCCGCGACCAGCTGGTGAAGCTGTACGGAGAGCTTGAGCGCAAGGCGGAGAGTGCGGAGATCTCCGATTCCGCCCTCGACCTGCGCGGCCTGCTGGACGCCATCGCGCTGATGGAGCAGGGCCTCAAATCCGGAGACGCGCTGGATATGTGCATCGTCAACAAGAGCTTTGACGCCTACGAGCGCGGCCTCATCCGCGACGTGATCAATGCCCGCATCCCCGCCGACCTCACGCGCGAGGTCGTTTTCCCGACATGATCAAGAAAAACTACACCGGCTCTGCCCGCCGGGCACGCAATATCATCTGGAATGCCGCCGGGCGTTACGACTTTGACCCGCCCTTCATGGCCTTTTTCGCCAACGGCCACCCGGACCAGTACTTCAACATGGTCGTGGGCTTCGTGCAGAAATGGCTGGACCTGCCGCGGCTGTGGGACTTCTTCCTCAGCTATGAAGGGGACCGGCGGGCCGACGAGCTTGACGACCTGCTCTGGCTGGGGCTTGAAAACTGCGTGTACGAAAAGGAACTGAAGGAGCGGCCCATCCTGGAGAGTCTGCGGCGGGAGCGCGGAAAGCTCTTCTTTGTGGAGCAGCAGCAGATGTCCGTGCAGCAGATGGAATACCAGAGCATGCTTGTTTACAACCAGCAGGAATACCGCTGGGCCGGCGTCTGCGGTCGGCGCACACCCCTGCTTTCCGCCCGCGAAAAACGCATGGCCCAGGCTTTGCTCTTCTCCGGGGAGCTGGACACGGACGGTGTGATCGCCGTCATGCAGGCGTTCCTGCAGGATTTCTTCCGTATCGCCCCCGGTGAGACTGTCCAAAAACATCACAAGGCAACGCCGCTTGCAAAGCTCCTGCTGCGGCATGAGCACAAGCGCCGCGACCGGCTGCTGGTGCGCGTCGGCACCGGCGAAGGCGACCACCCCAAGGCCGTGCAGCAGCGCCACGCGGGACTCGGGCGGCATGTGGGGCCGGGGCCGGAGGATGAGGAATACGTCCGCGCGGTTTTTGGGCGTCTGTGCCTTTCCGATCAGGAGATGCGCATTCTGGAAAACGAGCTGTGCATCGGGGACGATGGTCTCTGCCGCCTCTGGGTGACAAAGGGCGAGCTTTCCGATACCGCGAACAAAGACGCACTTGAAGTGCGCGAGAGCGCCGCGCGACAGAAAGGGCTGAATGAGCGTTTCTGTGCCGACAACGCCGCCATGATCGAGGGCAGCGTCCGCGCCCTGGCAACACGCATTGACACCATCTTTTCCTCGTACTTCAAGCACATCCCGGAATCTTCCAGAGGCGGACGCATCCGTTCCGAGGCCGCCTGGCGTCTGCCGGTGCTGGACGACACGATGGTGTTTCTCAAGGACGGTGAGGAAACGGAGCCGGAGATCTGTGTGGATCTGCTGCTGGACGCCTCCCAGTCCCGTATGCACTCCCAGGAGGTACTGTCGGCGGAGGGCTACATGATCGCGCGGAGCCTTGAAAAGCTGCACATCCCGGTGCGTGTCTGCGCCTTTCGCAGCATCCGGAGCTATACGGTGCTGGAGATTTTGAAGGACTGGCGGGACCACGACTGCCGCGGCCTTCACCGCTACTTTGCGGGCGGCTGGAACCGGGACGGTCTGGCCGTCGAGACGCTTGGACGGCTCAACGACGCGCCGGAGATGCTCGGGAAACAACGCATCCTGCTGGTGCTCACCGACGGCAGTCCCAACGACTCCACGCCCCTCCCTTCCTCGGGTCTCATCATGGAGCGCGAGTACGAGGGCGAGGCCGCGGTCAAATCCGCCCAGGACGCGGTCAAGCGCCTGCGGGAAAGTGGCGTGCGCGTCGGCGCGGTCTTTCACGGCAACACCGGCCATCTTGAAAACGTGCACCGCATTTACGGCCACGCATACGTCCGCATCCAGAAGGCCAACCAGCTTGCCCAGGGCGTGGGCGATCTGCTGCTCATGCTCCTGCGTGAAATGCGGACGGACTAATTAATGTAGTACGGTATTCATTCAATCTGACAGCAAGGCAGGTCATCATTATGAAGTATTGCGAATCATGTAACGATCTTTATCCTGACTCTGCCCAGTTTTGTCCTGCGTGCGGGAAGAAGCTTGTCCACCGCCCTGAAAAAGTAAACCGTCGAAAAGTCGTCAGTGTTCTGAACAGTCTTCCCGGATATAAAAAAATCCTCCAGGATTGTACCCTTTATAATTACGATGACAAAGTCCATTTTGATTATATTGTGATACATGAGGCAGGCATATTTGTTTTTCAATTTTTCGAGGAATATCGAATACTTGAAGGCAATGATAAAATGCGGTACTGGACGGCAGAGAACATAAACAAGAATGGCGAGATTGGAAAAATAGAACGTCCGGTCGTATCTCTTGAAAAGGATCATTCTATTCTGGATCAGCTTCTCAGGAGGTATACCTTTACCAAAAGCTTTGCTTTCCTGATTTTTCCGCAGGACGGGGGCTTGGAAAAAGTAAATTCTGTCCATCTTGATCAAATGCTTACTCTGCCGCGAATGGGCGGTATTCTGATTCGAGCCATCAATGACTACGGTCACGCCTATGATAAGGCCGATATTGATAAACTATACGATATCCTTTCCAAGCTAATAAAGAAACAACCGATTCCTCATCAGGAACAGATTGCCAAATCTCACAAAGTTAAAACACACTCCAAGATACGCCGTTTTCTTGCAATTCTGTTTCTTCTCGCTGCGCTTGTTGCTGCCGTTGCGTTTATTATCACGAAACAAGATCAGCCGGTTTTTTTACCGGCAGGGATGCGCCAAGAACCAAGCAGCACAGTCACAGCAACCCCTCCGCAAAGCAGCGACCGTCTATATGTTATTCCATCTGCATATCGTTCCTTATTTGATCAGTACGCACAAAGTGAATTAAACCGGGCCGCTGCTGAGATTGATTGCAGTGGGTTTCAGCGTCAAGACGACGGTTCTATTGTCATAAGCTCTGTCAGAACTGTCGATCATATTCTCAGCTCCGCGTCTTCTGCTTTTCAGAATAGTGTCGGTCAGCTTTTTGACTCTCGCGCGCTTTCTGACTTTACATCAATCAGGACAGAGAATCACACCCAATTTACTGTTTTTGTCACAAGTCAGGAGATCAATTCCACAGAGGCATTGGTCGTTGAAGAAATGTACCGTCTGGGCTTACTTTATGCCGCCTTGGAAAACCGTTCTCCAGATACATTCTCTATCGTATTTCGGGGGCAGGAAGGGCAGGAGTTGTCTGTAACCACTCTTTACGATTATACTTCCCGCTGACAAAAATGATAATGACATAGCAGGGGCCGATCTCTTGATCGGCCCCTGTTGTGTTCTTTATAGAGTTTTTATGAAACGCTTGCGGTTTCTTTCTTCTCTTCCTTGCCTCGGCCGAAGATGCTTCTGATCACCTTTGCCGCCGTGGCAAAGACGATGCGCAAATCTGTGCCGATATTCCAGTGAGCTATGTACTCCGTGTCCAGCTTGACGATCTCTTCAAACGACATGGTGTCCTTGTTCGGCTGGATCTGCCACAAGCCTGTGAGCCCCGGCTGGACGGACAGGCGCGCGCGGTGCCGGTACTGGTATTTCTCCCACTCGTCCGGCGTGGGCGGGCGGGTGCCGACAACGCTCATGTCGCCCTTGAGCACGTTAAAAAACTGCGGGAACTCATCCAGACTGGTATCGCGGATAAAAGCACCGATCCCTTTCTTCTGGGTTCCGTCGGGCAGGATGCGGTTGCCGATCACGCGTGGGTCAAAATCCATCTTGAACATCATGCCGTCTGCATGGGTGCTCTGCTCCGCCAGCGCCTTCTTCCGCTGCTCTGCGTCCGGGTACATGGAGCGGATTTTGTACATCTTGAACTTCTTGCCGTTTTCGCCGATACGCTCCTGACAGAAGATCAGCGGGCCCGGAGATGCGGCATAAATAAACGGTCCCAGGATGATCAGCAGAAACACGGCTGCGATGCTTCCGAAAAAGCCGACGATGACATCAAAGCTGCGCTTCAAAAAGACATCGCGCGGGTTCATCATGTTGATATTGGCCGTCAGAACCTCGTATCCGCCGAGATAGTTGATCATCTGTTTGCTCTCGTCGATACCCTCGATGCCCACAAAGATGTGGATCGTCATGGCCATCTCCCGGCACTGAGCCATCAGCTTCTGCACAGCGGGCGTCTGTGAGGCATGGAAAAAGAACACGTCATCGATCCAGTTGTGACAGATGAAGTCCGCCGCATCGTCGAGGTTTGCGACAACAGGGACATCCTCGATACTCTCCCCCCTCGCGTCCCGGTCCGACAGCACCAGGCCGACCAGGTTGAAGCGGATGAAGTCATAACCTCGCACGCGCTTCAGTATCTCATGGCTATAGGCGCTGTCTGTGACGATGAGGATCGTGCGCTTCGGTTCTTTGGATTCGCCCGAGCGTCGGCGCAGTTCATTCTTCCATATCGTACGCGTTGTGTAGGAGATGGCGAAATACAGCACACCGGTCCAGATCTGCATGACTCGCGGATATTCAACATCCGCGTGTCGGATGGCGACAGCAAAGAAGGTGAAGGCAAGCAGCAGCAGGCTGTGGCGCACCGTGCGGTAAATCTCGGTCACATGTCCTCTGATCACCACCTTCTCAAAAGAGTCGAAGATGATGATGACCATAAAATCGATCACCAGAAGCATCACGACAAAGCTGGCCCTTTTGGGGTCAAGGAAAGGTCTTCTGACCGCCTCCGATATCCGGAAGGCAAGCTGCAGCGCGATGAAAAGCGAGAAAATATCCAGTATGATAAAATCTAAATGCTTGAGCCAACCGCGTACGGCAATTTTATACATATTGCTTACCAGCTTTTAGTAATATCGTATGATATATATACTACCTTCTTTCGGAAGTTTTGTCAATACGGTAACGAAACTGAAACAAATTTCTCAGCATGGATATAAGAAACAGTCCCTGTCATCACTGACAGGGGCTGCGTTTTAATTGGCTTGATGGTTGCTTTGGAAGCTGATCCCGCTGATCTGGGATTGAGCCGATCCCGGAGCCATGAGGGCATGGCTCCCTGAACATGCTACTATTCCTCCATACCTCCATAAATGCCGCCGGGTAAAACCAGCGGCGACTTTTTTAAACAATCCGGGCTTAACCCCGTGGTGGTACTGCTTATTCTCCTTGACGGCTGGATACGCTTGTGTTATTCTGAAAATGCTATTATATTTACATAAAGGAGGAGCACCAATGAAAGCGGATCAGATCATAAAAAACGCCAGAATCTTCACAGCGGACAAGAGCAAACCGACAGCAACCGCCCTTGCGGTGAAGGACGGAAAATTCATTTATGTGGGTGACGAGGCCGGTCTTTCTGCGTACGAGGGAGAGGTCACGGATCTTGGCGGGAAATTCATCATGCCCGGTATTATCGACAGCCATGTCCATGTGACCATGGGAGCCGGATACGATCTGATCGGCGTAACGGGATTCGGGGAAATTATTGTTTGCGATAGCAAGCAGGGTGCGCTGGATTTTATAGCGGATTATATTCAGAAGCATCCTGGCCAGGACCGTTACCGCTTCATGCTCGACAAAAAGCACCTGAAGGATGACAATATTACCAAAGAGGACCTGGACGCGATTTGCCCTGACGGGGAACTGCAGATTCAGGAGGGGCAGGGGCACAGTATCTGGGTGAACTCGAACATTTTAAGGAAGCATGGTATCACGGACGATATCAAGGATCCGGTACCGGGCTTAAGCTTTTACGTGCGTAAGGACGGGCATGTGACCGGAGAAATGAGCGAGGGCGCGACGGAGCTGCCGATCATTCTGGACAGCGCAATGGATAAGCCGGATTCGGCGATTGACGCTGCGCTTCAGCGCTGGATCGATTTTTGTGTCAGTGTCGGTGTGTCAGGGGTCTTTGACGCCGGTATCCCCGGATTTCCTGAATTTCATGAGCACGTTTATTCTCGCCTCCGCGAGCTGGATCGGCAGGGGAAGCTTCCGATCTATGTCGACGGCTGTTATGTCATCTCGGCAGCCTGGGAGGTGGAAGAGGGCATAAAAGAGCTGAAGCGCCTTCAAAGGGAATACAATACGGAGCACATAAAGATCCATACCTTGAAGATCTTCATGGACGGCACGCTGAAGCTCCACTCCGGAGCTATGGTGACGCCCTATGTGGAAACCGGGGAAAAAGGGTGCACCGCCATGAATCTGGAGGAGCTTGTGGCGCTTCTGAAGGTGCTGAATGAAGAGGGACTGGATTTCCATGCGCATACCGTCGGCGAGGCGTCCTCCCGCCTGGTGCTGGACGGCGTAGAGCAGGTAAAGAAAGAGCTGGGAGACGATTTCCGGATCAGGGTCGTATCCGCTCATCTGCAGATTCAGGATACTGCGGATCTGACACGCTTTGCGCCTTTGGGCGTGATTGCGAACTTTACGCCCTGGTGGCACGCTGATGATGTCAACGTGTATAAGAGACTCTTTGGCGAGGAACGCGGTAAATTGATGTATCGCTGCAAATCGGTCTGGGACAGCGGAGCCCTGGTTTCCTGGTCCAGCGATACTATCGTATTCATGGATTTTTCATCCTGGAATCCCTATCTTGGCATGGAAGTCGGAATGACGCGCAAAGTTACGAATAAGACGAAGCTACCTCCGATCGAGTTGATCAATTATATCTTCCCGCCCGCCGATGAGAGGATGGGGATCGAAGAGATGCTTCTCGGCTACACGATCAACGGGGCGAAGCAGCTCGGCATCGAAAAGACGAAGGGCTCCATCGAGGCCGGCAAGGACGCGGACTTCCTGGTATTCGACAACAACCTTCTCACGGCAGAGCACGAGGGATTCAGCTATAACCTGCCGCGGGATGTGTATTTCTGCGGTAAGAAAGTGAACTGATATTTTGCGAATGATAAAAAGAGCGCAGCCCGGACGGGTCGCGCTCTCTTGCTGTTTATTCAGTTTGGCTTACGCCGTGGTAATTACTCGTTGATGCCGATAACAACACCGGAGCCGACGGTACGGCCGCCCTCGCGGATAGCGAAGCGAAGGCCGTTCTCGATGGCGATAGGGGTGATCAGCTCGACGTCCATGTCGACGTTGTCGCCGGGCATGCACATCTCAACGCCTTCGGGCAGGGAGATGACGCCGGTCACGTCGGTAGAACTGGGGACGGTAGTTGTTGAAGAACGGGGTGTGACGGCCGCCCTCTTCCTTGGACAGGACGTAAACCTGGCCCTTGAACTTGGTGTGGGGGTGAATGCTCTTGGGAGCAGCCAGAACCTGGCCACGCTCAACGGACTTCTTGTCGATGCCGCGCAGCAGGCAGCCCACGTTGTCGCCGGCCTCGGCGTACTCGAGGGTCTTGTGGAACATCTCGGTGCCGGTAACGGTGGTCTCGGTGGACTCGTCCTTCAGACCAACGATCTCGACCTTGTCGCCAACCTTGACGCGGCCACGCTCAACACGACCGGTAACAACAGTGCCGCGGCCGGAGATGGTGAAGACGTCCTCGATGGGCATAAGGAAGGGCTGGTCGGCCTTGCGGTCGGGGGTGGGGATCCAAGTGTCAACAGCGTCCATGAGCTCCTTGATGCAGGCGTACTCGGGGGCGTTGGGATCGGTGGACTCGGAAACCAGAGCGTTCAGAGCGCTGCCGCGGATGATGGGGGTGTCGTCGCCAGGGAAGCCGTAGAAGTCAAGCAGCTCGCGGACTTCCATCTCGACCAGCTCGAGCAGCTCCTCGTCGTCGACCTGATCGCACTTGTTCAGGAAGACCAGAACGGAAGGAACGTTAACCTGACGGGCAAGCAGCAGGTGCTCGCGGGTCTGGGCCATGGGGCCGTCGGAAGCAGCGATAACGAGGATTGCGCCGTCCATCTGAGCAGCGCCGGTGATCATGTTCTTGATATAGTCAGCGTGGCCCGGGCAGTCGACGTGAGCGTAGTGACGTTTCTCGGTCTCGTACTCAACGTGTGCGGTGTTGATGGTGATGCCGCGCTCTCTCTCTTCGGGAGCCTTGTCGATGGAAGAGTAGTCGGTGTACTCAGCCTTGCCCTGCAGGGCGAGGTACTTGGTGATGGCAGCGGTAAGGGTGGTCTTGCCGTGGTCGATGTGGCCGATGGTGCCGATGTTCACGTGGGGCTTGCTTCTGTTGTACATCTGTTTTGCCATTGTGATATCCTCCTAAAATAGATTAAAAATGTTACTTTTACTTACCGTATCCGAAGCCCGTGTGGGAATGCACAAGGGACTCCTGCAAATTCTTGGGCAGCTCGACGAAGTGGCTGGGCTCCATGCTGTAGGTAGCCCTGCCCTGGGTCTTGCTGCGAAGGTCGGTGGCATAGCCGAACATCGTGGAGAGCGGAACGTTGCATTCAATGATGGCAGCGCCGTTCTGGATGTCGGAGCCGAGAATCTGACCGCGCCGTGCGTTGATGTCGCCCATCACGTCGCCCATGTATTCCTCAGGAGCGGTGACAACGACCTTCATGATCGGCTCAAGCAGGGTTGGATTGGCTTTCTCGCAGGCCTCCTTGAAGGCCATGGAGCCGCAGATCTTGAAGGCAAGCTCCGAGGAGTCGACCTCATGGAACGAGCCGTCAAGCAGCGTCGCCTTGACGTCCACCACCTGGTAGCCGGCGAGGACACCGGAGAGCATGGCGCCCTGGATGCCCTGATCGACACAGGGGATAAATTCCTTGGGGATCGCGCCGCCGGTGACCTTGTTGATGAACTCGTAGCCCTTGCCGGACTCGTTCGGTTCGATCATCAGCTTGACGTGCGCGAACTGTCCCTTGCCGCCCGTCTGGCGAGCGTAGCGGGTATCGACCGTGACGGCCTTCTTCACGGTCTCCTTGTAGGAAACCTGAGGCTTGCCGACGTTGGCCTCCACCTTGAACTCGCGCAGGAGCCTGTCCACAATGATCTCCAGATGCAGCTCGCCCATGCCGGCGATAATGGTCTGGCCCGTCTCTTCATCCGTATAGGTCTTGAAGGTCGGGTCCTCCTCCGCCAGCTTCTGCAGGGCGATGGCCATCTTTTCCTGGCCCGCCTTCGTCTTGGGCTCGATGGCCACGCGGATGACAGGATCGGGAAATTCCATGGACTCAAGGATAATGGGGTTCTTTTCATCACAGAGGGTGTCGCCGGTGGTCGTATTCTTGAGGCCCACGGCTGCGGCGATGTCGCCGGTGTAGATCTGCTGCAGATCTTCTCTGTGGTTTGCGTGCATCAGCAGGATGCGGCCCATACGCTCACGAATGCCTTTTGTAGTATTCATGACGGTTTTGCCGGTCTCCAGCGTGCCGGAATAGACACGGAAGAAGCTCAGCTTGCCGACGTAGGGGTCGGACATGATCTTGAACGCCAGGGCCGCGAAGGGGCCGTTGTCGTCAGCGTGGCGGCACTCGGTCTCGTCGGTCTTGGGGTTGACGCCTTCGATGGCCGGAACGTCCAGCGGAGACGGCATGTAGTCCACGATCGCGTCCAGCAGCTTCTGTACGCCTTTGTTCTTGTAGGAAGTGCCGCAGGTGACGGGGACCATCTCCACCGCGCATGTGGCCTTCCGGATGGCGGCACGGATCTTGTCCGCGGGCACCTCTTTGCCGTCGAGATACAGTTCCATGATCTCGTCGTCAAAGTCGGAGACTGCCTCCAGCAGCTTCTCACGGTATTCCTCGGCAAGCTCGACCATATCGTCCGGAATGGGCTCGGTCCGCATATCCTTGCCAAGGTCATCGTAATAGACTCTGGAATTCATATCCACAAGGTCGATAATACCTTCGAAGCTGTCCTCCTTGCCGATGGGCAGCTGGATCGGCACCGCGTTGCACTTGAGGCGGTCATGGACCATGCCGAGAACCCTGTAGAAGTCCGCGCCGGTGATGTCCATCTTGTTGACGTAGATCATGCGCGGCACGTGGTAGTGGTCGGCCTGTCTCCAAACGGTCTCGGACTGGGGCTCAACGCCGCCCTTGGCGCACAGGACCGTCACGCAGCCGTCCAGCACTCTGAGGGAGCGCTCAACCTCGGCGGTAAAGTCCACGTGGCCCGGGGTGTCGATGATGTTGATGCGGGTGCCCCGCCAGTGGCAGGTGGTGGCGGCGGAGGTGATGGTGATGCCGCGCTCCTGCTCCTGCTCCATCCAGTCCATGGTCGCGGTGCCTTCATGGGTCTCACCTAACTTATAGTTTACGCCGGTGTAGAAAAGAATACGCTCGGTAGTCGTGGTCTTTCCCGCATCGATGTGAGCCATGATGCCGATATTTCTCGTTTTTTCAAGTGAATATTGTCTGGGCATGAAAAACTCCTGAACAGATGATTACCATCTGAAATGCGCGAAGGCCTTGTTGGCTTCGGCATTCTTGTGCATATCCTCGCGCTTCTTGACAGAGTTGCCGAGGTTGTTGCAGGCATCCATGATCTCGCCTGCGAGGCGCTCCTTCATGGTCTTCTCGCTGCGCTTGCGGCTGTACTCGACCAGCCAGCGCAGAGCCAGGGTCTGACGACGGGCGGGACGGACTTCGATAGGAACCTGATAGGTTGCGCCGCCGACACGGCGGGCCTTGACCTCGAGGGCGGGCATGATGTTGTTCATGGCCTCTGCGAAGGCGTCAAGGGGCTCCTTGCCGGTCTTCTCTTTGATGATGTCAAAAGCGTCGTAAACGACCTTCTGAGCAACACCCTTCTTGCCGTCGAGCATAACGCCGTTGATGAGCTTGGTCACCAGCACGCTGTTATACATAGGATCAGGCAAAATTTCTCTCTTGGGAACATTACCTCTTCTGGGCACGTTGCTTCCCTCCTTCATTAAAAAATGGAATCACAGGTACTCGAATACACGCGGGTATCCGTTGCGCCCCGAGGTTTATCATGGCAACAGAAAACAATGCTGTATAGATAAACGACAGGGCAGATTGCCGCTGAAGTTATTACTTCTTCTTTGCAGCCTTGGGTCTCTTCGCGCCGTACTTGGAACGGCCCTGCATACGGCCATTGACGCCCTGAGCGTCGAGAGTGCCGCGGATGATGTGGTAACGCACACCAGGCAGGTCCTTGACACGGCCGCCGCGGATCATGACCACGGAGTGCTCCTGCAGGTTGTGGCCGATACCGGGGATGTAGGCGGTGACCTCATAGCCGTTGGTCAGGCGGACACGGGCGATTTTACGCAGAGCGGAGTTCGGCTTCTTGGGGGTGGAGGTACGCACGGCGGTGCAGACGCCTCTCTTCTGAGGAGCGCTCAGGTCGGTCTCCTTGTTCTTGAGGGTGTTCAGGCCCTTCTGCATTGCAGGGGAGGCGGACTTGTAGGTGACCTTCTCTCTGCCCTTTCTCACCAGCTGGTTAAAAGTAGGCATTGTTTTCTCCTTTCTTTCGTTGTCGCGGGGATCTGTGCGCGTGCGGCGGACTTTCATCCGGTATTGGCGGATTTTTGAGCCCGTTTTGTGCGCATTTTTCTTTCACCCACGCATTTTTGTATATTAGCATATTTCACAAATGCAGTCAAGAATTTTTGTTGATTCAAGAGAAAAAAATTTTTGAAGCATTCCATTACAGCCGGAAAAAGAATGTCATCCTGAGCGAAAGCGAAGGATCTTCCCGAGTATCTCCCGGAAAGATTCTTCGGCCTCCGGCCTCAGAATGACATGCTTCACGACTGACACGTCATGTTATTGGAATGTTTTTACTCCTCGTCCTCATCCTCGTCATCCTTCTGGCGGACGGGCTGGAGGGTGACGGGGTCGATGTAGTCAAGATTTGCGTAAGCCGACTCCTCCACGGGGAGGTCATTGCGGCGGAGCTTGCGCTCGATGCTCTTGTTGATGATGGTATAGATCACGACGAACACGGGCACGCCCAGCAGCATGCCCCAGAAGCCGAAGAGACCGGCGCCCAGGATGATGGAGAACATGACCCAGAAGCCGTTGATGCCGACGGAGCTGCCCAGGATCTTCGGGCCGATGATGTTGCCGTCAAGCTGCTGGAGCAGGATGACAAAGATCACGAAGATCAGGCACTTGGAGGGGTCGACCATGAGGATGATGATGGCGCTCGGGATCGCGCCGATGAGCGGGCCGAAGAAGGGGATGATGTTCGTCACGCCCACCATCACGCTCACGAGCAGGGCGTAGGGCATTTTCAGGATCACGCAGACGATGTAGCAGATCAGGCCGATGATGGCCGAATCCAGAAGCTTGCCCATGAGAAAGCCGTTGAAGGTCTTGTCCGTAAAGCGCAGACCGTCGAGAAATTTCTTGGCGGTGTCCACGTTCATGATGCTGTAGATCAGGCGCTTGGCGCTGGCGGTGAAGCCCTCGATATTGCTGAGGATGTAGATGGAGACAATGATGCCGATGACGAGGTTATACACCCCCGTCACCACATAGCGCACGCCCATGCCCACGTTTGTCAGGAGGCTGCCGAGCTTGGGGAGGATGGTGTTCTGGAGCCACGTGATGATATTCGTGTTCACATCCCCCAGGATATGGGCCACATAGTCGCTGATCTCCGGATAGGCCGCGAGCTTCTTGGTGGCCCAGGTGGTCAGGGAGTCGATATAGGTCGGGGAATTGACGACGATGGTCTCAATGCTGCTGTACAATTGCGGGATGATGAGGAAGAACAGTCCCGTGATGAGGGCCAGCATGAAAATCTCGGCAAAGATCACGGAGAGCACACGCGCGCAGCTCTGCCCCTTTTCCGGTCTTTTGACGGAGAGCTTTGCGCAGATCGGCCCGAAAATCTTTTTCTGCAGAAAGCGTACCAGCGGGCTGAGCAGGTACACGATCACAAGGCCCCAGATAAAGGGCCCGAGAATGCGTATCAGTGCCGCAATGCCCTGCTTGAGCGTATCCAGATAGTTCAGCGCCATGAAAAACAGGATGGCGCAGGCAATCACGCAGAAGGCGGTGATGCCCCAGTAGAGATATTTCTTATCCCAGTGAAAGATCCGCCGCATATGCTCCTCCTTTCCGGGCCGGGGCCCGCATCGGGCTTGGGATTCTATTTTAGCCGCTGCGTGGCCCGGCGTCAAGCGTCCGCATCAGTTTTTACAAAAGCTTAACTGATTGATATTCATTTGTAATATTATTATGTAAACTAATTATGGGGCTTTGTCGGTTCCCTCTCCGATCGATTTTGTTGAAAAGTCTGTGGAAAGTGTTAAAAACCTCTTCATCGTCCGCAATTTGTTCATTATTCGTTCATGAATAAAAGTACGAAAAATGTCGATTTATACATAATCAGGTAAACCGCCGCATAGCTTTGAAGCGGCATTCATAGGTTCGAGACAGAAGGAATGATTCGGAGGGAGCCATGAAGCAATATTTCTGTTTTATCCTGACCCTGTCCCTGCTCTGCGCCTGTCTGCCGCTGCCCGCCCGCGCGGAGGCACCGGCACTCACCATTGCCGCGCCCTCGGCCATCCTGATGGAGAAAGAGACCGGCACGGTACTCTTCGAGAAAAAGGCCGACGAGCCTGGCTTTCCAGCGAGCGTGACAAAGATCATGACCCTGCTGCTCATCATGGAGGCCATGGAAAACGGCGCCTTCACGCCCGACGATATTGTGACCGCAAGCGAACGCGCCGCCTCCTTCGGCGGAAGCTGCGTCTATCTCGAGGCGGGCGAGCGCATGAGCGTGCGCGACATGCTCAAGTGCATCGCGGTGGTGTCGGCCAACGACTGCGCGGTGGCCATGGCGGAGTTTCTGTGCGGCAGTGAGGAGGCCTTCGTCAAAAAGATGAACGACCGGGCAAAGGAGCTGGGCCTTGCGCACACCCATTTTTCCAACTGCACCGGGCTCTTCGACGACGGGCAGCACTACACCACCGCCCGGGATGTGGCCGTCATGTCTAGGGAGCTCATCCGCCACGACGCCATCAAGGAGTACACCACCATCTGGATGGACTCCATACGCGACGGCAGCTTCGACCTTGCCAACACCAACAAGCTGGTCTACTGGTATCCCGGCTGCACGGGGCTCAAGACTGGGTATACCTCCACGGCGCGCTACTGCCTGTCGGCGACGGCGGAGAGAAACGGCGTGGAGTACATCGCGGTCGTCATGCATGGGGAGACGGCGGACAGCCGCAACCGGGACGCGGAGACACTTTTGAGCTACGGCTTTGCCAATTTCCGACTGATCCCGCTGACGGACTCCGCTCCCCTGCCGGTGCTGCCGGTGGAGTTGGGGAAAAAGAAAAGCGTACCGCTTAAACTGGGCGGCCCGGGCTATCAGGTGGCGGAGAAGGGCGGCGAGGCGTCCTATGCCCTCACGCTCCCCTCTACGGTGGCAGCCCCGGTCAGAGAGGGGCAGCCGATCGGGAGCCTGCGCGTGACGGTGGGAGAAAAGCTCCTTGCCGAGGTGCCGGTCTGCGCAGCGGAGGATGTGCCGCGCATCGGCTTCGGCGGCATCTTCGCAAAGCTCGCGCTGAGCCTGTTCGGGATATAAAGCAAAAAATCTGTCATCCTGAGCGTCAGCGAAGGATCTTTCTTCGGTACATGCCGGAACAAAAGATTCTTCGCTTTGCTCAGAATGACAGGTTTTTAAATGCGGTCATGAACCCGCGTTTCCGTTTATCCGTTGACGAGGTCGCGGACCCATTTGCGTTTTTTAAGGAAGTAATAGCCGAGGACGCACTTAATGAGCTCCATGCACTGCACGGTAAAATACATGGGCACGATGGGCATGGCGGTAAAGCGTGAGAGCACGAAGGCCAGCGGCACCACTATCGTCCACTGGTAGAGGCTGTCAAAGACAAAGGTAATGATCGTCTGACCGCCTGCGCGCAGGGTAAAATAGCAGGAATTTGTAAAGGCAAAAAAGGGCATGAAGAGAGCCTGTATGAAAATGAGCTTGGCAGCCAGGGCACGGACAGTGTCGGAGGTATTGTAAATGCGCGGCACCAGCGGGGCAATGAAGGCCATCACAAGGCCGACCGCGGCGCACAGCGCCACCGAGAAGGCGATGAGCTTTCTGTCCTCGTCCACAGCCCGCTCCAGCTCGCCCGCCCCGAGGATCTGACCAACAATGATGGAGGTGGCGTTGCCCATGGAGAGGAAGGCGCAGAAGAAGAGATTGGAGACAGTAGAGGAGATGTTTGTCGCGGACACCACCTCAAGCCCGCGCATGGAGTAGCACTGGTTCAGAACCGCCATGCCGCTCGACCATAGAAGCTCGTTTATCAGCAGCGGCAGTCCCATCACGGCGATCTGCCTGACAAGCGCTCCGGGGATGCGGAAGGTGGTATAGGCTGTCTCCAGGAAGGGATTGCGCTCCCGGTGCCGGTGCGTCCAGATCACGATGATGGCGCACTCGATATAGCGGGCTATGACCGTGGCGACGGCTGCGCCCTCGACCCCGAGGACAGGCGCACCGAGCTTGCCGAAAATCAGGATATAGTTCAGGACCAGGTTCACCAGCACCGCCGTGATGCCGGCCTTCATGGGCAGCACCGTCTCCCCTGTCTCGCGCAGGGTGCTGGCATAGGCCATCTGGAAGGCGAAGGGCGGGATCTGGAAGAGCATGATGTGGAGGTAATCCTTGGCGTGCATGAGCGTCGCCGCCATGTCCAGGTTCTCGCCGCCTTCATGGATGAACTGGCGGATGAGGGCCTCGCCGCCGAGGGAGAAAATGCCGAGAAAGACCGCCGCCGCCGCAAAGGCGATGTAGAGCTTGGCGCGGAAGGTGTCGGCCACGCCCTTATGGTCGCCGCTGCCGTAGAACTGCGCGGTAAGGATGCCCGCGCCCGCAAGTCCTCCGAAGATGCAGAGATTGAAGACAAAAAGCAGCTGATTGACGATGGCGACACCGGACATGGGCTCGGTGCCCACCTGGCCGACCATGATGTTATCCAGCAGGCTCACAAAGTTTGTGATGACGTTCTGGATAAGGATAGGGATCAGGATAGCAAAGAGCTTTCCGTAAAAAGCCCTGTTGCCGATATATTTTTTCAAGGGTGACACCGCCTGACAATTCAAAATCTGCGTCAGTATACTCTAAGCACCGGCAAAAAGCAAGAAGTCTTGACAAAAAACAGGATTTATACTACAGTTTTCCTATACATCAAAGGAGCGGACTGCTATGACGAGAGTCTTACTATATAATATTACGGGCGAAAAGCTCACGAAGATACAGACTGCGGCGGGGCTGCTGGGGCTCGTGGCGATCGAGGTGCCGGAGGATGCCTTCGGAAACCCGATCGGGTTCATGCTGGGGTATGAGGGCTTTACGCCGTCCGACAGCCCGGAGTCCTTTTCGGAGGAGATGCTGGTGATGGAGACGCTGTGCTCTCCCCTGCTGGATTACATGCGCAAAAACGGGGCGGCGGTAGCCCTCAAGGCCGTGGTCACGGAGCAAAACAGCGCCTGGAGCGCGGCGGCCTTGTGCCGGGAGCTCCGGCGCGAGCACGAGGCCATGCGCGCCTGTGCGTCAAAAAAGTCGGTTCATCCGCACAAAAAGAAGAAATAAATGGTGCAATTTCCAGACGTTTGCTGTATAATGACTTTACCATATAGAAACAGGAGGAATCCCCATGAATCTGTTAAGCGTTCTTCTCGATGCACTTGTGACCAAGCCCGCACTCTCCGCTCTTTCCAAAAAGACCGGCGTCAAGAGCAGCAGTCTCAAGAAGCTGCTGCCGGCAGCTGTGCCCGTGCTGCTGAAGTTTCTGACCAAGAATGCCTCCGACAAGGAAGGCGCCAGCTCCCTGCTCGGTGCGCTGACCGAACATGCGGCAGCTGAAACCGCCGCAGAGCAGATTGCCGCAGCCGACTCCGTCGATGGCGGGAAAATTCTCAGTCACATTTTCGGCAGCAACAAGGAAGGCACCTTGGCAAGTCTTGCCGCTCTGACCGGTCTGGACGAGCTGGATGTCACAAAGGCCCTGAGCGGTATCGCCCCGACACTGCTGAGCGCTCTGTCCGCCGCCGTGTTCGGCTCCGGCAGGAAGCGCAGAAGCAAGAACGGTCTGAATCTCAGCGGTTTGCTGACCATGCTGAGCGGCAAAAAGTCCTGCAGCCTGGGCAGCATCGTGAAGGGTCTGTTCAGCGGCGGAACCGCCAGACGGCAGAAGAAGGACAGCTCCGTCAACGGCTCCGAGCTTCTTTCCTATCTCCTTGAGCAGATCGGCTGATCCGCCTGTTTGAACAAAAAAACTGACTTCCGAAAGAGAAGTCAGTTTTTTCGTTTTTGGATCAGTTTCAGCACCAGGCTGATAAACAGGATTCCCGTCAGCGCGCCGGAGAAATCCAGCACCACGTCCTGTACCTGTGAGCCGCGGCCGGAAAAGATCTGGATCGTCTCGTCCGTTACCGCTGTAAGCAAAGCCGCAAAGGCAGCGTTGCTCAGGCTCTGCAGACTTACCCCGCTTCCGAGCCCGAACAGCAGCATGAGTTCACAGCCCAGAAGCCCGAATTCACAGAAATGAGCCGCCTTTCTCACGAAATAATGCGTCACAGGGATGCCGATGCCGTTGAGCCATGCGGTGATGCGTCGGCTGAGAGAGGCGGAGCCCTCTCTGCTCACCATGGAATTGCTCCAGATAAAGCACACTGTGGCGATCAGCAGCAGTGTCAAAAACAGCCGGAGCTGTGCTTTTCGTTTCTCCGTCATCAATCCTTGTATTCAAACATCAGGTCGTACATGCTCACGGTGTCGCCGTCGCGCACGCCCATCTCCTCCATGCGCTTGAACACGCCCGCCTCGCGCAGGACGCGGTCGAAGTACATGCGGCTTTCATAGTCGGAGAAGTTGACCGTTGCCACCAGGCGCTGGAGCCATGGGCCCTCCACCAGCCACATGTCGTCGAAGTGCTCGATGGTGAGCTCACCGGAGGTGTCCACCTTCGGCTCGGGCGGGACGTAATCCGCCTCAAAGCGCAGGATGGGCGGCAGCTCCTTGAGTCTGCGGGCGCACTCCTGCACAAGCTCGCGCGTGCCCATGTGAGCCGCGGCGCTGAGCTCGAAAAAGGCGTAGCCCTTCCCCTCGACATGCGCGCGGAGCTTTTCGATGTTCTCCCGGTCCTCGCCCAGAAGGTCGCACTTGTTGCCGACCACGATCTGGGGCCGTTCGGCAAGCTCGGGGCTGTACTCCTTGAGCTCTGCGTTGATGGCCTCGAAGTCCTCCACAGGGTCGCGGCCCTCGCTGCCGGACACATCCACCAGATGGACAAGCAGGCGGCAGCGGTCGATGTGGCGCAGAAAGTCGTGCCCGAGGCCCGCGCCCTCCGAGGCGCCCTCGATGATGCCGGGGATATCCGCCATGACAAAGGACACGCCCTCATCCACGTACACCACGCCGAGGTTCGGGAAAAGCGTGGTGAAGTGGTAGTTTGCGATCTTGGGGTGGGCCTTGCTCACGACAGACAGGAGCGTGGACTTGCCCACGTTCGGAAAGCCCACAAGACCCACGTCCGCCAGAAGCTTGAGCTCGAGCGTGATGTCGTGGCTCTCGCCTGGAAGGCCGGGCTTTGCAAAGCGCGGAACCTGGCGGGTGGGTGTGGCAAAGTGCATGTTGCCCCAGCCGCCGCGGCCGCCTTTCGCGGCGATCCAGTCCTCGCCGTCGGACATGTCGTGCATGATGGCCCCGGACTCGGTGTCGCGGACGATGGTGCCGCGCGGGACCTTGATATACAGGGTGTCCCCGTCCTTGCCGTAGCAGCGTTTGCCCATGCCGTTCGCGCCGTTGCCGGCGACGTATTTGCGCTTATAGCGAAAGTCCATCAGCGTGGACATGTTCTCGTCCACGGTGAAAACGACGTTGCCTCCGCGGCCGCCGTCGCCGCCGTCCGGGCCGCCCGCCGCCACGTATTTTTCACGGTGAAAGGCCACCGCGCCGTCCCCGCCCTTGCCGGCGTGGACAGTAATGCGGGCCTTATCGACAAAAGATGAAGCCATATCGTGCCTCCTCTCAAAAAAAGAAGCCGGACATAGAACTATGTCCGGCCTTTTGGTCACTTACTGAGCGATCTCTTCGTAAACAGAGACCTTCTTGCGGTCCTTGCCCATGCGCTCGAACTTCACGGTGCCGTCCACGAGGGAGAACAGCGTGTCGTCCTTACCCTTACCGACATTGGTACCCGGGTGAATCTTCGTTCCGCGCTGTCTGACAAGGATGTTGCCGGCGAGAACGAACTGACCGTCGGCTCTCTTGGTGCCAAGACGCTTGGACTCACTGTCGCGGCCGTTCTTGGTAGAACCCATACCTTTTTTATGTGCCATTAGGTTGCTCCTCCTTCAGTCAAAATCAGTTGCGGAAAAATCAGGCGTTGATCGCTTCGATCTGAACCTTGGTGTAGGGCTGTCTGTGGCCCTGGGTGCGGCGATAGCCCTTTTTGGGCTTCATCTTGTAAACGCGGACCTTGGCGCCCTTGCCGTTCTTGACGACATTGGCAGAAACAGTCGCGCCTTCGACAGCGGGCTTGCCGAACACGGCGTTGTCGCCGTCGATCACGGCCAGGACCTGGTCGAACTTGACCTTCTCACCGGCAGCGGCGTCCAGCTTCTCAACGAAAATGACGTCGCCCTCGGCCACACGGTACTGCTTGCCGCCGGTCACGATGATCGCATGCTTCATGAATGTATCCTCCCTCTTTACAGGACTCGCTCTTGAGGCGGAGGCAAGGCCCCACTTTGATTGCCCCTTCAATGCGGCTTGAATAGATTATCACGGGCAGGACATGTTGTCAAGCATTTTTTGCACTTTTCAGAGGGATTTTTCACCCGATGGCCTCGATGCTGTCGTCCATGAGGATGAGACTGCCGTCCTCGCCGCTCTGGGTGAGGTAGAAGTTCTGCAGGCCGTCGGCGGTGCGGTAGCTGAGCTTGAGATTCGGCATGCCGTCCGGAATCCAGGTGGACACCTGCACGGCGCATTTCTCCATCACGCTGCACGACCAGAGCTGGGCTGTCTCATAGAAGGCTCCGGAGTATTCCACGCTCGTCAGTCTCACGTCATGGGCTTTGCCGTTTGCAATCAGATAAAGAGTCTGTTCCCCGTCGCCCACGCGTACCATGTCGATGATTTCAATGTCCGCCTCACCAACAGCGTCGGTCGGGGTGATATAAAACTGCACATCGCCCTCGGGCGCGACCGAGAGATAGCGCGGCTTAAGATGCTCCGCCACGGCGTCATAGGGGATGCGGAAGGCAACGGGGCCGGAGGCGTGGCTTGAGATCTCATAGTCGTCGGAGAAGACGACGATGGCGTCATAGTCAAAGTACCAGGAGCCCTCGCGCACCAGGGCGGAGAGGGCGGAGGCGAGGTCGGAGCTTAAAAGGTCGATGCGCTGCTGCAGCTCCTCGCTCTCATTGACCTGCATGATCATGACATTCGCAAGGGCCACCGCGAAGGCGGCGGAATCATTGCTGACGGTTTTGAGGGTCAGCAGCTCGCCGCTCGAAACATCGAAGCAGTAGGCGCGGGAAATGGTGCTGCCGTGGGCACCGCCCATGTAGTAATAATCGCTGATGAGGAAGCTGAGAACGGTCCCGTCATTGCGCACCACGGCGGCCCGGCGGTCGGCGCTCATCTCAATGCCAGGGTTCTCCGCGCCGGACTCCACCTGATAGACATAGTTGTCCTCGGCCAGGGTCAGCATGTTGTTATAACCCGTGCCAAAGCCGTCACCGTAATCCTCGCCGGTGTAGAAGGCCTCGCTCTGCAGGGCGATGAACTCGTTGATCTTCTTCGCCGCTTCGGGATTGGACTCCATCTCCACGATGGGGGTGTCATAGGTGAAGCTCAGGATGCGGGTCTCGCCGCTCTGGGGGTCCATGGCCGAAAGCTCCGTGCGGTTGATGGACACGGTCACGCGCTCCTCCTTCGGTTCGGGCGTGGGCGCGGGTGTCGGCTCCGGCGCAGGGTCGGGGGTGGGCTCCGGGGTCGGCTCGGGAGTGGGTTCCGGCGTGGGGGCCGGGGTCTCGGTGGGCGCGGGGGTGGGCACGGGCCTGAGGCTTTCAAGCGCGCCGCAGCCGCAAAGGCTCAGGCAGAAAACGGCGATCAGCAAAAGCGCTGTCCATTTTTTCATGTTCATCATCCTTTCCGATAGTCGTTCAATTCTCATTCTTCCTCCGGTATGTGCAGCGAGAGAGCGGCGTTGGTATAGCGCGGATCGTCCGTCACCTCGCGCAGAAGGCGCAGGCCGGGCGGCAGCGTGAATGCCTCGTCCTCCCCTGTCAGCTCGATTTCCAGGTACGCGCTGTTTTTCCAGAAGGGGAACACGTCCAGCTCCCAGAGCCTGCCGTCATGCTCAAAGCAGTAGCGTACCTTCCGTATGGGCCGCCGCGCGGGGTCTGCACGCTCCAGGAGGGCGGTATACGTATCCTCGTCGATTTGGCGCTCGTCCTCGATGCGGCGCATGTTGTTTAGTTTATACTTGATTGTGTGGGTATATTCACAGTGATCGGGATAGGCCCGCTCCCGCACGCGCTCGGTGGTGTTTCCGTCACAGACAAGGTAGGTCTGCGTGATCGCGGAGGCGCTGCACGTTTTGAGAAACGCCTCGTCCGGCATGGCGATCAGGAATTTCCGTTCGATTTCAAAGCCGTCGATGTTCATGGTTTACCCTCCATGCCCCGCCTTGCTCGGGATATCCAATAATTCAAAGCGGTATTCCTGCTTGCAGTCGGGGTACTTTTCCCGGTCGACCGGCTCGAGGAACATGGCCTTGGGGCGAATCCAGAGGGAGCCGTCGCCGTAGAGCTTGCGGTAGACGACATACTCCTCCCCGGTCTCGGAGTGGCGCGCCACATCCTCCACCAGATAGCAGTCGCCCTTGAAGTGGCGGTAGACGCGCTTGAGCTCAATGTCGCGCATGGGCACTCCCCTTTCAGGCTTTTGTCATATGCTGGGCGGCGGCGCGGAGCATGAGTTTTTTGACCGCGCCTTCAAATCTGATCTCCACCAGAAAGTCCCCGCCCATGGGGGTCATTTTCACGATCTCGCCCGGGCCGAAGGCCTTGTGCTGTACCCTGTCGCCGACCGCGTAGCTCACGGGTTCGGCGGGCTTTGGCGCTGCGGGGGCGGGATAGGCGGGCGCTTTGGGCTTGATCGTTTCGCGGCGTACCTGCGCGCCCCAGCGGTTCGGCGATTCAAAGGCGGATGTACTTTCTCTCGCCCTGTCCTGATAACCGTAGTTTTTGGGTATACTCTTCTGGATATGTTCCTCGGGGATCTCATAGACGAAGCGGGAGACCCGGTTTGCGGTCGTGCGGCCGAAGAGCATGCGCTGGTGGGCAGATGTCAGATACAGCTTTTCCTTCGCTCTCGTGATGGCAACATAGCACAGGCGCCGCTCTTCCTCCATCTCCTCCGGCTCGCCGATGGCGCGGGTGCCGGGGAAAATGGTCTCCTCCATGCCGACGATGAAAACCG
Source organism: Oscillospiraceae bacterium (assembly GCA_902791215.1). GTDB lineage: Bacteria > Bacillota > Clostridia > Oscillospirales > Oscillospiraceae > Limivicinus. The sequence goes on along the minus strand of CADAUZ010000019.1, from coordinate 32,889 downwards.
TGGGAAACTCCAGGCCCTTGGCGCTGTGCATGGTCATGAGCACCACGGCGTCCGCGTCGGCGTCGTAATTGTCCATATCCGTATAGAGGGCCACGTTTGCCAGATACCCCTCCAGCGTCTCGTCGCCGGATTCCTTCATGTAGGTGAGGATGCTGGTCTTTAATTCGCGCACGTTTTCGGCGCGGGCGGTATCCTCGGTGGTGTTCTTTTCCTCGAGCGCGCGGACGTAGCCGGTCTTTTCGAGCAGCTCGTCCATCAGCTCGTCCGGGCGGTGGGTCTGCGAGAAGTCCTTCAGCTCCAGGATGAGATTGGCAAAGAGCCGCAGCTTGACGCCGGCGCGCTGCAGATCGGGAAACTCCTCCGAGCGGCGCAGGATCTCGAACATGGAGGTATTCTGCTCCGCCGCGATCTCCCCCACCGTCTCCACCGTGCGCGGACCGATGCCGCGCGGCGGGCTGTTGATGATCCTTCTCAGGCGCAGATCGTCCGAGGGGGAGGAAATGAGGCTTAAATAGGCCAGGATGTCCTTGACCTCGGCCCGGTCGAAGAAGCGGGTGCCGCCGATGATACGGTAGGGGATCCCGCTGCGCTTGAAGGCATATTCAAACTGGTTGGACTGGGCATTCATACGGTAGAGCACCGCATGGTCGCGCCAGTTTGCCCCGCGCCCGTAGGCGCTCATGATCTGCGAGGCGACAAACTGGGCCTCGTCCCGCTCGTCGTCGGCAAAATAGTGGGTCAGGAGCTCTCCGCCGTCCTTGCTCGTCCAGAGCTCCTTGCCCTTGCGCTGCGTGTTGTGGGCGATGACGGCGTTGGCCGCGTCCAGGATGTGGGAGGTGCTGCGGTAATTCTGCTCGAGCCTGATGACGCGGCAGCCCTTGTACTGGCTTTCAAAGCTCAGGATGTTCTCGATCGTCGCGCCGCGGAATTTATAAATGGACTGGTCGTCGTCGCCCACCACGCAGATGTTCCCCCAGCCGTCGGCCAGAAGTGAGGACAGGCGATATTGCAGGCGGTTCGTGTCCTGGTACTCGTCGATGAGCACGTAACGGAAGCGGCGCTGCCAGTGCTCGAGCACGTCGGCGTTTTCCTCCAGGAGCTTGACGGTGTTGTACACGAGATCGTCAAAGTCCATGGCGTTGGCGGCAAAGCAGCGGCGGGCGTATTCGGCGTAGACCTCGCCCATCTTCCTGCGCCGCAGATCCGAGGCCATGCCAGCCTGCTGCAGGTACTCCGTGGGGGAGACGCCGTCGTCCTTGGCCCTGCCCATCTCGGAGAGGATGGTCCGGGGGGCGTAGGTCTTCTCGTCCAGGTCCATGTCCTTGATGATGTGCTTCAAGAGGCTTAAGCTGTCGGAGGTATCGTAGATGGTGAAGCTGCCGGTGTAGCCGAGGCGCTCGGCGTCCCGGCGCAGGATGCGCACGCAGGCAGAGTGGAAGGTGCAGGCCCAGATATCCTGCGCCGCTTCGCCCAGCATGCTCTCGAGCCTCACCTTGAGCTCCCCCGCCGCCTTGTTGGTAAAGGTGATGGCGAGAATGCGCCAGGGCTCGACCCGGTCCCAGGCGGCAAGGGCTTTGGCCTCGTCCCCGCCCTGACGCAAAAGCGCAAGCTGCTTTTCGTCCGCGTCCTCGGGGATCTCCTCACAGTCCCCTGCGCGGCCGTATTTCAGGAGCTTGGCAATGCGGTTGATGAGCACGGTGGTCTTGCCGCTGCCGGCTCCCGCGAGGATGAGCAGCGGCCCCTCGGTTTTGAGCACGGCCTCCTGCTGCATGGGGTTGAGCGAAGAAAAGTCGCTCAGGATCAGCTCTTTGCGAGCGTCCAGATATTGTTTTTCAAATTCAGTCATCATGAGGGCATTGTACCACATTCCCAATCTATAAACAAGCCGGGCGCTTGACATTTTCCCCGCAGGACATTATTCTGTAAACGCGAAAAATGCAAAAGGACGGACAGTGCATGCCGAGAGACAAGAGCAAACGGAATAGGGTCACGCTCACAGATGTGGCGCGCAGGCTCCTGGGCAACCGGGTGTTCCTGATCGCGCTCATTTCGGCCTGCGTGGTGATCATGCTGCTGTCGCTGTATTCCATCATCCGCTCGCTGCAGCTCATGCGCGAGGTGCGCCTCAATACGCTCACGCCCGAGCAGATTGCTGCACAGACGCCGGACCCCTACTTTGTGCCGACGCCGGAGCCCATGACTTCCCCCACGCTGCCCCCGACGCCCGCGCCTACGCCCGAGCCGACACCGGAGCCGCCCTGGGGCTTTAAGCAGTTCGGCGACAGTGAGTACTACGTACTCCCGAACGGGAATCTGCTGACAGGTCTGCACCTCATTGACGGCAAGCTTCATTATTTTAATATCGACGGACAGCACGCTGCCGCGCTCGGCATCGACGTCTCCTACCACAACCTGGGCATCAACTGGAACGCCGTGCGCGCCCAGGGGGTGGACTTTGCCATCGTCCGCCTGGGCTATCGCGGGTGGGAGACGGGTCTTCTGCATGACGACGACTGCTTTGAACAGAACCTCCGCGGGGCGAAGGCCGCGGGGCTCAAGGTGGGGGTGTATATCTACTCCACCGCTGTCAACACTGCCGAGGCCCAGGCGGAGGCGGGACTTGTGCTCTCGCGCCTGAACGGCTTCCCGCTGGATCTGCCGGTCTACTTTGACACCGAGCAGTCGGGCGAATACCCCTACGGGCGGGCCGACAGGCTCCACAAGGTACGGCGCTATGAGATCGTCACTGCTTTCTGCCGCGCCATCCGGGACGGCGGCTATGAAGCGGGAGTATACTCCGGGCAGAACTATCTGAAAAATCACGTGGCCTTCCATACGCTTGCGGTAAACCCCGTGTGGCTTGCAAGCTACACGCTCTATAACCGCCTGCCGGATTTCCCCTACGTCTATGACATGTGGCAGTTTACCGACTGCGGCGTAGTCGCCGGGGTGCGGGGCGTAGTGGACATGAACGTGGTATACCGTTAAGCTCGTATAAGAAAGGCCGGGTGATCCCATCAAAACCAGGACCATTCAAATTGTGACCGTGGGGCTCCTGCTGCTGTTTCTGCTGGCGGGGCTTGCGCGTGCTCTTATATCTCCCGACTCGGAGATCTTCTACGAAAACCGGCCCGCAAGGCGTTTCCCCGCCTTCAGCGCGGCTTCCTTTCTTGACGGGACCTGGCAGTCGGACGTGGAGGACGCGCTTTCCGATCAGGTTCCGGCGGCGATCCGCATGAAAAAGCTGTACAACATTTTCGACACCGGGACCGCGCTGCCGGTGATCCGTATGCTTGGGCAGGGCGGCGGCTATGTGGGCTTTCGGAACATCTGCTTCTTTGAAGATATGCTGGTCGTGCGGCCCGTTGCGCTGCCCGAAAAGGAGGACACGTTCCTTGCCGCCGCCCGGCACATTGGCAGCTGGCAGGATGCCGCGCCGGGGACGGAGTTTTATGTATATTATATTGAGACAGACCGGGATCTGAACCTGGAAACCGGCGAGAAAAGCGGTCTTTACGATTGTCTCACCGGCGCTCTTACCCTCCCGGCGGGGCGGGTCGGGCGGCTGCGTGTTGACTCCTTCGCCGATTATCACCGCCTCTTTTTCAAAACGGACCACCACTGGAACGCGGACGGCTCGTATCAGGGGTATCTGGATCTCTGCGCGCTGCTCGGCATTACACCGCTGACAGTCCGCGGGCAATACCGCCTCCCGGCCTGCTATCACGGCACCCGCGCCGCCGGGGTCGAGGGCGTACCGGCGGAGGATTTCGCCGTCAACCTGTTCGATTATCCGGACATGACGGTCACGATCCCCGCAGGCCCCATCCCGGATTACGGGATGCAGTCGCTGTTTGTAAACGGTGAGCTGGAGAGCGTTTCCTACGGCAGCGTCTTCGGCGTGGACTGCGGTGAGCTGGTATTCGACACCGGCAGGCCCGGGAAAAACCTGCTGGTGATGGGCGACTCCTACGACAACGCCGTCGTCAAGGCGCTGGCAGCGGGGTTTTCCAAAACCTACTGTGTGGACCTGCGCTCTTATGCCTCGGAGCTGAGGCGCCCCTTTGTGATGGCGGATTATCTCAAAGAGCACAGGATTGACTGCGTGGTCTTCATCGGCGGCGTGGATTATTTCGGCGAGACGCTTCTGCGCGAAGGAGGGCAGTGACATGTCCTTTTCCTCTCTGAGCTTTCTGTATGCCTTTCTGCCCGTGGTTGTCATCCTGTATTTTCTCTCTCCCTCCCCGCGCTGGCGAAACGCCGTGCTGCTCATAACGTCCCTGTTTTTCTACGCCTGGGGCGCTCCGAAGGCGCTGCCGCTGCTGCTTGGGATGGCGGCACTTGTATGGCTTTGCGGCCTCGGAACCGAAAAGGGGCTTGGCTTCTGCCACCCCCTGTCCCTCGCTTTTGTGCTGGGGAGTCTGATTCTGTTCAAGTATCTGGGCTTCTTTGTGGGTCTGTTCGGCGTGAAAACGCTGCCTGCGCTGCTTTTGCCCGCCGGGATCAGCTTCACGAGCTTTCAGCTCATGGCTTACAGCATCGACCTCAAGCGCGGTCAGATCCGGGCCGAGCGGAGTTTCTTCCGTTTTCTGCTCTATGTGTGCTTTTTCCCCCAGCTTTTGCAGGGGCCGATCCTGCGCTACGGCGAGACCGCGCCGATGCTCAGGGAACGGTCCGTCACACTTGACGGGGCTGTCTGCGGCCTGCGGCGCTTTGTACGCGGACTTGCGAAGAAAGTGCTGATCGCCGATCAGGCGGCGGTGCTCGCCTCGACGCTCTACGGGCAGCGTGAGCTCAGCGGCACGGCGGGGCTGTGGCTTGCTGCGCTGTGCTATGGGATGCAGGTCTTTTATGACTTCTCCGGCTACAGTGATATGGCCATCGGGCTCGGGCAGCTGTTCGGCTTCAAACTGCCGGATAACTTTGACCACCCCTATGCCGCCCTGTCTGTGTCGGACTTTTGGCGGCGCTGGCACATGACGCTCGCCCGCTGGTTTCGTGACTACGTGTATATCCCTCTCGGCGGCAACCGTGTCGGGCGCGGACGCCTGGCGCTGAATCTGCTGATCGTCTGGGCGCTGACCGGTCTGTGGCACGGCGCATCCTGGAACTTTGTGCTCTGGGGATTGTATTACGGCGTGCTGCTGCTGATCGAAAGGCTGGTGATCGGAAAGGGTATTGAGCACGTGCCGCCGCTTCTGCGCTGGCTTGTGACCTTCGTTCTGGTCAATATCGGCTGGGTTTTCTTCTACATCTCCGATCCGTCGCTCATACTGGAAAAGCTCCTGCGTATGTTCATCTATATGCCGACGGACTGGCGCGCTCTGCTGACGCTGGACGCATCGGTATGCTCCAAGGTGCTGTGCCTGCCCTTTGCGCTGCTGTTCTCCTTCCCGATCGTGAAAAAGGCAGCCGCACCGGAAAAGGGCCCAGGCCTGATCGTGCTCAACGGCATGCATCTTGTTTTATTAATTGTGTGCATCATGTTTATCATCAGCTCCTCGTTTACGCCGTTTGTCTATTTCAATTTCTGACAGTATAAATCCCCTGCCTCCCGGCAGGGGATTTCCCTATTTTGTGCCATTGTCCGGCGGCGCTTTCGCTTCGGTTTCCGCACTTTCTTCCTTGTCTTCGGTTTTTGGCCTGCGGTTGAAGAGCAGTACCCAGCCGGCCACGCCCAGCACCAGGCCGAGCATCAGGCCTGTGTTCATGTTGTTCATGAGCTTGCCGATCAGCGTCCCGATGGCGACACCGATCACGATGGCAAGGCTCAGCCCCTTTGTGCCGCTGTACTGTCTGGGTGGCTTGTTGTTCTGTTCCATAGCCGTTCCTTTCTTTATGTCAACAGTCTTATGTTATGTAATTTATGTAAATAATTTTCCGTCTACTTATTATGTTTACTATATTCTGTTAATTGTTTTATGTTAATTAATAGATTGTTTTCACATCCTCGGCCTTGACGTGGTAACGGCGGCAGAAGGCGTCGATATCCTCCTGTGTGCGAATCAGCATCAGTTCCTGGAGTTTGCCGGTGCTTTTATCCCGCATGCATGCCACCTTCTCCCCCGTGCAGATGCTTGAGCGGATCACCGGTTCGTATGCCGCCGGGTCAAAAGCGGTGGTCTCCGGCTCCGGCTGATGTCTTTTGAAAAGTCCCATAGCAGTCGTCCTCCTATCGTTTTCATAATTCTATTTACATAATTTGCTTTTCATAATTTTATTAACGTATTTCTGTTTACACAATGTTGTTAACTTAATTTCTGACGTTGCTCCACTCGCGAAAGTCCATACCGTAATCCGGACGAACGGACGTGAGATACGCCGTATAGAGATTGGCGCTTCGGTCAAAGAGGACCGCGATCTCCCCGTCCGGGTCAAAGGACGCGGCATCGCGCATGTCGCCCGAAAAATAGGCGCGGTTGAGCTTGACAATGTATTCCGTCATGCGCTCGACCTCCTCCGGCGTGAAAGCGAACAGGGACAGAGTCTCGGCAGTGTTCTGGCGGTTGCGGCTGTCAAAGAAGTCCGCAGCATAGGTTTGGAAATCCAGAAGGTCCTTCTCCGTTCTACCCTGCGCTTTTGCCCAGGCGGAAATATCCGTCTCCCTTGTCTCATAACGCAGGGTGTCGCCCGTGACCTTTAGAACGCCGTACTGGCAGGGCGACACGGACAGGGCGGAGGTGGCGATTTCGGTCAAGCCATCCTCCGTTTTCCAATGCTGGCAGTGCAGGTGTCCGCTCAGATAGAGCGTGACGCCGTATTCCCTGAAAAGCGCCGCGAGCTTTTCCGCGTTTTGGATCACGTAGCCCGCGCGGAACACGGTGAGCTGGAAGATGTTCTGGTGTCCGGCTGTGAGCATCTTCTGTCCCGCATCCCGGGCGTCCTTCAACTGCGCCTCGACCCAGGCGAGGGTCTTGTCCGAAATGCCGCAGGGGTCGTGCCGGGTGTTGAAGTCCAGCATCAGAAGCCTCGTATCCCCGTTCAGGGCAGCAACATAGCTGAGAGAGTCGGCGTCGATGCTCAGGGCTTCGTCAAAGCCGAAGTCTGCATAGATGCGGCGGAAGTCCTCCGCCGTCGCAAAAGTCACGCGGGTGAAGCCCTCGCCGGAGAAGGAGGCCGCGTTGGGGTTATCCAGATCGTGGTTGCCGGGCAGGACGTATACCCGAAGGCCCTGTTCCTCCGCGGCGCGGAGCTTTGCGGCCAGGGCCGTGTGGCTCAGGAGCGCGCCGTTGAAGCTGAGGTCGCCCGTCAGCAGCAGCGCCTCGGGCTTTTGCGCGATGGCCTCCGCGAGAAAAGCGTCGATGATCTCCTCGCTGCAGCGCATGAGCTTTCCGTCGGAGCTTTCGGTGAGGGCGGTGAAGTAGGCGCCGTGATCGGTGAGGCCCGGCGCGATAAAGTGCGGGTCCGTCGCAGTGAGCAGCGTGAACTCCTCCTCCGCGCGGGCTGTGCGCGGGAGCGCCGTACAAAGCAGGAGCAGCGCCAGACAGCAGGACAGCAGCTTTTTCATTTCCCTCACCTCTTTCTATATATATTAAACGATCCTGTATCAATTTGCAATCCGGGAAGCTTTCTGTTATAATGCAAAATCATTCCAAGTATCGGAGGCCCGCTCATGCATCCCATCGCCCATTTCAAGACCATCACCCGCCACCGCAATCTGGTTTGTAAATACTGTTTTCGGCTGGGGCTCTACTCCCAGGGTCTCAAGCACGACCTGAGCAAGTATTCCCCGGCGGAGTTCATCAGCGGCGCGAAATACTACCAGGGCAACCGCAGCCCCAATGACGCAGAGCGCAAGGCCACCGGCGTGTCGCTGGCGTGGCTGCACCACAAGGGGCGCAACCGCCACCACCTGGAATACTGGGTGGACTACGTCATCAACCCCGACGGCAGCGTGGGCTACGGCGGGAACAAAATGCCGCTGCGCTATGTTGCGGAAATGTTCTGCGACCGCATCGCGGCAAGTCGGATCTATCTCGGCGACAAGTATACCGACGCCGCGCCGTACGAATATTATGTAAACTCAAAAGGTGCCATCATGATCCACCCCGAGACCGGTGCGGAGCTGGAAAAGATGCTGCGCGTGCTCAGGGACGAGGGGGAGGACGCGGCGTTTGCCTATGTCCGCAAAAGGCTGAAAGAAGACAAGCAGCATAAAAGATAACATTTGAGGGGCGTCCTCGCGGACGCCCCTCAAATGTGTAGCCCCCCAAAGTTTGTCATTCCGAGGCCAGTTCGCAAACTGGCCGTGGGAATCCGTTCTCCGGTACAATGTCAGATAATATGTGGCTTTCGGGGAATACGGATTGCCACACCAGTGCTGCGGCACTGGTTCGCAATGACAGGAATCGACTTCGTCTACAGTCTGAGGGACGCCCGTACGGGCGTCCCTCATATCATTTCTGTAAGTTTTTAATTCTTTCCACCGCGTCCTTTTTGAGAGCCGCGATATTGACCTTGCCGGTCGCGAGAAGGGGCAGCTGCTCGTATTCGAGGAAGAAGGACGGCACCTTGTAGCGGGCAAGGCGCGCGGAGAGAGCCGCCCGGGCCGTTTCCTCGTCAAAGCTTTTGCCGGGGGCGCAGACCACGCAGGCGCAGACCTCCTCGCCGAAGAAGTCGCTCGGCACGCCAATGACCTTGGCGTTGGCGACGCTGTCGAGCTCTGTCAGGGCGTACTCGATCTCGCCAGGCATGACGTTCTCCCCGCCGCGCAGGATGAGCTCTTTATAACGGCCCAGCAGGCGCAGGTAGCCCTCCTCGTCCAGAAGGCCCCGGTCGCCGGTGTGGAGCCAGCCCTCCGCGTCGATTGCCTGATCGTCAAGGCCGATGCGATAGTAGCCGCCCATCAGGCTGTAGCCCTGGACCAGGATCTCGCCGTCCTTTCCTGCGGGACACTCTTTTCCTGTGTCACGGTTTATGATCTTGATGCGGATGTCCGGCCAGGGCTTGCCGACGGTGAACATGACATGCTCGTCCGTGTCCTCGTAGTCGGTGATGCTGACCGGGGCCATCTCGCTCAGCCCGTAGGAGGAGAGGAAGTGGTTTTGGGGCATGGCGGCCTGGAAGCGCTCCATCTGCGCGCGGGTGGCCGCGGCGGCGGAGATGATGGTGCAGCGCAGGCTGGAAAGCTTCTCGGGCGCAAAGCTCTTGTTGTTGATGAGTGCAACGAGCATGGACGGCACCGAGTGGAAGACCGTGCACTGTTCGCGGCTGATGAGCTCCAGGATCGTATCGGTGCGGATATCCCGCGGCAGATACAAGGTCGCGTCCGCGCAGGCCCCCGCAAAGAGCCCTGCCACCAAACCGAAGATGTGAAACATCGGCAGGATGAGGCAGATCTTGTCCCGCTCCGTCAGGCGCTGGTTCCCGGTGCTGCCGCGCGAGGCGTTCAGCACGCCCCAGGCCGACAGCAGCACCCCCTTGGGCGTGCCGGTGTAGCCGGAGGTAAAGATCATGAGGGCCGGATCGTCCCCGCGGGAGGGGGCGAGCGGATAGCTGACAGGCTCGAGCTGCCGCGCGCGAAAGTCGACGGAATTGCGGATGGAGTAAAAGCGCGTAAGCCTGCCGCCGGAGGCGGCTTCGATCTCTTGCAGAAACGCCTCTTCATCCTTCATCTCCAAAATCTCGCCGCAGCAGAGGAACTCCGCGTCCCCGCCCAAGGCGACGGAGGCGATCTCGGCGGCCTTGAGGCCGGGGTTTATAAGCGCGGCGACCGCGCCGAGCTTCTGTACCGCGAAGAAGGTGTAGATCCAGTTGATGGAGTTGCGGCCGCAGATGGCGACATGGCTGCCCTTACGCACGCCGAGGCGCGCAAGATCGGAGGCGATCACGTCCGCACAGGCGTCGATCTCCCGCCAGGTATGCTCCCCCGCCTCGCTCACCACCGCGACGCGCTCCGGCATGGCATAGTGCTTGGTGGAGAGAAAATCCCGGAAGCTCACGCGCATGTATTCCGGGCCCGGCTCTTCCTCGGCGCTCACCTCGAAGAAGTCCTTAAAGCCGCTGACGTTCAGCGTTTCCATGACCTTGGGGCGCACGTTGACAAGGCGCATGATGCCCGCGGCAAAGCGGCGGCGGGCAATGAGCAGCTCACGCAGGCCCGCGAGGGTCACGTCATTGAGAGCCGCGCAGTCCACGGTGATGACCTCCGCGTCGTCGGGCATGGCGGCGAAGACCAGGCGTGCGGCGTCCGCGCTGTCCGGGTCGAGCCTTCCGCTGATGCGCAGGCGCCAGGCGCGGGCGTTGAGTTGTTCCATTTTGATTTTCATAGCAGTTGCTCCTTACTGTTTTTTCAAGTCAATGACCACGAATTCGGAAAACGTGCCGGTTTTGAAGGGGATGGCCCAGCCGGAGATGCCGGAGGTTACGACGAAGGTCGTATCCTTGCGCTTCGACGCGCCATAGACGGCATCGTTTGCGCCCATGAGAAGGCCGATCTGTCCCGCGGGGAAAATGTGCCCGCCGTGGGTGTGGCCGCAAAGGACAAGGTCTGCGCCTGCCGCAGTCTCGGCATCAAAGTCGTTGGGCTGGTGGTCGAGGACGACGGCATACTTTGTCTTGTCAAGCCCCGCCATGAGTTCGTCGATGGGTGCTCTGCCGCGGTCGGAGCGGTCGCGCCGTCCGACGAGGTACAGGCTGTCGTCCAGCAGGACGCTCTCGTCCGTGAGGATGGTGACACCGTTTTTCTCGAGCTCCGCGCGAAGCTCCTGAGAGTCAAAGTTGCGGTACTTGTAATAGCCGTTGTCATGATTGCCGTAGACGAAGAAGACGCCGAAGGCGGTTTTGAGCTCCCCCAGGGCCTTGCAGGCCTTGATCATGTCGGCCCGGTCGCTGTCGTCGTCCACGAAGTCGCCCACGATGACAACCGCGTCGGGGTTCAGCGCCTGGACGCGCTGCATCTCGCGGGTAAAGGTCTCTCCGGACTGGGTGATGCCGAAGTGCGAGTCCGCGATCTCCACGATGCGGTAATCGCGCTTGATGTCCTTTGCGGTCTCGAGGCGGTAATCCGTCTGGGAAACATGGTGTCCGTTATACCAGCCGACGCTGAGATAAATAATGGTCAGCAAAATCGCGGCGGCTCCCTCGATATCATAGGGGATGGTGATTTTCCCGAATCTCCGTATGAGGAAGAAGACGAGAGCGCACAGCAGGAAAGCCGCCATCAGGTGCAGCAGCACGACAAAGAGCGTCGTCACGTTGAAGCGAAGCCAGAACACGCCTGTGAGCAGCAGCGGCAGCAGCGTGGCAAGCCAGGCCAGCACCCGGCTTTTTTCGTCAAGCGCCCTGATAAACGAAAAGCTGTGAAAGCGCGTCAGCAGATAGACAAACGACGCCAGCGCCGTAAGCCCCAGCACCAGCATGATGACGACCCACATCAGATATTCCCTCTCCCCGAAAAACACATGCGGTCTGGACAATGAACCTGCACCTCGAATATTTGTGAAATAGCGCTTTTGTTATTATAGCATGTTTGCGGGGATTGTTCAATTGTTTTGGAGACTGAAATCGCGGGATTATGTATTGCTCACGTTTCGTGAATGTGATATACTAAAAGTGAAAATGATGTCTTGTAGATGGGAGGTCGAACCATGCCGGAAATCTGCTTGTTTCGTGGCATACGTATAACCATGTATTACAGTGACCACAATCCGCCGCATTTTCATGCGATGTATGGCAATTACAGGTGTCTTGTAGATATACAGAACGGATGTGTAATCCAAGGTTCACTTCCCGCAAGGCAGCTCAAGCTTGTCCTTGCATGGAACGAGCTGCACAGCGATGAGCTGATGCAGAACTGGGAGCTTGCGAAGGACAATAAGGCGCTTAATGAAATAGCCCCTTTGAAGTAAGGAGGGCAGGCTTATGGAGTATTATCCCGTTGTGGTGCAGGCGGTGGCCGGACCCGGGAAAACCGTCTACGCCTATTTCTCCGACGGTCAGATCAAGCAATATGATATGGCCCCGGCAATCGAACGCGGCGGTGTGTTCGCCCCGCTCAAGGATGCCGATTTCTTCGTGCAAAAGCTGACAGTGCTCAATGACACGGTAGCCTGGGATGTGAGCGGGCACTTTGACCCGCGAAGCTGCATCGACATTGACCCGTTCGAGGTATACGCGGCAGAATCTGTGTACGACCCGCTGATGGGTTGAATCGCTTAACAATAAAAAGGATCTTTCTCGGATGAACTAAGACTTACAGAGAAAGATCTTTTTGTTTACATAATTTTATTTACGTAACTTTAATTACAATTCTCTATCGCAGACTCCCTGCGCTTCAGTTTTCCAAACTCTTTGACGATCACGACTACAGCAACAGCAACAAGCACTGCAATAAGCACAAATACAGCTGCCGACTTTGCAAGTTGCTCTGCACGTACGTCATAGAGCACGCGCTCTTCGCCGTCCGGACCGGTCGCGGTCAGCTGCGAATAGGTCGATGCAAAGAGGCCGAAAAAGCCGAGGTTATTTTTTAGCGTATATCTTATGCCGCCGACTTCGCGTGTGATCGCATGAACATGGTGGTTCCAGTACGCGTTATTGTCAATCGTGTTTTGAATTTTTGCAAGGCTTTCGATTGTCCCCGTTGGATTCACCGACGCGGCGACATCGCTGCGTGCAAAATAAAGGATCAGGTTTTCACCGTCCAGTTCAACACCGAAGCTGCCGCCGCACGGAAAGCGAAAACCGTATTGAAAAGCGCCGTCCGTCGTGTAGACGCAGACTGTTTTATTCCCGGAATCCCCGCAGCCGATCGCGATTCTTTCATCGCTTGCGTCGAAGCAGGCAATCGGCCTCCGCTTCGGCTCCTCTGTCAAGGGCGTAAGCTTCACGCTTTGGAGGAAGGTTTCCGTATCCGCCGCCGATAAGGGCTCCGTGGAAAAGCCCGCTTGCACCGCCGCTGATGCCGCGGGTGACTGTATGAAAAATGCGAGAAGGATGCAGATGTATGTATAAACCTTTTTCATGACGTACTCCATGGTTTCATGTTTTGTTTATTATACCATGTACGAGGACCTGATGCAAGAGAAGCGCGACCCCTTCCACCGCTGAAGCGGTCCCCCTCCCCCACTTCGCCGCATGCGCAGCTGGGGGAGGCAAGAGAAACACGGGAACATTTTTGCCCCGATTCAGTCATACACTCTGTCTCCGTCATAAAATAATTCCAATGTATTGACAAAATCCAGCAAAATCCGCTTGTCAGGAGGGCGGGCTTATGGTAAAATATCTTGGTACTTTGGGTTGTTATGTAAATGGCTTGACACAAAATAACAGTTGAAGGTGTAGAAGTGAAGAAAAAAGACAACATCGACGAAATAGATAAGATCAACGCGCTGCCCGAGAAGAAAAAGAAGAAGCTGATCCGCCATCTCAAGGCGCGGCGCTTCTGGGACAGGCTCGCCGGCTTCATCATCGTGTTTGTGATCGTGCTGTGCAGCGGCCTGCTGGGGCTGGAGTATGTGATCCTGAAAGGGCCCTCCCCCGCGCTGCGCGATCTGTTCATCAGCACGATGGACGAGACGCGGCGCTTCCGCTCCATGCCGCAGATCTTCATGACGGCGGACGAATTAAACGCCATCCGCACCCGCAAGAAGATGGAGACCGACATCGCCACCGATAAAAACCTCATCACCGTTGCCGCCAATCAGGAGCGCACCGTCACCCAGATCGGCAGCGCCAGCAGCACGGGCGATGACACCGATCCCTACGGTCTGGTGGACGAGGACGGCGACGGCATCATCTTCAAGGAAGTCAAGGGCAACGGCTATCTCGGCTACATGACCGTGATACTCGACCCCAAGCGCGTGTTCGTCGGCATGCCCGACAGCTACGGCGGCGTGGGTCTCACGCTCGAGCAGATGTGCCAGAAGTACGGCGCTATCGGCGGCATCAACGCCGGCGGCTTCAAGGACGACGGCGGCGGCGGCCTCGGCGGCATGCCGGAGGGTCTGACCATTGTCGACGGCGTGTGCTACAACCGCGACATGGATGTGACCGAGGGCTTCGCCGGGCTTGACAAGGACGGCATTTTGCATGTTGGCTTTTATTCCTACGAGGACTGCGTGGCAAACGGCATCGTGCACGCGGTGTCCTTCGGCCCCATCCTCATCTCCAACGGCGTGCCCACCGATCCCGCCTATCTCACCTCCAGCGTCAACCCCCGCACCGCCATCGCCCAGCGCGCGGACGGCGCGATCATCATGCTGGTCATCGACGGCCGCCAGGTACACTCCATCGGCGCAACCTATCAGGACATGGTGGACCTGCTTTTAAGCTACGGCGCGGTCAATGCCTGCAATATGGACGGCGGCTCCTCCACGGTCATGTACTACGAAGGCCGCTATGTCAACAGCTGCTCGGCTGAGGGCGGCAACCCGCGTCCCCTTCCCAACGCATTTTTGTTCAGATAAGTAAGGAATTTCGTTTATGGCAAAAAAGAAAAGGTGCCTCGGGAGAGCGCTGTATACGCTCTTCCTGGCCCTGTGGGCGGCGCTGCTGTGCTACGGCGTGTACTACGGTCTCGACAAGGTCTGGACCTACGCCGAGGCTTACGAGGCCTCCCGCCCCAATCACACGATGGATGCCTATGTGGCCGATCTCAGCCGCAACCTCTGGGACGAGGGGATCGCGGACACGATCAAGGCCATGCCCCATGAGGTCCAGTCCGACGAGGAGGTCGGCGAGCGCGTGCGCGAGATGCTCTCAGACGGCATCAGCTACTCCCGCAAGAGCGGCGGAGGCGCGGGCCGCGCGATCTACTCCCTGCGCTGCCGCGGCAACGAGTTCGGCACCGTCACCATCGCCGAGGCGGAGGATTTTGAGCCGCCCTTCGACATGAGCCGTTTTCCCTGGACCATGCTCCCGTGGAGCATCAAGCCCTGGCACGTGGAGAGCGAGACCTTTGACTTCGGCGGTCTTTACAGCTCAGTGGATATCGTGATCCCCCGCACCTTCCGCGTTCTGCTCAACGGCGTGCAGCTCGGGGCGGAGCATGTGGTGGAGACCGGCATCCCCTTCGATGTGCTGAAAAACTACTATGACCGCTACGATGGTCTGCCCACCAAGATCCGCTACCGCTTTGACAACATCATTGGCAGCATCGACCCCGTGATCCTCGATGAGGACGGCGAGGTGTTCGTCGTCGATCCTAACCGGGACGACGCGCAGTTTATCAAGCCCTGCTCCCCGGAGAAGCTGGAGCGTCTTGCCCAGTTCACAGCGGGCTTTGTGGAGCGCTATCTGCGCTATACCTCCGGCGTGGTGGACCCGACCTACGGCTACCAGCGGCTCCAGCCCTATCTGCTTGCGGGCGGCGACCTCGACAAGCGCATGCATGACGCGCTCGACGGCCTGCACTGGGCCCACACCTCGTCGGTCAATGTGGACGCCGCAACGCTCAACGGCGCGCTCGCCCTGGGTGACAACCATTATATTCTGGACATTACCTCCATCGCCACGACCTACACCAACGGTAAGGGCGAGGCGGAGAGTGTCAGCAACATGCGCGTGATCGTCCGCGAGAGAAACGACGATATCCGGGCGATATTTTTGGAGCTTTATTGATCTATAGAATCCGCCTTCTGGCAGGAGAGAGAGGACAGAGAGATGGCCGGAAAAAGCACACGCAGGCGTGGCCTGCTCGGTAAATTCATCTATACGCTGGTGCTGCTGGCGTTTGGGGCTTTCCTGCTCCTGACGGCCTACACCTGGCTCGAACGGGTATACGACTATGCCGAGCAGTATGAGCTGTCGCGCCCGCAGAAGGCCGTGGACGCTTATCTGGAAACGCTCAACCGCGACAAGTGGAACGACGGCATGGAGCGCGCCGTACAGGCCATGCCCCATGAGACCCAGAGCGACGCGGAAATCAAGGCCTTCGTGCAGAGCAGGCTTGGAAACGGTGTCAGCGCCGTGCGCAAAAGCGGCGTCAATGATTCCGGCACGCTCAGTTACAGCCTGCGCTGCGACGGCCGGGAGATCGGCAGCATGACCATTGTCGAGGACCAGAACTACCGCGGCAAGGTGAATCTGGACGAGATGCCCTGGCCGCTTGTCAGCCGCTTCCTGCCCGGTATTCTGGAATGGGGCCTCAAGCCCTGGGTGCTCTATTCCGACAGCTTCGACTTCTCCAATCTCTATAACTCCTTTGAAATCACGGTTCCCAGTACATACACGGTTTTCCTCAACGGCACCCAGCTCGGCGAGGAGTACATCGTGGCGCGCGATATTCACTACGACGTGTACGAGGATTACTACTACGATCTGCCCACGCTGCCCACCAAGGTCACCTACCGCTTTGACAACGTCATCGGCGATGTGGAGGCCGAGATCCGCGACGAGGATGGCAACCCCTTCACCATCGACCCCAACAAGGGCGACATCCAGTTCATCAAGCCCGTGGACGAGGAGACCCAGCAGCGGCTCGTCAACCTCCTGCAGCCCTTCACGGAAAAGTACCTGCTTTTCCGCTCCGGCGCCACCGACGGCCTGACCGCGCTCAATAACCTCAAGCCCTATATTATCCCCGGCTCCGACATCGAAAAGCGCGCGCAGGATGCCCTGGACGGCCTGAGCTGGGCGCACACCTCCTCCTTCAAGCTCACCGATTTTGAGTTCAACGGCGTGCTGCCGCTTGCGAACAACTGCTATGTCTGCGGCGTCACCGCCACGACCGACACCTATACCTACGGCAAGGGCGAGGTCACCGATATCATCCCGCTCAGCGTCATTGTCTACGACGACGGGAGCACGACGCTGGCATTCAAAGTAAATTAACGGAGGAAAATCCGTGGAACAGTCTCCGCAATTGGATTGCCGGGCGTGTACGGCCATTGTGCTGCCGTCACTCGATCCGGATAAAAAGTTTATAAACGTCATCGAAAGCCTTCTTCAGGAAGGCTTTCGGCACCTTGTCATCGTCAACGACGGGAGCAAGGAGGAAAACCGCCATTTCTTTGACGAGGCTGCGCAAAAGCCCGGCTGCACAGTGCTGACACATGAGGTCAATAAGGGCAAGGGCCGGGCGCTCAAGACCGCCTTCGGCTATGTGCGGGAGAAGCTCCCGGAGCTGCGCGGCGTCATCACCATCGACGGCGACGGACAGCACCTGACGAAGGACATCATCGCCTGCGGACAGAAGATGCTGGAAAACGAGGACAAGGTCGTGCTCGGCTGCCGGGATTTCAGCCAGCCCGGCGTCCCGCCTCGCTCGGTGGCCGGCAACCGGACCACCTCCCGCTTCTTCCGGGTCCTGTTCGGCATTCACCTCTCCGACACGCAGACGGGCCTTCGCGCCATCCCGGCCAGATATCTCAAAACCTTCTGCGACATTGAGGGCGAGCGCTTTGAATACGAGACCAATATGCTGCTGTACATGAAGCGCCTCGGCATCGGCTTTCTTGAGCAGCCCATCGCCACCGTCTACGACCCCGACGGCTACAGCTCCCACTATAACGCGGTGAAGGACTCCTGGCGCATCACGAAGGTGATGCTGCGCTTTCTGATCACGGGCTCAGGCTTTCGTTATCTGGTGAGCTCCTTCCTCTCCTTTCTGCTGGATAACGGGCTGTATCACCTGTTCTTCTCCTTATTCCTTGGGAGCATGGCAAAGGAGGCGGCATCGGCCGCGGCGCAGGCCGTCGCGCGCGTGCTGTCGTCGCTGTTCAACTTTACGATGAACGACCGCTTTGTCTTCCAGAACAAGGAGGATCACGGCAAGGCCTTCGTCAAGTATTACTGCCTGTGCATCCCGCAGACGCTCATCTCCATGGTGTGCCTGACCTCGCTTGTCAAGGCACTCGAGATTTCCTCCCCGGGCCTTGCAACCTTTGTGAAGATCGTGGTGGAGACGGCGCTGTTCTTTATCAGCTATTTCATTCAGAAGAAATGGGTGTTTAAGAAAAAATGAACAGGAAAGAGGCTGTGAAAAAAGTCAATTGACAGTGTAGGGGCCGACGCCCTCGGCGGCCCGTGTGGAATAGCTCAAAAACACGCAGAAATCCCCGGCGAAAACGCACAAATGTTGCGAATTTGCCGGGGATACGTGTAATTATTGAGTTTCCTCTGCCGGGCCGCCGAGGGCGGGAGGTGAATTGCCGCAACGCGGCAAGAGAAGCCGGCCTGGGCCGTCGGCCCCTACGTTACTGATATTTCTGTGTTCTTGATGCGGGGGGCTTTTTCACATCCCTTTTGCTTTATGAAAAGAGTTTTTCAATATACGCATCCGTATACGCTGTCAGCGCGTCGAAGTCCATATACGGCCTGTAGACCGCCTCCAGCTTATCGTGCAATAACTTCGCCTCGCGCAGATCGTCCATGGCCCGGGCCAGAGCGCGGTCGCTTTGCAGGTGCTCCCCCTGCGGGACTCTCACCGCAGCGGGGGCACGCATGAGGGCGATCCCCTGTTCCGGCAGCAGCACGGCCTCCAGCTGCTCGGGCCGCAGCGGGCGCGGGCAGAGGATCAGCCGCTCTGTCTTCCTCTCCGCCATTGTGGCCGCCTGCTCCAGGACCGCGTGGCCGCGCAGATAATAAATCTGTTTACATAACAAGTTTACCGTCTTGTTCAGGCACAGCACGCCCCGGCAGGAGATGGCGGAGAGGAAGCGCCGCTGTTTGATACACTCCCCTGCCCTGTCCGGCAGCACATCGAGGATTGTGCGAACGCGCTGCAGCTCCTCCCGGGCGACCGCCGCGTCGTGCAGCTCTTCCGCCTTTTCCAGCGCGGCAACGGCGGCAAGGTGCTCATAAGCTGTCTTATAGAGCGCTTTGTACTCCCGGTTCAGAGCCTGCGCTTTGGCGCGGTCCCGCTCTGCCAGCGGAAGGCGGCAGAATTGTCCGAGGTTAACATAATCCGAGTCCACACCGAACAGCCCCGGCTCCCGGATGTGAGGCGCGGTCCCGTCCACCCAGGCCCGGTGCAGCGCGGGAATGAGCAGCCCGTCGAGAGAGTCCGGGTCGCCGGAGCAGAGGATGCTCACAGTGTCGAAGCCCCGCGTCTGCGCCTCTTTGCGGATGCGCTTCATGAAGCCGGACTTGCCGGTGCCGGGCCCGCCCTTGATGATATGCAAAAAATACAGCTCACCCGGGAAGCCGTCGTACAGCGAGTAAAAGCCCTGCCCGGAGTTTGCCGCGAGAAAGAATGTCTGATCCAAGGTTCTTCCCCCTTCCATACCATAGTGTATGCAGGAAACACCGGATTGACACGCGGCGCGAAAGCCGTTATGATGTTGCCGGAATGGGAGGGCGAGAACATGATCGACTGTCTGCTGTTTGATTTTGACGGAACACTCTTTGACACGGTGGAGGGCATCACCAAATCCGTGCAGTACGCCGTGAACAAGCTGGGGCTGAGCCCGGAGCTTGAAAGCCTGCGCTGCTTTGCGGGCCCGCCGCTGGTGGATATGTTCATGGAGCATTTCGGCTTTGACCGGGGCACCGCCGTGCAGGCGACCGCCGATTTTCGCGAACGCTACAAGCCCATCGGACTTTATGAGTGCCGGGTCTTTCCGGGGATCCCGGAGATGCTCGCGAGGCTAAAGGATGCCGGGTATCTGCTCGGAGTGGCGACCAGCAAGCCGCAGGTGCTGGCAGAGGAGCTTCTGGAGCGTGAAGGCATGCTGTCCCTCTTTGATGCGCTTGTCGGCAGCAGTCCGGACCGGAACAACGACTCCAAGGCCGACGTCCTGCGCCGCGCGATGGAGGCTCTCGGTGTCAGCGCATGGCAAACCGTTCTGATCGGCGACACGAAATACGATGTTCTGGGGGCAAAGCAGTGCGGCGTGCTCTGCATCGGTGTCGGCTGGGGCTATGCCGCCGAAGGAGAGCTCGAAGCGGCAGGCGCAGACTGGATCGTCCCGGACATTCCGGCGCTGGAAGCGCTGCTGGAAAAGAACAAATGAGCATCAAAAAACCACCTTCCGGAGAAGGTGGTTTTTTGATATATAGTCGTCTTACTTCTTATTTCCGAACAGGCCGCGGATGATGGCGCCGGTGCTGCTGCGCATGGCAGAGCTGAGGGCGTTGCGGGCCGCGCGCTTGGCAATGGTCGAGGCGCTGGTGGTCTTGCCGCCGGTGGCCGCGTTGACAATGTTGGTGGACAGTGCGCCCATCACAGAGGACGCGGCTGTGGTCACCGCCTGCTGGGCGATCTTTTTCTTCTTGGCAGCCTCGCGTTCAGCCTCCTTCTGGGCGGCAAGCTCCGCCTTCTCGGCGGCTTTCTGTGCGGCGAGTTCTTCCTTGAGGCGCTGCTTTTCTGCGGCGGCCTCCTCCTTGAGACGCTGCTTCTCGGCCTCGCGCTCAGCCTTTTCGCGGGCCGCTTCCTCAGCGGCGGCAGCGGCGGCCTCGGCCCGCTGCTTCTCGAGCTCGGCATTGGCGCGGGTGAGGATCTCAAAGGCGGACTCGCGGTCAACGGCTTCGCGGTACTTCTCGTCCAGCTCGTCGCCGTAAATGAGGCGCTTGACCTCTTCCTCACCGGCAGCGCCCATCAGGCTCTGGGGCGGGAGGATGCTGGCGCGTT
Organism: Oscillospiraceae bacterium; assembly: GCA_902791215.1. GTDB lineage: Bacteria > Bacillota > Clostridia > Oscillospirales > Oscillospiraceae > Limivicinus. The sequence continues at coordinate 12,377 of CADAUZ010000019.1, read as the reverse complement.
CGACGATGCTGGGGATGCCGTCCTCATCGAGGAAGCTGACCAGCGCTTCGCCGACACCGAGCTCCATGATGGCGTCTTCGGTCTTGAAGGCGGGGTTGGCACGGAAGGCCCTGGCGGCGGCGCGGACAGCTTTCTGCTCGTCCGGGGTATAGGCGCGCAGGGCATGCTGGACACGGTTGGAGAGCTGGGCCAGCACGTCGCCGGGGATATCGCTGGGGCTCTGGGTGATGAAGTAGACGCCGACGGCCTTGGAGCGGATGAGCTTGACGACCTGGACGATCTTCTGCAGCAGGGCTTTGGGCATGCCGTTAAAGAGCAGGTGCGCCTCGTCGAAGAAGAAGATCATCTTGGGCTTGTCGAGATCGCCCACCTCGGGCAGGCGCTCAAAGAGCTCGGTCAGCATCCAGAGCAGGAAGGTGGCGTACACCGTGGGGCTCTGGATGAGCTTCTGGCTGGAGAGGATGTTGATGTAGCCGCGGCCGTTTACGTCGGTGGCCATCCAGTCGCCGATGTCCAGCTCCGGCTCGCCGAAGAAGAGCTCACCGCCCTCCTGCTCGAAGGCGAGCAGGGCGCGCTGGATAGCGCCGATGCTGGCGGCGGAGACGTTGCCGTACTCCACGGTGAACTCAGCCCTGTTCTCGCCCACGAACTGGAGCATGGAGCGCAGGTCCTTCAGGTCCAGGAGCAGCAGGCCGTTATCGTCGGCTACTTTGAAGACAATGTTCAGAACGCCGGTCTGAATCTCGGTCAGGCCCAGCAGACGCGCCAGGAGCACAGGGCCCATGGAGCTCACGGTCACGCGCACAGGGTGGCCCACTTCGCCGAAGATGTCCCAGAAGCGGGTGGGATAGGCGTGGTAGGAAAAGCCGTCGATGCCGAAGCGCTCGATCCTCGCCTGCATGTCGGCGCTGTCCCTGCCGGGCTTGCACATGCCGGTCAGGTCGCCCTTGATATCGGCCAGGAAGACCGGGACGCCCATCTCGGAGAAGGATTCTGCCATGACCTTCATGGTGATGGTTTTGCCGGTGCCGGTTGCGCCCGCGATCAGGCCGTGGCGGTTTGCCATGTTCGGGAGCAGGAACAGCCGCTTGTCCGACTGCGCCATCCAGATTTTATTGTCTGTAAACATGTATCTGTCCTCCTGTTGTTTTTTTGAGTTTCACGTATATTCATGATACCACAGTCTTACGCGCGGCACAACAAAAAATACACTGTTTTTCATTCAAAATTTTGAAAAATTCCTATCTCAGTCTCTTCCCACTGTTGTTTTTCACTTGCGTTTATGTTATTCTAATAATCACCAAAGCGCCGAAGAAAGAGAGGACGCCGTCTTGAAGGATCGTGTAAAATCCGCCGTCATACTGGTCGCCGTCACGGCAGGCTGCATGCCCTGGGCCATCACCCGTATACTCTATTTTGCCGTTGCGGGGGGGCTTTGCGCCTACGAGTACAGCAAGAATGTGGAAAAGCTCAACGCGAGGTGCACACTCTGGGTGATGATCGTGTATCTGGCTGTTCAGGCGGTGCTGGCATATTTCCACATGGGCCTGTTCCTGTATGTGGTTTGTTTTATCTTCTGTCTGTATCTGTCGCTGTTTTCCGGGGTGCTGCACAAGGAGGTGTCCGGTATCGGGGCACTGTATACCCTGGCGGGCATGAACTATCCCTGCGTGCTCTTCGGCATCATCCTTGTCATCAGCGTGAGCGACATCTGGTGGCAGACCCTTCTGACCGCCTGCCTTGCCACCTGGATCTGCGACAGTGCGGCCCTCTTCGGCGGCATGCGCTTCGGCAAGCACAAGCTGGCGCCGCTGGTCAGCCCGAAGAAGACGGTGGAGGGCGCTGTGTGCGGACTCCTGTCGTCGATCCTGTCCGGGCTGCTGGCTTACTGGATACTCGGTATGTCCACGCCCGTGTCCCTGCGGCTGTGCCTGCTGACGGCGTTTCTCGCCTGCGTCATGGGACAGATCGGCGATCTGGCGGAATCCCTACTCAAGCGCATGATCGGCGTGAAGGATTTCTCCAACCTCATCCCCGGCCACGGCGGCGTCTTCGACCGGGCCGACAGCCTGCTGTTCTCGATCCCGACGGTGTATCTGTGCTTCCTTGTAAACGGGATTTAATAAAAGGCGCGTTGCAAAATGCGTGTCATCCTGAGCGTAAGCGAAGGATCTTTCCATAAAAGTTTGTAAAAACCTTCAAAAGAAAGATCCTTCGTCACTTCGTTCCTCAGGATGACAAAACGTTAAGCATTTTGCAACGCGCCTTTTTTCGGCCAGAGTTCGTCATATTCGCTTGAAATCAAAAGATTTTGTCGTGCTATTGCATTCGTTCTTCTCCGGTGCTATAGTTATGTAAATCAAAAATGTCAATTTTTCCCCATTTATGAGATAGGAAAGCTCCGGGAGGAGGCGCGGAATGGACGTATGGCTTATTATATTGATAGGATGCGCCGTCTTGTTCGGTGTGATCGCTTTCTTCCTGATAAGAGAAGTCAAGCGGCCGCAGCAAAGCGGCCCGGAGGCAGCACCGGCGCAGGAAACCCCTGCCGATGAGCAGAACGAACAGTCGGCGGAAAAGTCCGCCGCAGCGCAGGAGAGCCCAGTCACGGTGCCTGTGCCCCCGGTTCCGGATGAGCTGCCGACCTTCGTTTTTCCGGAGACGGTCCCGGCGTTTCAGGAGAGCCGCTGCTGTATCTGCAACCATGAGCTCGGCTGGAGACATGCCATACTGTACCGCGCCGATACGGGCGCCGAGGCGCGCATCGACTATGACTGCGCGTGCAAGCTCAACACCGTTGTCAACGGCACGGACCGCCGCGAGATCGCCGTCGCAGCGCGCAGCATCATGTCGCGCCTCGATGATGTGGACCCGATGGTGGCGGCTTATCTGAGGAGCTACATAAAGCTTGCGGCACAGCGGCTGCGCGAGGGAAACGATGAGCCATAATCCCACACGAAACGTTTTTGCGGGAGAGCTATGATGATTTGTCCCAACTGCAAACGAGATAATACGGAAAACACCAGGTGGTGCTGTTACTGCGGGGCACTCTTTGAAAAGCCGGGGGCCGGGCCCTCACGACTCAGAGCGTCTGCCGTGCCGGTGCCGAAGCCCCAGAGGGCGCGGCCTGCGGAGACTCCCCGCCCGGAAAGGCACGCCGCCCCCGACAGCGAGGCATCCCGCAGTGCAAACCGCAGCCCTGTTTTTCCCTGGTTTCTGGTGATCCTGTCGCTGCTTGTGATAGGCTTTTTTATATGCGCGGTCTTCGTCTCCTCCTTTTCGGACAAACTGATGGGATTGCTGCCGTCGGGAGAGAATGGCGGCACGGCCGCACCGACCGCGCCTGTCGATGAGCGCCGGTCAAACGAGCCTGACCCTTACACCCTGCCGACAGGATCTTCGGTGGGAGCGCCAACCGCCAATATTGGCAGCACAGCAGATGGCTCTGCAAACCGGAATGTCGGCGGGCAGTCCGATCCCAATTCCTGGAGCGATGCCTACCGGGCTTACGTTCTCGACCGGGACGCGGTCTTTGACAGCGTCGTATCAACGGTGATCGGTGAGAAGGCCTATACAATGGACGGCCTGCAGTACTTCAAAAGCGACTACAGCGAGCCGCGCTTCAGCCTTTACGACCTGGATCGCAGCGGTACCCCGGAGCTGTTTATCTTTAACGGCGCAGCCTCCATGGCAGGCGGCGTTGACTATGTCTTCACCTTTGAACAGGGTCAGGTGCGTCCTTTGGGCAAAATCGGTTTCCGCGCCTGTCAGCTCTATGCCGTTGACGATCCGGCCTATCCGGGGCTTTTCTGCACCGACGGCAATAACGGCCTGGCAAGGACCGAGTACTACACCCTGCAAAGCGGCAGCATCGGCACGCAGGAGCTGAGCCGCCCGAGCGACGCGATCCGGGCGCTCCCCTTCTCCACCGTCGACGAGATCCGGGCCATGGGCTGGGATGAATTTGTCCGTTCGGCGTTGAACGTCCGGAGCGAAGCGGCCTCCGCTTCCGTCACGCAGCAGCCCGTCGGGCAGAGCGGGACCGTCATCCCTATCGAATCCGGCGTACAGTATGCCGCCAATATCTTTCTCTCCAACTTTTCCGAGCAGCACGCCTTTGAGAGAAACGGCTTCGATGCGGATCGCTATGACGCGAGAGAGCTGGCCGCTTTCGCGTATCTCCACTGCGTGATCAACCGTCAGGACGCTCTGCGTGTGGAGCGCATCCAGCTGCCGTCCCAGGACATGGAACACGCCTACTTTAGCTTCTCGCTCGATACCGTCAACGATATCCTCTATCGCCATTTCGGCATTACGCTCCGGGATGACGAGCTGCGGCAGCAGGCGTGGAATGAACAGTTTTTCTATGCCGAAGGAAACTTTTATATTATCGCGTCCAGCGGCGAAGCGTATAACCGCCTGACGGTTGTTAGACAGATCGAACAGCTTCCGGACGGAAATTTCCGCCTGCTGTTTGATATTTACGGCGAGGACATTCTCCTCTACCGGCAGGCTAACGATAAAGTGGACAGCAGTTATTATTACCTCACATCCTCCGCCGCCGAGTCCGACCCGAACTTCACACGGGAAGCCTCCGGCACGGCGATCGTCCGGCCTTATGTCCACGACGGGGTCCCGACCATGCAGCTGATCCGCTACAGCATCGGATAAGCTGTCACAAAAATACCCGCCCGCGGTTATTCACCGTCGGGCGGGTATTTTCTGTTTTACGTATCAGTGTTTGTTTACCTTGTCCTTGAAGACCTTGGCAGCCTTGAACACGGGGGTGTTGCTGGCGGCGATTTTGATCGTCTTGCCGTTTGCGGGGTTGCGGCCCTCTCGGGCGTCACGGTGCTTGCAGGAGAAGGTGCCGAAGCCGAGGATCGCGACGGGGTCGTGCGCGGCAAGGGAGTCCATGATGTTGTTGAGAACGCTGTTCACAACGGCTGCCGCCTGCTTCTGGGTCAGTTCGTTTTCTGCTGCGACTTTCTTGATCAATTCTGTTTTGTTCATTTCTATAATCTCCTTTTTTGATATATGAAAAGGTGTTTACAGTCGAATTATAACAGAGTATGTAAGATTGGTAAAGAGAAATCTTTGCCAATCTTATTCTTTTTTATCCATCGTCCCGCCTGGCCCCGGACGCAAAGGCCCCTTCCGCCTTGTACGCTTCAATCTTTTATTCCCCGTACCATAAACAAAGGCGTGGAAGAAAAATTCAGTTTTTCCTCCTCCGACCAAACCCTCTGCCAGATCCGCTCATCCGCCCGGGCATGCAGACCGAGGCCGCACAGCTGCGTCAAATCCCACGCGGGGCGGCGGATGCTGCTGAGCGGGACGCGGCGGGCAGCGACGCGATCACCGAGCTCTACGGCGACAAGGGTGCGGTGGCGCAGGAAGTCATCGACGCGAAGAAGGCGGAGCTGGGTCTGGACAAGCCCTTTGTCGTGCAGTACTTTTCCTGGCTCGGCGGCATGCTCAAGGGCGACATGGGCACAAGCTATGTCTCCGGCAAGGAAGTGTTCCCGACCTTCGTCTCCAAGCTCCCGGCAACGTTGATGCTGACAGCGCTTTCAATCCTCATGACCGTGGTGATCTCGATTCCGCTGGGGGTCCTCGCAGCGGTGAACCACGACAAAATCAGCGACTACATCCTGCGTTTCCTGAGCTTTGTGGGAAACTCTCTGCCCAATTTCTTTGTGGCTCTGCTTTTGATGCAGCTTCTGGCAATCAAGTTAAAGCTCCTTCCGGTCATCTCCAACGGCACGACACTGCGAAGCGCCATCATGCCGACGCTGACACTGGCCATCGCCATGTCCGCCAAATACATGCGGCAGGTGCGGGCGACGGTTCTGGAGGAGCTCAACAAGGATTACGTCACCGGTGCGAAGGCCCGCGGCGTGAGAAACAGCGTGATCCTCTGGAAGAGCGTGCTCAAATCCTCCATGCTCACCATAATCACCCTGCTTGCCCTCTCCATCGGCAGCCTTCTCGGCGGCACGGCGATTATTGAGAGCATCTTCATGTGGGACGGCGTGGGCAAGCTCGCGGTAGACGCCATCAACATGCGCGACTATCCGCTCATTCAGGCTTATGTGGTGTGGATGGCCATTATCTACGTGCTGGTGAACCTGATCACCGACCTGCTGTACCATGCTCTTGACCCGCGTATCAGACTGGGGGTGAGCAAGGAATGAGTGAACCGACCGTACGAATCCAAAAAATTCGTAGGGATACCGTCAAGACGAGGCTCATCATCTTCGGGACGCTCGCGTTTCTGCTCCTGATCGGCTCCATCTTCTCGGAGCATCTGACGCCCTACGACCCCTATCTGCAGGATCTGTCCAACGCGAAGGCCGCGCCCTCCGCGGCGCATCCCTTCGGTACGGACCGCTACGGACGGGACATGCTCTCCCGCGTCATTGTCGGCAGCCGCGCGAGTATCTATTCCACGCTCCTGCTCGTTGCGATCATCACCATGATCGGCACCGGGGTCGGGGTATTCTGCGGCTGGCACGGCAAGTGGATCGACACCGTGCTCATGCGCATTTCGGACATGTTCCTTGCCTTCCCCGGCCTGGTGTTTGCGCTGGCTGTGGCGGGCGTTCTGGGCGGCGGCCTGCAAAACGCGATCATCGCGCTTGCGGCGATCTCCTGGCCCAAGTATGCCCGCATCGCTCGCAGCCAGACGCTGTCTCAGAAGGAGACGCCTTACCTCAAGGCTGCCCGGCTCTCCGGCAGCGGGACCTGGAAGATCATCTTCAAGCACATCCTGCCGAACATCATGGGCCCGATCCTTGTGACCTCCATGCTGGACATCGGCACCATGATGATGGAGCTTGCGGGCCTGAGCTTTCTCGGCCTCGGCGCAAAGCCGCCCATTGCCGAATGGGGCAGCATGATGAGCGACACACGCAGTCTTATCACCACCGTCCCCTGGGTCACCTTTGCCCCCGGTCTTGCGATCTTTGTCTCCGTCATGATCTTCAACCTCCTGGGCGACACCATCCGGGACTATGCAGACCCGAAATCCCGTTCGTCATCCTGAGCGCAAGCGAAGGATCTTTCTTGACACACGGCAGAAAAGATTCTTCGCTTCGCTCAGAATGACATAGGAGGTAAGACGATGGCAGAAATTTTGAAATATGAACACGTAGATATTACATACAACGGTTTTAAGGCCGTAAAGGATGTAAGCTTCACCGTGTCCGAAGGGGAAATTCTCGGCATCGTGGGCGAATCCGGCTCCGGCAAGTCCACGCTCATCAAGGCCGCCATGGGGCTTCTCGGCCCGGCAGGTTTGGTAACGCGCGGGGACATCTGGTATAAGGGAAAGAACCTGCCGGATCTGTCGGAAAACGAGATCCGCAAGCTCAACGGCCCGGAGCTGGGGATGATCTTCCAGTCGGCGGGCAGCTCCTTCTGCCCGATCCGTACCGTCGGCGCGCAGCTTTATGAGAGCATGACGGAGCATGAACAAATTTCAAAGGCTGAATTTCGCGCCCGCGCACTCGAGCTTTTGCGGAAGATCGGGTTTGAAAACGGGCAGCGCATTCTGGATGCCTACCCCTTTGAGCTCTCGGGCGGCATGCAGCAGCGTGTCGGCATTGCGGCGGCTATGCTCTTGAATCCCTCCGTCCTCATGGCGGACGAGCCCACCTCGGCTCTGGATGTATCGGTACAGAAGCAGGTGGTGGAGGAAATGCTCCTGGTGCGAAAAAGCTTCGGCACAACGATCGTCCTCGTTACGCACAACATCGGCGTGATCGGCGCCATGGCGGACAAGGTGCTGGTAATGAAAAACGGCGAGACCGTGGAATACGGCGAGACGAAACAGGTCCTGAACAATGCGAAGGAGGAATATACCCGGACGCTCATGTCCGCAGTTCCGAAGCTGAGGAGGACATGAGATGGAGCAGCCGATATTAAAGGTCGATAACCTGACCAAAATATTCACCCGCAAGGGGCAGCCTGATTTCGCCGCGGTGGATCATATCTCTTTCGATCTGATGCCCGGCGAATGCCTCGGCCTCATCGGAGAGAGCGGCAGCGGCAAGAGCACCACAGTCAACATGATCACCCGGCTTTTGGACCCGACGGAGGGCAAAATCGTCCTCGACGGGGATGATATCACCGGCATCAGCGGCAGAGAGCTGCGAAAGGTCTACGCGAAGATGCAGATGGTTTTCCAGACGCCGACGGATTCCTTCGACCCCCGCTGCACCCTGGGCGACGGGATCGGCGAGAGCCTGCGCAATAACGGCCGGAGCCGCGCGGAAACAAAGGCAGAGGTCGCAAGACTTCTGGAGCAGTGCGGTCTGACCGCGGAGTTTGCGTCCCGCTATCCCCATCAGGTCAGCGGCGGACAGTGCCAGCGCGCTGCGATCGCCCGCGCCCTTGCCGTGGGGCCAAAACTATTGATCTGTGACGAGGCGACCTCCGCCCTGGACGTGACCATCCAGAAGGAGATCATCGCGCTTCTTAATGAGCTTCGCCGGAATCACGGCTCGGAGCTGTCCATCCTGTTCATCTGCCACGATATTGCGCTGGTACAGCAGTTCTGTGACCGGGTATTGGTAATGTACAAAGGCAGGATCGTGGAAAAGGGAAAGCCGGACGACGTGATCCGAAACCCGCGGAACGATTATACGAAACGTCTGATTGAGAGCATTTTATGAGAGGTAAATAAGCATGGAGAGAATCAAGCATCGTGTGACGCATTACTGGTCCCACCGGGCGGAGGGCTTTGAAGCACAGCGCCTGCGGGAGTTTGAAAGTGAGAAGAAAGACCGCTGGCTCGCGGAATTTCGCAAATACCTGCCGCAGGGAAGACCTCTCCGCGTGCTGGACATCGGCACCGGGACCGGCTTCTTCGCCTGTCTGATGGCGGAAGAGGGCCACGAGGCGATCGGCATCGACCTGACCCCGGAGATGATCGACCATGCCGAGCACATGGCGGCGGTCCTCGGGCTGGACGCGCAGTTTCAGATCATGGACGCCGAGGAGACGGAATTTGCATCTGAGAGCTTCGACGTGCTGGTGACGCGGAACCTGACCTGGACGCTGCCCCACATCGCGCGGGCCTACCGGGAGTGGTACCGTATTCTCAAGCCGGGCGGTGTGCTCATTAACTTCGACGCGGATTACTGCGCCGCCATCGACAATGACGAGGTCGAGCTGCCGGAGAACCACGCCCACAAGCTGGTGCCGGAGTATCTCACCCACGAAAATGAGGAGATCACCATGGAGCTTTCCGCCTACGAAGGGCCGCGTCCCCAGTGGGACGTGCAGCTTCTGGTAGAGGCGGGCTTCGAGCGCGTGCTTGTGGATGTGGGCGTCTACAAGCGCATCTACAAAGAGATCGACGAGTTTTATAATCCCACGCCGATCTTCACCATTGCAGCGTATAAGTAAATGCCAAAAAGCGACTTCCCTGTGAGCCGTCGGAAAGCAACAGGGAAGCCGCCTAAGGAAACTGACAGGCGGCGGAGAATCCGCCTCTGCCGCCTCCAGTATACCGTAATCTGCGGAAAGAGACAAGAATTTATTGGAGGAAAAACATGAAAAGTCTCAAAAGAATTTTGCAAGAAGATGGTCATCGGCGACACCACCTTCAACGCCGAAAACTGGGAAGAGACCATCGACCCGCACCGCACCTACAACGGCTGGCCCTGCATCCGCTATGGCGTAGGCGAGACCCTGGTCCACTACACCGACACCATGGAGCTCGAGCCCTGGCTTGCCGCCTCCTGGGAAAATGACGGCAACCTGACCTGGACCATTACCCTGCGCGACGGTGTGAAGTTCTCCAGCGGCCGCGACATGGACGCCGCCGCCGTCAAGCAGTGCTTTGAGCATCTGCTCGAGGTCCACGACCGCGCCCCCGGCGATACCAAGATCGCCGACATCCAGGCGGACGGCCAGATCCTGACCATCACCACCTCCGAGCCGAACCCGGCCCTCATGAACTATCTGGGCGACCCCTACGGCTGCATCATTGACGTGGACGCAAGTGACTTCGAGACCGGCATCGCCGTCGGCACCGGCCCCTATGTGGCGGTGGACATGGTCACCGACGACCACCTGACCCTCGCGCCCAACAAGCTCTACTGGAACGGCGAGCCGAAGCTCGACGAGCTGACCATCCGCACCCTCTCCAACGGTGACACCCTCTCCTTCGCGCTCCAGGCCGGCGACATTGACGCCGCCTACGGCATGGCTTACGAAGCCTACCCCAACTTTGAAAACCCCGCCTATCAGTTCTCCAGCATTCAGACCTCCCGCGCCTTCTTCGGCTCCATGAACATGGAAAGCCCCATCATCCAGGACCCCGCCGTGCGCAAGGCCATCGCCCTCGGCATTGACAAGGCCAGCTTTGTAGCCGTGCTGCTCGACGGCCACGGCGTTGTCGGCAACGGCGCCTTCCCCGACGGTTTCTCCACCTTCGGCGGCGAGAACATCAGCACCGAGACCTATGATCCCGAAGCGGCCAAGGCCGTTCTTGAGGAGGCCGGCTGGGTCGATACCGACGGCGACGGCATCCGCGAGAAGGACGGCACAAAGCTCGTCATTCGCTGGCTGACCTACCCCAGCCGTCAGGAGCTGCCTCTGCTGGCAGAGTCCGCCCAGGCGTCCCTCAAGCAGATCGGCATTGACGTGGACATCAACTGCACCGCCAACCGCCGTCAGTTCCTGGCCGACATGTCCTCCTGGGACATCTACGCCTCCGCCCTGGTGACGGCGCCCTCCGGCGATCCTCAGTACTTCTTCACCACCTCCTGCCTGCCCGGCATGAGCTACAACTTCGGCGCCTACCAGAATGAGCATGTCAATGACCTGATCGAGATGCTCTCCACCGAGTTCGATACCGCCAAGCGCGCCGAGCTTGCCATCGAGCTGCAGCAGGCCATTCTGGACGACAATGCCTATGTCTTCTGCTCCTTCCTGCAGATGAACATGATCTCCAAGGCCAATGTCCATAACTGGACCGCCCACGCCTGCGACTACTATGAGGTCACCGTCGATCTCGACATCGACTGAGCGCACACCATATAAAACCGCGTGCCCCTCCCATTCGGAGGAGCATGTTTTTGCCCGGAACCCCGAAAAGATTGAAAAAATATCCCCCCGGGGGGCTTGTGGAGCTGATCCCGAGGGGATATCATATTCGTATGAGAGTGCAATCTGATCTGACCAAAAACAGAAAACGAAACCGAACGGCACTGACCCTGCTCACTTTGGCGGTGATCGTGCTGGCCTTTGTGTGCCTGTTCGTCGGTTCTTCCCACATGACTGCCGCGGAGTGCTTTGCGGCCCTTGCGAAAAAAGGGAGCGCCGCCCAGGTGCGCATTATCTGGAATATCCGTATTCCGCGCGTGCTCGCGGCCATCATCGCCGGGGCGGGGCTCGCGATCTCCGGCCTCATCATGCAGACCGACCTCAATAACCCCATGGCCTCGCCCTCCACACTGGGCGTGTCCAACGCCGCGGTGTTCGGCGCAAACCTCTCCATCATCGCCTTTGCCGGCGGCTTTCTGGATACGGGGAACCATCTGTCGAGCTATACCGTGGGTGCCAATCCCTACGCCACCTCCCTGATGGCGTTTCTGTTTTCCTCCGTCTCGATCCTGCTGATCCTCGGCCTCTGCCGTCTGCGGGCTTTTCAGCCGGGCGTGGTGGTGCTGGCCGGCATCGCCATCGGTTCCGTGTGGACGGCGGCGACCACGATCCTGCAGTTTTACGCCACCGACGTGGGCCTCTCCGCCGCGGTGATCTGGACCTTCGGCGACCTGGGCCGTGCCACCTATCGCACGGACTGCATCATGGCGGTTACTGTGTTGACAGGACTTTTATTCTTCACGGTCATGAGCTGGCAGTTCAACGCCCTTCTTAGCGGAGACGCCGCAGCAAAAAGCATGGGCGTCGCGGTGGACAGACTCCGCTTTCTCTCCATGCTGCTGGCCTCCGTCATCACGGCGGTGTGCGTGTCCTTCCTCGGCATCATCGGCTTTGTGGGCATCATCTGTCCCCATGTGACGAAACGTCTCCTGGGGCAGGATCATCGGGTTTCTGTTCCTGCCTCGGCCCTGAGCGGGAGTGTGCTGCTCCTGCTGGCGGACACCCTCTCCCGCAGCATAGGCAACGGCTCGGCCCTGCCGGTGGGGGCGATCACGTCGCTGCTCGGCGCGCCCTTCTTCCTCGCCATCATCTTTTCAAGGAAGGGGGAGCACGACTGATGCTGGAAATCCAAGACCTGCGTTTTCGCTACTCCCGCCGAGCACCGATGGTGCTGGACGGGGTGAACCTGACCCTCCGCGACGGGGAGATCGGCATCCTGCTGGGCAAGAACGGCTCCGGCAAGACGACGCTTTTCAAAA
>CADAUZ010000018.1 GCA_902791215.1 Oscillospiraceae bacterium | reverse complement strand
GTGCTGATGTGATTTGGTACTTCGTTGCCATTTTCATCACCCGGCATTATTATATCACATCGCTCCTTAATATTAAAGCGTCTTATTAAGGATTAGTATCAGATCGTCCGGTTCAGACTGCTGATATATTGTCGGCAACAGGATTTTGCTCCGTATTATGATAATACGAATAATAAAAGAAATAGCAGGCAGTCCGAAAACTACCTGCTATTTGAGATAATATGAACTAATTTGCGATTATTCCCACTCTATTGTTCCGGTGGGCTTGGGGGTGAGATCCCAGAGGACGCGGTTGACGCCCTTGACCTCGTGGGTGATACGGTCGACGATATGGGCCATGAGCTTGAAATCGAGCTCGGCCACCTCGGCGGTGACAGCATCGACGGTGTTGACGGCACGGATCACGACCGGCCAGTCGTAGGTGCGAAGGCCGTCGGTGATGCCGGTGGACTTAAAGTCGGGGACGATGGTGAAGTACTGCCACACCTTGCCCTCGAGGCCGTTCTTCTTAAACTCCTCGCGCAAAATCGCGTCGGATTCGCGCACGGCTTCGAGGCGGTCGCGGGTGATGGCGCCGACGCATCTGACGCCCAGGCCGGGACCGGGGAAGGGCTGGCGGTAGACCATGCCGTCGGGCAGACCGAGGGCCTTGCCGACCACGCGGACTTCATCCTTGTACAGGAACTTGACCGGCTCTACAAGCTCAAAGTTGAGCTCGGGGGGCAGGCCGCCCACATTGTGATGGGACTTGACGGGGCCGGACTCGAGAATGTCGGGATAGATGGTGCCCTGGGCAAGGAAGCTGATGCCGTCGAGCTTGGCTGCCTCCTCGGCGAAGACGTCGATGAAGAGCTTGCCGATGATCTTGCGCTTGGTCTCGGGATCGGCAACGCCGGCGAGCTGATCGAGGAAGCGGTCGACCGCGTCGACATAGATGAGGTTTGCATCCATCTGGTTGCGGAAGACCTCGATGACCTGCTCGGGTTCCCCCTTGCGCAGGAGGCCGTGGTTGACGTGTACGCACACCAGCTGTTTGCCGACGGCCTTGATGAGCAGGGCCGCGACGACGGAGGAATCCACACCGCCGGACAGGGCCAGCAGCACCTTCTTGTCGCCGATCTGGGCCTTGAGAGCGGCGATCTGCTCGTCGATGAAGGCATGAGCCAGCTCCGGCGTGGTGATGCGCGCCATGGTTTCGGGACGTCTCGCTTGTTCCATAGTACATTCTCCTTCTTCTTGTTTTTGTTGCGGTTATTATACAGCAATCCGCGGCCTGCAACAAGTTTTTTCGTTTTTGCCCGGCATAGAAATTCAGGCGGTATGCCGCTTTGAGTTTGTAAAAATTACCGAACAATGCCGGGATCATCTTTACGATCCCGGCACTGTGTATGTTCATTATTCGCGGATCTCCACGGCAAGGCCGTTGAGCTCCACGCCCGCATCGGCGGAGATGAGGATGTACTTGTGCCCGTCGATGACGCGCGTCTGGATGAGATGGCTGTTTTTCGGGTCCACGCTGATCTTGACCTCGGGGGTTTGGATATCCATGCGGCTCGCGCTGGAGATATTTGCCGGGCGAAGCGGAGTCCCGTCTCCCAGCTGTTCGACGCATTTTGTGCAGAAGACCTCGGCGTGCTCGGGGCTGACGCCGCTGTTTTCCAGGATGTCGCCCATTTCGCGCTCGGTGAGGGTCAGGGGCTCGGGGTCCTTGCTCTCCTTGTGCAGGACCATGCGCTCGGAAAGCTGCTCATGCACGGCCTGGACCACGTCAAAGCTGCAGTCAGACTCCAGGCTCTCGCTCAGGATCTCGCCGAACAGCTCCTTCTGGCGGCCTGCGGGAATGGGAGCTTCGGTGTGGAAGACCGCATCGACAAAATCCTGGTGGTCCTTGCCGCTGTCCTTGGTGTAGAAGAGGGCGTTATAGATGTTGGCCGCGCGGTCGTCAAAGGCGGGGAAGAGGAAGCCCAGCTCCGGCGCGCTGACCGCCTGGCCGATGGCCTCGGTATGGAAGCGCTTTTCTTCCGGGGCGTAGCCCAGCTCCGCCTTGCCCTCCTTCACCGGGCAGACGGAGCAGACGAAATACTTGTAAAGGTCTCCGCCGCTGTCCTCGTCGCGCTGCCCGTCCTTGCTGTAGTGGGGCACATCGTAGACATCGTAGGCCATGAGGATGAGGTAGTTGCGGTCCTCCATGTCGAGCTTGTCCACAATGCAGCGGCAGAAGGCCTCGCGCAGGGTCTTGTCCTGCAGCTCGGTCTTGCGAAGCTGGGACAGAAGCTGATACTCCTCGCCGTCCATGACCTGCTTGGTGGCAAAGCTGATGTCCAGCAGGTTCTTGCCCAGGGCACCCGAGAGCGTCTTCTTGAGCAGCGTGAGATATTTTTCCGCCTCGGTCTGCGAAAGCATCCCGAAGGATTCGTCAAAGCTTGCGATGATCTCCTTATTGGTGTTCACATAGCAGCCGTAGATATGCTGGATGTTGTTGTGATCCGGGCGAAAGCGCCGACGGATCTCGCCGAGTTCTTTTTGATTCATGATATACTCCTGTAATTGAATTTTGCGCAGAGGGTATTATGCCACAACAGGACGGAAATGTCCAACAAAAAATCGTCCCCATACCCAAAGCGCAGAAAAACGCCTCCGTACGTTGATCCGGAGGCGTTTTACAATCGGGCGGTCTATCGGCCAAGGACAGCGTGCCCGGGGCGTATCACCCGTTGGAGTCGAGCACTTCTTCGGTCGAGCCTTCATCCAGGATCGTCATGAAGGTGATCCCGTGCTCGCGTGCGTAGCTGTCCGCGGCGCTGCCGTCCACGCCGAGGATGATCAGATTGTCAAGGCCCGCAAAGGCGTCTTCGCTGATGTCCGTTACCTGCGGCGGAATGTGGATGAAACTGAGATTCGGGCAGTTTGCAAAGGCACGCGGGCCGATGGAGACCGGCATGTCCGGCAGGACCGCGTAGAGAAAGCTGCCGCTGAGGGCCTCGTTTTCGATTTTGGTCAGATCGGCGGGCAGAATGAAGTCGGGGGTAAAGCGCTCGGGTGAGTCGTCCGTGAACAGCTTGATGCGCGCGTCTTTTCCCTTCAAGTCTCCCTCGATGATCAGACCGCTGCCGCGGTTGGAGATATAGCGAATATGGTACTCTATGTCATTGATCTTTCTGTTAAGGGTGTTGGGACCCTCGGCATTCACGATCAAGGGGCTTGGGCCGGTGATGACATACTGTACGTTCACCTCCGACTTCTCAATGGCGGTGATCGGCGCGGACAGCGGCACCACGTAATACCCGGGGGCACCGATGGTAAGCTCCGCCTCGCTGCTGACATTTCCGCAGGTCACGGTAATGCCGAGGTTTGCGCCTGCTGTCTGGCAGTAAATGCCGACGGCCTTGATCTCTTCTCCTGCGTCGACCTGGAACCACTGCTCGATGGCATCGCCGCCTTTGACCGTCCAATACCAGATCTGCGGCGCGTTGTCGTAGGAGTAAACATGCTGATAGCGTGACGATGACACATCGAGGGCAAATGACGCACTGATCAGGCCTTTATCGTAATAGGACATCCAGAAGTAGCCGCTGTGGCCGTATCCGTCCAGGCCCCAGCTGTTTCTGATCAGCCATGCGCCGTCCCCCTCGGGGGTGCCGGCTCTGAAATTGTTTCTGGAGAAGCTGTCGTCCCAGCCGACGATTGAGACAATGTGGTTGACTTTGATGGGATTTTTGACGGGGTCTTCAGCGGGGGGATGATAGTAGCTGTTGTAGGTGGCGCTGTAATAGGCGCTTTGATCGTTGTAGGATGTGGAAACGGCGCCGTGGTCGAGGATCGCCTGCTTGGTCGAGGCCCGGTCAGTGGTAGAGCAGGAGTAGAGGTTGGTGATCTGCAGGCTGCCGCTGCGGCCCTCTGAGGGAGAAGGGGCATAGCTGGGGGCCAGACTGTAGGGGACATCGGCCTCCTGTACGGGGCCGATCATGTTCGACATAATCTGCGCCGCAAAGAAGGGGCCGTTGCCTGCGTTGAGATAGTCAGCGCCGTCAAGGTCGATGGTATCGCCGATGTTGCAGCCCTTTTCATCGTAAAAATCGTGAAAGGCGAAATAGGCCAGATGCAGCTCGGAAAGGTCGATGCCGGTGTCGGCGGCCCCGTCGTGGATGAGATCCGCCTCCGCCGCACAGATGGTCCCGAAGGCCCAGCAGGTGCCGTAGCGGCCCTGATTGCGTACAGGGGGCAGGTTGCCGTTTTCAAAGTTGTTGTAGCTTGCGGGCAGAGCGGATTCGGACACGCCTTCTCCGGCGTAATACATGTCCGCATCCTGCAAAAACAGCCCCATGTCCTCCTCAATCTCGGGCATCGGCGGCCTCTGGATCTCACCGAGGACATTGACCGTCACGACCGGGAGCGCAAGGCCCTCCGCCAGCTCATTGTCGAGCGCGGGGATAAAGTGGAAAACGTCCAGCTCCTCGTCGTAGTCCTCCAGGCACTCCCAGCGCACATCCATGCTCACGGTCTGCGCAGGCTCCGCATGGTGGATGACAGGCAGGCCGCTGTCGTCTTGCGCATAAAAAACCGTCCCGCCCATATAGACGGTGAGGGCTGCGGGAAATTCCTTTTCCAGTTCGATCAGGGCGTACTTATAGTCCGTGTCGACGGTGAGCGGGGAGTCGACACCCTCGAAGCCGACGATCACATCCGTTCCATACGAGCGCGCTTCATACGCCGTCCCGTCCTCAGCCCAGGCAAGGGGCGCAAGGCAGAGCAGCAGGACAAGGCAAAACAGCAGGGCAAACATGCCGCGTGTTCTTCTCATGGCTATCCCTCCCAGAAGTGCAATCAATATACAGCCAGTTTAGCATGAAAAAAATTCCATGTCAAACCGAAAAACTCCCCCGGGCAAACGCCCGGGGGAGACGCATGGGAAGCCGTTTTTTCTCAGCCGAAGACGGAGAGCAGGAAGCCTGCCGCGATGGCGGAGCCGATGACGCCGGCCACGTTGGGGCCCATGGCGTGCATGAGGAGGTAGTTATTCTTGTTGTACTTGCGGCCCACGTCCTGAGAGACACGCGCGGCCATCGGCACAGCAGACACACCGGCAGAGCCGATGAGGGGGTTGATCTGACCGCCGGAGGTCTTGTACATCACAAGGCCGCCCAGCAGACCGCCGACGGTAGAGATCGCAAACGCGATCAGGCCGAGGATGATGATCTTGATGGTGTTGAAGTTCAGGAAGTTCTGCGCGACCATGGTGGCGCCGACGGAGGTGGCGAGGAAGATGGTGATGATGTTCATCAGCGCGTTCTGCACGGTGTCGCTCAGACGGTCGGTCACGCCGCACTCACGGAAGAGGTTGCCGAGCATCAGGCAGCCGATCAGGGGAGCGGTGGAGGGCAGGAGCAGAATGACGAAGGTGGAGACGACCATCGGGAAGACGATCTTCTCGGTCTTCGACACCTCGCGGGTCTGGACCATCTTGACCTTGCGCATCTTGTCGGTGGTCATGGCCTTCATGATCGGGGGCTGAATCAGCGGGATCAGGGCCATGTAGGAGTAGGCCGCGATGGCGATGGGGCCCAAAAGCTCCGGGGCCAGCTTCGTGGTGAGGAAGATGGCGGTAGGGCCGTCCGCGCCGCCGATGATGCCGATGGAGGCAGCCTGGGGGCCGGTGAAGCCGAGGAGCACCGCGCCAAAGAAGGCGACGAACACGCCGAGCTGGGCGGCAGCGCCGAGCAGCAGGCTCTTGGGGTTAGCCAGCAGAGGGCCGAAGTCGGTCATGGCACCCACGCCCATGAAGATGAGGGACGGATAGATACCGGCCTTGACGCCGATGTAGAAGAAGTCGAGCAGACCCGCTTCCCGCATGACAGCGCCGTAGCTGTGGTAGGCGGGGCTTGTCTCATCGAGGAAGGCGGCCCAGATCTCGGGGTGGTAGAGGGCATTCGCGCCCTGGCCCACAAAGTAACTGAGGTTTGTGAGCAGGCAGCCGAAGGCGATGCCGACCAGCAGCAGGGGCTCGAATTTCTTCACGATGCCGAGGTACAGCAGCACGAAGGCGATGATGATCATGACGAGGTTTTTCCAACCGCCGTCTGTCAGGAAGAAGGAGGCAAAGCCGGATTCGAGACCCAGCTTTTGCAGGACACCAAGTATATCCATACCTGCCTCCTTATGCGACTACGACGAGCGGAGAACCGGTCTCTACGACCGCACCCTTTTCCACCACGATCTGCGCGACCGTGCCGGTCTTGGTGGAGACGACCTCGTTCTCCATCTTCATGGCTTCGAGGATCAGCAGCACGTCGCCCTCGTTGACCTTCTGGCCGGGGGTGACGTTGATCTTCAGGACGTTGCCGGGCATGGGGCTCTTGACGACCTCGCCCGCGGCAAGACCGGCGGCGGGGGCGGCAGCGGGAGCAGCGGCAGGGGCGGCGGCAGCCACGGGGGCGGCAGCGGCGGGGGCCGCAGCGGGAGCAGGGGCGGCGGGCGCCTTGATCTCGTATTCGTCGATGAGCATGGCCTCGCCCTGCTCGACCTCTACCTCATAAACGCGCTTGTTCAGCGTAACCTTATACTTCATCTTCTTTGACCTCCCTGATGGAAATAAAGCGCAGCTCATTGAGCGGCTTGCCGAGCGTGTCGGCAACGATTGCCATGACCATGGCGGCGTCGCGCGGATCGGTGTTGTAGAGCTTGAAGTCGCCCGCGGAGCCGGGGGCGGGCTCGGCCTTCGGAGCCGGTGCCGCGGGAGCGGCAGCAGGCGCGGCGGCAGCGGGGGCTGCGGCGGGCTTCTCCTTGTGCATGATCTTGCCCATGGCGAAGATGACGCACATCAGAAGCACCAGACCGAAGAACACCACGAGGTAGCCCAGCAGCGCATAACCGGCCGCGTTGCCGACGGAAATGTTAACTAAATCAATCACGGTAATTTCCTCCAGTCTCAGTCAACGGAAACGATGGAGTACTTGACCTTCTTCTCCTCCTGCTCCTTGCGGGCGGCAAAGAACTTCTCGGCGACCGGCGGGAAGGAGATGTAGCTCAGGACGTCTTCCTCGCATCTGGCGGTATCGCCGAGCTCGGCCTGGGCCTTCTCGAAAATGTCCTTGGGCAAAGTGTCGGCGTAGCGGCCGGTGAGAGGCTTCTCGTCGCCGAGGATCTTGGCCTGGACTTCCTTGTTGATGGGAGCGGGGGTCTTGCCGTACTCGCCGCGGCAGTATGCCTTCAGCTCAGCGCCGACGTTCTTGTAGCGCTCGCCCGCCAGGACGTTCTGCACGGCCTGGGTGCCGATGAGCTGGGAGGTGGGGGTGACGAGGGGAGGATAGCCCATGTCGGCGCGCACGCGCGGGGTCTCCAGCAGGGCCTCGTCGAACTTGTCCAGGGCGTTGAGGCTCTTGAGCTGAGAGAGAAGGTTCGAGAGCATGCCGCCGGGGATCTGATAGGTCAGGCACTGGGTATCGGTGGCCATGGAGATGGGGTTGAGCGTACCCTTGGCCAGGAAGTCGGCACGGATGGGTTTAAAGAAGTTTGCCATCTCGTGGAGCTTGTCGGTGTCGAGGCCGGTCTCGTAGCCCATCTGACGGAAGGTGTACTCGAGGGTCTCGGTGGCGGGCTGGGAGGTGCCGCCGGAGAAGGGGGAGATGGCGGTGTCGATCACGTCGGCGCCGGCTTCCACGGACTTCATGTAGGTCATGAAGGCAAGGCCGGTGGTGCAGTGGGTGTGTACGACGACGGGCAGGTCGACGGCATCCTTGATGGCGGAGATGAGGTCATAGGCCTCCTTGGGGCTCATGATGCCGGCCATGTCCTTGATGCATATCGTGGCGGCACCCATCTTCTTGAGCTCCTTGACCATCTCGACATACTTCTGCAGGGTGTGCACGGGGGAGGTGGTGTAGGAGATGGCGCAGGAGGCCATGGCTCCGGACTTGACGGTCTCCTCAACGGCGACCTTGAGGTTCGTCACGTCGTTGAGAGCGTCGAAAATGCGGATGATGTCGATGCCGTTGCGCACCGCTGCGCGGACGAAGCGGCGGACGATGTCGTCGCTGTAGTGTTTGTAGCCCAGGATGTTCTGGCCTCTGAGCAGCATCTGCAGCTTGGTGTTGGGCATGGCCGCGCGGATCTTGCGCAGGCGCTCCCAGGGGTCCTCGTTCAGGAAGCGCAGGCACACGTCGAACGTGGCGCCGCCCCAGCATTCCACGGAGTAGAAGCCAGCCTGGTCGATGGTTTTGAGGATGGGCTCAAACTGGTTGAAGCCCAGCCTCGTCGCGACAAGTGACTGGTTCGCGTCGCGAAGGACTGTTTCGGTAAACTGTATTTTCTTCATACGTACCTCCTCTGTTTACGCTATATAAAATGTTTTTGCTCTATAGAAATCCGGCGTCGGAACGCAGGAGCCTTTGCCGTATATCTTAATGCGAATGCACCTGTTTTGTCAATGCACAGCTTTGACAATTCTTTACTTTTTTCCGCCCGAAAGGGGGGATTCTTTATGGAATATTGATGATATTTCGATCGTGCGGCGCTCTGCCGCAGAAAAAACGGAGCCATACGAATGGCAAGACCCTCCCCCGGTTTCCCGGAGGAGGGGACAGGGACAAAACTCAGATGATGCCGATGATCTTGCCGACGATCATGCAGATGATGGAGAAGGCCCAGACGTACAGGAAGCTCGCCTTGATATGATCCTTGATGTCGACCTCGGCAAGGCCGATGCCGAGCAGGGTCGCGGGGACCATGGGGCTGATGAAGGTGGCGCAGTTGCGGCAGATGACCATGGCAACGGCGATGGGCTGGGCCGCAACGCCGAAGGCCTGACCGATGCCGATGACCACGGGCAGCATGCCGTAGAAGTAGGAGTCGGTGTCGAAGGCCAGAGCCAGAGGCACGGACAGGATGCCGATAACGAGCGGCAGCTGCTTGCCGAGAGCGGCGGGCATGAAGCTGGCGACCATGTTCGCAAGGCAGCGGACCACGGAGGGCAGCGCGTCCTCGGGCAGCTCCATGACCTTGGCGGAGATGACCTTGCCGTCGGCGCCCATGCTGGAGGTGAGGATGCCCATGAGGACGGCGGCACCCATCAGGGTGGAGCACATCATGAGGGCGGGACCGGCATGGAGGTTGATGATCTTCTTGTGCATCTTGGCGGAGAAGCCGTAGTTGACGAACAGAGCCACGGCGCAGCCGATCATGAAGGGGTAGTAGCTGGGGAACACGTCCCAGATGAGCATCGCGATAACGGCGACGGTCAGCAGAATGTTGAAGATGAAGAGCTTCGGGCGGGCAAGCTCGCTGTCGCCCGCGGAGGCGGCGCCGGCGGTCTCGTCAAGCTCGATGACACCCTCGGTCTCGGCAAGCTTGCCGTGGAGACCGGCGCCGCGCTTCTTCTCCTGGAAGCCGGTCAGGACAGCGTGGGCCAGAGCCAGGACGATACCGAAGATCTGCACGGGCAGGATGGTTTTCCACAGAGCGCCCGCCTCGGTGCCGAGAACGGAAGCCGCGCGCATGGTGGGGCCGGCCCAGGGCATCAGGTTCAGAACGCCCATTGCCAGGACCGCAATGCGCAGCAGGGAGGTGGGACGCATGTGCATGCGCTTGAAGACGGGCAGCATGGCGGGGATCACGATGCAGAAGGTGGAAGCGCCGCCGCCGTCGAGGTGGCCGACGAGAGCGATGATGCAGGTGACGACCGCAACGCCGATGACGTTGTCGCCGACGAGCTTCATGAGCTTGCCGATGATGACATCAAACATGCCGGCGTCGGTCATGAAGCCGAAGTAGAGAACGGAGAAGACGAACAGGGCCGCGGTCGGGCCGGTGCTGGAGAAGCCGGACTTGATCATGGCGGCGATGTCGTCAAAGCTGTGGCGGCCGCCGATGACGAGGATCAGGGCCAGGATGGTGGGCCATACGATGAACGCGATGGCGGGCTGCGTCTTGCTCTTGAAGAGCGTGACGACGATGGCGACGATGGTCAGCAGACCAAGAATGCCAACGATGGTGTTACTCATAATAAATCCCCTTTTTCTAAATAAATCCTTTTTCTTGCCTCCCCCAGCCGCTTGCGGCGGAATGGGGGAGGTGTCGCGCAGCGACGGAGAGGGCTTGTTATGTCAAGGGCGCCCTCTCAGTCACCAGTGTGCGCACTGGTGCCAGCTCCCCCAAAGGGGGAGCCAAGCCCTCTCAGTCATCCGGCTTGCGTGAGACGCCGGATGCCAGCTCCCCCAAAGGGGGAGCCGGGAAACGCTGTTTTCAGTCTTCGAGGGTGTAGGGCTTGATTTTGCGGATAACGTCGAGGATGGTGCCGTCGCGGGCCTCGAGCACGGCGACTACCTCGTCTTCCCACTGGAGGTCGTCGGGTCTGCCGACCATGCTGTAAGCCTTCTCCTTGAGCTCCTCGATGGGGACATGCTTGATGCCCGCGTTGTCAAGGCACTCGATGAGGTCGGGGCGCAGGGGGTTGACCGCGATGCCGTAGTCGGTGACGAGAACGTCCACACAGTCGCCGGGGGTGGTGACGGTGACGACATGCTCGCACACGGTCGCCATGCGGCCGCGAATGAGCGGGGTGACGATGATGCAGCACTTGGAGCCGGCAGCGGTGTCGGGGTGTCCGCCGGGGGCGCCGCGCAGGATGCCGTCGGAGCCGGTGAGGACGTTGACGTTGAAGCCGGTGTCGATCTCAAGCGCTGCCAGGACCACGAAGTCCAGCTTGTTGACGAACGCGCCCTTGTTGGCGGGGTTTGCGTACTGGGAGGCGCTCATCTCAAAGTGGTTCGGGGTCTGGTTGATGGAGTTGACAGCGTCCAGGTCGAAGTCCTGCACGTCGATGACCTTGCCGACCTTGCCCTTCTTGAGCATCTCGACCATGGGGCCGCAGATGCCGCCGATGGCCCAGCCCATCTTGATGTTGCGCTCGTCCATGTACTTCTCGAGGAAGAGGTTGGCAGCGAGCGACGGGCCGCCGACGCCGGTCTGGAAGGAGAAGCCGTCCTTGAAATAGGGCGTGGAGGCGATGACTCTCGCCACGTCCTCGGCCATCATCAGGTCGCGGGGGTTCTGGGAGATGCGGGCCGCGGCGGAGGCGATCTTCTTGGGGTTGCCGATGGAGTCAACGACCACGACGGCGTCCACGTCGATGGCCTCAACAGAAGCGGGCATGTTCGGGAAGTCCACCAGGCAGTCGGTGACGACGACAACATGATCGGCGTATTTCGCGTCGGTCATGGCGTAGCCCATGGAGCCGCAGTTGGACTTGCCGCCGATGCCGCGGCAGTTGCCGACACAGTCGCTCGTGGGGGCGGCGATGAAGGCGATGTCGATATGGACCTCACCGGCCTCGATGGCGCGGGGACGTCCGCCGTGGCTGCGGATGATGGCGCGGGTCTTGAGCTTGCCCTTGGAGACGACCTCGCCCATTCTGCCGCGGATGCCGCTGGTCTGGATGCCGACGACCTTGCCCTGCTCGATGTAATCGGCAATGGGGTCGTGGGCGGAACCCAGGGAGGAGGCGGCGATGGTCAGATCCTCGAGCCCCAGCTCCTCGATGGCGGCCTTCATGACCATGTTGACCACAAAGTCGCCGTCGCGCAGATGGTGGTGGAAGCTGAAGGTCATGCCGCTCTTCGCGCCGCACTGCTTGAGCGCGTCGACGAGGCTTGAAACGATCTTGCTCTCCTGGGGCTTTTCATAGCGGCGGGTCTTGGGGGCGGCCTTCTGGAGATACTTGCCGTCCATGTAATTCTTTCCCTGGTAGACTTCCTTGCCGTCAACCAGCAGGAAATCGGGAATGTCTCTGCCTACTGCGTTTTTCATACCAGATCTCCCTCCCAAAGTCCGCAGGCGCGGGCGAGTTTCAGGGTCCTCTCGGCACCGGGGATGAAGGCGATGTCGATCATCTTGCCGTCGACGGTGAACACGCCGACGCCCGCGGCGCTCTGCTCGCGGTAGGCGCGGACGATCTTCTCGGCCTGGATGATCTCCTTCTCCGTGGGGGCGAAGACCTGATGGACGAAGCGGATCTGCTTGGGGTTGATGAGGCTCTTGCCGTCAAAGCCCATGGCCTTGTTCTGCAGGACCTCGGCCTCGAAGCCCTCCTGATCGTCGAGGTTGGTGAACACGGTGTCGAAGCACTGCACACCGGCTGCGCGGGCGGCGATGAGCATCATGCCGCGGGCGGTCACCATGTCGATGCCGTCGGGGGTGGGCTTGGTCTGCATGCACTTGCGGAAGTCGCCGCCGGAGATGGCGACGCCCAGCATACGCTCGGACGCCGAGCAGATCTCATAGGCATTGAGGATGCCCTTGGGGCTCTCTAAGGCGGCCATGAGCAGGGTGCGGCCCTTCTCCACGCCGAATTCCTCTTCGGCTTTCTCGACGGCCTTCTCGACCGTCAGCACGTCCTGGGCGCTTTCGCACTTGGCGATGCGGATGCCGTCGGCCCCGCCCGCCACGCACACGCGGATGTCCTCCTGCCAGTGCGGGGTGTCAAGGCCGTTGATGCGGACGATGACCTCGGTGTCGCCGTAGTCGATGGTTTTCAGCGCGTGGTACAGGGAGAAGCGGGCGGCGTCCTTCTGGTTCTCGGCGACCGCGTCCTCCAGGTCCAGCATGATGCTGTCGCAGCCATAGATGTAGGCGTCCTTGATGAGGCCGGGCTTCTGCGCGTTCATGAACATCATGGTGCGGCGAAGCCGGAAGCGCTCGGGTCTGGGACGAGGGATCATTTTACGGCACCTCCCCAGGGAATGTTCTCTGCGGACTGGCCGCAGCTGCGGAATACCGCGCATTCCACGCGGGCCTTGATCGTGCAGTCGAGCGCGCCCTTGTCCACGACCGCGACGCGGGCATTTTCAACGCCCAGGCGCTCCAGCGTCTCGAGAACCGTGGCCTTGATCTGGCGGCCGTACTGGTTCATGACGCTGCTTTCCAGAGAAAGCTCGATCCCGTCCTCGCCCGGCTCGACCATGACCTGGGCGTCACTGGATTCGAGGGTCCCCGCCATGGCGGGTTTCAGAATCTCCATATCACATTCCTCCTCGCAAATGAGTAGTAAAAGCGGGTTTCGCACGTTAATACTTTACCATTCTTGCGCCTCTTGCGCAAATGCCTTTTTCACCGTTACCCCATAATAAAAACACTATAACTGTTGACAAGCATAGGAATAATATTATATAATCATAAAGAAAACATTATGGTTGTTAACAGATTGGTCAAAGATCGGCGAAAAAACGCCCGGACAGGAGGCAAAGCTTATGAACCTCAAGCAGGCGCTCTATATCCGCACCGTGGCGCAGGAGGGCAGCGTCACCCAGGCGGCCAAAAAGCTCTATGTCAGCCAGCCCTCCCTGAGCCAGATGATCCGCCAGGTGGAGGGCGAATACGGCGTCACGCTCTTTGACCGGACGGTCTCGCCCCTGCGCCTGACCTACGCCGGACAGAAGTACCTCGAGGCGGCGAACGTGATGCTCTCGGTCAATGACAGGCTTGAAAACGAGCTGCGGGAGATCCGCCAGGAAAACAGCGGCCTTTTGCGCCTCGGCATCAGCGTCCAGCGCGCCATCCAGATCCTGCCGGTGGCCCTGCCGTGGTTTACCATGCAGTACCCGAAGGTCTCGGTCGACCTGCGGGAGGAGGGCAGCGCAAGGCTGGAGGAGCTGCTGGAGGCCGGGGAGATCGACCTTGCCCTCGCGGCGGTGGAGTCCGTCAGCCCCTCGCTCTCCTTTACCTTAATAGAGAAGGAAGTGATCGGCGTGCTCGCGGGCAAAAACGCCTCCATCGCAAACCAGCTCCCGCCCGGCACACCCATCCGTCTGAGCATGATCCGGGAGGACGCCTTCGTCTCCCTCAAGCCGGGCCACAGCGTGCGCGTGGTGCAGGACAGCCTGTTCCGCGCGGAGGGCATCAAGCCCCAGATCCTGCTGGAGACGGACTCGCTGGAGGTCGCCAAGCGCGTGGCGGTCCAGGCGGGGGCCTGCATGCTCTGCTCGGACATCTTCGTGGACGATTACGCCCGGCGCGGCGGGGTATTCTACCCGCTCATGGACTACGAAAACCGCCGCCATCTCTATGCCTGCTGGCGCAAGGGCGAAAAGCTGCCCCGCTATGCCGAGGGCTTTATCCAGATCGTAAGCAGAATACTTGACAAAAACGCGGCACGAATATAGGGCACTCTGCCAATTGACAAGGTTGGTTTCAGAAAGTACAATTTTCTGAAATAATCCGTCTTATCCTGTCATTCTGAGCAAAGCGAAGAATCTTATAAGGGACGGTGCAGCAGAGGTACACTGCCTATGAAGATCCTGGCGGTTTCGGATGTGGAGTCAAAGCGCTTTTATGAATACTACCGGCCCGGGAGACTGGAAGGCTTCGACCTGATCCTCTCCTGCGGCGACCTGCACCCGGAATACCTGGAGTTTCTGGTCACCATGGCGAACTGTCCGGTGCTGTATGTCCACGGCAACCACGACGATCGCTACAGCCGCGAACCGGGCGGCTGCGTGTGCGTGGACGATAAGGTGTACACCTGCAAGGGCGTGCGCGTCGTGGGTCTCGGCGGGTCCTACAAGTACCGCGACGGGAAGTACATGTACACCGAGCGGGAGATGAAGCGGCGGCTTTTCCGCCTGGGAATCCCACTCAGGCGCAGTAAGGGCTTTGACATCCTGCTGACGCACGCGCCGCTTCACGGGCTGAACGATCTGGACGATCTGCCCCACCGGGGCTTCAACTGCTTCCGGCGCCTGCTCGACCGCTGGCACCCGCGCTGGTTTATCCACGGCCACGTCCACCGCGACTACGGCGTCAACATCCCCCAGCGCTGCACATACGGCGACACCACGGTCATCAACGCGTACGATTACTGCATCATCGAGATCCCGGATGGGGAGATCGGAAAATAGAATTATGTAAGGGCGCGTTGCAAAATTCACTTTTAGCATAATTGTTCATGAATACCGTAGGGGAGGGGCTTGCCCCTCCCGGCAGTACAACGCAACCATTATAAAGCAATGTACGGCGAAATCGTAGTATTTTACGAAATCGCCGTACATTTTTTTGTAGTTTAGGCTTGCCGTGCGCGGGAGGGGCAAGCCCCTCCCCTACGCTCATAAGGCTGTGTTTTTGCGAAAAACTGGTATTTTGCAACGCGCCCTTTTCCGCGTCCGGGGTGACATAACGAGCACAAACAATATTATGTAAATAAGTTCTGAAAATCATATAAAATTGGAAAGAAACGAAATTTTTCCTTGAAAAATGTCTTAGATGAGACTATAATGCCTTTATCCGAATTTTAGGCGGAACCGCAAAGAAAGGAGTTGACAGACATGACCGCACGGCGCACAATCACTGTCAGTCAGTCAGTCAGTCAGTCAGTCAGTCAGTCAGTCAGTCAGTCAGTCAGTCAGTCAGTCAGTCAGTCAGTAAAGACTACGCTGGCGGCCTTTCCACGCCAAGTATTATCAAGGGCGCAGTATACCCGTTTTGAGGTGTACTGTGCCCTTTTTGCGCGCTCTTCTTGCCTCCCCCTTTGGGGGAGGTGCCCCAGTGCTCACACTGGGGCGGAGAGGGCGCCCTCTCAGTCACGGCCTCGCGGGGGATCGGCCGTGACAGCTCCCCCAGAGGGGGAGCCAAGCCAAGACCGTCCATCCCGCCGCGCGTGCGGCGTTGAAATAATCTGTGGAGGAAAGACAAATGAAACAAAGAGGATTGAAATTTCTGTCCCTGCTGCTTATGCTGGTGCTGCTCATCGGCGTGCTGCCGGGGATGAGCGCATTTGCGGAGACACAGACCTGGACGAGCGGTGACACAACGGTGACCTATGACGATGACACGCACATCCTTACCGTCTCCGGCACCGGGGCCATGGCAGGCTATGCAAGCCAGCTTGACGTGCCGTGGCACGGCTATAGGAGATCTGTTCAATCCGTTGTGATTTATGACGGCGTGACCAGTATCGGCTGGAATGCGTTCAATAATTGTTCCAACATGACAAGCGTAAGCATCCCCAGCAGCGTGACCAGTATCAACGCTAATGCGTTCTATGGTTGTGAGTCTTTAACAAGTGTAGTCATTCCCAACGGCGTGACCAGTATCGGCGACTTTGCGTTCTATAAGTGTACCGGCTTAAACGGCACAAACCTAAACATTCCCGGCAACGTTACCAGTATCGGCATCTATGCGTTCAACCGTGTAAACTTTACAAGCATAACATTTGAGCCTGGTGTAAACGGCACAAAATTAACGATCGGGGGAGGCGCTATCTATAACGATGTGACAACACTTGCTTACGGAAGCGGAAACGCGAAGCTTTATTATGAAAATGGCGAGGAAGTTGCGGCAGGCACGAAGATGAAAACGCTTTCGGAAAAGACCCTCACGTGGAAGAGCACCGGCTACACCGTGACCTACCAGCCCGGCGACGGGGCAAGCCTCAAGGACGGCATTCAGCCGCCTGACGGATATAAGGTTGACGGTAAAAACATCGTGAAAACCGGTGTTACGGGTGAATACCAGATTGAGGGCCTGGAGTCTTGTTTCAACGCCCCCGAGGGAAAGGTATTTGACTGCTGGAAGGACGCCAACGGCACAGAGTACAGAGCGCCACAGAAAGTTAACTTGACCGCAAACCTCACCCTCAAGGCCCAGTGGAAGGAAGAGAAAAAGCCCGACGGCGGCGAGAAAAAGACCTCCGGCGGCGGCTCCGGCTTCGACCTCGTGTTCAACATCCCCGGCGAGGATAACTCCTGGGAGTATGTCGGCGGCGGTTATGCCCCGCAGCAGGCGTACCGCGTGAGCCTCGCCCCCATGCAGGGCGGCAGCGCGGCCCTCGGCCTCACGACCGGGGAATCCGGCGAGACGCTGAACGTCTACCCGTCCACGACGGTTTACGTCTTCCCGGAGGCCGAGCAGGGCTACACCCTTGACAAGATCGTCTGGAGCCTCATCGACGGCTCGGCCAGCTACGACATCACCGAGGCGAAAAACTTCGTCATGCCCGCCATGGACGTGGTGGTCTACGTGACCTTCCGCCCCGTGGGGTAAATAGGCCGTAGGGGCCGACGCTTATCACGCGGCCCGTGCGGTACAGACCAAAATCAAGCAAGCAACCCCCGGCAAAAACGTACTACTGTACGAATTTGCCGGGGGCGAATACATGTTTTGAGCTTTTCTCTGCCGGGCCGCCGGGGCGTCGGCCCCTACGGTGTTGATATTCCTGTGTTCTTGATGAAGGGGGACTTTTCTCACAGCCCCTTCTTTATGCGCTTTTCTGAACACAGTGCATACAAACCCTGTCGCCGAAATATCCCCCTCCCCCTTGTATCCCTCTCCCACTGTAACTGGGGATGTAGATATAGATGGAGATGCGGATGCGGATGTAGTTGTAAATGCAGATGTAGTTGTAAATGTAGATGTAGATGTAGATGGTAACGGGCCGTATCGGGCCGTATCGGGCCGTATCGGCCCGTTGACGTATATGGAATTAAAACCGGACAAGAACAGCTCCCGGCACATCGTGTGCCGGGAGCTGTAGTTTATGCGTTTGTTTCTCAGCTCAGGAAGGGCTTGATGGCTTTGGCCAGCAGGGACTTCTTGTCACTGGACTCGGTAAGGTTCTTGCCCATGGTGGTGAAGTAGGTCTTGATCTTGGGCTCGGTACCGGAGGGGCGCACGATGACGGTGGAGCCGTCCTCCAGCTTGTAGATCAAAACGTTGGCCTTCGGCAGACCGGTGAGATCGGGTCTTGTGAAGTCGATGGCCTTGACGATCTTGATGCCGGCGATATGGGTGGGCGGGTTCTGGCGCAGGCTCGCCATGATGGAGGACATCTTGTCCATGCCGCTCAGGCCCGGGAACTCGAAGGAGTCCACCTTGTTGAGGTAGCGGCCGTACTGGGCATAGATCTCCTCGAGGCGCTGCTTGATGGAGGAGCCGATGGAGCGGTAGTAGGCGGCCATCTCGCAGATGAGCATGGAGGCCACGACCGCGTCCTTGTCACGCACGTAGGGGCCGGCGAGGTAGCCGTAGCTCTCCTCAAAGCCGAAGATGAAGCGCTCAACCTCACCGGCGGCCTCGAGCTGGGCGATCTGATCGCCGATCCACTTGAAGCCGGTCAGCACATGGCGCAGCTCCACGCCGTAGTGCTCCGCCACGGCGTCGGCCAGGGGCGTGGAGACCAGGGACATGACGGCCACGGGCTTTTCGGGCATGGTGCCCTGCTCGATGCGGCCTGCGCAGATATAGTCGAGCAGCAGCACGCCCATCTCGTTGCCGGAGACCAGCTCGTAGCTGCCGTCCGGGCAGCGCATGGCGATG
The DNA here is from genome assembly GCA_902791215.1 of Oscillospiraceae bacterium. Lineage (GTDB taxonomy): Bacteria > Bacillota > Clostridia > Oscillospirales > Oscillospiraceae > Limivicinus. The sequence goes on along the minus strand of CADAUZ010000018.1, from coordinate 27,202 downwards.
CCCACGCGGTCGGCGTCGGGGTCGGTGGCGAGCATGAGGTCCGCGCCCGTCTCCTTGGCAAGCTCCAGACCGTACTTGAGGGCCTCGAAGATTTCGGGGTTGGGGTAGGGAGCGGTGGTGAAGTAGCCGTTGGGGTACTCCTGCTCGGGCACGATGGTGATGTCGGTGATGCCGATGTCGCTCAGAACATGGGTGACGGGGACAAGGCCGGTGCCGTTGAGGGGGGAGTAGACCAGCTTGAGGCCCGCGGTCCTGGCAAGGCCCGGGCGGACCTGGCAGGCTTCGACAGCCTCATAAAAGGCCTTCTTGCAGTCGTCGCCGACAAACTTGATCAGACCCTTTTCCACGCCCTCGGCAAAGGACATGCGCTTTGCGCCGGTCAGCACGTCGGTCTTCTGGATCTCGTCATAGACGATGGCCGCGGCGTCATCGGTCATCTGGCAGCCGTCGGGGCCGTAAGCCTTGTAGCCGTTATACTTGGCGGGGTTGTGGGAGGCGGTGACCATGATGCCCGCGTTGCAGTGGTAGTAGCGGGTGGCGAAGGACAGAGCGGGCACGGGCATAAGCGCGTCGTAAATGCGCACGTTGATGCCGTTTGCGGCCAGAACGCCGGCGGCCTCCTTGGAGAACACGTCGCTCTTGAGGCGGCTGTCGTAGGAGATGGCGACGGTCTGATTGCCGCCCTGGGTGAGCACCCAGTTGGCAAGACCCTGGGTGGCCTGGCGCACGACCCAGATGTTCATGCGGTTGGTGCCCGCGCCGAGCGTGCCGCGAAGACCGGCGGTGCCGAACTTGAGGGACACGGCGAAGCGGTCCTTGATCTCGTCGTCATTGTCCTTGACCTTCATGAGCTCGGGCAGAAGGTCGGGGTCCTCCAGATTGAAATTCAACCAGCGTTCAAATTCTTCTTTGTACATGTATTGTCTCCTCTCAATTGTGATATGTAACCGAAAAAGCTTCGCTGAAAGAAATTATATCATAGCTGTTTGCCGGAGACAACGGATTTTTTATAAAGCTTCAGGAGATTTTACGGATTTTCCACCGGCAGCGCTTTTCCGTCCAGCACCGCCTCCATGAGTCTGTCGCCCTGGTAACGGAGCTTGAGGGAGAAGAAGGGGCGGTCGGTGTCCAGCAGGCGGAGGAAGATCTTGTCGCCCTCCCAGATGGGGAGATCATAAAGCGCCCGCTTGTCCACCCATTCGAGCACACCTTCGTCGCAGTCCTTCACGGTGCCTTCAAAGTCCGTGGAGTGGAACAGATGCATGTACTCGGTGCCCCACTCGTCGGAGACGAAGGTGACGATGCCGCGATAGGACCAGGAGCGCATGGTGAGGCCGGTTTCCTCTTTCACTTCCCGGATGGCGCAGTCCTCGGGGCTCTCGCCGGGCTCAAACTTGCCGCCGATGCCGACCCACTTGTCGCGGTTTTCGTCGTGTTCCTTCCTGACGCGGTGGAGCATCAGGTACTTCCCGCCGCGCTCGAGGTGGACGAGCGTCGTGTTTCTCACAGTCTCACCTTGTCGCGGGTGATGTCCGCGAGGGTGGCCGCGCCGCACATGGTCATGGTGGACTTGAGCTCCGAGACGATCTTGTCCATGTAGACCTTGAAGCCCTCCGCGCCCGCGCCGTAGATCATGGGCAGGATGGGACGGCCGATGAGCACCGCGTCCGCGCCGAGCGCGATCGCCCGGAACACGTCGACGCCCGAGCGGATGCCGCCGTCGACGAGGATGACGGTCTCGCCTTCGACGGCCTCGACGATCTCGGGCAGGACCTCCGCCGTGGACGGAACGCCGCCCTGTACGCGCCCGCCGTGGTTCGAGACAACAATCGCGGCGGCGCCGGCCTCGACGGCCTTCTCCGCGCCGCGGGCGGTCATGATGCCCTTGACGATGAAGGGCATGTCGGCGTATTCGATGATCTCCCGCATCTCATCGACGGACTTGCTGCCCGCGTTGGGGTTCATGGCCTTGAGGAAGGGCAGGCCCGCGCCGTCCACATCCATGCCCGCGCAGAAGATCTTCGCCTCGTTGAGTACGTCAAGCTTTGCGAAAACGGCTTCCTTGTTCCAGGGCTTGATGACCGGGCAGCCCATGCCGTCGACCTTCTTCATGTCCTCCACGGAGCGGAGCATGATGTTGGGGTCCACGCCGTCGCCGGTCAGGGCCATGACGCCGTAATCGGCGCAGGCACGGATCAGGATCTCGTTGTACTCGGGGTCCTTGTACTTGGGGCCGTAGTGCAGGTCAATCGAGCCGAGGGGCGCGGCGAAGATGGGGGCGGTGAACTCCACGCCGAACATCTCAAAGCGCACGTCGGGGTCCGCGTTGGGGCAGAGCGTGTCCATGTTCACACAGATCTCCTGCCACTTGTCGAAGTTGCGTGCGGCGGTGCTGCCGGGGTACTTGCAGCCGGGGCCGGGCATGGCGTTTCCGCAGGCCCTGCCGTTGCAGACGGGACACGCCTTGCAGTACGGGCCGACCTGATCCTTTGCTGCTGCGAGGATTTCGTTATAATTCATGGTGAACACTCCTTTTTATTTTGTTGGAATGATTGAATTAATTCGTCTCAGCTTTCCCGACCAGCTTCAGCACCAGCGGGAAGAGGGCAATGTAGTAGAAGGTGTAGATCACGGAGAAGATGAGCTTGCCCCAGTGGGAGCCGAACCACTCCTTCATGATGGGACTGACATACTGCTTGAGCAGCACCATGAGCACCAGACCCACAATGCAGATCACAACGCTCTTGACGCTCTCCTTGAGGGGCTTAAACCGAATCCAGCGCTTTTCAACGAAGCGGGCGACGATGAAGCCGATCACCTTGCCGATATCGCCGTAGCCGTCGTTCATCATCTTCTGCGGATCGACGATCAGCTTGCCGTCGGCGGTGTAGTCCATGGGGTAGGGCTTGAAGGTGATGTAGGCGATGCCCGCCCAGCAGAGAATAAAGCCGATCAGCAGGAAGAGGTCCTCCTTCTCGGGGTGTACGTCCAGATACTCGAAGAGCTTCCAGGCAAAGATCACGCCCAGCACGCTCTCGAAGATGCCGACAAACACGTCCTGCGGGGTATGTACGCCGAGATAATTGCGGGAAAAGCCCGTGAGGAACACAAAGCAGACCAGCAGTACGGACAGCCAGCGCATGCGCCTGTCCTTCCAGATGATCACCGCCGTGCCGAGCGAGAGCGGGCCCGCGGTGGAGGTGTGGCCGCTGGGGAAGGAGTAGCCCGTCGCGGTGGTGATGGAGTCACCCGCGGGCACGATGCGGCTGTCGCGTATCCAGGGGCGGTAGGCGCAGACAGTCAGCTTGATGATGGGCGTGAAGAACATGCAGAAATAATAGGAAACCAGCGCGAAAAGCCCCTTGCGCTTGTCCCAGTTCCAGTAGATAAATACCGGGAGCAGGATCAGGTAGGTGACGGCGAACATGGAGACCCACTCCATAAAGGGCGTCCAGGCGTCGTTGATGCTGTTGCGGAAGTTTTGCAGCACAAGTAAATATTGAATATCCAAAACGTATACCTCCAATCACAATTTATCTTCATTATGCGCGGCAAAAGAAACGCTGTCAAGCTTTTTGTAAGGGTCTTGCCTCCCCCCAGCCGCTTGCGGCGAAATGGGGGAGGTGTCACGAAGTGACGGAGAGGGCTTCCCGATTATAATGACAGCGCAAAGAGACGCACAGCCCTCTCAGTCACGGCGCGTGCGGAGGACGTGCCGTGACAGCTCCCCCAGAGGGGGAGCCAAGGGTTATAGAGTTTACCCCCGTCAAATCCCAGTCCGGGATCATCTCCTTTGTCGCGGCGTCGTTTTCCTGCCAGAAGCCGTCGAGGTGCCGCACCTGCATGTAGTGGATGAGTTCCCGGTTTTCCTCCGCCGTGACGCGCGCGTTGAGCTCCGGGAAGCGCTCGAGCCCCGGCATGGGGGTATACTGGCTCATGAGCGAAAACAGGACGCTGCCCCGCGGAAACTCGTCGGCGGCAAAGTCGATCACGTCCCGCGCTTCCTCCGTCCTGCCGGGGAGGATCAGGTGCCGGATCAGAACGCCCCGTTTCATAAGCCCCCTGTCGTCCAGTACATACGGCCCGACCTGCCGGTACATCTCTTTGATCGCCGCAGACGCGGCTTCCGGGTAATCCTCGGCCGCGCTGTATCGCTTCGCAGCCTTCGGGTCAAAATACTTAAAGTCCGGCATATACACCTGCACAAGTCCCTCAAGCATACGAAGACTGTCGGCGCTCTCGTAGCCCGAGCTGTTCCAGACCACCGGGATGCCGAGACTGAGCCCGGACAGGGCCTCGGCAATGGCTGTGATATAATGCGCCCCCGTCACAAGGTCGATGCTGTCCACGCCTTGGTCCCGCAGGCGCAGCAGCATGTCCCGCAGCTCCGGCACCGTGACGCTCTCGCCGCCTTTGCCGCGCGAGATGCCGATATTCTGGCAGAAAACACAGCGCAGATTGCAGCCGGTAAAGAACACGGCCCCGGTGCCGTTCGGCCCGGCGATGCACGGCTCCTCCCCGTAATGCGGGGCTGCCCGGGCGACGCGCGGCAGCAGGGGAGAGCGGCAGATCCCGCCCGGCGTTTCGTCACCGCGCACGGCCTCACAGCGGCGCGGACAGAGTGTACAGCGTATTTCCATGACTGAAAATCTCCTGTTAGTATCGGGTAATATGCAAAATGACAATTTCATGCCCTTTCCCGGGGATGATTATAGCCCGTATTTGTACAGTTTGCAAGAAGATTGAAAATTTAGAAAATTGTGCATGATTTTTTTGATTTCTGTGCTAAAATGGGAGCGATTATAAGGGAGAGGTATGCGTTTTCACCTTGCAGCCGCCGAAGGAAAGAGGAGAGGACATGCTCAATATCGTGCTTGTCGAGCCGGAGATCCCGCACAACACCGGCGCCATCGCGCGCACCTGCGCCGCGACCGGGGCGCGGCTCCATCTTGTCAAGCCCCTGGGTTTCGATATCTCCGACAAGGCGGTCAAGCGCTGCGGCCTGGACTACTGGTATCTGGTGGATATCAGCGTGTATGAAAACCTGGATGATTACTTCGCAAAAAACGGGGACAGCGGCCTGTGGCTCGCCACGACCAAGGCGCCCCGGGCCTACTGCGAGGCGGATTTTACCGGGGATGTGACGCTGATGTTCGGCAAGGAGACTGCGGGCCTGCCGGAGTGGCTGCGGGAAAAGTACCGTGAAAGATGTATCCGCATCCCGATGATCAGTCAGGCGAGGAGCCTGAACTTATCCAACTCTGTCGCAATTCTCGCCTATGAGGCTTTGCGTCAGCAGGGCTTTCCCGGCCTTGCCGACACGGGCTCCATGGCGGATTCCATCCAATAATTTTTTTAGGAGGATTCAGCATGAATTACAACAAGAAAACCGTTTACGATGTCGACGTCAAAGGCAAAAAGGTCCTGCTGCGCTGCGATTTCAACGTTCCCCAGGACAAGAAGACCGGCGAGATCACCAGCGACAAGCGTATCGTCGCGGCGCTCCCCACCATCAAGTACCTGCTCGAGCAGGGCGCGGCCGTCATCGCCTGCTCCCACCTCGGCAAGCCCGTCGCCACCTTCGACGCCTACGTGAAAAAGCAGGTCGAGAAGGGCAAGAACGAGGCCGACATCACCAAGGAAGAGTGGGAGAACTCCCTCAAGAAGCTGACCCTGGCCCCCGTTGCCAAGCGCCTGAGCGAGCTGCTGGGCATGGAAGTCATCTTCGCTACCGACACCATCGGCCCCGACGCCCAGGCCAAGGCCGCCGCTCTGCAGCCCGGCCAGCTCCTGCTCCTTGAGAACCTCCGCTTTGCCAAGGGCGAGACCAAGAACGACCCCGCCTTCGCCAAGGCCCTGGCCGACATGGCCGAGATCTTCGTGTCCGACGCTTTCGGCACCGTGCACAGAGCCCACGCCTCCACCGCCGGCGTCGCGGCCTACCTGCCCGCCTACTCCGGCCTGCTGGTCAAGAAGGAGCTCGACGTCATGGGCAAGGCCCTCGACGATCCCAAGCGCCCCTTCGTCGCTGTCCTCGGCGGCGCCAAGGTCTCCGACAAGATCAACGTCATCAACAACCTGCTCGAGAAGGCCGACACCATCATCATCGGCGGCGGCATGGCCTACACCTTCAAGAAGGCCCAGGGCTACGAGATCGGCAAGTCTCTCCTGGAGGCCGACCGTATCGACTACGCCAAGGACATGATCGCCAAGGCCGAGGCCAAGGGCGTCAAGTTCCTGCTTCCCGTCGACAACATGTGCGCTGCCGAGTTCTCCGCCGAGGCTGAGCCCGTCCTCGTCGAGGGCGACATCCCCGCTGACCTCATGGGTATGGACATCGGCCCCAAGACCATCGAGCTCTTCTCCGCGGCTGTCCACGGCGCCGGCACCATCGTGTGGAACGGACCCATGGGCGTGTTCGAGTTTGAGAAGTTTGCCGTCGGCACCAAGGCCATGGCCAAGGCTCTGGCCGAGTCCGGCGCCATCACCATCGTCGGCGGCGGCGACAGCGCGGCGGCGGTCGAGAAGCTCGGCTTTGCCGACAAGATCACCCACATCTCCACCGGCGGCGGCGCCTCCCTCGAGTTCCTGGAAGGCAAGGAGCTGCCGGGCGTGGCCTGCCTGCTCGACGCCTGAGATCTTCGCTACAATCACGCAGCTTTCCGCAAGTGGGTACTCCCCTTCCGGCGCTGCGTGCCGCCTCCCCCGGCGGGGGAGGCTATAAGGAAAGGATAATTTGATATGAACAGAAAATACCGCAAGACCGTTATCGCGGGCAACTGGAAGATGAACATGCTCGCCTCCGAGATCAAGCCCTTCATGGAAGAGCTCAAGGCCAATCTCCCCAAGACCCGCACCTGCGAGATGGTGCTGTGCACCCCAGCTGTGATGATCCCCGCCATGATCAAGGCCGGCAAGGACTGCAAGGTCGCCGCCGGCGGTGAGGACGTTTCCAAGTTCGAAAAGGGCGCGTACACCGGCGAAGTCTCCGCCAGTCAGCTGGCTGACGTGGGCGCCAAGTACTGCATTGTCGGCCACTCCGAGCGCCGCCAGTACCACGATGAGGACGACATGCTTGTCAACGCCAAGGCCAAGGCCCTCATCGAGAAGGGCATCATCCCCATCATCTGCGTCGGCGAGAGCCTCGAGCAGCGCGAGATGGACCTGACCATGGAGTATGTTGCCTATCAGGTCAAGGCCGCCCTCAGCGGCATCGACGCTTCCAAGCTGCGCCGCTGCATCATCGCCTACGAGCCCATCTGGGCCATCGGCACCGGCAAGACCGCCACTGCCGAGCAGGCGCAGGAAGTCTGCCAGGGCATCCGTGCCGTTATCCGCGGCATCTACGGCGCCCGTCCCGCCCGTGCCGTCAGCATCCTCTACGGCGGCAGCATGAACGCCAAGAACGCCGCCGAGCTGCTGGCTCAGCCCGACATTGACGGCGGCCTCATCGGCGGCGCTTCCCTCAAGCCTGTTGACTTCGCCACCATCATCAAGGCGACCGATCAGGAGTAATACCAATACAGGGCGATACCTATACGATATCGCCCTATTTTTGTCGATGTGGGCACTGCTTACAACGCAGTGTAGGGGCCGTTCACGAACGGCCCGCGCACGATAAGGTAAGTTTTGTACGTTCGCTTGGGCGAATTCGCAGAATGAGGTTTTCTCAACGGGCGATTCGTGAATCGCCCCTATAGCCCGGAGAAACCCGGCCGTTTGTGCAAAACCGCTGCCCACATCTATTTATTGTGAAGGAGCTTATACACATGAGCAAAAAAGCAGTCCTGATTATCATGGACGGCTACGGACTGGCGGCGCCCTCCCGCGGCAACGCCATCTATGTTGCCAACACCCCCAATCTCGATAAACTCTTTGCCGAAAATCCCCACACCATCCTCCAGGCCTCCGGTCTTGACGTGGGCCTGCCCGAGGGACAGATGGGCAACTCCGAGGTCGGCCACACCAACATGGGCGCGGGCCGCGTCGTGTTCCAGATCCTGCCCAAGATGACCCAGGAGATCAAGAACGGCAAGTTCTTCCAGAACCCGGTATACCTCAAGGCCATCGAGGACGCCAAGGCCGGCGGCCACGCCCTGCACGTCATGGGCCTCCTGTCCGACGGCGGCGTCCACAGCCACCTGACCCACATCTTCGCCATGCTCGATATGGCAAAGCAGCACGGCGTGGAGAAGGTCTATGTCCACTGCTTCCTCGACGGGCGCGACGTGCCCCCCACCAGCGGCGCGGGTTTTGTCAAGCAGCTCAAGGAAAAGTGCGATTCCCTCGGCAACGCGAAGGTCGCCACCGTCCAGGGCCGCTTCTGGGGCATGGACCGCGACAAGCGTTGGGACCGCGTGGAGAAGGGCTACAACGCCATCGTCTGCGGCGAGGGCATTCAGGACCCCGATCCCGTGCATGCCGTTGAGGCGAGCTACGCAAACGACAAGACCGACGAGTTTGTCGAGCCCGTCGTCTGCTGCGCCGACGGCCAGATCAACCAGGGCGACAGCGTCATCTTCATGAACTTCCGCCCCGACCGCGCCAGAGAGATGACCTGGGCGCTGAACCTCGAGAACTTCGACGGCTTCGAGCGCAAGAAAAAGGTCTTCCCCCTCAGCTACGTCTGCACCGCGCAGTACGACGAGGCCCTGCCTCTGCCCATCGCCTACCCGCCCGAGGTCATCGAGAACACCCTCGGCGACTATGTCAGCGCCCTGGGCTACAAGCAGTTCCGCGTTGCCGAGACCGAGAAGTACGCCCACGTCACCTTCTTCTTCAACGGCGGCGTTGAGAAGGAGACCGAGGGCGAGGTGCGCTGCCTCGTGCCCTCTCCCAAAGAGTACGCCACCTATGACCTCATCCCCGAGATGAGCGCCTACAAGGTCTGCGACAAGGTTACGGAAGCCATCGCCTCCGATGAGTACGGCCTCATCGTCTGCAACTTTGCCAACTGCGACATGGTCGGCCACACCGGCGTTGTGGACGCGGCTGTCAAAGCTGTTGAGACGGTCGATGCCTGCATCGGCAAAATCGTCGCCGAGGTCGCCAAGCACCCCGACACCGTTCTGCTTGTTACCGCCGACCACGGCAACGCCGACTGCATGTTCGACGAGGTCACCGGCAAGGTCAACACCGCCCACACCACGAACCCCGTCCCCTTTGTCGTCTGCGAGAAGGGCATCGCCCTCAAGCCCGGCCGTCTTGCCGACATCGCCCCCACGATCCTCCAGATCATGGATCTCAAGCAGCCGAAGGAAATGACCGGCGAGAGCCTGATCCAATAATCACATTTACCTATAAAAAATACGCCATCCGTTTGGATGGCGTTATTTTTTGCACGAAAAGAAACATCTTCACTTTCCGCTTTTCACTTTTCAATTTCAGCTCTCGTAGCCCATGGGGTTCTTGGACTGCCAGGCCCAGGTGTCGCGGCACATGTCGTCAAGGTTGTACTCCGCCTTCCAGCCGAGAAGCTGCGCGCTCTTGTCGGGGCTGGAGTAGACGGTGGCGAGGTCGCCGGGGCGGCGAGGTGCGATCTCATAGGGGATCTTCACGCCGGTCACGCGCTCGAAGGCGTGGACCATGTCCAGCACGCTGTAGCCGGTGCCGGTGCCGAGGTTGAAGACGTTCTCGCCGCGGTGCTTCATCATGTACTCGATGGCGCAGACGTGGCCGCGGGCCAGGTCCACCACGTGGATGTAGTCGCGCACGCCGGTGCCGTCGGGGGTGTTGTAGTCATTGCCGAAGACGTTCAGGTGATCGCGGCGGCCGACGGCGACCTGAGCGATGAAGGGCATGAGGTTATTGGGGATGCCGCGCGGGTCCTCGCCGATGAGGCCGCTGGAGTGGGCGCCGATGGGGTTGAAGTAGCGCAGCAGGGAGACGGAGAAGTCGTCGACCGCCTTGGCGGTGTCGCGCAGGATCTGCTCGGACATGTACTTGGTCCAGCCGTAGGGGTTGGTGCACATGCCGGTTTTTGAGGTCTCGCGCAGGGGCATGTCGTTATCGCCGGAGTAGACCGTGGCGGAGGAGGAGAAGACGATGTCCTTCACCCCGTGGTCCCTCATGGCCTTGCACAGCTGAACTGTGGAATTGAGGTTGTTGTCGTAGTACTCCAGCGGCATGGCCACGGACTCGCCCACGGCCTTGAGGCCCGCAAAGTGGATGGCGCAGCCGATGTCGTGCTTTTCAAAGATGCGGTCGAGGGCCGCGCGGTCGCGCACGTCGTTTTCATAGAAGGCCACCTTCTTGCCGGTGATCTCCTCCACGCGCTCGATCGCTTTGGGGTTGGAGTTGACGAGGTTATCAATGACGACAACGCCGTAGCCGCGATTGAGAAGCTCCACGCAGGTATGGCTGCCGATATAGCCTGCGCCGCCGGTGACAAGTACATTCATGATGATGTTTCTCCTCTCAAATATAGTTCAGTCTAATAATGCTTCCGGATAAACGCCCTTTTCGCGCATTCCCCTGATGGCGGCCTTGACGCTGTCCATGTCCTCCTTGTAGGTCATGCCGTACCATTGCTCATGACAGGGGAGGACCTTCACGACCGCGCTGCCGTCCTGGATGCAGGCGTTGGCCACAAAGGGCAGAAAGTACTCGGCCTTGAGCGGATTGAGCGGCAGGTTCTCGTCCAGCCACTTCGGGAAGCGCTTATACAGCTCATCGAGCATCGAACGCCCGAAGGCCCAGCAGTTCATGGACACCGGCACATCGCCGGGAAGGTCGACCCAGTGCTCGCCGTCCTCGGTGTAAGCCGCGTCCGCGCCGCGCTTTTCGATGTGCACGCGCTCCACCACGTCGGTCAGGCACCCGTTTTCCACCTGGCAGATGCCGCGGGAGACATAGCCGTTTTCCGTCACGGTGTTGCGCAGCAGATAGGCGACCATGGCGTGCTCATTCTCGGGCCGGTCGGCGGCGAGGAAATCGTACAGCGCCTTGTAGGCCGCGGGGCCGTAGAAATCGTCGGCGTTGATGACGGCGAAGGGACCGTCCACGATCCCGCGGCAGCACAGTACCGCGTGACCGGTGCCCCAGGGCTTGACGCGCCCCTCGGGCAGGGAATAGCCCTCCGGCAGCTTGTCCGTGCTCTGGAAGACGTACTTCACATCAAAGTACTTTTCCATGCGCTTTCCGACAGCGGCCTTGAAATCGTCCTCGATCTCCTTTTTGATAATGAAGGCCACATGGCGAAAGCCAGCGCGGTAGGCGTCAAAGAGGGAAAAATCAATAATGGCGTGGCCGTGCTCGTCCACGGGCATGATCTGCTTGAGACCGCCAAAACGGCTGCCCATCCCGGCAGCCAGTATCACAAGAGTAGGTTCCGGCATATATCGTACACCTCTTCAAAAATTGTTCGTCTCAACAAACGATTATAACAGCCTTTCCGGATTTTGTATAGGGGACAGGCGTTTTTTTCGGATAAAAAGCATTGGAGAAAAAGGGCGGAATATGCTTGACACTTTGCGGGATTTGTTCAAATCGATGCAAAAGGGATTGACTCATAGCGGGAAAATCAGTATAATATTCACAGCGAATTTTGGCAACATTCCATTCAATATCATAGCAGGAGGGAACTATCCGTATGAAGACACTGAAAAAGTTACTGGTCCTCGTGTGCATCGGCTGCCTGGGCTACGGCATCAGCAAGCTGCTGCGCAGAGATTGGGCACAGGAAAAGCTTTTCGGCATCCTCGGTGAAGACACGTATCTGACCATTCTGGACAAGGTCCGTCTTCTCGGCGATCTGCTGATGTGGCCGGTCGACTTCGTAAGAGCTCTGCTTCCGTGATCACCAACGGAAAACATTTTGTAAAGGAGTAATTCAATGAATCCGAAATACGAGCCTCTATTTACACCGTTCAAGATCGGTGAGGTAGAGATCCCCAACCGCATCGTGCAGTGTTCCATGGGCGGCACCACCCTTTTCGGGTGGCTGGAGCCGTCCCACTTCGACACCGAGGCCGCTGACTTCCTGCTCCAGAGAGCCAAGGACGGCGTCGGCCTGGTTCTCCCCGGCATGCAGGTCATCCGCGACACCATGGGCAGAAAGTGGCTGGACTCCAACCGCCAGATGTACCGTGTGCTCAAGCCCTACATGGACGAGTACCACAAGACCGGCGGCAAGCTCTTCATCCAGCTGGCCGGCGGCTTCGGCCGCTCCATGGCCGTCACCCCCTGGATGGCCGCTCTCGGCAGAAACGACCTGCTCAACAAGCTGGCAAGCCCCATCGTAGACGTGCAGTACGCCTGCGCCTCCGCTTCCGCCACCCCCAACCGCTGGGCCGACAACTTCAACTCCCGTCCCTTCACCATCGAAGAGATCCAGGAGATGGTCTGGCACTTCGGCGCCACCGCCAAGAAGCTGCGCGAGGCCGGTGTCGACGGCGTTGAGATCCACGCCGTGCACGAAGGCTACAACCTCGACCAGTTCGCCATTGCGAACATGAACTTCCGCACCGACCAGTACGGCGGCAGCCTGGAGAACCGTCTGCGCTTTGCCACCGAGATCGTTCAGGAGATCCACAAGCAGGCCGGCGACGACTTCCCCGTCTCCCTGCGTTACTCCGTCCGCTCCTGCACCAAGGGCTGGCGCAAGGGCGCCATGCCTTACGAGGAGTTCGAGGAGTTCGGTCGTGATATGCCCGAATCCGAGAAGGCCGTCAAGATCCTGCAGGATGCCGGCTATGCCTTCCTCAACTGCGACAACGGCACTTACGATGCCTGGTACTGGGCTCATCCGCCACAGTACATGCCCGATAACTGCAACCTGGCAGACGTTGAGCACATCCGTCAGTTCATCGACATCCCCGTCGCCTGCGCCGGCCGTATGGACCCGGTCAAGGCTGCCGAGGAGATTGCCGCGGGCCGTCTGGACGCCGTGGCTATCGCCCGCCAGAACCTCGTGGACGAGAACTGGGTCACCAAGATCCGCACCGGCCACGAAGAGGACATCCGTCCCTGCATCCGCTGCCACAACGGCTGCTTCAACTTCTCCAAGGCCAACGGCACCGAGAACATGCAGTCCCTGGGCGACTCCCTGCACCTGGCCCGCTGCGCGCTGAACCCGCCCACCATGCAGCACAGCCGCTACAAGATCGTCCCGACCAAGAAGCCCAAGAAGGTCGCGATCATCGGCGGCGGCATCGGCGGCATGGAGTGCGCGCTGGTCCTGAAAAAGCGCGGCCACAACCCCGTCATCTTCGAGAAGGAAGACCAGCTCGGCGGCCTGTTCCTCACGGCCTCCGCGATGACCTTCAAGGAGAACGATAAGGAGCTCATCGAGTGGTACAAGCGCGAGATCGCCAAGGCCGGCGTGGAAGTCCGCTTCAACACCGAGGTCAACGATCTGGGCACCATCAAGCGCGGCTTCGACGAGATCATCGTCTGCACCGGCTCCGTTCCCAGAACCATGCCCCAGATCAAGGGCTTTGAGAAGACCCGCTCCTTCCGTGAGCTCCTGCGTGAGAAGAAGGTCGAGGGCGACAAGATCGTCTTCCTCGGCGGCGGCCAGTCCTCCTGTGAGGCGGCCTACGACCTGGTCCTCGCCGGCAAGCATCCCGTCATCGTCGAGTACGGCAACGACCTCGTTGCGGCTCAGGCCACCTGCCTTGCCAACACCTCCTTCCTGCGTGACGCCATGGATTACCACAAGGTTCCCGTTTATCTGCACTCCACCATCACCGAGATCGGCGACGGCTACTGCACCATCAAGACCCCGAACGAGACCTTCCGCTGCGAGTGCGACGCCGTCATCAACGGCATCGGCTTCGTTCCCGCCCCTGTCGGCAACAAGGGTGCCCACGTGCACAGAGTCGGCGACTGCGTTGCCATCGGCAACCTGCGCACCGTCATCTGGCGTGCATGGGATGTCTGCATGAGAATATAGTTTCTTAAGCAGATACACAAAAACAACAATGAGCCCCTCGGGTTTTCCTGAGGGGCTCATTTGCAGGCTCATTTCGATTTGTCTTCCAGCAGATCAGCCAGTGTCTTGTTATCGAGGTAATTGCAGATGAGCTCGTCAAGCTCCTTCCACATGGGCAGCGTCTTGCAGCCCTTGGCGCGCGGGCAGGGCTTGGCCCCCTTTTCGAGACAGGCCACCGGCGCAAGGTCACCCTCGGTCGCGCGAAGGATCTCACCGACCGGGTACTCGTCCGGCTCACGGGTCAGGCGGTAGCCGCCGCCCTTGCCGCGCACGCCCTCGACAAGCTTCTGCTCGACCAGCAAGGGCAAGATGCGCTCCAGATATTTCAAGGAGACCTGCTGCCGTTCGGCGACCTCCTTCATGGCAACATAAGCGCCGTCAGAGTTTTCGGCAAGATCAAGCATAACGCGCAGCGCATAGCGTCCGCGGGTGGAAATCATCATCAGACCGCTCCTTTCTTTTCCGTGCACAAAATCAATACGCACTGCAATCAGTCTTTCGCATTAAGTTTATTATAAACGAAAGATTGGAAACAGTCAATTATTGGAAATCACATTTTTCGAGAAAAGATGGCAAAATTTTCTGTCGGATGGAAAAGGAAAACGGTGTCTGGTTTATGGAAGAAAAAGTGTAAAAAGAAAACAAAAAAGACTTGCAATTTAAAATGCTTTGTGCTATTATAATCGAGCGCAAGAGATCCGGGTGTAGCGCAGTTGGTAGCGTGCTTGAATGGGGTTCAAGAGGCCGGAAGTTCGAATCTTCTCACTCGGACCAAGAAAAATGCTTGATTTCGAAAGAAGTCAAGCATTTTTCATAACTTTTTGAGGACGTTCATACAGCCTAAAAAAGTAGCTTGACCACAATTTGACCACAATTGGGTTTTCACACATTAGAAAAATCAGCACGGATTAGACAACTGATCCGTGATTTTTTATGCTTGAAGCCCGGATTATATCACAAAACGCTGCCGGTCAACTGACCTTGAAAAGGGAGTCAAGCTTTTCTACGGCGTTTTCTTTGACTTTCTTTTGGACGTGCAGATAATGCTCAGTCATATCAATCTCGGCGTGTCCTACCAGGGCCTGGATCGTTTCGATCGCCACGCCCTGCGCCTGGAGCTGAGAAACATAGGTATGCCTCGTGGAGTGAGGAGTCAACACCCTGACACCTTCGACGGAAGAGACGGCGGCCTTAAACTTGTCTCTGAAGTTGGTCGGATTGATCGGCTTCTCGACGCGCTCGCTCTGCCAGATATAAGTATCTCCGCTCATATTGCGCATCGCAATGACATAGGGACGGATCTCCAGAGGAATGGGAATGTCCCGGATACTGTCATGCGTTTTGGGAGGACCGATTGAGACGGTACCCTTAACCTGCTTGACAGCCTGACGAACATGGATGACAGATCCATCCGGCTCCACATGCATGGGCTCCAGCGCGAGAAGCTCCTGGCACCTCATACCGGTGCCGAGCAATACACGAATGCCCAACCCGATTTTGTCCATCGGAAGCTGCTCCATGAGCGCCTGCACCTCTTCCTCGGTGAAGGAATCCTTGGGCTTAACCATGCTGTCGCGCCTCATCTTGTCTGCGAAGCGAACAGGATTTTTGCGAATCAGATCATTTGCCTCAGCTTTGTTCATGATTTGATAGAGCATCCCGCGCAGCTTTGCAACGGAGGAGCTTGCGCGCCCGTTCGCCTTTTCCTTCTGGAGGAATTTCTCTACATGATATGCCTTGATGTCCCGCAGCATCATTTTCCCGAAGAAACGATCCAGGATGCGAATTGTATACTTGTAGCTCTCATAGGTTACGGCAGATACCTGCCCCTGATAGCCTTCAAACCAAACCTTTGACCACTCCTGAAAGCGTATATCGCTTTCACTCAGGCCATCGTCCATGTCATCTTGAAAGTTTTTTACCTGCTCTTTTACCGCTTTCTGTGTTGCACCATAGAAATACTTGTATTTAGGCTTCCCGTCCGGGTAAAGCCCAATGGTCAGCCGACTTTCCCAACGCCCGTCGGAGCGCTTACGAAGCGATCCGTCCCCGTTGGAGCGGCGCTTTGACATAGCAACATCTCCAATCATTTGAAGTGAGAGAACATGCTGGCTGCTTGCTGGCCGCAGTTCTACGACCGTATTGTATCATAAAGCAAGCAACAATTCAACACGCTAAAGTGTGAAGCTTTTGGCGCCGTTCGTATTTTGTTCGATCCATTCAAGCAGTTTTGCCTTGTCTACCATTTTTCTGCATCCTATATGGATCGTGGGGAAGCCCTCGGCGTTCATCAGATTATATACGCTGGCGCGTGAAATGCGAAGAAAAGACTGCAATTCTTTTGCGGTCATGAGGTCAGGGAGATTGCGAATCTGTTCGGAGTTCATTTTGGCTGTCCTTTCCTGGTGCAAATAAGAATGACAATAAAAATGCTCTCTGGCACATCATGTACCGGAGAGCATCTTTTAACTTTGGCAGTATAATATTAACACATGATGGATTGCGGAGTCAAGAGCAACTGGTGAGCAACAGTTGAGCAAAAAATGAGCAGAACTTAGGCAACGGTTGAGCATAGAGTGAGCAGACACAGATGAGTGGCTCCGCAGCCGCAAAAATATCAGCTTATTCCCAATCGCCCCCTTCCGCAAAAGAAACCATCCCTGCGAGCTTTTCAACCGCCTTGTCACGAAGCCTTCTCGCTGACCAGACTGACGTGTGCAATGCCGAGGCGATCTCATTTGCTCGCTGCTTTTCAATGTAGAAACGCCGGAGAACCAGTTCCTCATCCTTGTCGAGAAGACCGAGATAGTAATCCATCCGTTTAAGCTTCTGTTCAAGCGGCAGAAGTCGACTCAGAATATGATCTGTTATTTCGGCGTTAGCCTGGCTTGCAGCACTTTGATAGTTCATGGCAATATACAGTGTTTTGTTTGACACACTGCCAACGGTGAAACCGCCTCCCGTGCCGTGCGCGAAATTCATGGATTCCAACATTTCCTCTGGGCTGACGGTAACCGGGTGCTCAAGCTCGTAACGCAGAATGCTGATTTTCTGCTTTATATTGGTATAATCGTTCAAATCAGAGATGATTCTCTGCGTATCATCCGGACTCATTTATGTTTCTCCCCCTAACATCAGTGTACAGTAGATGTAACCGGGGTGGAGGACGACAAAGGCAGCAAACAGGAATAAAATGACCCGTCAACACGACATAAATGACGGGTTGACAGGCAGAATAGGGACTGCGTGTAGCTACACTTTTTTTAATTGTACACCAGAGAACAGCAATTTAAAGATCATAGCAGCAGTAAGCCTCCAGCGGGTTATAGTCTCAGCAGAACAGCAAGAGCGTAATGGGGGAATATTTAACCCGACAAAAGTTGCCTGTAATCGGAAGATTATGCGCATTTATAATTTGCAAGCCATCTCTTACAATAGCGTGGGGTGGTTAATAATGCCTGAAAGCATTAAACCTGGAAAAGAAAAGAGTATTGGAACAATCATCAAAGAAGCTCGTATCAGGAAAGGTTATACACAAAGCGAACTCTCACAGCGTACCGGAATATCAGTCAGAACAATCGGAAATATAGAAAACGGTAAACAAAATCCCCGATACATCAATCTGAAAATATTGGCTGATGCTTTGGATATCCCAAAAACCTTGTTCCCGCAGCTTGAGCAGGGAGTTTTCAGTCAAAATGTACAGCAGTTCCTTGATGAATTCATAGATACAGACCCCTCGATACAAGAGGTTGTCGCAAATGCGGGGAGAAGTATCATAAAAAGCATTCACGAAGAAATTGAGAAAAACACAAGATACCCATAAAGCAAATCATTGCAATTTTTTAAGTATTATAGCACGTATAAAAGTAAAATTCAACTGGGCAGCTGTCATTGGCTGCCTTTTTGTGCAGCTGTCATTGGCTGCCTTTTTGATTCCACAGATACCTGGCTCAGATAAATTGAGATGCGAGATATGTGGATTTTGCTTGTCAAGACTTGTTCTGACAGTTGAGCTGTGATATGATTATCAGCACATAGGTATGCTAAAATGCAAAAATATGTAGATAGCAGGGAGTGTGAGTATTCCATGAATCCTTTGGAGAGCGCTGAAACACATGATCAGGAAGCCGGGGACGAAGATCTCTTCTATGAACTTCTGGCTGAAATGAGACTTCCTTGATATGAAACATATTGAGAACAGCGATGCCGATACCCGGCTTTGGGAAGCCATTATCGCGCATGAAGGCGAAATCTTTACCACAGCGCGAGGGTTAGAATTCAGCTATTCTGTCAAGCATACCAAAGACGGAAGAACCTATGGGGAAATCGTCTTTGACCGAAAAGCCAAGTCCATCACGAGGGCAACGATTTTTCTTGCATATCAAAATGCGCTGAAGGTTCAGGCTGCGGAAGGCTGCGTAAAAGGACCCAAAAAGCTCGGCGTATTCGTGGCAAGCTATCTCTACCCGGTCTTCCTGAAACTTGGAATATGCAAAGGGCCAGATGAGAATACTCGCGAAGCCGCGGAGGGAATGAATCCATATTTACAAAATGAGATACAGGAGGAACATGACATGCCAAGACCTAAGGGAAGCAAAAATCGGAAAAAGGCTCAGGCCGAGAAGCCGCTGGACGCACTGATTACGGAAGTGAAGGAAGCAATCGCCGGATTGGAGGAAGAAAAAAGCGCAATTGAAGCGACTATTGCTGAGAATAGCGCCAAGCTCAAGGCCGTTAAGGCGGACTTGAAAAAAGCTGCAAAGAAGCTGGAAGACTACGAAGCCGAGCAGGCCAGCAAGACTGCCGCAGAAGCCGCTGCCGCCGCAAAGGAAGCGCTTCAGTCGAAAATCGACGAGCTGGTTTCCTCCGGGGTGAGCGTCGAGGAGATACTGGAGAAACTAAAATAAGAAACTGCCCCTGCTGCGCTCGTGAGAACGCAACAGGGGCGATAATTATCTATACCGCACTTTGAAAGCGGACCCCCGGATATTTAATCCAACCGAGGCAGTTTTCATACACTGCGAATAGAATATTATCATATTTAATACGTCATGGAGAAGTTAGTGCTACATCTCTATTTTTTGAAAATGAGTGCAGAACTATTCAGCTTCAGTGTCTTCGTCTTTTGTGTGTGCTGTATCTTTTAGAATCCACTGAGAGAAATTACTGTCTTCGGATAGGAACACGGTAACTACATCCATACCTCGAGATATTAAGGCATTATACACAGTCTTCTGATCGTCTTTATCCATTTCCTGACTGATTAAACATACTCGCTGTGAGGAAAGAATGTTGTGCGTATTTATGTGAATAGCCAACCCAATCCCTCCACGATACTTGAACGTCTTACCCGGCCCAAAGTCAGGGCAGTGGAGTATAAGCACAGCGTGCTGCGGAGCGTCTATGCCAGTTCCGTTTATAACAAGCGTTTTCCCATCGACCTGCATAGTGCAAGCGTATTCGTGGTGCATTTTAAGTACTCCGCGTAATGTACTTGTTGTTTTATCAATCCGCCTTTCAAACGACAAAGATCCATTTTTCGTGTCCGAATTAGTCTTTTCAGACAGATAGTAGAGATTGAACGCCTGCCCCTCAAAGAAATATAGGATTTCTTCAGAAGTTAAGGCTTCGCCGCTTTCTCTCTTGGGGTCTCCCGTTTCGAAATCGTGCTCCATTAACTCTATGCTGGTGATATTGAAGAACGATGCAAGGCTATTAATGGAGGTTGCATGCGGGTTTTCAACCTTTTCCGTCTCATAACGCTTAATAGTCGCTAGTGGTACGCCGCTCTGTTCCGCAAGCTGTGCTTGAGTTAGATTCTTCCGTTTTCTGAGTATCTGAATATTCTTGCCGAAGCTTGCCATATCAGCACCATCTCTCTACATGTGCAATGTTTCATAGTTCAGGACTCAGCCTTAGTATCAAAATGAGCCCTTAAAAGTATCACTATAATGCCACCGCAGATCATGTTATACCTGGAAAAGTATTTACCTGCGACTTTTTCACAAAAATAACTGATTCTTGATTAAAACAACCGAAAATGCTAATATATAGTTGCTAAAAAGTTTCGATTTAGCAAGAATCATTTTATCAAAAATTAGAAGGAAGTTGTAATGAAAATGGACCGTAAAATTCCGGCAATTCGGATGAAGTGGCTCATGTTCATCGACGGCCGCTAAAAAAACTGAACACGAGCTACTCTCTCCAATTGCCATTGCTCAAATGGAAGGAGGAGAGAACATTGAGCAAACTCATCAAAAGAATCTTCGCTCTCATCAAAAACCTGTGGAGCGGGAGCACCAACCTGCACGTAGTTTTCAACGTTTTCTTTGGAGACGTCAATATTTGGAACGGCGGACAAGCATCCGACGCAGGTTCACCGGGATCACAGAAAACTAACGACGGTGAACATATCAGAGAAAAAAGTACAAGCATTGGCTCTAAGGCCATTCAGAAGTTTCTTGCAATTTTGATTATCTTCGCTGTTCTGTTGATGGTGTTTTTCATCGCATTGGGTGTCATTCGGCTTGCGTTTGCCGTTCTTCCTGCTGCGTCGCCTTTCCAGCATTTTCAGGAAACTGGATCTTTCTTCACGGATCATAACACGCGTTGCATCTCCTGGGCTGAAATTCAGTCTCTGTACAAAATTCCTGGTGTATCACCGCGCCAGGCTATACAGACAGAAATAAACAGCTACTACGCCGAGATGGGCTTAGTATTCAGCGTACAATCTGGCTACAGAGACTTCTTCTGCAAATGGGATTGGTACACTCCAGATGAAACAGTAAGCGAGCAGATGGCTTGGGATTCCATGAGTGTATACTCCAAAGCAAATGTTAAACTATTAAGCGTCGCCAGACGGCTACTATCTTAATTCCGGGCATGAGGTCACTTTTGTGGCCTCATTTTTTATTTTCCAGATGTTTTAATATTCATCAACCAATGTGGTCAGAACGACTTTGCCCTGGTCATCGGTGTGTTAGGATGATAGATTGTTGGTTTGCCACAGCGGATGCATAGTTCCTTGGTCACGCCCATTTCTCGATCTCGCGCAAATCATCAGCAGATATACATCTGAAATTCCATGTAGGTAAGCCAAACACCCTGGAATCTTCGCTAGGAATATCAACTTCAGCCAATCCTTGAGCAGGATCATCTTCTGTTGCTTTTGTGAACATCTTGACTTCAAGCAGATACAGTGCAGCTAGCATGTTTAAGACATTCTCTTGATTTGCCTCTGCAAAATTGTCGATCCTATTATGCTTGATGTGGTCGAATGCCATCCACCATGTCAAGCTTTGTGCTGGGGTTGTGGCATTCCATCCATTGAACGGAGTTACTTCGACATCCGTTCCCTCAACTTTGAGTTTCTCGGTTGTAATGGTCGGAAAATCGGCAAGCACAAAGGCCACGTAATCAGATATATTCTTTCTGTCGGTAAGGTTGAATCCACAATACACTTTGAAGAAGTTATCGAGCTCTGCGCCAATGGAGTGGAGCAATAGCGCATATTCGTTAGAATAGGTGCTGAAATTAGACGGGTTAATCTCCACATAGTTTGCCGTGGACAGGAACTTGTCTTCCAGCATCCTATAGTAGCGCCAGTAGTTTCTAGACAGTTCTTTTCTGGTCATTGATTTTCCCTCATAGCCCCATGTCATCTTACGTTTATCGTTTTCCCAGTTTCTTCTGCTTTGAGCTGTCAATCATCGCCTTTACGGTTCTTGCCTGTGCGTGCTTAGTCACAATATCCAGCCCTTTATCAAGTCCACCACCGCCAGTAGCTTTGGAGCCCCCACCAATATTGGACATCTGAGCTATTCTCTTTGCCGCTCCGTACAATTCATCAATTCGCTTACCTGTACTTGCGGTAGTCTTGCTAAGCCCATCCATAATTTGTTTTGCTGTCTGCTGATATACTTGATTAACAATCTGTTCAACTGATGGTTGCTGTGGGCGAGTTATAGCTGTTGTAGATTTCTTCTTAATAATATCAAATAGACCCATTTTATATTCCCTGCGGAATCTTTAACTGAATTGAATCTTGATCCGTGATAAAGTAGATTGTGTTCATCGCTCTTGACATAATATCTTCACCCGCCCTGCCTTATTCATCTTCATCCCCGACCTTGGCTTTTGTTGCCTTGTAAAGAACTACGAGTCCAACAATTACCAAAGCAACTATCAAAACACAGCCAATAATCGTGACCAGCATTGGGTTCAGCTTTATCAGCCAGTCGAGCCATCCACCGCCATTTCGATTTGTGCAGTAATAAAGCCAAGATAAGATGATCAGCAATGCGCACAGTAAGAAATCCGTCCAGCAGACTACTGGATATCTCTGCCAAAACGTGGCATCTGGCGACATCGTAGATTTGAAGTTCAGCTTTGTCATCTTTCCGATGCAGAACAAAAAGACAAACACAACATTCAGCATACCCAAGCCCCATCCACAGCCGAGGATAAGGAGCTTAAGAAGATGTGTTTCTTGAAGTCCCTCGAAGATGCTTTGAAGTGAACTGATACCGCCGAATAAAACGAAAGCCAAAGCGGTGAAAATGCCTACGATTGTGAGCAATTGAGCGTTCATCTCTTTCGTCATCGACTCCTGAGAATCCCTTATTTGCTCATTGAATCTACGCTTAAACTCCGCATCTGACTGTCGAAGGACATTATACTGCCTATGCGCAAGGTTGACATGATCCCAAATCTTCCAGACTGCCTTTCTTGTTTCGTCGATTGCTCTCTTCTCTTCATTTGTTGTAGCTGCTGTTTTGTGAGCGGCTATATTAGCATCGCAGTCCGTGTACTCCACAAGCTTCTCAATATTGGATAGTAATGTTCCAAAACGATCAGGATTTGAGCCTTGCATTCCTGAATCATCGTCATCCGTGATGTCATACACAATATTGGAGACCGTGGAATATAAAATCCGTCTGTATGTTCGTATGTAATGATTGAGTGATTTGAAAGCTTGTTCCGGGCTGAAGTTTTGATTGTCAACCTGTAGGAAGGAAAAGAATACTTGCATTTCTCTTTGCCTCTCCTGCAGGCTGGAATAATCTGATTCGACTTTTTCTACTGGACGAGACGCCTGTTGAGAAGTCGTTTTTGCCGGGTCGATTTTTCTATTATTCGGCATCTTACTCCTCCTCAGAAAAGAAATCTCTTATGCTTCTTTTTGTGATGACATTGCTTCTATAAGGAGCATATGCGCGAAGCCAAGGCTCCTGATTATGGGTCATTTCAACTAATTGAGAAGCCGTATATTTTGCGCACTGATCTACCATATCCTCAATCATAGCATTATCGGACGGACTGATCCGCCCTTGTAAACCAGTATTGTTGTACGGAATGCTGGAGCTACCATAAACTTTGTATCGATGATATACCTCCGGCACAACAGGTCCAAAGTCCCAAGCTTCTATTTCTTCTGGAAAACACGGTACCCCTGTACTTACAAGAAACTCCGCTTGTACAAAGTAGAGGAGCTTTTGTAGCTTAAGGTTACTCACAGAGTAATTCTTCTCGTTGCAGTATTTGATGATATATTGTGCCACTAATAAAACGCTATACATGAACCGCTCCTCCTTCCGTCTATATTATACGCTGTCAATGAAGATAATGAGTGAACAAATGATTCCTTTTTCCAACTTCCGTCCGCCAATGGTCCTTATCTTGTTCCCCCTGTTTGCGTACCAGATCATTACATTTTTCTCAGTTCTGTGATACGAATACATTTGTCAGTCTCTCCTGAACAAATCCCTTGTGTAGACCTTATCTTCCACATCCCCGAGTTCACTCTCAGAGAATCTATTGGCGAGGATCACATCACTCCCGCGCATAAAGCTCTCTAGGTTGTTGACCACAAGGCTTCCAAAGAAGGTAGTTCCATCGGGGAGTGTCGGCTCATTGAGCCATATTTCAGGATATGAGCATATTGTATCATTTTTCTGTACTTATCGCAATAGGGCAATCTTCCTCATCACACGGTTCTTTACATTTTCTGTCTCCCCAGATCACCGTTCGCATAGGACCAGGACAGATATGGACTTCTTTCTCGCTCATATCAGCTTTTTCTCCAAATCAGCAGTGATCTTCTTTCCCACAGCTCCGACGCTTCCCTGTTCTCCGCAGTCACACTAATATATGCCTTGAGCTTTGGTTCAGTGCCGTACGGGCGGATAACTACGCTGCCTGTCTCTGCGAAGTACTTGAGAACACGGACTTTGGTAGTCCATTTAGACCGACGCTATAGTCCTCAGTGCGCTCCATCTTCTCTCCGCCAACTGTTTCCAGCCCTTTGTGAAAACCAGTCATGATAGAGTTCACCTTAGCCATGCCTGCGCTTCCGGAGAATTCACAAGAATGAAGCGTATTCATACAGTAACCGTAATCTCTATAGATTTCCTCCAGCTTCTCCAGCAGGCTGATGCCCCGCGTCTTATAGAACGCAAACATCTCGCAAATCATGAAGGCGGCGTTCACACCATCTTTGTTACGGACGTAAGGGCCGGTCAAGTAACCATAGGATTCCTCGAAGCCGCAGATATAATCAGATGCACGCTCGTCCTTTTTCAACTTTCCAAGCACCTCACCGATGAACTTAAAGCCAGTCAGAACATTAATAGTCTCGACGCCGTAACGCTCCGCAATTTTCTCAGCCAGATCCATGGTCACAATGGTCTTGACAAAGACAGGGTGAGAAGGCATGGCATTATGCTTGATCCTCTGCGAGCAGATATAGACCAAGAGAAGCAGGCCAACCGCATTACCAGAAAGAAGCTGATAATCACCGATAGATGTTTTCACTGCAATGCCGCACCGATCACAATCAGGATCGGTGGCGAGGAGAAGGTCAGCACCAGTCCGCTTGCAATATTGGAGTCCCAGTTCCATTGCTTCCCTTATCTTCGGATTTGTATACGGACAAGTCGGGAAATTACCATCGGGGTACCGCTGTTCTTCCACAACAGTGATATTTATGAAGCCGGATTCGGACAATGCCCGAGTGAATGGGACAAGGCCGGTACCGTTGAGCGGAGAATAAACAATGGCGACATTGCGGTCTATGGGAGAGATCACCAATTAAGAGACTCGCAACCGTCACTCTCGCTGGGATTCTCATCACATGTACCGCGTGTTCGACCCCAACCACACCGGCAGCTACAACCACCGACCTTGCCACCTTGCAGTACACAGCATCCTTCCGGGATGTGGAGGAAAACGTGGTGCTGCTTGGTGGCGCGTCATCCCTCGACCTTCCCACAGCAAACTCCTAGGGCATTGAAAGTTGGCTCTTCTTTGGGGTTTCAGTACCGACCTTCGATGCCTCCACCGTGGAGCTGGAGCCCGGAGAACAATATGGCTCGGTGGCTCCCGTCCTGTCGTTCACATTTTCCCTATAAAAGTTAGTAAACTGACGCCGTTTTGAAAGGAGTACAGCAGTTCTGTTATTTCAGATCACGGCTAAAGGTCAGGACTGAATAATTACCCTTGCACTTTGATCTCTATTATGCTATATTTAATTCGATCAAAACCGAGTCGGAGGTGACCGAGTTAAATGAAATTCTACGGACGCGAGCAACAGCAGAAGAAGTTAAAACGGGTTTTGGTAAAAAACGAATTACAGGTAGTGTTGATCTATGGCCGGCGAAGAGTCGGCAAAAGCGAGCTGATCAAGCAATGCCTTTTGTCGGAAGATGTGCCAAAGCTGAACTACGAGTGCAAGCAGACGACGGAGCTGAACAATGTGGAAAGTCTTTCTACATTGATCTCCGAAAACTTCGGCCTCCCCGCCCTGGGCTTTGGCAGCATGGAAACGCTTCTGGATTATCTGTTTCAGCGCGCCGAAAAGGAACAGTTGATTCTTGTTTTGGACGAGTATCCCTATCTCAGAGAAACCGTCACAGGCATTGACAGCATCCTCCAGTCCCTGATCGACAGGTATAAGGATACGACACATCTCAAGCTGGTGCTTTGCGGCTCTTATGTGGAGATCATGAAGTCGCTGCTGGCACGGGAGAATCCCCTGTATGGCCGCGTGGATCTGGCGATAGACCTGAAGCCGATGGACTACTATGAATCGGCCATGTTCTATCCTACTTTTTCTTCCGAGGATAAGGTGCGGATTTACAGCGTATTTGGAGGAATCCCGTATTACAATCGACTGGTCGATCCGGCGCTTTCTGTGCGGGAAAATATTCAGGAACTGATCTCGGCTCCCGGTGCGCGTCTGGAAAACGAAGTCTCGATGTATTTGAAATCGGAGATCTCGAAGATCGCAAATGCAAATGAAGTGTTTGAAGCCTTGTCCAAGGGCTTTTCCAAATACAGCGATCTCCTGTCGCAATCCCATGTTTCAAGTGGTCCGACACTGGTGGATGTACTGGAGAAGCTGATGCGCATGGAGGTCGTGGAGAAGCAGGCACCGATCAACGACGCGGACAACCGCCGCAAATCCGGCTACTTCATCGTGGATAACCTGTCGTTGTTTTACTATCGCTACATCTTCCGCTTTCTTTCGCAGCGGAATGTACTGGACGAAGACGTCTTCTATGACCGGTATATCAATGAAGACTTTGAGACGCAGTATGTTCCCCGGATTTTTGAGAACATCTGCAAGCAATATCTGGTGCGGCAGAATCGCGCCGGGAAAATTGAGCCTCCCTTTGATAAGATCGGCAAGTATTATTACGATGATCCGAAGACACGCAGCAATGGAGAATTCGATACTGTGACAGAGGACCCCCTCGGCTATATCTTCTATGAATCCAAGTTCCGCAGAGAGCCGGTATCGCTTGCAATGATCCATGAGGAAATCAAACAGGTGCAGGCCACAGGATTAAACTGCTATAAATATGGCTTTTTCTCCCGATCCGGATTCCAATGTGAGCCAACGGATCATATGGTTTTCATTCATTTAGATGATCTGTATTAAAAGACTGCCCCTGCTGCGCTCGCGAGAACGCAACAGGGGCAAAAATCATTTATGCTGCTCTTTGAAAGCGGATGCCGCTTGCGCGGAGGGACAGTTCCTGCGACAGGAGCTTGAGGGACTCAAACTCCTCGTCCAGTCCGTCCAGCTCACGGCGGAGCACTTGCTCATAGTGGCGCTTCTTTCCCTCAAGGGCGCTGATCTTCATGACCCAGCGCTCCATGATGGCAGGGCTTTGGCTGCCGCTCTTGATGAGATAGTCCGCGCGCTCCTGGTATTCCGCGATCTCCTTCTTTACCGCGGCGTAGAATTCCTCGGTCATCTTATCC